>NZ_FCOK02000059.1 GCF_001544555.2 Caballeronia udeis | reverse complement strand
CCCAGTAGCTATCCTGCGCTCGCACGCATAACAGCGTGAAATCAATGGCTTATGTTTGTGATCGAGTCAAAGTTCGGACTAGTCTCGCGAAAACTCAAGAGCTTGTCATCGTGGCGTTCTGACGCAGATCGGAATTCCCGAGCCCGGGTTTTACGACATGGCCAAGGGCCCACCACCGTCTATGATAAAAAGGGAAACACGGTAGGACTGAAGAGAGCGGTGCGTCGCCGTAATCGAAGCATAATAGAACGTGTACCCTACAATTCTTCCCATGTCCAAAAAGCCATCTCCCTCTTCGGTTGTTGCCGGCAACGAGGAGTATCACTTCTCCGCGCAGATCGGCCACCTGCTGCGGCGCGCATACCAGCGCCACGTCGCCATCTTCCAGGCGGCCATACCGGATTCCGACCTGACCGCTGCGCAGTTCGTCACGCTATGCGCGGTCAAGGAGCAGCAATCCTGCTCGCTCAACGACATCGTCAAGGCAACGGCAATCGACCAGGCCACCATTCGCGGCGTGGTCGAGCGTTTGAAAGCGCGTTCGCTGATCGAGGTCTCGCCTGACCCGCTCGACGGCCGCAAGCTGCTGGTGCGCACGACGCCGGAAGGTCTGGCGCTGATTGACCAGACCGTGCCTTTTGCCCGTCAGGTGAGCGAGCAGACGTATGGGGGGCTGAATCCGGCCGAGCGCGTTGCCATCGTTTATCTGCTGCGCGCGATGACCCGGGCGGAAGATAACTGACCTGTACGTGCTTACAGGTAGATATAGCCACGTACAGGCCGCTGCTACACGCACAGGCCGCTGCTACACGCTCACCGGTGATCGGCAGGCACCACTGTTGCGGCGGCCTGCAGCGTGGCCCTGACGGCGTCTGGCGTGAATGGCGGCTCGCGGAAGCGCACGCCGGTTGCATCGAATAATGCATTCGATATAGCCGCCGCGCCGGGGAGTGAAGCGGACTCGCCGGAACCCAGCGGCGGCTCGCCTTGCCGGTCGACCAGCACGACGTCCACAGGGGGCAGTTCGGGGAACGTCAGGATCGGATAGCTGCCCCATTCCTTACTCGCGACCAGGCCTTCGGTAAAGCGCACACGCTCTTTCATCGTGCGGCTCAGGGTCTGGATCACGTTGCCGTGGATCTGATGGCGCACACCGTCCGGATTGATCACGGTGCCGGTGTCCTGGCCGACCATCACTCGCCTGATGCGGATTTCTCCGCTGGCGGTATCGACTTCCAGATCGACGATCCACGCAGACCAGGCCGCACCGAAACCGGGAAAGCGGCTATGCACATACCGCGCGTACGCCACGCCGCGCCCTTGAAGCACGCGTTCGCCGGTATCGCGAGCTGGACGACGTCCGGCACGGGCTTGCCAGCCTGCGCGTTCAGCGACCGCCTCGAGCAACGCCACGGCCCGCTCGTCCTTGAGATGACGCAACCGGAATGCGAGCGGATCGGCGCCGGTCTCGAACGCGAGTTCATCGATGAATACATCATGGGCAAAGGAGTTCGGCAGCGCCGACACGCCTCTGAACCATGACGCCCTGACCAGTGGCGCCAGGTCATGGCAGACGAAACGGCGATGGGCGAAGGTGTAGGGCGTGACCGCGGTACGGTCGCCCATTTCAAAGACGCGCGGCTCCGCCGGCGTCGCTCCGGTGAGCAGGAGGGCGAGCAGGGGCGCGTCGTTCGACGGATAGCGCGAGGCGAACGTATAACCCAGCGTTTCGCCGCTGCGGGACACCGTGCCGGTTACGTCGACGACCTGCGCGGTGCCCTTGGGCTCCCACTGATGCTCGTCGGCACGCGATAGCTGGACCCTGACGGGCCGGCCCATGGCACGCGAGAGCAGGAGCGCGTCGCCCGCTACGTCGTCGGCGCAATTGCGGCCGTAGCAGCCGGAGGCTTCCATGCGGACGATATCGATATCCGCCTCGTCCCGCCCGACCAAACGCGACAAGTCATAGCGCAGGGTCTGCGGGTTCTGCGTGCCGGACCACACCTTGATGCGCCCGTCCTGATAGTCCGCGAGGGCGCAGGATGGCCCGATCGATCCATGCATCTGGTACGGCCAGACATAGCTGCGCGTCAGTGTGGTCGTGCCGGGCTGTCCCTGCACGCTCTCGACGTCGCCTTCCTCCAGCAGCAGGCGCCGCTGGGCCGGGGCCCGGGCGATAGCCTCAGCGGGATTATCGAGGGACGGCAGCGGCGGCAATGGGCGCCACCGGACCCGCAGCGCACGCGCCGCGCGGATTGCCTGTTCCTCCCGCTCGGCCACTACCCCGACGAAATCGCCGATCACCACTACGCCGCGCACGCCCGGCAGCGTATCGACCGATGAACGGTCCACGTCGATCAGCGTCTTGCCGACGAACGCGCCGCAATCATGTCCCGCATACGGCGGCCGCACGACGCGCCCGTGCAGCATGCCGGGTACACGCATGTCGTGAACGAAGGTGAGAGTGCCGGTGGCCTTGGCGGGCAGATCGACGCGTGGCGTTGCCCGTCCGACGATCCGGTAGGTCGACGGGTCCTTCACCGCAACGGAAGAGTCGATGGGAAGCGAGATCCGTTGCCCCTGCAGCAGGTCGCCGAAGCTGATGCGGGTGTTGTCCGGGGCAATCACATGACCGTCGTCGGTCGCAAGGCTGGCGGCGTGGATGCCCCAGCGCTGTGCTGCCAGGCCGATCAACACGAGCCGCGCCTGCGCCGCGGCGAACCGCAGCGGCACCGCGGATATCTGGATGGTCGCGCTCGCGATGGTCGGGCCCTGGTTGGGCACTTCGGCGGAGTCGCCGAGGATCATCTTCACGCGCGGGGCCGGCACGTCGAGTTCTTCCGCGACGATCTGCGCAAGCGACGTGCGGATGCCGGTGCCGAGATCGACGTGGCCGTTGAACGCGAGAATACGGCCATCGTCCAGCACCGCGACGAAAATTTCCGGCGAGTCCTGAACGTAGGAAGACCCGCTGCCCGGTTGACCGGGCGCGGGTTTGACCGGCGCGAGCGGCTGCCTGACGATAGTCAGGCAGCCGCTGCGCGCGAGCAGTTCACCTCGGGTGAGTGCTGCTGCAGTAAGCATGACGATTCCTGAAAATGCCGCTTTATTCGACTAAACCGCTTCGAGGTTCGGCTTCAACGCTCGACCTCGACGATTAACGATACGCTTAGGCATCGCTAACACCAAGAGGCAGCCCGCCAGCATGCAGATGCCGAAGATGATCAATCCAGCGCTCATGCTGTGGGTCGAGTCCTTCATCCAGCCCAGCACGTACGTGCTGGCAAAGCCGCCCAGGTTTGCTATCGAGCAGGCAGCGGCTGATCGAGCGCTCAGGCCCGGCGTTTTTCTATGGTCGAAAGCGCTTCGTCGAGCGTCATGACAGCGGCATATTTCTGTTGCATGTCGAAGAGATTCGCATCGTGCGGACCGATCGCCCGGTCGCCGACACAATCGGAAATAACCAGCGGACGGAAACCATGCGACATCGCATCCACCACGCTTGCGCGCACGCATCCGCTCGTCACCGCACCGGCCACGATCAACGTCTGCACCGCGCGCTGCGATAACCAGGGCGCGAGTTGCGTGCCGAAGAACGCGGACGGCACGGTCTTGCGCACGACCAGCTCGCCCCGTGCCGGCGTCAACTCAGGCACGATCGCACTGTTCGGATGGTCTTCGGTGAGCGTTGCCATGCCCGGCACTTTCAACGAAAACACGTTGTCGTCGCTGCCGTCGGCCGCGTACACAATGCGGCTGTGCGCAACGGGCCAGCCATGCCGGCGCGCGGCCGCAAGCAGATGCACCGTGCGTTCGATAGCCGGCGCAATGTTGCCGCCGCCGAAGGTCCTGGGGTCCGCGAAGCCCACTACGAAGTCAACAATCAGCAAGCCGATATTGCCTTGCACCGGCAACGGCGTGCCGAATCCCTGCTGTTTGTACACGCCGGATTCGGCGTGGCTCTGGATGTCGCTCATTCAGATTGCTCCAAGGGGTCAATATCTATCGGTCCATCACCACGCCATCGCGGACCACGGCTTCTCCGTCGAGCATCACGTCGCAATGGCGCAGCGGGATGTCGATGTGACACGTGGTCGTGCGCTTGCCGCCTGCTTCGTTGTTCGGCCCAAGCGAAAACAGGAAGTTGCCTTCGAACGCGCGGGCATCCATGCCGATAGTCGCCTCGCGGTCGTAAAGGCCAAGCGTCGACCAGCGCGCGCGAGGCTGTAAACCCCAGCCGATATGCGAGATCGCATAACCTTCCGGATCGTTGAACGAGGCCATGTAGTCGCTTAGCAAGGCCGCGTCCACACCGCCGTCAATGCGCGTGGCGTAACCGTTCTCCACCGTCAGCGTGATCGGATCGTTCACGTACTTTTTCTGCGGCAGCAGGATGTCGCCGCGATCGATCACGATCTGGCCGCTCGCCTGGCCCTCGTTCGGGAACGTGAGTACAAAACCGCTTGGCCAGTGGTCCCAGCGGCCGGGTTCATCGACGAAACCGTACTCGGAAATAGCGGGGAACTCGCCCAGCGGACACACGAGTTCCGTGCCCGCTTTTGACTTGATACGCATTTCACGCGACGCCTTGATCCGCTCGGCCGCCGCCCGCACGCGCGTGCGATCGGCTTCGGTCGGCACGAGGCGCGCGAGCACTTCGGGCGGTTCGACCGCCAGCAGGATCTTCGTGCCGGTCGCGAGGATCTCGTGCTGCTCGGGCGAGAACAACAAGGTCATCAGGTCGAGCACGAGATCGCTCGCCTTCAACGCGGCGATAGCGGCCAGGTTGCCGGTGAGAGGCGTGGTGCCGAGATACGCGAGCGAGTCGCGGCTCAAGGCCTTTTCGCCGTTTACCGGCAGCAGGTCGAGGCGGTTGACGATCGCGCCCATGGACTGGGTGGCGATCAGTGCGCTTGAAAGCGTTTGCGGATGCGTGGACGCGCTGGTGAGGATGGTGACGGTCTGACCGGCTTGCAGCTTCGACAACGTCAGTACCTGCTTCCATGCGGCGATCATTTCGTAATCGCTGATTGGCATGTTGACTCCTGAAGAATGAGTGTCAGTGTCGGCTCGTTGTTCGCGCTTGGCGCGTTAAACGAGCTTTGCGCCGAGGAAATCGCCGAAGGCTTCATAGAAGCCGGCTTCGTTGTCCCACGGAATCATGTGGCCGGCATCGGGCACGCGGGTATGCAGCAGTCCGGGGCAAAGCGTCTGCATCTCCTGCACGTCCTCGTCCAGCACCACGTCGCCGCGCGCGGCGGTGATCAGCAGCGAAGGCACGCGAACGAGCGGCAGGTCGGCGTGGATGTCGTCAGTATGGAAACCCTCGAACGACGTCAGCATGCCGCGTTCATCGCAGGTATGCAGCCATTGTGCGCGCAGGCGCAACTGCTCTTCGGTCCAGGTCGGACAGAAGGCGCGCATGCCGTCGGCGTCGATGCCTTTCAAAGCCAGGCGAATCGAATCGACGTACCACGGCAGCTTCGCCGGATAGGCGCGGCGGCCGGGGCCGGACACGGGCGGATCGACCAGCACCGTTCGCGTCAGGCCCTTCGGCGCGCTGCGTGCAGCACGAATTGCAATGCGGGCACCCATGGAATGGCCGACGAGCGCATAGTGTTCAAGGCCGAGTGCTTCAGCGAGCGCGATGACGTCGGCGGCCTGGGCGTCGAGGCTGTAGTCGAGCGTCGGCGATGCTTCCGACAAACCGCGGCCGCGCACATCGAGCACGTAGGTATCGAACTGGCGGCCAAGCGTCTCGCCGACAAACCCCCAGGTGACGGCGGGGCTGGTAATGCCCGGAATCAGGATCACGGCGGGGCGGCCGGCGCGCACGCCCTCCGTGCCGCCGTAGCGCAGGTAATGCTGGCGGATGCCGTTGGCGTTGACGTTCGCGCCGTAGAGAAAAGTTGAGTTCATCGCGGAGTCCGTGGATGGATCGAAAGCTGTCAGTAATCGATTAATAAGCGATTAACAAGCGACCAATGAGCAATCAATAAGCGCCGGACAGCAGCGCGCCTGCACCCGGGACCACGCACTCGAGATCCAGCTCACGCAGCATGGCGTAGGTCGTGGCAATCGCAGCGGTAATGACCGGCTTGCCTGTCATCGCCTCGACTTGCGGCACTGCGGCAAGCGATGGCATTTGCACGCAGGCCGACAAGACGATGGCATCGACGTCCTGATAGGGCAGGGTTTTCACGATTTCCGGCAACAGGCGCGGGTCGTGGCGGCCGACATCCAGATTGTCGGGAATTTCGAGCGCCCGGTAGGCGACGACTTCAAAACCCTCATTGCGGATGTAGTCCACAACCAGCTCGGTCAGCGGTTTCATATAGGGAGCAACCACCACGATGCGCTTGGCCTTGATGACTTTCAATGCGTCGACAAGCGCGCCCGCGCTGGTGATGACCGGCGCTGCGCCGCCGTTCTCAACCGTACGCTCGTGCAGCCGCTTTTGCGACACGCGGTGGTAGCCGTGTCCCATCGCCATGATTGCTACCAGGCACGCATAACCGAGCACGTCCACGCGCGCGTCGCTGAGTTCCAGCGCGCAACGGTCCGATTCGGCGTCCATGGCCGCCAGTTCCTCCTTGACCACTTTCTTCATGCGCATGCGGCTGGAGTGGAACGTGAAGCGCTCCGGGCGGATGGTCTGGCGGGCGAGCAGCATGGCCGGGATTTCGGTTTCCATCGTCGTGTTCGAGCTCGGCACGATCTGGCCGATGCGCAAGGTCTTCGTCATCTGGTCGACTCCGTATGTCGTTGGCCACCCGTGGCGGCTTGGTTGGATGTGGCAATTTGATTCGATAAAGTCTAGTGTACACATTGGAATTTAACAAGATTCAGAAAACATTTTTTAATGGTGCGCGCATGCTTTATATTGGTGAAAACCCTTATAAAATGCACATATAAAGGGATAAATCACACCTGATCCGACTCATTGCAAATTTTCTTTACTCAAAAAAATTCAATGTGTACACTCGATATAGATTCATTTAACAGGCTCGGCTGAACAACTTTCGGCGAGCGCCAGACATGGAGAGATCATCATGAGCAAACCCCGTATCGCGATTGTTGGCGCGGGCCTTGGTGGAACGGCAGCAGCGGCGCTGATGCAGCGCGCTGGTTATTCGGTTCGCCTGTACGAGCAGGCTCCGGCGTTTTCGCGTCTCGGCGCGGGCATTCACCTCGGTCCCAACGTGATGAAGATCATGCGCCGCATGGATTGCGAGGACGCGCTGAACGTCATGGGTTCGCACCCGGACTACTGGTACAGCCGCGACTGGAAAACGGGCGAAGCCATCGCGCAGATTCCGCTGGGCGAGTTCGCGCTGAAAGAATACGGCGCGTCGTATCTGACCGTGCATCGCGGTGACTTCCATGCGCTGATGACCGAGGCGGTCGCGCCCGGCACGATCGAGTTCAACAAGTGCCTGAGCGGGATTGAAGAGGTGGACAACGAAGTGCGGCTGACCTTTGCCGACGGCAGTGTCGAGACCGCGGACATTGTGATTGGCGCGGACGGCGTGAACTCGAAGATCCGCGACCACCTGCTTGGCGCGGAACCGCCGCGTTATACGGGTTATGTCGCGCATCGCGCTGTATTTCCGGCGTCGCTGCTCGGCACCGATCCTTTCGATCTGTGTGTAAAGTGGTGGTCGGAAGATCGCCACATGATGGTGTATTACGTGACGTCCAAGCGCGATGAAATCTACTACGTGACCGGCGTTCCGCAGGCTGAGTGGCCGGCTGGGCAGTCGGTGGCGCCCAGCAGCCGCGACGAAATGCGCGAAGCGTTCGCGGGCTATCATCCGTCGGTGCAAAAGCTGATCGACGCCACGCCGGAAGTCACGAAGTGGCCGTTGCTGGAACGCGATCCGCTGCCGTTGTGGAGCCGCGGCCGCCTGGTGTTGCTCGGCGACGCATGCCATCCGATGAAACCGCATATGGCGCAGGGCGCGGCCATGGCGATCGAGGATGCAGCCATGCTGACTCGTTGCCTGGACGAAGTGGGCGCAACCGATTACTCGGACGCATTTGCGCTGTATGAAGCGAATCGGGCGGAGCGTGCGTCGAAGGTGCAACTGGTTTCGCACAACAACACGTGGCTGCGCACCAACGAAGATCCGGCATGGGTGTTTGCTTACGACGTGTTCAACGAGCCGTTGAAGTCGCCCTCGGCCAAGCAGGCTTCTGCCGCTGCCGCTTGATATTTCGACCCGGCCGCCGCGGCAGTGCCAGAAAGCACTGCCGCGAGCGGTCTTGATTCGATGACTTGAAAATGAGCGTGTCCGCCTCCGCAACACCGGTTTCCGAGCCGTTGACGCTGACTGTCAACGGCAGCACCCGCACGGTCGATGTGACCCGCGACACGCCCTTGCTGTATGTGCTGCGCAACGACTTCGAACTGAACGGGCCGAAGTACGGCTGTGGCCTCGGTCAGTGCGGGGCCTGCACGGTGCTGCTGGACGGCGGTCCCGCACGTTCATGCGTTGTACCGGTGGCGGCGGCTATTGGACGCGAGACGCTCACGCTCGAAGGGCTTGGGACGCTGGACGCGCTGCACCCGATCCAGCGGGCTTTTATCGACGAACAAGCGGCGCAATGCGGCTACTGTCTCAATGGCATGATCATGAGCGCGAAGGCGCTGCTCGATCGGAACCCAACGCCTGATGACGACGATATCCGTGAAGCGCTGCGCTTCAACCTGTGCCGTTGCGGCACGCACATTGAAATCATGAAGGCAGTGCATCGCGCTGCCGACTATCTGAAACGCGAACAATAACGCTGATTCAATGGGCCCCTGTAATGGACCGCATGTAATGGATGCTGTGCGCGAAGGAAGTCCTGACGGACCCGTGCTGATGCCCGGGCCGATGCTTCACGCGTGCGTGCTGGGAGACGTCGACGGTGCACTGCTCGAGCTTGGGGCGCGGTTGGACGTGCAGGCAGGCGCGCGTTGGGTGGTGGTGGGAAACGTGGCCGCGTTCGTGGCCGAGCGCTTCGAGCTGGCACGCGACGCTGCTTGCCGGCTGGTGTTATCGGCGGGTCCTCAGGATACCGGCGGTTCTGCGTCATTACCGGTGCAACACTCCGGCTTGCAGCAGGAAGCGCATTACGTATGGCCGATTCCGGCCGGCAGGTTCGTCCCGTGCGAGGCGATTGCACGTAACGAAGCCGGCAGCATCGCGATCTGGAGCAGTGCTCCCGCGACACTGGATCTTCTGACGAATCTCGCCGGCGTCACGGGCTTGCCGCCCGACCGATTTACGCTGCATTCACTCGCTGACAATGCTGACCACGCCGATCCGCTGGTCGCCGCGCATGCCGCGCTTGCTGCGGTCGTGTTGATGGCGGAGACCGGCCGGGCGATCTGCGTTGGCGGTTACATGGCGGCATCGAAGGTCAGGGAGGCGGAAGTTTGCGTCGCGGCGTCGCTGGATGGCGAAGGCGCGCTGCTCGACTGGCGCTACATCGCGCGAACGCCGGGTTTAACCGGCGGCGAAGCAGTTGCACAAGATCCCGGTCCTTATTCTTCGTCCCGTTCAACGTCGCTTGTTGACGATCCCGCTGCGCTGATTCCCGGCTCGGCGCATACCTTCGCGCGTGAATCTTTCGTCGATGAAATCGCGTGCGGCCAGCATCGTGATCCGGTTTCGTTTCGTCTCGATCATCTCGATCCGGTGGAGTACGGAGGCGCGAGGGAACTGATCGACACGGTGGCGCAGCGCGCCGCGTGGAACGCCGGTAAGCAGGATCATAAGCAGGATCGCAAGACGCGCCGCGCTGACAACAATGTCGCGCACGGCCGCGGTTTCGCGTTCGACGAGCACGACGCGTCATCCGGCGATAACCCGACGCCCGGCTATTCGGCGTGGATCGTCGATCTCGATGTGAACCGCCTGACTGGCGACGTCGCGCTCAAGCGCGTGGTGGCGGGGCGAGCAAGCGGACGGCGCAGGATTGGCCGGATGAATGGCATTCCGGCCCGGCAGATCGCTGCCGCGGCTTCGCGCGCCCTGGGCCTGCAACTTACCGCACGGCCCTCGCATGACGAGACACCGGGTGCGCAAGCCGTATCGCACGAACTGGCTCCCACGCCGGCGGCATCCGGCGAAGTCGCTACGCAGACCATGGCCGGCGATCGTCTGGAAATCGATGTATCACCCGCCGCCGCGGCTATCGCGAATGCGCTTTACGACGCGACCGGCGTACGTTTCCGGGCGCCGCCGTTCACGCCCGAGCGCGTGCTTGCGGCGCTTGGCGGAACCGCTGCGTACGACGCATCGAACGGCACGATCGGCAACAGACTGCGGCGCGCAAAACGCTCGCTATGGACCGCGGTCGCGGCCGGTGGTCTGGGCAGCCTGATCGGGCTGGCCTGCACGGCGTGGCCCCTGCGTGCGCCGATCGAAGCGATCGCGCGGCCCGCTGCATCGACCTGGTCCGACGCCACCATTGCGCGCGGCCGCCAGATTGCCGAGTTCGGAGATTGCGCGGTCTGCCATACGGCGCCCGGCGGCGCGGTCAATGCAGGTGGTCTTGGCCTTGAAACGCCTTTCGGCATGGTCTACACGACCAACCTGACGCCCGATCCCAGGACGGGCATTGGCAACTGGTCGTTCGCGGCATTTGACCGGGCGATGCGCCAGGGTATTTCACGCGACGGTCGTCATCTATATCCCGCGTTCCCCTACACCGCGTTCACGAAGATGAGCGAGGCCGACATGACCGCGCTGTACGCGTATTTGATGTCGCAGCCGGCGGTTGAAAATACGCCACCCGCTACGCGCCTGCCGTTCCCGCTGAATCAGCGCGCGCTGGTGGCCGGATGGAACGCGCTTTACCTGAAGCAGGGCGAGTTCAAGCCCGACCCGACGCGCTCGGCAATATGGAATCGCGGCGCGTATCTCGTGGATGGCGCCGGACATTGCAGCGCGTGCCATTCGCCACGCAATGCATTCGGGGCGGAGAAGGGCGGGCGTTTGTACCTGACAGGCGGCAGCGCTGAAGGCTGGGTGGCGCCTTCGCTCGTCGCCAATTCGAAAGCGCCGGTGCGCTGGACCGAGCAGGCGCTGTACGACTATCTCAAGACCGGTTTCTCGCATGAGCATGGTGTTGCGGCGGGCCCGATGGCGCCGGTCGTCGCAAGCTTGTCGACACTGCCTGAAGAGGACGTGCGCGCGATGGCGCATTACCTGGCGTCGCTGTCGCCACAGCCGGTTGAAACGCCATCGCCGAAGCCCGCCCACGACGCCGCCACGAGCGCCGTGACCCTGCAGGGACTCGACAGCGGCCGGCGGATTTTTGAGGGCGCATGCGCGGTCTGTCATGCCGCGACTGGCGGCGTCGGCAACTTCGGGGTGCGTCCGCTGCTCTCGCTGAACACCAGCGTGAGCGAAGCCACGCCGGACAACTTGCTGAACGTCATCCAGAATGGCATTGATGCCCCCGCTACCGACGCGCTGGGTTACATGCCGGGCTTCAAGGATTCGTTCGACGACCGTCAGATAGCCGATCTCGTGTCTTATATCCGCGCTACCTTTGCACCGAATGAAACGTCGTGGAAAGACCTGGCCCAGGCGTCGGCGCGCATTCGAAAGAACGCGCATTAGCGGCAGGCTGAATGTTGCTTCGGCTCCTTTGACGAATGGCGCTGCCCGCTGCGGGCGAGCGCCTGTCCCCATTCCACCCTACCGGCATCCGAACTATCATGGCGCCTTCGAAGCTTCCTTCAGGTTTATCGCAAGCTGCACAGGACGTTGTGTCCCGCTATGAGGTGTCGGAGCAGATCGGGCATCTTCTTCGCAAGGCGTATCAGCGCCACCTCGCCATTTTCAGCCAGGCTATCGACGACCCTCAACTGACCGCCGTGCAGTTTGCGGTATTGAGCGCCAGCCGAAGGCTCGGGCCGTCTTCAATGAGCGACCTGGGCAAGGCGACCGCAATCGACGCAGCCACGGTGCGCGGCATAATTGAACGTCTGAGGGCGCGCGATCTGATCGAACTGCAGACGAATCCGGACGACCGCAGGAAGGTCACGGTCCAACTGACGCGAGCCGGTGAAAGCCTGGTCGAACAGATCACGCCTACCGCCTTGCGCATCAGCGAGTTGACCATGGGTGAGCTTAACGAAGCGGAGCGCGTGGCCGTGCTGTATTTGCTGCGCAAGTTGAGCGCGCCAGATTCCGAATAAGCGCGGTCTGTATCCGGTGCGTTTTTCCGGCGCGGGTCATAGTTGTTAATTAGCCGCTTCATCTGGTGCAACGCCATTCGCCACCCCGTCGCATTGCACCAATAGCGGGACCTTCGCACCGGAAAAGCGATTATGACGTGTACGCTGATTTTATAAGGTGCAGCACAACAAGCGATATTGTATGGCTGCTAGATTTCAGTCAGTCGTAAAACCCGGCAAAACAAGGATAAAAGACTCTGATACCTAGTACAAGTCACTAGCTATAAAGTGGGCATGGTCATTGCATGGAAGACTAGAATTAGAGTGTGTACATTTGTATCGGTAAGCAGGGATGGCGCTGTGAAAGGCAGCCTTGCCGACGCGAATACCTTGATGAAATCCGAGCGATAGAGGCGTCGATGCTTTCGAATCTGGCTGTACAACTCATCAACGGACTAGCGGACGCGTGCGCCATGTTTCTTGTCGCGTCCGGTTTGTCGTTGATCTTCGGCGTGACGCGAATCGTCAATTTTGCGCACGGCTCGTTCTACATGCTTGGCGTGTATGTGGCCTGCAGTATCGCCAGCCGGTTCGGTTCGACCGTCGCCGGTTTCTGGCTTTCGATGCTTGCGGCAGCGCTCGTCGTTGCCGTGCTCGGTGCGCTGGTTGAAGTGGTCGTGCTTCGGCGCATCTATCAGGCGCCGGAGTTATTCCACTTGCTGGCAACGTTTGCGCTGGTGCTGATCTTTCGCGACGCCGCGCTGTACATCTGGGGCCCGGAAGATTTGTTCGGACCGCGCGCTCCGCTGCTTGGCGGCGCAGTCACTCTGCTCGGTCACGCGCTGCCCACCTATGACCTTGCATTGATCGTGATCGGTCCCGTGGTGCTGGGCATCCTCTGGTTCGGTCTGACCAAAACGCGCTGGGGCACGCTCGTGCGCGCGGCGACCGGTGACCGGGAAATGCTGGGTGCGCTCGGCATCAACCAGGCGTGGCTGTTCACGGGCGTATTTTTTATCGGCGCATTCCTCGCAGGTCTTGGCGGCGCGCTTCAGGTGCCGCGCATGTCGGCGAACCTGTCGCTTGATATCGATACGATCGGCAATGCGTTCGTCGTGGTGGTGGTCGGCGGCATGGGCTCGATTCCGGGCGCGTTCGTGGCGGCGCTGCTGATCGCGGAGATCAAGGCGCTATGCATTGGCATAGGCGACGTAACCATTGGCGGCGTGGTGTTTTCGCTGAGCAAGTTCACGCTGGTGGCCGAGTTCGTGGTGATGGCCATCGTGCTGGTCGTGCGTCCGTGGGGGTTGCTTGGCCGCGCACAGGCCGCCGTTCGCACCATGGCCGCCGCTGAAACACCGCTACGTCTCGCCGATACGCGGCTGAAGATATTCGCGGGCGTCGTGCTGACGGTGCTTGTGCTGGCACCTCTGCTTTCAGGCGTGTTTCCCTACATGCCGGTGTTGCTGGTCGAGATCCTGATCGCGGTTTTGTTCGCGACGAGCCTGCATTTCATCATGGGGCCGGGCGGCATGCATTCGTTCGGTCATGCCGCGTATTTCGGTTTGGGTGCGTACGGGGCCGCGTTATTCCTGAAGGTCCTGAACCTGCCAATGGAGGCCGCGCTTGTGCTCGGCCCGCTGCTTGCGGGCGTCGGGGCGATCGTGTTCGGGTGGTTCTGCGTGCGTTTGTCGGGCGTTTATCTCGCGATGCTGACGCTGGCCTTCGCGCAGATCGTGTGGTCGATCGTGTTCCAGTGGGACGCGGTGACGGGCGGCAGCAATGGCATTCTCAATCTATGGCCGTCGAGCTGGCTTAGCTCGACAGTGGCGTACTACTACGTGACCCTGGTGTTCGCGGTCCTGGGTGTCTGGCTCCTCAGGCGAATGTTGTTCTCACCGCTCGGTTACGCCATGCGTGCCTCGCGCGATTCCACCTTGCGCGCCGAAGCAATCGGTATTGATGTAAAGCGCGTGCAGTGGGTGGCGTTCATCATCGCGTCATTATTCTGCGGCCTCGCGGGATCGCTGTATGCGTTCTCGAAGGGGTCGATCTCGCCTGAGGTGATCAGCGTCGGGCGTTCGGTCGACGGTCTCGTCATGGTGCTGCTCGGTGGCTTGCAGACGCTCACCGGGCCGATTGTCGGCGCGGCGGTGTTCACATGGCTCCAGGATACGGTCGCGCGTCAGACGGACTACTGGGAGGCTCTGCTGGGCGCGGCGATCCTGGTATTGGTGATCGCGTTCCCGCAGGGGATCGTGGGATTTGTGCGGGACAAGCTGGGTTCGCACAAGAATTCCGATGGCAGCGTGGCCTCGCAACCTGCCAAGGAGGCGCTGTGACCCTTCTGCGCGTCTCTCATCTTGCGAAGTCGTTCGGCGGCGTCAAAGCGGTCGATGACGTTTCCTTCGATCTGCACGCGGGCCAGTTGCTCGCGCTGATCGGTCCGAACGGTGCCGGCAAGTCGACCTGCTTCAACATGCTCAACGGGCAGTTGAGACCGAGTTCGGGCTCCATCCTTTTCGATGACCACGAGATCGCCGGCAAACGTCCACGCGATATCTGGCGTCTTGGCGTTGGCCGGACCTTCCAGATTGCCGCGACTTTCAATTCGATGACGGTGATTGAAAACGTGCAGATGGCGCTTGTTTCGCGGGACCGCCAGCTATTCAACTTGTGGAAACCGGCATCGTCCATTCACGCCGATGAAGCGATTGCGTTGCTCGAACAGGTCGGCATGGCGGCGCATGCGAAGCGCGCTTGCGGCGTGCTGGCTTATGGCGATGTGAAGCGCGTCGAACTGGCCATTGCACTTGCCAACAAACCGAAACTGTTGCTGATGGACGAACCGACGGCGGGCATGGCGCCCAAGGAGCGCAACGACCTGATGGCGCTGACCAAGCAACTGGTGATCGACCACAAGCTCGGTGTGCTGTTCACGGAGCACAGCATGGACGTGGTGTTTGCCTACGCCGACAAGCTGATCGTGCTCGCACGCGGCAAGCTGATTGGCGAGGGGGATGCAGAAACCGTCCGCAACGATCCCCGTGTGCGCGAGGTGTATTTCGGCACGGGGAAATCTTTCACGCCGCGTGCATCGCTCGCGGCCGACGGAGTCGCCTGATGAACGCGGCTACTCAAGACAAGACCATGTTGAATGTCTCCGGCCTGAACGCGTTCTATGGCCGCGCGCAAATCCTGTACGACGTTGAACTCGAAGTGGGTCGCGGCGAAGTGGTCGCGCTGATGGGCCGCAATGGCGAGGGCAAGTCGACCACGATGAAAGCGCTGATGGGCATGCTGCCCTCGCGGCAGGGAGCGATCAATTTCTGCGGGCATGACATTGCCCGGTTGCCGCCGTATCGTATTGCACGGCTCGGCATGGGCTTCGTACCGGAAGACCGGCGCGTGTTCGGCGACCTGACGGTCATGGAGAATCTCGATACCGGCCGTCAGCCGCCGCGCGACGACGCGCCCCGCTGGACGCCGGAAAAGCTGTTTCGCCTGTTCCCGAATCTTGGCGAGATGCCGAATCGTCCCGGCAGCCAGATGAGCGGTGGCGAGCAGCAGATGCTGACTGTTTCGCGTACGCTCATGGGCAATCCCACGCTGGTTTTGCTGGATGAACCATCGGAGGGCGTGGCGCCGATCATCGTTGAACAGATGGCGAACATGATTCTCGAGTTGAAGCGCGAAGGGCTGTCCATCCTGCTGTCCGAGCAGAACATGCATTTCGCCGAACTCGTCAGCGACCGCGCCTACGTGCTCGAAAAAGGGCAGATCCGGTTTAGCGGCACGATAGATGAGCTCGCCCGCGACGAAGCCGTGCGGCGGGCGTACCTAAGTGTTTAAGCTGTCCAAGCTGTTTAATCGCGTTCAGCCAGGCAAAGATCGACCAGGGGTATTCTTCAATCCACCTTAGCCATTAGCCACCTCACTTGGCACTCAACCTAGCCGCTTTACCCGGAGAGAAAAACTATGACCACGCGTGTTGGATCGTTGCTGCGCTTAACCGCCTTCATGGTTGCGCCCCTGGCCGCCGCTTTGGTGTCGGCAGGCGCCGCCGCCCAGACCATCAAGATTGGCGAGATCAACAGTTATAAAGCGCAGCCCGCGTTCCTCGGTCCGTACAAGAACGGCTGGAACATGGCGCTTGACGAGGTCAACGCGGCGGGCGGCATCGACGGCAAGAAGCTCGAAGTCATCTCGCGCGACGACAACGGCAACCCGGGCGATACGGTTCGGGTTGCGCAGGAGTTGGTCACGGGCGAACAGGTCTCGCTGTTGTTCGGCGGCTTTTTGTCGAACACAGGGTTGGCGCTTGCCGACTACGCGAAGCAACGCAAGGTTTTCTTCCTGGCTGCTGAACCGCTGACCGACAAGATCGTCTGGCAGGACGGCAACAAGTACACATACCGGCTGCGGCCGTCGACCTATATGCAGGTCGCGATGCTCGTGCCCGAAGCCGCCAAGCTGCACAAGAAGCGCTGGGCGGTGGTTTATCCGAACTATGAATACGGCCAGTCGGCAGTGGCGACGTTCAAGCGGTTGCTGAAAGCGGCGCAGCCGGACGTCGAGTTCGTTGCGGACCAGGCGGCACCCCTTGGCAAGCTGGATGCCGGTGCGGTTACGCAAGCGCTCGCGGACGCGAAGCCCGATGCCATTTTCAATGTTGAGTTCGCTGCCGATCTCGGCAAGTTCGTGCGTGAGGGCAATACGCGTGGCTTGTTCAAGGATGTTTCCGTCGTGTCGCTGCTGACGGGCGAGCCTGAATATCTCGATCCGCTCGGATCCGAGGCGCCGGTCGGCTGGATCGTGACGGGGTATCCGTGGTACTCGATCGATACCCCTGCTAACCGCAAATTCGTCGCGGCCTATGAGACGAAATATCACGACTATCCGCGGGTGGGATCGGTGGTGGGTTACTCGGCGTTGATGTCGATTGCGAACGGCTTGAAGAAGGCCAAGTCGACCGATCCGGACAAGCTTGCTGCGGCGTTCAAGGGCTTGAAGGTCGATACGCCGTTTGGTCCCATCACGTACCGCGCGCAGGACAACCAGTCGACGATGGGCGCGTATGTGGGTACGACGGCGTTGAAGGACGGCAAGGGCATCATGACGAACTATAAGTACATCGATGGTGCGAGCGTCCAGCCATCGGATGCGGAAGTGGCGAAGCTGCGCGCAGCAGATTAAGTCGATGCGCTGTGTTGTGTGAGAACGGCCCGCGGAAGCGGGCCGTTCTCGTTGGTGGGGCGGGCGAGGGACTTGGTTCGGAACGTTGCTGGCATCGATCGAATCGGTTGAAACGGTAAAAACCACTTGACCGCTACCGGAAACAGCCTGATATGTACGTCTCAGGTTGACGTACATGGGAGTGTAGGAATGGCTGGTGAAACGGAACGGATTGTTGTCCGGGTAACACCGGTTCAAAAGCGGGCGATTGCGAGTACCGCCAAGGACCTCGGGCTTAACGTCAGCGAATCGATGCGTCAGGTGGTGCAGGACGTCACGCCATCAGACGATGAAGAAAATATCAACGCACTGATCTCGCGCGTGAATGTGTCCACGCAGGAAGCGAACGACGCACTCGATGATGCGTTGTCATTCGTTGCAGAATCGAACAAGCGCATCGCGGCAATGACGAGGGTTGGCTCACGCAGGCGGTATTCGCATGGGACGAAGATCACGCAGTAACGTGATTTTTCTGTCTTGGCCTTCAGCCCCCCGATGGAACTTAAACAGCGTAGGAGTTTGTTCGATGAAGCTATCCATTGCACTTGATGCACACCGCGCGGAAATCCGACTGATTGTCGAGGCAAACCGAGCCGTCAATGCGCGCGTATTTGGCTCCGCCTTGCGCGGGGAAGATACTGAAGACAGTGATCTGGATATCCTGGTTGACCCGGAACCGGGCATGACCCTGTTGAATATCGGCTCGATCCGGCGTCAACTGGCACAGTTGCTAGGCGTCTCGGTAGACGTACACACTCCCAATGCACTTCCCGAAAAATTTCGTGATGCCGTGGTTGCCGAGGCGGTGCCGGTATGAGTCGTGACAAACAACGCTCGCAGGACGCTACACGGCGACGCTGTGATCCGTAACAAAGTGTGTTGGAGTAATTGACAACACTCAACGCTGTTGTCATAATGTCCAACATGAAAGCCACCTTGTTACTCAAAGAGCGTCACGCAGTCAACGAGCAGGCTTTTGCCGAATTACTTGTCTGGAAGGTGCCTGGGCCGTTGCGTGGCAGCGCTCACCTGTTCAAATACAGCCTTGCCTATATCGTCGTAGGCGAGTGCGTTTTGCGGTACGACAACGAGCGCGGCAAGGGGGATCACCGCCACATTGGCGACGTTGAAACCCCTTACTCTTTTTCGACACCTGCGCAGCTCCTCGCGGATTTTTGGGCTGACGTAGACAACTGGAGCCCGTCATGAAAACCGTCACGCTGGGCGTCGCTTCGCGCGAAGCCGTCAACAAGCGCTTTTTGGCAGCATTCGAGGGTAAGACGCAAGGCGCATACATCACGTTCGAATCGCCGGAACTGCTGTTCCAGACGCTTACGCAAATGCGTTGGAACATCATCAAAGCCATCACGGGGGCCGGGCCGCTATCGATTCGTGAGATTGCCCGTCGCGTGGGGCGAGACGTGAAGGCCGTGCATCGAGACGTGCATGCGTTGCTTGACGCCGGAGTGATCGAGCGTAACGCAGATGGCATGATCGTCTTCCCTTACGAGGCCGTCCACGTCGATTTCATGCTGCAGGCAGCGTAAGAAGACGAAATCTTCCGGACACGGTGTTCGCGCACTCGACCGGGAACGAGTAGGCGCCGAACTTCGGCGCCTGCAACTTGCAGATGTATGAACGCGGGTATCTGGCGGCTGTGAGGTACGCGCCCAATGAACCACAAGTTTCACCCGCAGATCATCTGCACAACCAACCGCTCACGGACTAAGCTTCGAGATTTTCTGGCCCTGGATTCCTACTCCGGCCATCAGCCCCTGCTGGCCATAAATGAACGCATACACGTCCGATTTCAGCGTGGTCGATGTCAGCGACCGGGCCGTGCCGGAATCCACTACAACAACACTTGGACCTGCTCCAATCGACCACCCGCCGCTAGTCTGCAGATAGTTGATTGCGGAATCGCTTGTGAGGAACATGGCTTCCTGAAACGACTGTGCGCCGGCCTGCAGACCATACGAAACGGACGTTGCGTTGTAGTAGCCCATCACTCTTCCATCCGCACCGAACATCACGCCGTTTCCTTCCTCGGCCCCAACGATCAAACCGGCCTTGAGTATCTCCGGAAACACGAGCACCGCCTTCGCTCGGGCCTGGAGCAACTTTGCATTGGGTGTGGTGCTGTACAACTGCTGTAACGCTGCGCGTGCTTTTGCTTCCAGGTCGGGGTCAACTGCGCTGGACGGCGGTATTTGCGAAGTGGAGCAGGAGGTCGCAAGCAGCAGGAGCAGGTTAACGAGGATGAGTCTGATGCATCTGGCCATGAGGTCAACTCCGCTTGCAGATCGGCCGTATCCGGTTGAATACAGCCCTGGGGTGGTTCGTCCGGGGTTCGGTACAGATGAGTTTTATCGGTGGTATTGCGATTAATTTTTTGATTTCAAACGTATTCTTCCGCGTGAGAGTGTGAATAAATCGAAGAAATAATTGAGGGCGATTTTGTTGTTTGAAACGATTTAATGATTAATGCTCGTGTTTGCAATAATAAAAATTAGCAAGCGACGCCCATTAACAAAACGTTTTGAAACGGTAAACGTGTTTAACGCCCGAGGCTTGCAGGACGGCGCTGCGACTCACATAACAGGCTCTGGATAATCGATCAATTCAATCTGCCGGGGCTCGACGAGCACGCTTATCTGTTCTTGCTTTATTCAACTTGAGGTTTCATAAGGCACGAGGTTATATCAAGCATTGTCATTTGGCAAAGCATCAGATGCACAGAAAATTATAGAAATAATGGCTAAATTTATTTCGAAATTTAAATTCTCCCTATTTCGCGTCTATTTCACCAAAACGTATATATAAACGCCTCGTTCCATTGCAAGCCTCTCCGCGGCCAGATCGCGCGCTGATCTGGCCATGCGTTACGACGCGTTACCATGCCGGTTCGTCCCGACTTGCGACCTTTGCCGTGAACATCCGCTTCCTCGAAACCTTTGTCTGGCTCGCCAAACTGCAGAACTTCCGTCTCACGGCCGAGAAATTGCACACCACGCAAGCAGCGGTCTCAAGCCGGATAGCATCGCTTGAAGAGAGCTTCGACGTCCGCCTGTTCGACCGTAACTCGCGCTCCGCCACGCTGACTCCGGCGGGCCGCAAGATGCTGGCCTATGCGGAGCGCATCGTGCGCCTTGGCGAGGAGATGCGCCGGGAAGTCGACGACGCCGACGCAGACGCGGGCCTCATCCGCATCGGCGTGATCGAATCGATCGTGCACAGCTGGTTCCCGGCGCTGATGGCGCTGGTGCGCGAGCGTTATCCCCGGCTCGAAATAGAAGTCACCAGCGACACGACGATTCACCTCGCGAACCTGCTGCGCGGCGGTGAGATCGAGTTGATCCTGCAGACCGATGCAATCGCCGGCCCCGACTTCACGAATCTGCCGCTCTGCGAATTCCCGGTGCGCTGGGTAGCCAGTCCCAAGCTCGGGCTCTCAGGCCGGACCCTCGATCTCGTGGATCTCGCGGACTTTCCTATCGTCAGCTTTTCGCGTCACTCCGGTCCGCACGCAACGCTTGAGCAACTCTTCGCACTGGCGGTCGAGCGACCCGCGCGGATCAACTGCATCACGTCGGTGGCAGCTATGATTCGGCTGGTTGCGGACGGTTTCGGAGTCGCTGCGCTGCCGCCCGCGATCATCCAGCGCGAGTTGCGCGAGGGGACGCTCGAAGTCCTCGACGTGAGCGCCGAGTTCCCCGCGCTGCCGCTGATGGCGACCTGCCGGGCGCACAGTCATCCGCTCGCCGCGCGTATTGCCGATCTGGCACGGCAAGCCGCGAGCGAATTCGAAGCAGCGCTCCGCGCTGAGCCGGCACCGGCTGCGAATGCCGAGGCTAAGCCGGTGGCATCGCCAAAACGCGGTGCGCGCAAGACTGGCAGCGCGCAGACGTTGCCGCCGGCGGTCAATGCCGGCAAGCCGGGCCGCACGCGTAAATCCGCGCAAAGCAAGTCATCGGAAAGCAAGTCGCGGGAAAGCAAGTCATAAGGAAACTTGTTCGCGCCGTATTTGTTTTCTTGTTGGACCGAAGTACCCGCTGCTCGCGACACTGTTCCCATTACGAATCCACTTTCGCCAGGGAACGACTGATGAGCACATCACAACCGCAGGGACAGCTTTGCATCTGGACGGATACCGACCCTGATCCGGTGCAGGAAGCGGATTTCAATGCGTGGTACGACCGCGAGCACATGCAGGAACGCGTCGCGATTCCGGGCTTTCGCTACGCACGCCGCTTCAAGGCGACCGACGGCTGCCCGCGCCGCTACCTCGCGCTCTATGTGACCGAGTCGCTCGACGTTTTTCGCAGTGACGCTTATCAGCGCGCATTCACTCAGCAAACCCCGTGGTCCCTCGGCAACTTTGCGCGGATGACCAACACGCAGCGACGCGTGGGCGAACTGACGCTTGAAAAGGGCGACGGCGAGGGCGCATTTCTCGCGCTGTTCGTGCTGCCGCCCGAACGCGTTGAAGCCGCGTTGTTGAAGCCGCGCTTTGAAGCAGGCCTGCGTCAGGCGGGCATTCATGCCGCACGGCTGTTTTGCACGGCGCCTGCGCTGTCGGTGTCGCTGACGGCATCGAAGGAACCGGTATTGCCCGCTGCCGATGCGCTCGTGCTGATCGAAGGCAGTGACGCCGAGGCCACTCGCGCGCTTGCTGAATCACTCGCGGACGGCGCTGAAGTCCGTACGTTCCAGATGCTCTGGCGCATTTCGGCCTGACCCTGACCCCACGTTTTGATCATCCGAGGTTCCCGATGAATACACTTGCCCGGCAATCCGATCTTGGTTCGCCGCACGTCGGCCGCGGTCGTCTGGCGACGGCGAGCATGGTCGGCACGTCGCTGGAGTGGTACGACTTCACGATCTACAACACGCTCGCCGCACTGGTTTTCAATCACCTGTTCTTCCCCTCCGTCGATCCGCTCGCAGGCACCATTCTCGCGTTCTCGACCTACGCGGTGGGGTATATCTCGCGGCCTCTCGGCGGTGTGATCTTCGGCAATCTGGGCGACCGCATTGGCCGTCGCGCTGTCTTGATGCTCACCCTCGTGCTGATGGGTATCACCACGGCGCTGATGGGTTTCCTGCCGACCTACGCGGCCATCGGCATCTATAGTCCGATCCTGCTCGTCGCGCTGCGCTTCGTGCAGGGCATCGCGCTTGGCGGCGAGTGGGCCGGGGCCGTGTTGTTATCGATCGAACATGGCGATCAGAACAAGCGCGGCCTGAGCGCTTCGTGGACGCAGGTCGGGCCTTCGTTCGGCACGCTGCTCGGCACCGGTCTCATCGCGCTTATCACGCTCGTGGTCTCCCCGGACGACTTCCTCGCCTGGGGTTGGCGGTTGCCTTTTGTCGCCAGCATGCTGCTGGTGGTTTTTGGCCTGTGGGTGCGCCGCGGTGTCGATGAAACGCCGCAATTCGAGCAACTCAGCCACGCCCATGCAACGGCCAAGGTGCCCGTGGTTGAAGTGCTCACGCAGCACTGGCGGCGTCTCCTGATTGCAGGCGGTTCGCGAATCGGATCGGACGTGTTGTACGCGTTGCTGGTCGTGTTCACGCTGACCTACGTCACGACCGTGCTGCATCTTTCGCGCACGACGGCGCTGACCGCCGTGCTGATTGGTACCGCGTGCAATGCGCTGAGCGTGCCGTTCTTCGGGGCGCTGTCGGATCGGTTCGGGCGTCGGCCGGTCTATCTCGCCGGTGCGTTTGCCGCGCTGGTATGGGCGTTTGTTTTCTTCGTGCTCGTCGATAGCGCGCAACCGTGGCAGATCGTGCTCGCCGTCGTAGTGGGGCTCGTCATCCATGCAGTGATGTATGGGCCGCAAGCGGCGTTCGTGACCGAGCAGTTTCCCACTCGCGTGCGTTATGCCGGATCGTCGCTCGCCTATACGCTGGCCGGTATTCTTGGCGGCGGCTTCGCGCCGCTCATCATCGTGAGCCTGTTCAAGCACTACAACAGTTCGCTGGCGGTGTCGGTGTATGTGGCGCTTGCGGTGATTGTCACCGGCATCTCGCTGATCGTCGCGCGTGAGACTGCGCGAAGGCCGCTGGAAAACTAACGCGCTACCTGTCGTCCCGGCGCGCATTGCCGCGCCGCGCTCATCTAATCAAGCCTCCCAATGACTACGCTTTCCTTCAATGTATTTCCCCTCGGCGCAGCGCCTGTGTCGACTACGTCCAACATAGATGACCTCGTGATTGCGGGCTGGGCAGGGCGCGACCCTGCGGCGATCCGGGCGCATATCGATGAACTCGCGGCGCTCGGTGTAGCACCGCCATCGACCACGCCCTGTTTCTATCGCCTGGCCGCTGGCCTGCTCACGCAGGACGAGACCATCACCGTGCTCGGTGCACGCTCGGGTGGCGAGGTTGAATGTGTGCTGCTCGATAGCCCGCTCGGTACGCTGGTCGCTATTGGTTCCGATCATACGGACCGCGAAGTAGAGGCGTATGGCGTGGCGGTATCGAAGCAGGTTTGTGCAAAACCGCTTAGCCGCGATGCCTGGCTTTATGCCGATGTCGCCGCGCATTGGGATCAGTTGACAATGCGCTCATGGCTAAGCGGTGCCGACGGCGAGCGCCGCGTTTATCAATCGGGGGTGGTGAACGGCCTGCTTGAACCGGCTGATTTGTGGAGCAGGTTCGCGGGAGCCCCGGCACTCCGCGCGAAGAGCGCGATGTTCGGCGGCACGCTTGCCGTGCACGGCGCAATCGCGGCGATGTCCTCGGGCGATGTCTTCGAACTCGAGCTCCACGATCCCGTGCTCGAGCGCACTTTGCAACATCGGTATTCGGTGGCTTCGCTGCCGGTCGTCGCCTGACTTTTACTGGATATCATCCATGACGCTCTTCGCTCCCAAGACACCGCTCGCAGAACTCGCCGCCATGCTCGACGCAGGCACCACGACGAGTCGCGAACTCACTGAAACCGCGTTGGAACGCATTGCTGCCGATGGCGGCAACGGCGGCGCCGCGTTCTGTTTCGTCGATGCCGACGGCGCTCGCCGCCAGGCCGATGCCCTCGATGCACTCCGCCGCGCCGGCACGCGTCTCTCGCCGCTTGCCGGTGTGCCGATATCAGTAAAGGATCTCTTCGACGTACAAGGCCAGCCGACCCGCGCCGGTTCCCGCGTCCTCGCCGATGCTCCTCCAGCCCGCGCCGATGCACCCGCGATCGCCCGGTTAAGGCAAGCCGGCGCGGTGCTGATCGGGCGCACCAACATGAGCGAGTTCGCATTCTCCGGGCTGGGCCTGAATCCACACTACGGCACGCCTGCGTCACCGTGGCGCCGCAGCGAGAGGCATGTGGCGGGAGGGTCGTCGTCGGGAGCGGCGGCTTCGGTGGCCGATGGATTGGCGGCAGCAGGCCTTGGCAGCGACACGGGCGGGTCCCTGCGAATTCCCGCCGCGTTTTGCGGGCTCACGGGTTTTAAACCGAGCGCGGGACGTGTGCCTACCGAGGGAGTTGTGCCGTTGTCGCCTACGCTGGATGTGGTCGGTGCCATTGCACCAAGCGTCGTGTGCTGCGCGATGGTGGACGGGGTGCTCTCGGGAGCATCGTTCGATGCAAGAAGGCCGCTAGCGGGCGCACGGTTCGCGGTGCTGCGCAACTACGTGATGGACGGTATCGAGCCGGAAGTTGCGCGAACTTATGAAGCCGCGTTGGACAAGCTTGCTCGAGCCGGCGCCTTGCTGACTGAAGTCCGTTTTGCGCCGCTCGATTCGCTCCCCGCGATCAACACGTTCGGCTTCTCGCCGATAGAAGCGTTTGCCGCTCATCGCTCGCGGCTGGGTACTCAAGCTGATATGTACGACCGGCGCGTGCTGGCTCGGATCAGGCGCGGCGAGGCGGCATCGGCGGCGGATTACCTTGATCTGCTGGCGACGCGGCGTGCGACCATCGTGGCGGCTCGGCAGTTCTTTGCCGGTTTCGATGCGTTTGTCATGCCCACGGTTCCTATTGCGCCACCTGCGATTGCCGCCCTCGAAGCCGATGACGCCGCTTTCGCCGCAGCCAACGCGCTGGTGCTGCGCAATCCAAGCGTGGTGAATTTTCTCGATGGCTGCGCGGTTTCAATGCCTTGTCATCGCGAGGGAGAAACGCCGGTGGGGTTGAGCATCGGCGGGTTTCATGGTGAGGATGAAGCGATTCTCGCGCTGGCGGGCGCGGTGGAAAACGCGCTGAGGGTTTGAGAGGAGGGGGATGGCGCGTACGGCTCTTGCTGCCTGGCTGGCTCGCGCCGTTCATAACGAAGCAAGAGCCTAAGCCTCATTTAAATCAACACGTTGCTGCAACTCACCCGAACTTGTCCACAGCCTTGCCAACAATTTCTGTGGACAACTTCATCCCGCTACGCGCGTCTGTTGAAAGCCTCGGAAGGCGTACGTTTCAAGTGACTCGGAACAGCCGCGATGATTGCACACATGAAGCGTGAGAAGGTGGACAAGACGAACCCAGAGATTGCTGCAGGACCCGCGCGTAGTGCAGGCCGTCGAGCAGTCGCTGATGCTCGACAGTGCAAACGATGAGGTCAAAGCGATGCTGTGGACAGGTGACATTGGTCACCTGCCCAGCCACGCATCAACCTGGAAACGCCGGACCGGCCGTTCCAGGCAACCTTGTGGATATGTATCTATCGGCAGATGGGATTTGTACTGACCAACTTGAAGCTGACTTGGGGATACACGGACGAGGGACCGGAAACGGTGGGTACCCAATCGGCCTTGGCGGATACCAGATCGCTGGCCGGATCGAGCGACATAATGGATGGAACGGACGTACCATTCCCCGCAGCGGGAGATTGCGCCGCAACTATGCGCATGCCGTCCCGAGTGATCGAAAACGAGCTAGCTTGCAGGAGAGACGCTATTTTCGTTGTGGTCACAGAATATGTCTCCATGTCAACGATGAACATTTGGCCCCCAGGTCCGCCCCAGCTTGGCATGTATAGTTTTTTGCCATCAGCGGTCAACTGCACATCGCCGTAGAACGTGGTCGGGAAGACGACACGTTTCACCAGCGTGAGTTCGCTGTGACCTGCGTTGGGTTGCAGCACGAGTAGCTCAGCGTTATAGCCATTCGCGGATGGCCCATTTACCTTTACATACACCGTTTTTCCATCCGGGCTGACGACGATCTGGTAAAGGGTTCCATCTGTCCACTTGGACGCGCCAGCTTTCACATTGACGATGCCCTGGAGCACGCCGCTTGCGGTATTGATGATCGCTATATTCCCCTCCTGGTGAGGAACATAGAGCCAGGCGCCGTCAGGAGAAAGTGTGCCTCCCCAAGGAGTACGGCCCGTTTTGATAACACCCAACTGTCTCGTCAGATCACCGCTGAGCATGAGCACGGAATCACCTTCCGTGAGCGAGATAAATGCTCTACTTCCATCCGGCGAGAAATTGAGTCCCGTTATTCTGCCGCTGTAACCACTCGGCAATGGGATATCGACAGAGCGCGTGATCATGTCCGTTTCCGTGCTGATCACATCGATCGTACGTTTGTCTTTCGACGCGTCTTCGCTGTCTCTTTGCATGAAGACACGGGACTGGGCGGGATCAACGCCCAGAACATAAGGAGAGGTCGCGTTGGGTAAATCGATCTTCTTGATCAATTTGAAAGACGTCGCGTCAATCTTCACAACCTCGTGGCTTTTGTTCGATGCTGCGTAGATGAATGTGCCGATTTGCGTATCGGCAAACGTTTTAGCCCCCTGTAAGGCAAGAGCCAATCCGAAGCTAATTTTCCCCACATTCAGTACGGCTTTTTTAAGATTGCGTTTCAACTTATAAGCCTCTAGATCAAGTAAATAAGATTACATTTGGCTATCTGGTTGACTAAATGTCAAGGAATCGTTTGTTCATTTTTGTCGCACTCCATATAAATTACTTCGTAACCCATATTAACTTGAGTCGGATTTTTGATTGACCCCTCATGGCCGATCTATAGCACTAAGAAAATTCTTAAATTATCTGTCGCTTGCTGACGTGCACCCTTGAGCGATCCACTACCTCTATCTGCGGGATGACGACCTATGGCTGGCGCGCAAGCAGGCAAGCATGCGCCGAAGCGGATAAAACCGGCGCCCGTGGTTGCATCCACCTGACAGGCGCTAGCGAGATGACCAACCTGTGTTACACCGCGCAATGAATTTCCCCACAGCCTTGCCAACAATTTCTGTGGGTATCCTCACCGCTAAAACAACTCGTGCTGACCGGAAACCAGCGCCTGAAACTCGCTTCGCAAAAGCGGCAGGATAGCGTCGGCAATAGGCTGCAACTGCCGTGTCAGGTAGTGATCGTAGTCAATGGCCGACCGCAGGGTTTCAAGCGGTTCCGGTCCCGCGCTGGTCATCACATAGTTGATCCAGCCGCCGCGTTGATACTGCAACGGCCGGCCGCGCTCGCGGTTGAATTCATCGGCCATGCGAGCCGCTCGGACATGCGGCGGCACGTTGCGCTCATACGCATCCAGCGGCCGCCGAAGGCGCTTTCTATACACGAGCAGTTCATCAAATTCGCCGCTAAGCGTTCGTCGCACGTAGTCACGAACATAGTCCTGATACGGCTCACCTTTGAAGATTCGCAAATAGAGTTCCCGCTGGAACCGCTGCGCAAGTGGCGTCCAATCGCTGCGAACAGTTTCGAGTCCCTTGTAGACCACCTCTTCGCCGCCGTCGGGCAGAAGGCTAAGACCGGCGTAACGCTTCTTGCTGCCTTCTTCCGCGCCACGAATCGTGGGCATGAAAAAACGCCGGTAGTGTCGTTCGAATTGCAGCTCAAGCGCGCTCTCCAGCCCGAAGCGTTCCCGTACATGATCTTGCCACCATGCATTCACATGCTTGACGAGCTGCCCGCCAATACGCGCCGCTTCTTCCTCGCTGCGAGCCTGCTTCAACCAGACGAATGTGGAATCCGTATCGCCATAAATCACTTCGTATCCTTCGGCTTCAATCAGCTCACGCGTCTTGCGCATGATTTCATGCCCGCGCATGGTGATGGATGACGCAAGGCGAGGGTCGAAGAAGCGGCAGCCCGTGGAACCCAGCACGCCATAGAACGCGTTCATGATGATCTTCAACGCTTGCGAGAGCGGCTTGTTGTGCTCGCGCTTGGCTTCCTCGCGTCCTTTCCAGACCTGCTCGACGATGGCCGGCAAACTATGACGCGTGCGTGAGAAGCGCGCGCCGAGAAAACCCGGCACCGAGTGCTGATCGTCGGGATGCCGCAGACCGTCCACCAGCCCGACGGGATCGATAAGGAAGGTGCGAATGATCGATGGGTACAGGCTTTTATAGTCGAGGACCAGCACGGAGTCGTAAAGGCCCGGACGCGAATTCATCACGAATCCGCCGGGGCTTGCCGCCCCGGCGACATCGCCCAGATTGGGCGCGACGAACCCTTGCCGATGCATCCGCGGCATATACAAGTGCGTAAAAGCAGCCACTGATCCACCGCTGCGGTCCGCAGGCAGACCCGTGACGGTTGCGCGCTCGAGCAGGAAGGGCAGCAGTTCCGTCTTCGCAAAGACCCGCGTCACCAGCTCGCAATCCTTCAGGTTGTAGCGTGCGAGAGCGGGCTTGTCTTCGTCGAAACGACGCTGGATTTCGTCCATCCGCTGGTAAGGGTTGTCGATGGCCTTGCCTTCACCCAGTACGGTCTGTGCAACATATTCGAGGCTGAATGAAGGGAAGGTCCACGTTGCTGACCTGAGCGCTTCAATACCATCGATCAGCAATCGTCCCGCCGCGCCCGCGAAGAAATGGTTTTGAGTGAGGCCGTGCTGCCGCCATTCCATCACGCTCCCGCCACGACCCAGCCGCAGTGGAACCTGGTACTGCTGCGAGTGCTCCTGCAATACGCGCAAATCGAACTGAACCAGGTTCCAGCCGATGATCGCGTCGGGATCATACTTCTCAAGCCACGCGTTGAGTTTTTCCAGCAGGAGAGGGCGGCTTTCGCAGTATTCAAGCTTGAAGTCGATGTCGCTGCTGTCCCCGTTGGGCGGTCCCAGCATATAAACCTGACGCTCGCCGCAGCCTTCGAGCGCGATGGAATATAGCTCGGCCTTCGCGCTGGTTTCTATGTCGAGCGACACCAGTTTCAACTTCGGCCGATAACCCGACGCGGGTTTCAACTCGCTGTTCAGAAGCGGACCGTCTCCATGAGACTCGCCGGTGAACACGACCGGCGCCGTGATGAAGCGCTCCATCATGTAGCGGTCCGGCGGAAAGACATCGGCTTCGTAGACATCGACGCCGCCCTGCTTCAAGCGCCTTTCCAACCCCGTCAGTTGCCGATACTGCTTGCTATAGAGGCCCAAGACCGGCCGATGGCTGAAGTCAACCAGATCCAGCGGGCGGAGTTCCACCTGCTTCTCGCGCTGTAGGACGGTTTCGGCGCGCTCGCGTTGCTCGGCTGGAATGAATGCCACCGAATCCTGCGGGCGCAGCCGCAGGTGGCGGGGACCCTCATCCGTCGCCAGCCAGAATTCGACCTCCGTCCCATCGGCGGTGTCCCGCCAGTGACGCGTCAGAATAAAACCTTGTTGATGCCCGCTCAGATGCCCGCCTTGGAAAATGTTTCCTTTCCAAGGATTTTAGTGGGTGCGCGGGTTCCGCGTGAGATTTGCCTCTATGCAGGGCTGGCCCCAATCCGCTCAGGCGGCTACCGCGCTGGCCTTCTCCGCCGAGTAACGGTTAACGGGCTGCGCAAGACCAAGATTCGCGCGCAGCGTCCGGCCCTCATACTCCGTGCGAAACAATCCACGGCGACGCAACTCCGGCAGTACCAGTTCGATGAAATCCGTCAGGCTGCCCGGCAGAACCGCGGGCATGATGTTGTAGCCGTCGGCGCCATGGTGGACGAAGCGTTCTTCCAGTTGATCCGCGATCTGCTCAGGCGTCCCGACCACTTGCCAATGTCCGCGTGCGCCCGCCACGCGCAGATAAAGCTGCCGAATCGTCAGGTTTTCGCGCCGTGCCAATTCAAGCGTGAGCAGTTGACGGCTCTTGCTCGCGTTTGTCTCTGGCAGCTCGGGAATCGGGCCATCGAGCGGGTAAGCCGACAGGTCGAAGCCACCGGTGAGACCCGAGACCAATGCGAGACCTACCGCCGGGTCAATCAGCGATTGCAGATGCTCGAACTTCTCGCGGGCCTCGCTTTCAGTCCGCCCGACAATGGGCATCACGCCGGGCATGATCTTCAGCTCATCCGGATGACGCCCGTGCTGGTCGAGGCGGCCTTTGACATCGGCATAAAAATCGATCGCGTCCTGAAGGGTTTGCTGCGCCGTGAAGATAACCTCGGCGGTGCGTGCGGCCAACGCCCGGCCGGCTTCCGATGATCCCGCCTGCACGACTACCGGCTGACCTTGCGGAGAGCGCGCGACGTTCAACGGCCCCTTGACCTGGAAGAAACGTCCTTTGTGATCGAGGACATGGCGTTTGGTGGGATCGAAGAAGCGGCCTTTCTCCTTGTCGCGCAAGAATGCATCGTCCTCCCAACTATCCCAGAGACGATCGACCACTTCCGCGAACTCGGTCGCCCGTTCATAGCGCTCCCCATGATCGAAATGCTTCTCGCGATTGAAGTTCTTCGCTTCGTGTTCATTCGACGAAGTAACGAGGTTCCATCCCGCGCGACCGCCGCTGATATGGTCGAGCGACGCAAACTTGCGGGCGATGTGATACGGCTCGTTGAAGCTGGTCGACGCCGTGCCGACCAGGCCAATGGTTTCTGTCACGGCAGCCAGTGCGGACAGCAGCGTGATGGGCTCGAACTGCGCGATGTAGCTGTGCGCGGTACGGCTCAGGAAGTCCAGGTTATCGCCACGGGTGCCCACGCCATCGGCGAGAAACACGAGATCGAATTTCGCTGCTTGCGCCGCTTGGGCGAGCTGCACGTAGTGCCGGAAATTCACGCCGGCGTCGGCCTGTGCGTCCGCGTGACGCCACGCGGCAATGTGATGTCCTGCGGGATAAAGAAAAGCGCCTAGGCGCAATTGTCCGGTTCGCTTGGCCATGGAGTGTGGGTTCGGGTTACTTCGTGAAAGGGGGCATCGTCAGGCATGAGCCCGATGATCCAGGTGCATGCTCAGGCGCTTTTGCGCCACAAGCGCTGGTTCTCGGGACGTGCCAGACCGAGATGCTCGCTTTGGATTCTTGACCGGACAGCCGTGTAACGCGACCAATAAATCCGCCGATCGATATACGTCAGAGCACTAAGGCAATAAACCGCATTCACCGCGCGGCATGAGGAACCAGCGAAGAACCAGCGAAGAACGACTTAAGAACAAGCCTGCAAAACCCGGCAAGCGCATATCGTTAGCACCTATCGTTCGTTGCCGGCGGCTTGGCGTGGCACTTATCCTCATCGTTCGCACCTGTGCAAATTGTGGAGAAGTGAATGACGACGTCAGCACCGGCGGACGCTGCGCTCGAAGCGCGTTTCGCGGAGATATTCGAGCAGATCGGCAAAGGCACCATAGAACGCGAGCAAGGCCGTGAACTCGCTCGCGATGCCGTCCAGAGTTTGAAAGACAGCGGTTTTACCGCCTTGCGGGTACCGCGCGAATATGGCGGCAGCGGCGTCTCGCTGCCGCAGTATTTCCGTCTGCTGACGCGTCTGGGCGAAGCCGATTCGAACCTGCCGCAGATCATTCGCGCGCATTCCGGTTTCATCGAGCAGCAACTCGAATCCGGCGATGACGCAACCCGCGAGCGCTGGCTGGGTCGTGTCGCGAAAGGGGAGACAATTGGCGCGGCTACATCGGAGCGCACCGGCTCCACGCACAACAGCGTGACCGTCACGCCCGACGCAGACGCGGGCTTTGTTCTCCTGAACGGGGAGAAGTACTACAGCACGGGTACGCTCTATTCGGAATGGATCAACGTAGCTGCGCACGACGCGCAGACCGATCTCCACGTGCTGGTTCGAAGCGATGCGCCGGGTGTCGCGCGTACCGACGACTGGGACGGTTTCGGCCAGCGCCTGACCGCTAGCGGTACAACACGTTTTGATAACGTGCGGGTTCCCGTCGATCAGATCCTGTCGCGCTACAAGGCCTCGGAGCCGCGTCGCAATTCGTTGCTTACCGCGTTCTACCAGGCCGTGCATCTGGCTACGCTTGCAGGTATCGCACGCGCGGTTTTGCGCGACGGCGTGGCCTTCGTTCAGGGCCGTACACGCACGTTCGGCGTAGCGGGGCAGTCGAGCCCGCGTGACAATCCGCTCGTGCATCGCGTAGTGGGGCGCCTGGCGAGTCTCGCGTATTCGGCTGAAGCGCTGGTTGAGTCAGTAGCCTCGGCGCTCGACCGGGTGCATCGGGCGCGCAACGCTGGCGTGGCGACGACGGCGGACTACATTGCCGTCGATATCGAAGCCTATCAGGCGCAGCAAATTGTGCTGGAGCAAGTGCTTGAGGCAGCCACGCTGCTATTCGAAGTGGGCGGGGCGTCGGCCACGAGCGAAGCACGCCGGCTTGATCGACATTGGCGTAACGCACGCGTCATTGCATCGCATAATCCGGCGATCCAGCGGGAGGCTGCCATCGGCAATTATCATTTGAATGGGACTGCGCCCGAGGAGCGATTCAGCCTGTCGCATTCCGCCGCGGATACGGCCGTGCCCGCCTTCAAACAAGGCGCGGTACAGGGTGGAAAAACGGTGGTGCAAGACGATACATTCGCCAGGACTGGCAGATAGATAGGGATAGAGCGAAGCGCGGAGTCTTTGACCGTGTGTTGGCACGCAAAAACCCTGCTACGGGGCGTGGCCAAGGATGGCCGCGCCCCGTTTTCATCCGCGGGACGGATGAAAACCGGCCGCCGTGACGGCCGGATAAAACTTAGGCCGGCACGATGTTCGATGCCTGCTTGCCCTTGGGCCCCTGTTTTACCTCAAACGTTACCTTCTGATTTTCCTGAAGGCTCTTGAAGCCTTCTGCCTTGATTTCCGAAAAGTGTGCGAACAGATCTTCGCCGCCGTCATCGGGTGTGATGAAGCCGAAGCCTTTTGCATCGTTGAACCATTTGACCGTACCGGTTGCCATGAGCGTATCCAAAATTTAGAGCTAACGAGTGAGAATAAAACCAGAGCGCCGAGCCGCGTCGCATTGCAATGTTGTGACAAGACTTCTCTAAGTCCATGAGCGCGTCCGTAACAATAGTTGCTGCGGCGCTATGCGCTTTTGGAATTATGGCGAATCAATTGTACGCCGTGCCAATAATTATTGAAGCTTTCCAAACCGGAAAAGCAGAAATGGCTGCGGAATATGAAATTCAGGCGCGGAGCGAAGTGGCACTCAGCCCAAATAATGGACGTGGTTAAAGGTCTTATCGCGCTTATCGATGGCCTGTCCGGCAAACGGGTTCTCCCCATTGGGGCCGCAGGCGATCACCGGTATGGCGGAATTTCCCTTAACGAATGCGAAATGCAAGTCATTTACCGTACCGGCAATTCGGCGCTGTTAGCTCGGAAGTAAATTTTATCCGACAGAAATTCAATTGCAGCGTTGCGACCGGACGACTTTACCGGTTCAATGAAAAACCGAACCTGTTGCGGCAACAAAAAGCGCTATTGGACGGCTTTATCAAGCAGCCTGCGAGCCGTGAGCAGATCTTGACGCCGGGGACGAACGCATTGCCACGATAAGTGGCATCAGTGAAGCCGGCAGTGAAGCCGGCAATGCCGAAGTGCAGCAAAACTCCGCTTCCCAATCATCCGAAGGTAAGGGGGCGTTGTGAGCGTCACCCGTATCGATCGGGTTATTGCCGGAACCGTACGATCGAGCCGACTGCCGGCTCGTCGAACACCGTCTCGCACCATACGCGCGCCTCGTCGGCGAGTGCTGCGCTCCAGCCGCCGTGCTGCGCGTTGTCGGTGAATTTGGCCGCGAGTTCGGAACGCGACAGCGGTTCGCGCGTACCGCCGCGCATATGCGGCTGATGCACTTCCTGAACTGTGCCGTCGTTGAGCGTCGCGCGCAGATGGCCGGTGAAATTGGCCGGATACTCGTTGTCCGGATCGATCACGTAGCGGATCTTGCCGGCCAGCGCGAGCACCGCCGGATCGTGAATGCGCGTTTCGGTGAACTGGCTGAAGCCCGCCTTGCGATCAAAGAAACCCACGGCCATGCAGAAAGGTGTGCTGAATTTGGCGGCGTAAGCGGTCGGCGGCCGATGCTTGACGGCGAGCTCTTCCCACAAGCGATGCACCGTGCCTTCGCCGACTTCGCACACGATGTCGTGAATCTGGTCCGCTTGCACGCCACGCTCCGCGAGTGCGACGGCGCAATCGATATACGGCTGGGTCATCGTGCCGCACGCGTAGGGTTTGAACGCGATCGTCTCCATGATCCACGACGAGCCGAGCGTATCGAGCAGTGGAGAGAAATCGGGCGTGCGAGAGGGTGCGAACGCCTTGAAGAAGCCATGCTTGCCTTCGAGCACGGTGCGCGGGCCGTCGAAGCCGCCACGCGCCATCAGCGCAGCGCGAATGCCTGACTGCGCGGCCCATCCAGCGTGCATCCGCTTGGTCGACGTTCCTTCGGCCAGATACTCGATGATCCCCGCTGCCATGCTGCCCGCGATACCGAGCGCCGAGCTCGCCTGTTGCGCATTCAGACGCAGCGCAGCCGCGACGCCACCCGCTGCCGCGAGTGCGCCGATCACGGCGGTCGGATGGAAACCGGCGGTGTGGATCGCGCGCGGAGCGACGAGACTCAGTCGGCACATCAGTTCCGCGCCGACCGCGATGCCGCGCAACAATGCGTCGCCACCGAGTCCTTCGCGTTCGCACGCCGCAAGCACCGCAGGCACGACCACCGCACCCGAATGCACCGGACCGCCCTCGAAGGTGTCGTCGTAGTCTTCACCGTGCGCGGCGGTGCCGTTGATCAGTGCCGCATCGAATGCACTGAAACTATTCGCGTGGCCGAGCGCCGTGCAGGCGCCACCCGGATCGGTGGCCTGCAGCGTAGCGTGGATGTAGTCTTCGTCGCGGCCGGAGATGCACAAACCCGTCACATCGAGCAACAACAGACGGGCGATCTCGACCGTCTGAGCAGGCAACGCCGACGCTTGGGCACCGGCAATCCAGGCACCGAGTTTTTCGCCGACGATTCCGTGTCCTTCTGGTTTTTCAACGCTCATACGGGTGACCACTCCGAGTCGGTAATGAAATGCGTGCGTCTCCGTGTCACGCGCGTGCAAAGCGCGCTCCTTGGCTAGCGCCGATTGTCAGCAAGGGTGATTCGCGTCGACTCAGCGGCAACGACACCGGCAGCGGCTGCGGCTGCGGCGTCTTCCGCACTGTGCGCGCTGATCGCGCGCTGGAATCCCGCCTGCACGTGCTGACGCATCGCTATCGCAACGGCTTCGGGATCGCGGCGCGCGAGCGCGTCGAGAATCCGCCGGTGTTCGGTGTGCGACGCCTGTGAGCTGCCGACAATCGAAAAACCGCGTCGGCGCAGCAGATGCATTCGGTTGACCACCTGCCGGTACAGACCGAGCATTGTCGCGTTGCCCGACAGTTCGACCAGCCGGTCGTGGAACGCGATATTCAACGTGAAGTAATTGTTCAGCTCGCCGTGGATAGAGCTGGCTTCGAGCTGATCGAGCATCGCGTGCAGTTCCTGCAACTGCGCGTCGGTGATCTTCAACGCCAACTGGCGGCCGGCCATCTCGTCGAGCCCCGCGCGCACTTCGTAGAGTTCGGCGGCTTCGGTATCGGAAATCTCGCGGATGTAGACGCCGCGATTCTTTTCCAGCAACACGAGACCCGCTTCCTCGAGCGCGCGAAACGCTTCGCGCACCGGACTGCGGCTGATCTTCAAATGCTCGGCGAGATCCATCTCATTGAGCTTCATGCCGGCCTCAAGCTCGCCAGTCTTGATCCGACGGAGGATTTCATCCTGCACGAGACCGGACAGCGTGACTGAACGAAGCAACTCGAGCGAAGTGATGGAACGGGGCATGGGCGGGCCTGCATCTGGAAAGCGCACAGTGTACTACGCACATTGCATCTTGAAGATTGTCGACAACATACTATCTACAATACCCTCGCGCAACTGGAATCTTCCACTATTTGCGTATTGTCGACAATATGTACAATGCAATCTCGCACGCTACCGCTCCCCTTTCCATGCCTTCATTACCATTTACGATCCGATGACCCAAGCCGATCGCGTCACCCAAACCCTTGCGCGCTACCTTGTCAACGCGCGCGCCGACAACCTGCCGCAAGCCGTGCGCGACCATGCGGTGCGTACTTTCGTCAACTGGATGGGCTGTGCGGTCGGCGCGTCGCGGCATGAAGCAGTCGAGATCGCGATCGCGGCGCTCGCTCCGTTTGGCGGTCCTGCGCAGGCAACGGTACTCGGCCGCGCGGTGAAGGTTGACGTGCTGAGCGCCGCGCTCTTCAACGGCATCAGCTCGCACGTCTTCGACTTCGACGATACGCATCTGAAGACGGTGATTCATCCTGCGGGGCCGGTGGCGTCCGCGATTCTCGCGCTGGCTGAGTATCGTCCGGTCAGCGGCAAGGAGTTCATTCACGCGCTGGCGCTCGGCATCGAAACCGAATGCCGGATCGGCAACGCGGTCTATCCCGATCACTACGATATCGGCTGGCACATCACCGGCACGGCGGGCGTGTTCGGCGCGGCTGCTGCTGCGGGCAAGCTGCTCGGGCTCGACGAACAGCAGATGACCTGGGCCCTCGGGCTCGCGGCGACACAGCCGGTCGGCTTGCGCGAGATGTTCGGCACGATGACCAAGAGCTTCCATCCGGGTCGCGCGGCGCAGAACGGCCTGCTGTCGGCGTTGCTGGCGGCGCGTGGTTATACGAGTTCGGAGCAGGGCATCGAAGCGAAACGCGGCTGGGCGAACGTGATGAGTACGCATCGCAACTACGCCGAAATCACGGAAGGGCTCGGTGAACGTCATGAAAGTCTGTTGAATTCGTACAAGCCGTTTGCGTGCGGCATCGTGATCCATCCGGCGATCGACGGCTGCATCCAACTGCGCAACGAACATGCACTCGAGGCGGGCGCCATTGCGTCGGTGCTGCTGAAGGCGCATCCGCTGGTGCTCGAACTGACCGGCAAGCGCACGCCGAAGACCGGGCTCGACGGCAAGTTCAGCGTCTATCACTCGGCGGCAGTGGCGATCATCGACGGTCGTGCGGGTGAGCATCAATACAGTGATGCGGCCGTCCACGACACCGCGACAGTGCAACTGCGCGACAAGGTTACCGCCGAGGTCGATCCCGCGATGCCTGCCGACGCAGTTCACATCACGATCACGCTGACGAGCGGCGAGCGGCTCGAGAAGCATGTCGAGCACGCAATCGGCAGCATCGAGCGGCCGATGACCCATGACGATCTGGCCGCCAAGTTCACTGATCTGGTCGAACCGATTCTGGGCGGTGAACACGCCGCAAGCTTGCTTGAAGCCGGATGGAAGATGGGATCGCTGGAGAACATTGCCACGCTGGCCGATCTGGCACGCCCTGTCGAGAAGACGTAATACGCTGCTTGCAGTATCGATGGCGCGCGATCGCGGCGATGTTCGGTTCCTATCCGCCGGCGATCACCGCCGTCTCGCTGATCTATCTGGTCGGTCTATTTTGCGTGAAGTGGGCACGGGAAACAGCCTGTCAGGCATTGCAGAAATAATCCTACGCATTCCGAATTAAGACGATCGCGCTTCGGAAGAGAATCGGCGGCAATCGACACTGAAGGAGCAAACCATGCACCATGGCAACCGGCAGGGCGGTTCACGATGAAATCGAAAGCAGGCATGTTCACCGGTACCACGGGCAGAGTGTTTCTGCTGATCTGCGCGATGTATTTCATCGAGTACGTCGACCGGGTGAATCTCTCCATCGCGGCGCCGCTGCTGAAGTCGGAGATGCATCTGTCAAACACGCAGCTTGGCATCGCATTCTCGGCGTTCGGTTATTGCTACGCGATCTTTCAGGTGATCAATGGCTATCTTGGTGACCGGATCGGACCGCGCCGGATGCTGGCGTTCTCGGGCATCCTGTGGGCACTCGGCACACTCGCGACCGGTGTGACCGGCGGCCTCGCGACGCTGGTGCTCTCGCGCGCGCTGGTCGGTCTCGGCGAAGCCGGCACCATTCCGAACGCCACGCGCGCGATGGCCAACTGGGTCCCGGTGGCAAGACGTGGCTTCGCACAGGGCTTCACGCACTCAGCCGCGCGCTCGGCGGCCGCCGTTACGCCGCCGCTACTCGTGCTGATGATTCCGCTGCTCGGCTGGCGGGGCGCATTTATCGCGCTCGGTTGCGTCAGCGCGGTCTGGGTGATTGCATGGGCGCTGTATTTTCGCGACGACCCGCGCGCGCATCCGTCGATCACCGCCGCCGAAGTCGATGCATTGCCGCCGTATGCCGGCCCGCGCCATCGCACGTCGGTGCCATGGTGGCCGCTGATTCGACGCATCATGCCGGTCACGCTGGTGTTCTTTTGTCACGCGTGGACGTTGTGGCTCTATTTGAGCTGGCTGCCAAGCTTCTTCGTCGGCGTGTATGGCATCGATCTGAAGACCACGGCGCTGTTTACGTCGGGCGTGTTTCTCGCCGGGGTGATCGGCGATACGGCGGGCGGCTTGCTGACCGACGCGATCTATCGACGCACCGGCAATCTGAACAACGCGCGCCGCAACGTAATCATCATGGGCTTCGCGGGCTCGCTGCTGTTTCTCGCATGCGTACTGTTCGTGCGCGACCGAACCGTCATCGTGCTGTGTCTTGCTGCGGCGTTGTTCTGTCTCGAATCGACCGAAGGACCGATCTGGGCCGTGCCGATGGATATCGCGCCGGCCTATGCGGGCGTTGCGAGTGGCTTCGTCAGCACGGCGGCCGGTCTCGCGGCGGTCGTGTCACCGGTCGCGTTCGGCCTGATCACCGACATGACGGGCAGCTATCGCTTGCCATTCGTAATGTCGATTGCGCTGCTGCTGGTCGGCATTGCGCTGTCATTCTGGATTCGTCCCGACCGGCCGCTGCAAGGCAGCGCAGAATCGAAGTTATCTACGGAATCCCTGGGAGTGCATTCATGAAAGCAGAAATCAGCGGCGTCGCGGTCGTCACCGGGGCGGCGCGCAACATCGGCCGCGAGATCGCGTTGGAACTCGCGGCGGCGGGCAATGCGGTGATCGTCAATGCGCGCACTTCCGCTGCCGAGGCCGCCGAAGTCGTGCGTGCGATCGAAACAGCGGGGGGGCGCGCGGCCGCGCATCTGGCCGACGTCAGCGAACCGGCGGGCGCGCAAAGCCTGGTGGAAGCCGCGATTCACCATTTCGGGCAGATCGACATTCTCATCAACAACGCCGCCGTGCGTCGCGAAGTGCCGTTTGAGGAACTGGATTTCCCGCGCTGGCGCGAAGTGATGTCGGTGATTCTCGACGGCGCGTATCTCTGCGCGCACGCAGCATTGCCTTATTTGCGGCAATCGAAGGCCGGTGCGATCGTCAATATCGGCGGCATGTCCGCGCATGCGGGTTCGGCGGGACGCGCGCACGTCATCGCGGCGAAGGCGGGCCTGGTGGGTTTGACGCGAGCACTGGCGCACGATCTGGGTCCGGACGGCATCACGGTCAATTGCGTGGTGCCCGGCTTGATCGCGACCGTGCGCGGCGGCTCGGCTGGCAACAGCGAACCTGCGCACCACGCTGAACGCACCACGTTGCTCGGCCGGCGCGGCCAGCCCGACGAAGTCGCGAGCCTCGTGCAGTTTCTGTGCGGCCCGACAGCACGCTATGTGACCGGCCAGGCGATTCATGCGAACGGCGGGGCTTTTCTAGGCTGACCGTTCTGACTGCGGCACCGCACACGTCACCCGCGCCGCTGTCGACCCGCTTCACGTCAAACCCGGGGTCGCGGTCTTCGTTGGAGGACTGCTTATACAGTGACGAAAATGTATTTAGTATTTCTATATATATGTGAGTTTTTCGCGCAAGTAAATCATGAAGAGCTGCCGATCAGATGGACTGCCGGGGCGTTTCTCTGCGGATGAAAAATTAATGCGCCGGGTGATATTCAATCAAAAGGGTGAAGGGTTAGCCTACAGTTTCCTTCAACACCTCAGTTGCAGCTTCGCAAGCGCCGCGCAGTTGCTCGCGCATCAGGTCTTGCACACTTGCATCGCCCGCCGCAATTGCATCCTTGATCTTTACCGCCTGGTCGAACGACATGCGCATCCGTCCCCCCCGCGACATGGCTATACGCCGCAGGCGCCGAACCGGCCCGATCAGGCTTGCATGCGTAGCCTGCAAAGCACGATTGTCGGCAAGCGTCATCACGATGGAATAAAAACGATCGAGCGCATCCACATAAGCGGTGACGTCTTCGGCGACTACACCCTTGCGCATTTCTTCGATCACATCTTCCAGTTGCGCCCGCCCCAGTGCGGTGATGTTCTGCGCGCACAGTTGCACGGCAAGACACTCGAGCGCCGCGCGCACGGTGTAGATCTCTGCCACGTCGCGCAGCGTCACCGAGCGTACGAACGCGCCCACTCGCGCTACAACCGTCACAAGCCCCTCGCGTTCGAGTTGCGCGAACGCCTCACGCATTGGTGTCCGGCTGACGTTCAACTGCTTCGCCAACTGCACCTCCGAGAGCCGGCTTCCCGGTGCGAGCACGCCTTCCACGATCGCTTCCCGCAGAGCAGGCACCACCACGCCGTCGCTGAGCGAGTCGCTGGATGCATCGGCCGTGTGCATCCGTGCGTGATATTTGCGGCCGATGGCATCGAGCACCTGGTCCGGCCCTTCGACGGTTTCTCCCGCCAGCGTGCCTTTCGTTGCAGAGGCCATTGACATTCCATTATTCAGTGAATACGCTGTATACAATAACTATAAAATAATTATATAGCAGGAGGCGACTTGCATAACACATCTTTGCCGCACCCGGCCACGATCGACCGGGCCGGCACGGTTCTGACTTTCACTCTCAATCATGCCGGCACCGGCAATGCAGTCATCGGGTCGCGGTCGGCGCGATGGCACGGTGAAGCGACCATGCCGGCAGCGCGCGTCTTGCGCATTCCGGATTCGGCGACGTCTCCTGCACACATGGCGAACGCGCCGCCAACGACGCAGAACCTATCCGCCGCGAAGTCTCGCGCCTGATCAAGTTAAAGCGCTGTCGCGGTGAATGGCGCGGCGTTTATCGGTGCGGAGCGGATATGCGTGTGCGGGCGGTTCTCCGCGCCATTGCTTATATCACCCAGTGGGCGATGCCCCGTGCGGCCGCCCGGAGAACGAGCGATCCGGCTTGCTGCATTGTTGCGTCGCTGCATTAGCGAGAGCTGCCTATGTCACGCGGTGGCGTTAATCCCGGGTTGGAAGGAGGCGATCGGCCGGTGCGCAGCTGGCTCGGCCAGCACGTGCATGCTCTGCAATGGTTGAAGAGATATGCCGGAGTCGTGCTGCTCATTGCTGCGGGTATCTACTGGTCTTATCAATACGCCGAGCAACTCGGCATCGAGACTATTCGGCGCGCGGCGGTCCATCGCATCGATATCTACGACACTGCACTAAAGAGCGAATTGGCACGTTATGCCTACTTGCCGTCGCTCGTGAACCTCAATCCGGAAGTGGTGCGACTGTTGGTCGAGCCCAACAATGCCGCGCTCACCGGGCGGGTCAATCAATATTTAGCCGCGGTCAATCGGGGGGCGCACTCGGATACGCTGTACATCATGGATGTACAGGGCAACACGCTGGCGTCGAGTAACTGGGACCAGCCCTACAGTTTCGTCGGAATTAACTACGGCTACAGACCTTATTTTCAGAACGCGCTCTCGACGGGCAGTGGCACGTTCTACGGCCTGGGGGCCGCAAGCAAGGAAGCTGGCTACTTCTATGCCGAGCGAATCTACGCCAGCGGAAAGGTCGTTGGCATCGCGACCGTCAAGATCAACCTCAGCAAGATCGAGCAAATTTGGCAGCGTGCGGGCGATACGGCAACGCTCAGCGATATGCACGGCGTTATTTTTCTATCGACTCAGGACCGCTGGAGGTTCAAGTCACTCAGCGTCTTATCGGCGCAAGCGCGCGCGGCGATCATTGCCAACCATCAATATGATGCTCCGGGCGCACTGGAACCAGTCGGCTTGATCATGCAAGAGCCGGCAGGGGACACGGCCAATATATCCAGGTTCGCGCCTAAGGCCAGTCCGGGCCCACACGCCCCGGCTTTTCTAAGATCCCGCTTTTTGCTGTTGAGCCGCCCGGTGCCTGATACAAGCTGGACGATAAGCACGCTGTCCGACATCACGCCGGCAGAAGTATCGGCAGCGAACGTCGCCCTTGGGGTCGGGTTGGGGATGACGTTGGTGATGGTTTTCATTTTGTATCTTTTGCAGCGGCGGCGGATCGTCGCGCAGGAACTTGCGGCCAAGGAAAACCTGCACCACATGAATGAGGAACTTGAACGCAAGGTGGCGCGCCGAACCGATGCGTTGAATCGAATCAACAAGACGTTGAAGATTGAGATTTCGGAACGCCGGCGTGCAGAAGCCGTACTCAAATCGACATTGCAGGAGTTGGTGCAGGCCGGAAAAATGGCTGCGCTTGGGCAGATGTCCGCAAGCATCACACATGAACTGAACCAGCCTTTGGCAGCGCTACGGACGTTGTCGTCGAACGCGTTGATGTTCATGCAGCGGCTTGAATTCGACGAGGCGCGTCAAAACCTGCGGGTCATTTGCGACATGACCGAACGCATGGGAAAAATCACCAGCCAGCTCAAACGCTTTGCGCGCAAATCGCCCACTTACCTCGAACGGGTCCTGATCGGCTCAGCCATTTCCAACGCCATCTTCCTGCTTGATGCCCGGATTCGCAGCGGCAATGTCGAGTTAGTGCGCGAAGAGCCAGAAGATAGTGTGTACGCGATCGCGGAACCTAACCGGCTTGAGCAGGTATTTATCAATCTGATTAGTAATGCACTGGATGCGATGACCGAAATCGACATCGACGGCCCGGCTCGGGCGCGCGTGCTGACAATTATCGTCTGTGACGAAGCGGATCACGTTTCGATCGGCGTGCGCGATACCGGCACGGGCATATCGGACGAGGTACGAAATCACTTGTTCGAGCCGTTTTTTACGACTAAAGACAAGGGCGAAGGGTTGGGATTGGGTTTGACGATTTCGATCGGCATCATCCAGGAGTTCGGAGGAACCCTGGTCGCCCAAAACAGACCAGACGGCACTGAATTCACCGTCAGGCTAAAACGGACCACACTGTGAGAAGACGATGTCTAAAAATCTGAAAGTGCTGTTTGTGGAAGATGACGCGGCGGTGCGCCTCGGCGGCACGCAAGCACTTCGTTTGAGCGGCCTGGAGGTTCAGTCGTTCGAGCGGGCCGAACATGCCCTGCGTTATATCGAGTTTGGCTTCCCCGGTATTCTGGTCAGCGACCTCCGGTTGCCCGGCATGAGCGGCCTCGCATTATTAGAGCATACGGTCGGAACTGACGCATCGCTGCCGGTCATCCTCGTGACTGGTCACGGCGATATCCCGATGGCGGTCGACGCGATGCGCCGGGGTGCTTATGATTTTGTCGAGAAACCATACTCGTCGGAACAACTCGTCGACGTATCTCAGCGCGCGCTCGAAAAACGTCGCCTGACGCTTGAACTCGCATCCGTTCGTCAGGCACTTGCGCATCGGGACAATATAGAAGCAAGGATTCTCGGACGTTCTCCAGCGATCGAGCGCCTGCGCCGAATGATCCTGGAACTTGCCGACGCCGACGCGAATGCACTGATTCTCGGCGAAACAGGAACGGGCAAGGAGTTGGTCGCCCGTTCACTGCACGATTACGGGCATCGAAAGGCAAAGAATTTCGCGGCGATCAATTGCGCGGGTATTCCCGAGCTATTGTTCGAGAGCGAAGTGTTCGGCCATGAGGCTGGTTCCTTCACCGGCGCGATCAAGCGGCGTATCGGAAAAATTGAGTATGCCCGGGGAGGCACGCTGTTTCTGGACGAGATTGAAACAATGCAGATGTCGTTGCAAGTAAAACTGCTGCGCTTGCTCCAGGAGAAAAAGTTCGAGCGTGTCGGCTCCAATGATCTGCTTGAGATGGACTGCAGGATCGTCGCGGGATCCAAGGCGGATCTGTTGGCGTTGTCTTCAACAAACCACTTTCGCGATGACTTGTACTACCGGCTAGGCGTTATGGTCCTCGAGATTCCTCCGCTGCGGGAACGCCGGGAGGATATCCCCCTCCTGTTCGAGCACTTCGTCGTTCGGGCTGCGGCTGAATACAACAGGCCGATACCGGACATCTCGCCAGCGCAAATGCACGACCTGATGTCGCGACCTTGGGGAGGGAACGTAAGGGAACTACGTAACGTGGCCGAGCGTTTCACGTTAGGTATGCCGACGCGCGTCGAGGCAGCCAGCAGCGACGACAATACGGAGAAACCCTCGCTTGAGACCAAACTCAATCTGTTCGAGCGCCAGCTGATCGAAGAGGCGTTGCGCGGATGTTCGGGTCGCACGGCTATCGCGTGCGAGCGTTTGGGGGTACCCAAAAAAACTCTGTACGACAAGATACGTCGCTTGGGTATCAGCACCGACGAGTTCAAATGAATTGGTCTGGATCAGGGTCTGGAAGAGCTCGACCCTATTTCCAGCCATCAAATGGCCGCTTTTCTGGTTTTCCGCAATAAGACCGAATGAACAAACGGCAAATGCACCTCAAATCAACAGCTTAGTAGTCGAACAGACTGGCACGCTGCTTGCGTAATTGGTGATGACAATTACGATGACAACGGAGGCCCTTGTATGACTGCGCGTGAGAGCGTATCAACGTAGCCGAATCCCTTGCTTTCCCGCCTCTTGAAGCGCTTAGCCGGCTGTTCTGGTCCACCAGGCACCGCAGCGTTTTGCGCTGGCACTTATTCACAGATTAAATCGGTGTACTAAGTTACCGGATTTATGGATTCCTATACCTATAATATTTTGGAGATTTCATGAGACGCCTCGCAATATCGGGTTTTACCCTGACCATGCTGTCCGCAGCTTCTGTCGCCCAAGCCCAAAGCAGTGTCACGCTCTACGGCGAGATTGATAACGCATTGGCGTACTACAACAATGTGGGTCACGCCTCCCTGGTCACGATGCAGGGTGCTGACCTGACCACCAACCAGTGGGGCATTAAAGGCAAGGAGGACCTGGGTGGTGGTTTTCAGGCGATTTTCAACCTGGAAAACGGCTTTGACATCAACACAGGCAAGTTGAGGCAGGGTGGCCGCGAGTTTGGAAAGAATGCATGGGTGGGCCTGTCGAGCACCACCTTGGGCACGATCACGATCGGTCGCCAGTTGGATCCGACGGTTGATCTTGTTCAACCCTTTACGGGCGACGGGTACGGTCCCGCGTTTACGACTCCTGGCGATGCTGACAACAACGACAATACCTTCCGGGTTGACAATTCGATCAAGTACACGAGCCCGACTTATGGCGGCCTGCAGTATGAATTGATGTACGGCTTGGGCGGCGTGGCGGGCAGCATATCGTCGCAGGAACTTTCCTCGGCTGCTGTGTCGTACACCCACGGCGGCTTGGGACTGGCCGCTGGCTACATCTTCGCCAAGAATGACGGTCCCGGTGGCTTGGGCACGGCCGACCAGACTCAGAACAACTCCGTCACGCCGCTCTTTGGCAGCGTCCCGTTTGTAGGCTCACGGCTGATCGCCCACGTTGCAGCTCAGTATGCTATCGGTCCGTTTACCGCTAACGTGCGCTACAGCAATGCGGAGTGGAAGCCCTATACAAGCTTCGCGGCATTCAACCGTACTGAAAACTTCAATACCGGAGCCACCTCCCTCGACTACCAGGTGACGCCAGCGCTTGTGGTGAACGTCGGCTACACCTTTACGAAGTCAAGCGGGGCTTCTTCGGCGACGTACAACACCGTTGCGGCAGGCACGGAATACTCCTTGTCCAAGCGTACGACCGTCTACGCAATCGGCGGTTACTCGCATGCACACGGCACCACCTTCAGCGCAGACGGCAATAGCATCGTCGCTGCCGGCGGTTCTGTGGGTGACCTCGAATCCAGCTCAAGCACGCCAAATCAGGTCGCTTTTATCATGGGCATTACCCACAAGTTCTGACGACGCATGCAAAAGCCGCGAGTGTTTTGATAGCCACTGCCGCGGCGTCTCAGACTGCACACTCGTCTTGAACAAATTATCCGGCTGGCAAATGGAACCTGAGATTCACGAATACCTTGCAGGCAACCGGCGAAGGAAGCGGGTTCTTTCGATGCCTCCGCCAGGTACCACCCGTGCAAAAAACATCGGCTGTTAAACCTGAAACAAGCAATGGCAGTAATACAAAAAGGATGGAGATGATGTCACACAAGCTAAAGTCGCTCGCGCTGCTCGGCAGCCTGTTTTCTTGTGTCCTGACCGGCCATGTCGGCGCCGCTGAACTCAAGATGATTTCCAAAGTGCAGATTCCGGGCGCGGCCCTGGATTCGTTCGACATCAGTTATGTCGATCAGAAGACAAATCGGTATTACCTGGCCGACCGAAGCAACAAGGCCGTTGATATTGTCGACGGAACGACAGAGAAGGTAATTGGCCAGGTCCCCGGTTTTGTCGGCTTCGACAAGGACAACGACACGGCAGGGCCTAATGGCGTCCTGGTCATTGGCAATGAAGCCTGGGCCGGCGATGGGGATAGCTCGGTCAAGGTCATCGACCTCAAGTCCCAGAAAATCGTCGATACGATCAAGACTGGCGGGAAAAACCGCGCTGACGAAATGGCGTACGATCCCAAGCACCATATCTTTATTGTCACCAACGATGCGGACGATCCTCCCTTCGTGACGCTGATCTCGACCAAGCCAGGACATAAGATCCTCAAGAAGATCGTCTTCAAGGACGCGACCGATGGAATCGAGCAGCCGATCTATTACGCGCCAAAAAGCATCTTCCTGATGACGGTTCCGGAAATCAAGGGCGACAAGTCAACGGGCGGAATCGCCATGATCGATCCGCTCAAGGGCGAAGTCACGAAAATCATGAAGGTTTCCGGCTGCACACCTGCCGGGCTGGCACGCGGGCCGGGAAAGAATCTGGTGATCGGTTGCAACGCCGGCGGAAAGAAGTCGACGCTCAAACCGGTTACGCTGATCGTCAACGGAGATAGCGGGGCAGTTGTCGCCTCGGTTCCCGATATGGGCGCAGCTGACGAAGTGGCTTATAGCGCTAAAAACGGGCAGTACTACATTAGCGGCCGGCAGATGCCGAATGGTCCGGTTCTGGGCGTGATCGACGCCAAGACCAACACGCTCTTGCAGAGCATCCCTACGGGAGGTAATGCCCACTCGGTTGCTACGAGCGACGTGAATGGACATGTGTTTGTACCGCTTCCTAAAACAGGTGGTCCGTGCGGTGGTTGCATCGGCGTCTACAGTACTCAATGAGGCTCATCGTGAGGACAGTTCTCGTGAAAATTAAAGCGGGATTTTTAGTCGGCGTGCTCCTCGCGGTGGTTCAGCCGGTTCACGCAGCGGATCTGGTAGTTTTTTCGGCGGCCGCGCTGAAAGGCGCTTTTGAGAAACTGCCAGAGCAATACTTTGCCGCGAGTGGCGACCATGTCCGCCTGATCTACGGCACCGCAGGCCAGGTGCACGATCGGGCGGTGTCGGGGGAGGCTTTCGATCTCGTCATTGTTCCTCCCACGCCGCTCGCCAATCTGGTCGAACGTCATCTGGTGCAGGAGGGGTCGCAAAAAGACCTCGCTCGCGTGCGACTCGGTATGGCGGTCAAGACCGGCACCGCTGCGCCCTCGATCGGGGACGACCAGGCGTTCGCGCATGTCTTGCTTGACGCTCCGTCGATCGGCATGGCTAACCCGGCAACCGGAGCGACGTCGGGCATCTATCTCGCCAAACTGATTGACCGCCTCGGGATTGGTGACCGGGTAGACGCCAAGATCAAGTACTACGCCGAAGGGCAGACTGCTATGGAGGCCATGGCGCGGGGCGAAGTATCCGTCGGACTAGGGCAGATCAGCGAAATCAAGCCCGTTCATGGCGTCACGCTCGTCGGGCCTATTCCAGAGGACCTGCAGCTCAAGACGACCTACGCAGTGGGTATCGGCGCCAACAGCGGGTCACCGGAGATGGCAAAAAAGCTGCTCTCTTATCTCACCGGACCGGCAGTGCAGGCGTCGTTGAAAGCGAATGGATTCGACCTTGTTTCACCGGCGAACTAGCTGGAGCCGGGCCTCGTTAGCCATACGCTGCCAGGCTTGCCAGGCACTATTATTCAGGTCTACTACTTCAAAGGAACGATCTTGGACAAATCGCGTCGCACCCTCCTTAAAATAGGCACGGGGCTCGCCCTCAGCTCGGCGGTAACCACTCGGGCTGGAGCGACTCCCGCAGCAATCAAGGTTCCCGCAGGGTCAGGACCGGCTGGCAATGCGTTGCGGTTGGTGACCTATCAACATGCTGCCGCAGAAGCGCCGCGCCTTGGTGTGGTGACAGCGCAGGGCATGGTAATCGACGTCGGCGCGAGCGCCCGCGAGTTAGGTATGACGCTGGCCTTCGACCCGGCGAGCATGGTCTCGTTGATAGACGCCGGGCCGGATGCCGTCGCACAGGCGCGTCGATGCGCGGCCTCCGGGCGAGCGCATGCGTCACTTGAGCGCGTGCGGCTACTTGCGCCGATCCCGGTGCCCGCCCGCAACGTCTACGCTGTCGGCTGGAACTATCTGGAGCATTTTGGCGAGAGTCTGACCGCGAAGCAGGCAGCTGCAGCTCTGCCGAAGCACCCGGTGTTCTTCACCAAGGGGACGCACACCATCAACGGTCCCTTTGACCCCATCCCCTTCGATCCATCGGTGTCCGTGAAGATCGATTGGGAGGGCGAATTGGCGGTCATTATTGGCAAGCGTGGCCGTAACATCACGGAAGCCGACGCGATGCAGTACGTGTTCGGCTATGCCGTGATCAACGACACGACCGCCCGCGACATGCAGGTCGATCATGGCGGCCAATGGTTCAAGGGCAAGAGCCTGGACGGTCATGGCCCGATTGGCCCCTGGATCATTCCCGCCAGCGACATCGACTACACCAACCTGCAACTGACCACGCGCGTGAACGGTGTGGTGAAGCAGCAAATCAACACCAGCCAGATGTATTTCAAGGTGCCGCGCATCATCGCCGAGCTGTCTCTGGGTCTGACGCTCGAGCCCGGCGACATCATCGCAACGGGGACACCATCGGGCATCGGCGCCGCTCGTAACCCGCCGGAGTTCCTGAAACCTGGCGACGTGATGGAAACCGAAATCGATCGGATTGGCGTGATCCGAAATGTGATTCGTCAGGTCACCAGCTAGGGGCAGGTGTCGCGAGGGAATAGGGGGAGAAGTCGCTGCCGGGGCAATTGACTTGTGCGGCGGCCTGATCGACGGGCCGACGTTGGCGTGGTGGATCGCAACGCTGTGCGTCTAGATTTTCGAGTCCATGAGGTCGACTTGGAAGTCGATGGCTTGTTTTATGAATCGGCAATACCAGAAAACCCTTCAATATAGTCGGACAGTCATAGGGAATCGGAATGAGTGATGTGAGTGATGTGAACGAGAAGCAGAACGTATTACAGCGACGTCGTTTTTTGCAAGGCGCAGCACTGACATTGGTCACGACGACGGTGATGCCGATAAGCGCGAGCGCTGCATCCACGCAGATCGTTGCCGAAGATCACTGGGCGCAAAAAGGCGCGGTGAAGTTGTACCTGTACCGCAAGCGCCTCGCAGACAGCACAAACGCGGGTGCGGCCCAGAAGCCGGTATTGTTCCTGGTACATGGCTCGTCGTTCTCGGGGCGGGGCGGGTTCGACCTGCAGGTACCCGGATTGGCGAACTACTCGTTCATGGACGAGTTCGCAAGATACGGCTTTGACGTCTGGACCATGGACCATGAGAATTACGGCCGTTCGTCCAAGACCGAATCGAACTCCAATATCAGATCGGGCGTCGACGACTTGAAAGCCGCGCTCCCGATTGTCGAGCACGTTACCGGACAGAAGAAGGTCATGTTCTACGGCCAGTCTTCTGGCTCGATCCGTCTGGGTGTCTTTGCAATGGAAGAGCCGGAGCGAGTCGATCGCATGGTGCTCGATGCGTTCACCTATACCGGCGAGGGCGCGCCCGAGATCATGAAGCGGCGCGCGAACATTGCAAGCCTCACGGCCAGCAACTTCCGGCCGAGCTCGCAAGCGAGCTTCGACGCCATTTTTTCGCGCGATGACCCGTCGACAGTCGACCCGGCAGTACCGAAAGCCTTGGGTGACTACGAGCTGAAGCTGACGAACCGGACGCCGAACGGAACCTATGTCGACATGGCGATCCACATGCCGATGGTCGACCCCAAAAGGCTTCAGTGTTCCGTTTGCATGACGAGAGCCGAACACGACGGCAATGCTACGGATGCCGAATTACTCGATTTCTTCTCGCAACTGCCGAACAAGGACAAACAATTCTGTGAGATCAAGGGTGTCGCCCATGTCGCGGTGCTTGGCATCAACCGCCACCGTATCTGGCACGTCATGCATGCCTTCTTCACGATGCCTCCGCAACGCACCGCCGCAAGCGAGTGACTTGCACCGTCTGGCTGCCTGACCGTTACCAGGATTGACGGATTTCAATCGGTTGCTGCTACCTTAAAGGAGCCGACTGCCGTGAAAAGCGCACGTGTTTAGTCGGGCATCGATCCAGCCGCGGCTGCCGATTGCTCGACGAGAGCGGCATTCTGATGTGTCACGTGCCTTCAAACGACACGTGCAGTTCCAGATGCTCGCCCGTTCTGCTCAGCGATGATACGACGACGCGTCATGGTGCAACTGCTCCGTTGTAATCAGCGCAATTAGAGCGGCAAAGGCGTAACGCTCGACCAGTCAGGTAGGGCATCAAGATCCGAGCGCATCGTAACGCTTTCCTGTTCGTTGGGATCCGTTCGGGCGATCACCGCGACGCAAGGCTCATCCGCGCTCGCGTTGTACGGAACATGCGGCACCCCTGCGGGGATGTAGAAGAAATCTCCGGCCCGAACCACCACATGCTGCTCTAATCGGTCGCCATACCAGCACCCCGAGACGCCGCTCAGTTGATAGATGGCCGTCTCATGTTCGGCGTGGAGATGCGCTTTGGCACGGGCACCCGGCGGAATTGTTGCAAGCTGAAGATGCATATGCTTCGAGCCTACGCTTTCAGCTGAAATACCTACAGCATAGGTCAGCCCTTGCTTCCCCTGGAACTGTGGGCCAGCTTGCACCAGTTGGCAGGTGGGTGTGTCAGGCTTGCGTGCGCTAATGTTCATTGCTTCTCCAGACAATGAGCGCCGACGTCGGCGAAATGGCGGGTATACGACGGCAGAATACACCCGCGCACGGTCCGAAGACGGTCGTCCTTTATGTGGTCATGTACCGTGTATCCCGATGATCGTATGTATTGCCTGGGGGGCGTTGTCTGGGGCCAAAAAAGGCGATCGCTGATCTGCCTAAAGCACCCGAGACACTTCGATATAGTGCCGAGGCGTCCAGGTCGTTTTCTTTTTGCCAAGCCACTTTTCGCAAACGACTTTGAAAGTCTCGCGGCCGGCCTCGATTGTGTTAACCAGTTCCCTCGATTGTGTTAACCAGTTCAATACGTCGTGCATGCGACGGATGGGTGCCTTTCTTTACCAGCGCGCGCTGCCTTTAGATTTACTTCTGGATACTCGCCGACTGCGAACACGTTCTCCTTTCCGTTAAGCTCGTAGCGGTATCGCCAAAGCTTCGAACCATTTGGTTTCACTTCAATATAGAGCCCATTGGCATTGGTGATTTTGATAGGCTTGGTAGATGCCTTGGCCTGGCGGATCTTGACGTCGGTGAGCGGCGTAGAAGACAACCGGATATAGAAGGCTTAGTCTTAACCTGATACCCGGTTTTCATAGGATGGAGACGGTTTCCGGCGGATTTCGGTGGACGATTGTTTGGGCGGAATCGCAGTTCTGGAAAGGAACGCAGGCATTTTTTCGGACGTTAGAGAACCACTGCGGACTTGTTGATTTGGTGAATTGTCATGCGTAAGGAAAAGGCGAGGGTCGAGGAAGCCAGGAAGTCCTACGCCCGGCTCATGGCCGCCGCGAGCAAATCCGACGATCCAAGGCTTGAGCGCGTTTTCGAACTCGTGCCTCGTGAGGCGTTCCTGCCGCCTGGCCCGTGGAAGATCATGGTGGACAACGAGTACTTTGACACCCCCAGCGCGGACCCTGTCTATCTTTACCAGAACGCCCTGGTTGCGCTCGATGCAAGTAAGGGAATCAACAATGGCGAGCCGTTCCTGCATGCCGCATGGCTTGGCGCGGCCGCGCCGCAACGCGGCAATACGGTGTGCCATATCGGCGCGGGTTCGGGTTATTACACCGCCATTCTTTCGGTGCTCGCGCTGCCGGGCGGCCGCGTGGAAGCGTTCGAAATCGAACCCGCCCTGGCCGAGGCGGCACGCAGGAATTTGCAGGCATTCGAGAGCGTGACGGTGACGCAGGGCGACGCTACCAAGCTGCCTTTGCCCGCGTCGGATCTTATTTATGTGAACGCAGGCGTCCTGGCGCCGCCGCGTTCCTGGCTTCAGGCGCTGCGTCCGCGTGGCCACCTGATTTTTCCGTGGCGCCCGTCGGATGAAGTCGGACTAACCTTGTTGATCACGAGAACAGACGCGGGTTTTGAAGCGAAACCGCTGATGAACTCGTGGTTTATCGCATGCGTTGGTGGCGCATCGACCGCGGATGGGTTCGTGACACCGCCGACTCTCCACATGGCGTGGGCCGTGAGGTCGGCGTGGCTGACGTCAGAGCGTGTACCCGACGCGACCGCGGTGGTCGCATACGAGCATGTGTGGTTTTCTTCATCTGCCTTGCACGGATGAGTTCATCCACGGGGACGCGTCAAGGCGATGTATAGGCGAGCAGGCTGCCGTCCTGAAGCACTCGTTCGAGATGGCGCGCGATGTCGGGTGCACCGGTCATTTCACCGAAGCTTCCGCGTGTCATCGGGCCGAACGCGAACAAGCCCGGTGACACTTCGCCGGCCGCATTCCTGAGCTGGCTCCGAAGGTTGGTGTCGAGTCCGATCCGCACCGCATCCAGCCGCGCGAGCCCACCCTCCAGCAGCGACTTCACGAGCGGATTGCAGTCTATATCGCGTGCTGGTCCCGTGCAGAAAACCACCGCATCGAAATCGTGTGCTTCAAGCGTGCCACCCGGACACCGAAGGCTTGCTCTCAGGCGCCCCGCCACGCAGCTGATCGCGGCGATACCCGCCGTGGTGACGCTCATCTGACCGCTCTCGATGGCGCGCTCGACAGCACTATGAATCTGCGGCGCAATGCGAAAGCGATGCACGTCCCAGAACGGCAGCAGCTTCTTCACCACGCGCCATTGTTCGCGAGCGGGCAATGCGCTCCAGATTCGCGGAAGATCGAAACGCAGGGCGTCGGCAGCGGGTTGCCAACCGATGCGGGCCTCGTCGCGCGCAATCCGCTGCCTGAGCTTGCGCACCAGTTCGCGGGCGCTGGCGGGCGGGGCGGAGTGGTCGAGGAAATCGGCGGCATCGGAGAAAAGTCCATGCGGCCGGGCGCGCAAACCCCGTCGCGAGATCGCCGTGATGCGCCCGGTATGCGCGCGTTCGATCAGCGTGACGGCCACGTCCGCCATCGTCAGGCCGGTGCCGACCAGCAGCACGGACGCGTCCGGCGGGATCGCGCGCAACGCGTCCGGCGCCCACGGATGCGTGACCAGTCGCGGATCGCGCAACGCCTGTTCGTCGATGACCCCGGGTGGTTCCGAAGGCGTATGACCGAAACACAGCGCAACGCGATGTGTTTCCAGATGCGAACCATCGCCGAGTGCCACCGCATAGCCTGATTCGGTCTCGCGCACGCCGGTGGCAGTGGCTCGCCGATGTTTTACACGCACATGCGAGGCGGCGTTGGCCACAACATCGTCCAGGGTCGCGGCGACATACTCGCCGTATCGAGCGCGCGACACATAGGAGTTGCCCTGGCCGTCGCTGCTACCTGGATCCATTGCGTCGTGAGCCTTGAGCCAGCGGGTCGCGTGCGTGGAGTCGCCGGCGAACAGGCTCATCCGGTCGCTCGGTACGTTGATCCGGTGCAGCGGGTCCGACGTTCCATAGGCAATACCCCGGCCGAGTTCAGCCGACGGTTCCACAATGGTGAAGTCGAGATCGACGCCAGCCGGGCAGGCACGAATGGCATGGATAACGAATGCGACGCCGGTGAAGCCGCCACCGATCACGACGATGTTCAACGGGGTATGTCCGGAAGTGTTCAAGAGAGTGCTCATCATGCTGGAGCGTCGAGGATACCTCAGCCAATACGTCTGGTGAACGGTGCGTAAAGTTTGAAATTCGCTAAGCTTGTAAGGATTCGTGGGATTGAATCCGGGGAGACGTTGGTATGACGCGAGTGCAGCGATGGTGTGATGGCAATGGGAAAGCGGGAAGGAGGATTGCCGTTGTTTATTTATATCGGCATGCTAATTGTTGGTGAGAAAAATAGAATCGTCCTGGGTGTGCATTGCACTCGCGCACCTGGCAGGAATGGTCCTGCCAGCCGAGGTGGTTTCGAGGGGATAGTTCTTGCCGTAGGGAGCCTTGATGAATTGCGCCATCAACTTGCGGGCATCAGTACGTTGCACCAGCGTTGGGCCGTTTCGTCAATGCACCCTTCGCATCGAGCAGCGCATTGAGTTTCTGGCGGGCGTCGGGTTGCTGCAGCACCGCGATGCGCGCCGTGAGCCGATTCATCAGTTCATCCAGGGTGCTGCGTTCTCGCAAGCTGGTTTGGTAAGCCATTTATCGCAACAACGGGTGATTTTTCAAATAAATCAGTAGTTTAGCTGGATTTTTACCTATCTGGATAGAAAGTGTGTTCATCTTTTTACGTTGTTCAGTAAAAATGAACAAAATAAATACTTGAACAAACTCTCTCTTCCTGTTCATACTACCCATCTGTTCAACTATTCTGAACATCCGCCGGCAATGAACAAAAGCGCCGTGTCAAGGTCACCCTTAAACCCTCAAGTCAGCCCTCACGTAGCCGACTTGATCCGCGGCGCGATCCATGCAGCCGGAAAGCGGACGTCGATTAATTTGAGCTCGATCGATCCGCCATCCGCCACGCGCCACGGTGCGAGCAATCACGCACGCATCACGCTCGATGTGAACGGCGTCGTCCAACAGTACGATGTCGAAACCAGATTGAGAATAAAGACGCGGGCAGAGCTTGAAACAATCGGTCAATGGGGTCGCATGTCCGTTATTCCGACTCTGCTTGTCGTGCCTCACCTGACTCCGGCGCTGGCGGAGGAATGCGTGAAGCGTGGCTTGCAGTTCATCGACCTCGCCGGGAACATGCATCTCCACGCGCCGGGTCAATACATGCTTGTCATCGGCCGTGGATCTGGCGAAGCGGTCAAGCGCCTTAAGCACGCCACCGGGCGGACGGTCACTTCCGCGAGCGCATCCGCGTTGCGAATGATTTTCGCGCTCCTGTGCGAGCCATCGCTTCTCAACCGCTCATATCGCGAGATTGCTTCGGCAGCGGGTATTGCACTGGGTACGGTCGGCCCTGTGCTGGAAGACCTGCGTGAACGCCGTCTTCTGACAGGTAAGGATGAGCGCCACGGTCGTCGCTTCCTTGATCCCGAGACATTACGGGACGAGTGGGTGACTAACTATCCGCTGCGGCTTCTATCCAAGCTTAATGCTCAACGCTTCACTGCACAGGATTCGTCATGGTGGGAAAACGCTGAGATTCCCGCCGGACAGGCATGGTGGGGCGCCGAGATAGCCGCCTCCAGGCTGACGCGGCAATTACGCCCGATCACTCAGACGCTCTACGTTGAACCTGACGCCCGGCAGGATGTCACTCTTGCGCTCGCAAAGCGTCATCGGTTGCGTGCTGATCCATCCGGTCCAATTGAAATCCTCGACGCGTTTTGGAACCTCGGCGAAACCAGTCGCGATCAGGATACGGCACCGGCATTGCTTGTCTACGCTGACTTGATACGGACGCGAGAACCCAGGAACCTGGAAGCTGCGGCATTGATTCGAGAAAACTGGACCCTCTAGATGAGTATCGTTTTTCTGAAGACCCCGCTGCCGCTGGAACAACGCACGCTGTTACGCGTGATGGATCGCATCGCCCGATCGTTGGATCTGCGGTACTTCGTGGTGGGCGCCACGGCTCGCGACATCCTGATGTACCACCTGCATGGATTTCCGGTTAATCGCGCGAGTCCGGACATCGACTTCGCGATGGCTATCAAAAGCTGGGAAGCATTCAATGTGGTCAAGGAGTCGCTGCTCAACGAGCGAGGCTTTCGGCCGGATCCGAAGATCATTCACCGGCTCCACTATTCGCCGCCGACGGGGGATGGCTTTCCCGTGGATCTCGTGCCTTTCGGTGGCGTGGAGGTGTCTTCTACAACCGTCGCGTGGCCCCCGGACATGAAGGTCGTGATGAACGTCGCGGGTTACGCCGAAGCTCTCGCAAGCGCTGTCAGCGTCAGTATCGAAGAACAGCTCGTCATTCCGGTAGCATCCATTCCCGGGCTCGCCATTACCAAGCTCATTGCGTGGCTTGACCGTGGTCACCTCCACGCTAAAGACGCTGTCGACTTGCTCTATCTGCTCGAAAACTATGCGGACGCGGGGAACGCTGATCGTTTGTATGGTGCAGAACTTTTCTTGCTGGCGGCGTGTGACTATGCCTTCGAACGTGCAGGTCCAAGACTGCTGGGGCGCGATATGACGGCAATCATGTCGGCGCAGTGTAGAAGCCAGATTGCCGCCATCCTGACTACTCCCGCGGTGCGGGACCGGTTGATCGTGAACATGCTTCAAGGTGCGTTTCAGCAAGACAACGCCTATAGCCGGCTCGACGATTATCTTGCCGAGTTCGAGGCAGGGCTGGCGCCAGCGTAACGCCAGCCGCTGCCATCACCCCGCGTGGTTCCTGCGAAACGACGCGCCCGTATGCTCGTCCGGCAGCTTCGCGCCGCGGTTGAACAACTTCTCGCGCAGGGTGCCATCGGCGTAAGCGGTCTTGTACACGCCACGTGCCTGCAACTCGGGAATCACCAGGTCGATGAAGTCCTCATCACTTTCAGGCGTTACTGTACGCGTCAGATTAAAGCCGTCGACACCGGTTTCATCCATCCACGATTCCAGCGCGTCAGCCACCTGCACTGGATTACCGACGATAGTCGTGAACCGCCCGCCGAGTTTCAACTGATCGAGCAGGCGCCGCACGGTCCAGCCGGATTTCCCGTCCGTCACGCGCTGCACCGACGACTCTATGCCGCGGCTCTTGTGACCACCAGGCGGTTCGAGTTCGTCGTCCAGATCGAACTTCGAATAGTCGATACCGCTGCCCGCCGCAAAGTGCGCCAGTCCCGCTTCGGCGCTCGCATGGCTCGCGTACTCGGCGAACTTCTCCTCAGCTTCAGCCGTGGTGCGTCCCACCACGACGGTGATGCCCATGAAGACCTTGAGACCGGCCGGGTCACGGCCTGCCTCGGCCGCTTGCTTGCGCAATGCATCGACGAGTTTGCGTGTACCTTCCTTGCTCTGGCTCGACACGAATACGCACTCGGCATGACGGATCGCGAACGCCTGACCCCGACCCGACGAACCCGCCTGGAACAACACAGGCGTGCGTTGCGGCGAGGGCTCGGACAAGTGATAACCCTCTACGTCGTAGTAGCGGCCGTGATGGTTGACCTTGTGGACTTTCCGCGGATCGGCGAACACGCGTGCGTTGCGGTCGCGCAAGACGGCGTCGTCTTCCCAACTGCCTTCCCATAGCTTGTACGTGACGTCGAGATATTCGTCGGCACGGTCGTAGCGTTCGTCGTGGGCAATCTGCTCCGTGAGGCCCATCGCACGCGCGGCGCTGTCGAGATAACCGGTCACGATGTTCCAGCCGATCCGCCCCTCGGTCAGATGATCGAGCGTGGAGAAACGCCGGGCCAGAAGATAGGGCGCTTCGTAAGTGAGGTTCACCGTGACGCCGAAACCAAGATGTTGAGTAACGGCCGCCATGGCGGACACCAGCATCAGGGGATCGTTGACCGGCAACTGCACGGATTCCTTGAGCGTCAGGTCGACCGATTCCTGATAAACGTCATACGCCCCCACGATATCCGCGATAAAAAGTCCGTCGAATAGTCCGCGCTCAAGCAATTTTGCAAGATCCGTCCAGTATGAAAGCTTTCGGTAATCTTTCGACTGGTCTCGCGGATGTGCCCACAAACCATGATTGATATGGCCGACACAGTTCATATTGAACGCGTTCAGGAGGATCTTTTTCTTGCTCATGGGAGTGGCGTGCAAAGGGCGGGACGGAAGAAGGGGGAGCGAATGAAGGCTGCGAAAACCGCCTACATAAAGCGGTTTTGGCCGCATTTCAGCGATGAAGGCAGCAAGAATGCTTGCATAGCTTCAGTGCATTGCAAACTATTGAATTCGCATTTGCATTCCATGATGCTTGGATTTATCACGCAGCATGACGGCCCGAGGAGCGAAATCGCAGACGTCGACCGGAGCAAATCCGCAGCAAACTCCGAACCAGCTCGCGACAAATTTGCAAGAAAACGGATTTGCCTCCAGCGAGCGTGTCCGGTAAGGTGACGCTTCCGCCTTGCAATCGCATGGGCAGTGCGTTGTACCCATCTTTGAGAAAACAGAAATGAACAAGCAAGAACTCGTTGACGCCGTGGCGTCCGCCACCGGCACGAGCAAAGCCGCAGCCGCTGAAGCTATTGATGCGTTTATCTCTACTGTCACGCAAGCCGTTGTCAACGGCGAAAGCGTTCAGTTCGTCGGTTTCGGCACCTTCAGCACCGGTGCACGCGCCGCACGCACGGGCCGCAATCCCAAGACCGGCGACACCATCCAGATCGCTGCTGCAAAGACGGTCAAGTTTACGGCCGGTAAAGCGTTCAAAGATCTCGTCAATCAGTAAGAATGACGGATGCGTCCTTGCAGCGGTGCCGGGCAAGGACGCAGTCGGACGGCTATCAGCTTCGTCAGACGAATGCGCCGTGTCGATTCAAAGCATTGATTCCGCTTCAGGAAGCGCGTTTGCTTTCCAGCAGGCCTCGCGCCACCAGGTTGCCATAAAGCGCCCGTACCCCGAACGTCCAGGGCGTAATTTCCGTCGATAAACGCACGGTGTTCACGATCGCGCCCAGCGATGGCGTAGAGATCGTCACCACGTCGCCCAGATGATGCGTGAAGCCGCCACCGGGCGTGTCGCGATCCTTGATCGGCGAGAACATGGTGCCGAGGAACAACATGAAACCGTCCGGATACTGATGATGCGCGCCATGCGTCTGCGCAACCAGGTCGGCCGGATCGCGGCTGATCTCGCGCATGTGGCTGATGCCATCAAGCACGAAACCATCGTCAGCGCCTTCAATGCGCAGCGACACGCTGGCTTCGCGCACGGTGTCGAGAGTGAATGCACTGTCGAACAAGCGCACGAACGGACCGATCGCGCATGAACCGTTGTTGTCCTTAGCCTTGCCGAGCAGCAACGCGGAGCGGCCTTCAATGTCGCGCAGGTTCACGTCGTTGCCGAGCGTTGCACCCACGATGGTGCCCGCGCTGTTCACCGCCAGCACGATTTCCGGTTCGGGATTGTTCCACTTCGAAGTCGGATACAAACCGACATCCGCACCAAATCCAACCGAGGACATGGGTTGCGATTTGGAAAATACTTCGGCATCCGGACCAATTCCGACTTCCATGTATTGCGACCACGCGCCGCGCCGTTCGAGTTCGGCCTTCAGCTTTTCCGCTGCTCCAGAGCCGGGTTTTATCTTCGACAGATCCGCGCCGATCAACTCGTTGATCATCGCGCGGGTCTCTTGCGCCTTGCTGGCGTCGCCGCCTGCGTGTTCTTCAATCACGCGTTCGAGCAGACTCACCGCAAACGTCACGCCGCATGCCTTGACCGCCTGCACGTCGCAGGGAGCGAGCAAATGCATCGCCTGTGTGGATGAATCGAGCGACGCGCGGATCAGCGCATCGACAGACCCAAGCGATTCACCCGGGGCATGACGCGCGATCTCCACCGCATCGGCACGATCAAAGAGATCTGCGGTGGTGGCGACCGTTGATGTGACGTCGACGACTTCGCCGCGCCGCACGACGATCACGGACGGTCCGTCTACAGGAGCGGGCCGCCAGACGCGGCCGATCAGCAGCGCGTCGTCAAGGTCGGAGGGAAGGTAAGCGTGAGGCATGTTGAATGTCTCCAGAAGGTTAGTGGCCGGCGTCCGTACGCCTCAGTGGTTGTGCCGCGATTCGCCGCGCGTCTCGACGATGTTCAGGTACAGCGTGGCCGGTTCGAGGCACGCGCCGCTGCCGTGCTGTCCGACCATGCTGCGGT
>NZ_FCOK02000058.1 GCF_001544555.2 Caballeronia udeis | reverse complement strand
GCCTCGATGATCAGTCGCATAGCAACTCCGATCGGTTGGCAACGTCGCCAGCGTAGCTGATATAGCGAGGGTGCCGGGCGGGCTCGCCGGGCTTTTTTTGTTAGAACCTTCGCAGATTCCAAGCGCCGTATCCCATCGGGTAAGGCGCCGTCACGTCGTCTATGACGGCGGTCAAGTCGACGGAAATAGCCTCCCACGGTTTGGTTCACCCTCGTCAAGCATGTCCCTTCATCAGGGGAAGACCACACTTCGATAGCGGGGCGCTCCATTTGGGGTACTGTAATCTGACGCTGTTAGGATGGGTGCTCCCCTTCTTCCGTTATAAACTCATGAAAAAGACCATTCTCGCCCTCGTCACCGCTGCTTTAACCCTTGGTGCCTTTTCATCCGCTTATGCAGACGACAGCCACCACCATAGGGTATGTCATAAAGTGAAGGTTCATGGCCACTGGCAAAACCGCTGTCATTAATTGACGGCGTCTTGCCGCTGCCGGCCGGCCCGATGGCGCGCCAGTTAGGCCGGTAGCCAGTCGGGCGCTAGAAGCCTGCTCATCGGCCGCGAGCATTCATCGGGAAAGTCGTCCCGGTCGGTATCGGTGACAACGGCCACCAGTGCGGTCGACCGGACGTCGTGCACTCGTGCACAAAATCCCGACACTTGCAGGCTGGGAGCGACCACTTTCGGTCGTTCGCTTGCCACCTCGAAAATCGCCGGCCTAGGTCGCGTTTATCCGTACGTCACGGCGTGTCGCCTGATTGCGTCCGTTTGGGCTGCGCTCGCGGCCGTCAATTAAGGCGACAAGGCCACGAGGCGCCGCATCGACGCGAGCATAGTCTCGACCGACACGGGCCTTTGCCAAAGCTCATCCCAAACAGGAGCGCTGACCGTAATTTCATGACTAGCGCTGGCTAGGACCACAGGAATCCCCGTCAACTTCGGCTCGCGCCTGAGTCGATGGCAAAGCTCGATACCATCCATTCCGGGCATCGATCGGTCCGTGATAACGAGGACGGGTTGCACCTTGTTGGCGGCGGCTAGGGCGGTCTCGCCATCGCTGGCCGTCTCGATTCGGTAGCCTTCGAGTTGCAAGATGCATTTCCACGCAACTAGGATGCTGCGATCGTCATCCACCAGGGGAATTGTCTGCGTTTTTCTCATCGAACAGGTGTCTTCCGTTCCGTCATCGGCCGGAAGTTCGTTTGTCGGCCGCGCGGAGAATTTGCAGCGTTCTCGACGAGTGGTTAGCTTGGGCGACATGGCCGCTTACTCGATGATGACTGCCATCATGGCACGGCGCCTGCCTCGGACCCTAACCTACGCATGGGCGCAAACAGAAGTTGTTTGAACTACTGCCCGTTGCAGCCCTCCTATCTGTCATACATCGACGGAGGGACGATTGATGCAGCTAAAGGTAGGCACTCGCGTAAGGTTGACCGACGAAAGAATCCTCCAGCTTGATAGCAGCTCCGCGAAGCGGTACAGGGAACGCGTTGGGACCGTTATCGGCTATCGGCCTGGCGCCAAAGGTCCGCTTGTCGAGTTCGACGCCGATGAAGAACGACGTTCAGAAATACTGCAGGATGTCGCACCAGCATACTTCGACGTTTTGCCGCCATAACTGCGCCCAACGCTCTGCGCGAGTACTGAAGATGGTCATGGATAAATTGGCAATGCCCACCCGCAAAGATGAAGCAATGGGAGCGAAAAACCCACGGTCGGCTGAAGCGTTTGCGCTCGAGCGAGTCGCGTCCGCGGCCCGTGAAGTACAGGCGGCGTCCACTGCGTTGCAAGCTCACTTCGCGGACGACGGCGCTCGACAACCATCCATGCTGGAACTTGCTCGATTTGCAGCGGCGATGCAAGAACTCAAAGACGCCCGCGAGGCTTTCGACCTGCTGATTGTTCGCGGCGCAGACCAGTGACGGCTACGCTCGATGGCTTTCGCTATGAACAGGTCATTCAGTCCAATCGAGAGTGGGTCAAATCGAACTTCCGTTCGAGCCGCGTCACACCATTCTCTGCTTGTCGAACTCAGGTCGCTCTCCAGACTTTCCCAGTTGGTTCACACGTGCCGACGAGACGTTGCGAAGGGTTGAATCGACTCTGCCTGCAGCCGGCCTGGGCTGCCGCGTGCATCTTTTATCCGCATTTCCCGAGGGACGCTCTGCGCTAGGGCGTGTCACCTGCGCTCAACGCGGCGACGAGCGTCGCCCGGCGTTCAGAAGCCACGACACTGTTTGCGAGCAATTCGTGTTCAAACGCTCGTTGGAGTAACTCGGGAACGGCGTCGCTTAGCGCTTGCGACAGTCGGTCGAGCGTCTTTTTCTTTCTGCCATCGAGCGCAGCTGCAAGCAGGGCAGCGAGTTCCTCCGCCAGCGCGGTGGCTATCGGCGCAAGCGCTGGCTTGAGGCAGTCGCGCGGACTCGGAAATTCCGATGGGTTGATACCCTTCGATGCAGACTTGCGCTTTGCCGCCATTGCGGGCTCCAGGAGTCTCTCAGCGGGGCGAGGTGAAAGAAAGCGGCGGTCATCTGCCATCATTGTCCATTGAGCGAGGTGATTGGGGTGCAGGACGGCACCTCCTTACGGAACCATCGAGTGTTTATTCCGGTTTTGTGACATCGTTATGTCGCCGGTTGCCGATATCTTTGCAAACGGCCGGCGGGGGATGACTACCGGGTATCTCTCACACGCCCAGAGGCGCCGGGACGCGCTCACATCTGATAGCGGTGGTCAGCGAAGAGTTGCTCGCCGTGGTGCCAAGGGCTCAATAGTCCGTTAGACGGGGCCGCCGGGTTGGCGATTCGATAGCCCAAACGGAGCCATGAGCGCGGCATTGTCTGTTTTAATTTAATGGACGCGTGTAAAAGCCGGTTAGTCCCGCGCGTGCAGCACATTTATCACATTTATATCTGGTCAACGACATACGATTGAGCTGCCCTTTCAATTCGCTTGACCCTGGCCGAGTGATGCCGCGCTAGCGGCAATTCGAGGAGCCTCGCTCAATAGCATTGTTATCAAATCACACTTGTCTGAGATAACGTCGAATTGGGGTTAACCCTCTGAATTCGGAGGTTCTGTTTGCTGTATCTTGTCACTTCATTTTAGCAATATATGCTAAACATATGATTTGTCGCCAGGACAGCTCGCCATGAACAAGCAGTGTCTGCAACAAGATTCACTCCTGGCTATTTGGCGCACGTTAGCGGTCCGGCGCGACCTCGCTGACGCAGCATTTGAACTCAGCCCGGCAGGCGATGTCTTGCTTCAGGACGAAGACCCCTGGCATTAAATATTCAAAACGGACGTGTTTTGTCAGCTCGCCATCCAGTTGGGTCCTCGCGTGGCGTTGCGCCTCCCCGTTGTCACCCGGACTTTCGGTGTCCGAGTCCCAGATGTGGTCTGGATGCCGGATGAAAAGTGGCCCGACGATGATGCGGAGCAAGGGACCAATCCCTTAGCCTTCGCCCCGGACCTGTGCGTGGAGGTACTGTTCGGCAATGCCGTTTGTGCAGCCAGTCTCGACAGCAGGACTCACGCGTACCTGTGCAGCGGAGCGGAGGAAGTCATTGTCGTGGGTGCTGACGGGACCGTAGAGTTTCGTGGCCGCGAGGGCGTGCGTGGCCGCTCGGTGTTCAACGTGACGCTTGACCTCAATACCAGCCTTCTTCCATACGGCAGGGCCGGAACGGTACCCGCTGCGGCACAACATCGCTGAGTGATTTCCGAATAATGGGCACCTGTATTCCAGTTGGTGGTCCAGGCTCGCCTTGACCTGTTTATCGAAGTCAATACTTCATCTCGCGGGCTTGCTCTAGTTCCGGGGCGTAAGTAGTTTCGATGGTTGTCGGTGGTTTTGTGGGGGGGTACCGTGAAGTTTGCGGCGCTGCCCGGCAGTGGCGGCGATACCCACTCGGCTGCGGCGCGAGCAGGTGGCACACATGCCCCACTACGTTCGTTCGGCCGGGAGGCACCACGATGGTCCGCCGCGTCTATGTCGACAGCACCGACGACTTCGTTATGTGGCGTGCCATCGATGCGATAAGGCCGGTTTCGACACCTCGAGTCTTAGTGGTCGACGACTATCCCGTAGGGGCAGATGCTCTGCAACTGCTATTGGAGCAAAACGGGTTCGAGACTCGCACAGTCAACGACGCGAGCCTGGCGTGCGCGGTTGCGGAAGAATGGCTGCCTTTCGCTGTTGTGGTGGACATCGTGATGCCGGGTGTGACGGGCTTAGAGTTAGCGCGTCGGCTCAGGGCGAGTGCGCTGACTCGCGATATGTTGCTCGTCGCATTCACTGCGCGGACCTCGAATGATGACCGGACCCGCGCACTTGAGGCCGGCTTCGATGTGCATTGCGCAAAGCCACTCACACCCAACCGGTTACTGACCGTGCTCGAGTCCGTCATAGGCAGGTGTTAGCGTAATAAACACCAGCTAGGCAGCAAGAAGCTCAGCCAGCGATGCAGCAGACCGCGCGCAAGGTCCTGCGCAGTCTGGGCGCTCACACCTCATACGGAGGCGTTCCGGCCACTGGCAGCGCAGCGGGAGGTATGCGCTCTAGGTCCTGTACAAACGGACCTCAATGCAACATCTTGTTCGGTCATCTAATAGGCAGAAGCTTAGCCAGGTAGGGCATCGTCGGACTTACCATCCGACCTGCTCTCTGTGCGACGCTGCGTTCACCACCGTTCTGAGCCTTTTAGGAAACCCGTCGTGCAGTAGTCTTTGTCGCCCCTGACTCATGCAAGCTCGATTGGGTCTCTTCGAGCCGAATGCTTTCCGAATCAGTAGCTTGTCGCCGACGCGGCGGCAGATATCCACAGGCTTGCCAACAAAATCGGTGGATAACCGGGGCACGTGTTCGCGTCGGTGATGTTCATTGCATGCGTCGTCGCGCAGGCGAACTGCAGGACCGTACGGGCCCTGCTCAGATTTCGCCCGATATATCGTGGCTTCGCTTGAGTAACAGAACGCAAGAGTTCGGCGAGATATTTTCCCCTGCGGCGTCGACCCTTTAGACTGCCCGGTTCAGGCGACTCGCAACAGATTGCGGTTCGTCGCAACCGGACTGCTGAGACAAATGAAGTGGCAACCTTATTTCGAACACACTTCCTTCTCCTTTTTCCGACTGGACCCAAATCTCACCGTCCAAAGACCAGACGAGCTCTTTAACAATCGCCAACCCCAATCCTGTGCCGGGAATCTCGTCTCCGGCCGCACGCTCAAATTCACCGAATACCCGCTCCTGGTCTTCCGAAGAGATACCCTCACCGGTGTCAGACACTCGCAGACACCAGCGGTCAGCGCCGAGTTTCACTAGCGCAAAACCTATCTCTCCGGACTGCGTGTACTTCATGGCGTTCGAGATTAGGTTCACTGCAATTTGTTTGACTCTCAATCGATTCAAGGTTACGAAATCCAGGCTCGAATCAAATTCGGAGCTTAAGTGAAGGCCCTTGGCTTCGGCGCCCACTCGATGTGCTAACACCAGTTCGTCATACAAAGTCCGCAGTTCGAAACGTTCTGCTACGGGGACTTGGTTTTCACTCAAGACGACCGAATACTCGAACAATTGATCGACGAGTAGCTTCATGTCGGCAATTTGTCGGCCAGCAATGGTCAGCGCGGTGTCCACTTTCTCGGGACGCGCCTTGACCAGCTCGAGCGATGTTTCAAAGACATTCAGGAAATTGCGCAGTTCGTGCACAACGCTACTCGCGGCCAGCTGGCGCGACTGATATACGCTGGCGAGCAACTCGCGCTGCGAAGCGAGTTCGCGATTCGCTTCCTCAAGCATGCCGGTGTATTCGTCGACTTTTCTTTCCTGCTCGCCGACGAGTTGGTGGACAGAAGCCAGAATGACAAGGTTTACGGCGTCATCGACCAAATCCCGCGCGTGGGTCTCTTGACTCCGAGTGAAGTCATGATTGTCTTCGGCGAAGCTGGCGATGGCTGCGGACAGAACGCGGCGAAACAAGTCCAATTCGCGAATCAGTTCGTCCAGTCGATAATCTTGCTTCCAGCGCCAATGACCGTGTGTCCTCGCATCGAGCTCGATATCCGCTTCCACATCGTTCAGGTGTTCCGACGCGAGGAAATAGCAGATTTCGTCGAGAATCACCGGAACATGGTCGGCCAGCTGTTCATACGTAAGCGCGTGGCAATGTCCGATATCGGCATCGCGCAGCGAGGATTTTATCCAACGGTCGGTCAGCACTTCCCGCTGGTCGCGCAATGTCGCTGCAAGTCGCTGCAGGGGCCAAAAGATGTGTCGGTCATCGTCTGAGCCTCGGCGGTACATGTTCACGGGAGGTCGCTGCTAACGAAAGCCTGGTCGACGCCCGAATACGTCTAAGCATAGAACCGCGCAATCGGTCTCGAAAGGCGCATTTGATTTATGAGGTCAGCTCTATCTTTTGCGGGCGATTTTTGCCAATGACTCTATGAGCCGCTATCGAAACTCAAATAATCAGCGAGCAGAAGCGATTTTCCGATTTTCTTAAAGTCGCGGGGCACGGAGGCGATTGTTCAATGGCATCGAGGGGGCCTCGGGCTGGATACATGTAAACTTCCCCTTGCCGACGATACGTCAAGGACTGAATCATCCTCCGTTCATGCGCCGATGTAGTCAGGGTGCCGTCTACCGGAAGTAAAGGTCACTACACGGTCCGGCATAGCGGACATCGAGCGATGACCAGTCTTTAAAGACAAGCCGTTTTACCAGTCCCAAGTCTTGCGCGCGGAGCACAGCGCTCCGGTTCACAAATACGCCGGGGCATTCGTCCGGAAGAATCAACTGCATCAGTGGACCGAACTTTTGCATCGCGTCGTAAAAGCTAGGTTCGCGTGAAGGGCTTGTCACACCCAGCCAATAAACCAGGGCAATGACGGGGTCCTTTGAGTCCCGCGCGAGAAAGCGCAGCGTTGGATTTGTTTGAGTGTACAACTCGGGTTCAATGACTGGCACTTCGCGCATGTGGTCTCCGTTCGTTCACGTACTGATATCGAGAGCTGAGGCTCGGCGAGGTTCTTGTCTCCGCGTGCCGACTCAAATGCGTCCCGAGCGGGTCGCGTAGGTCCATGCCGGGGCGCGGTCGAAGAAATAGTCCAACGCAATGAAAGCTTTGAGCGGACCTTCCGGCTGCTCGGTGGCGAGGTCAGCGGTGTGGAGACCGCAGCGCGCGGGGCATGCGCTGGCGATGCGGCGGTATCCTTGATGCGAGGTCGAAACAACCGTTTCCATGTGACGTGTCTCCCAGATTTTTACCCTTCGTCGTTGCGAAGGTGTCTTACATGTTCGGACCAAGGTGAAATCACTTTCACAGGAAGACGTTACCTATGTGTGACAGTCCATCTATCGCGCGGTCGCGTGGGTGTCGATTCTGCGGGAAACAGCCTGTTTTCAGAACCAGTGTTTACGCGATATCGCTAAACATGAGGGCGCAAAGGCGTGTTGGCCAATGACAACGAGGAGGAGCGTGAAGACGAAGCTCGCCGTATTACGGGCCGCACGCAGGGCCGCCTCGCGCTTTCGGTTAATTCATTTAGCCACACGGATTCCACGTCCGAACCGAGGTTCAGCGCATCGGTGACACTCGGCGCGCGGGGCGCCTGGAAGCGTGCAGAGCCAAGGGCCGCCATCTGCGTGACCGAGCGTACGGCTCATCGCTTCCTGCGCAAATATCGATGGGTGCCTCTGGCAGTTTGGAAACCATGACGCAGTTCCTGCCCGCGTCCAAATCAATCAACGCGACTGCGAGTGGGAGATTCGAACAGACAGACGTGGAAATCGCATGTTGCAGGTGCGACAACGTGTGCCTACGATTGGCGAGACAAGTTAAAGGGTCCGTCTGGGCCTCTTGCATCGCTCGGTCGCGGGCTTGAACTAAGGCCAGCTCATTTTGTTTCAGTTCAGAAATCTCCGAGCCAACAACGATGATCCAGCCTGTTTCGAAAAAGGTTTCCGTCACCCAAAACCAGCGGCCGTCCGAGGTCAGTGGCAAAGGTACGTTGTCCGGGTTGCCTACGCCGGCGGGTTTGTGTATCAGCAATGAATTCGAGCGCATTCCCGCGGTCGATGCGTGGACCACACCGGTGAATGACAGCGTGCAAAATGAGCTCAGAGAACGTCATGTTCTGCGTGGCGCCGTCAAGGTGAAACGCATGGTTAAAGGTTGAATTTGAGAATACAAGGCGGTCATCAGCGTCGTAGGCCGCGATGAGCATGTGGCTGCCATCTAGAGCGCTGAGCAGTGCGACTTGCGCAGCGTCACAAACGACATCTCGTATTAGGTTCATGGTCGTCTCGTGTCCTCACTGTGCGGCTATTGACGCTATGCTTTCTTCTTGAGTTGCTCACTTAACTCCAGAACAGGTTTCAGAAAACGATGCCACGTTGACTCGAGCATGTGAGCTTTGTCCTTGCACGTACCGACCGCATCGGTGCGGCCCGGCCGTACTCTAAATTCGCGTCGCGTCCTCATACAGATTAGTATGTCTGACGAATGGCGCATACCCTGATAGGCGGCCCAGGTACTCGCCAGGGAATGCCTCTGCTCACGAAGGCAAAACCCTGGCCGACGATGACACCGCCACTTCTAATCCTGTTACAGGTCCTCAATGTCTAATTTCATTGGCCTATTTACTTCGATACCAGTGGAGCGCGGGTGGCATCGTACCAGCGCGTTAGCCGTATATGTTGAATGGCCGTTATCAGCAAATCCGAAGGACCACTCCGGATGGCGAACGGTCTCTCGAAGGCAACGAGCGCCGCCGGCGAGGAGATGTGGAGCGGTTAATATGGGTGATCAATCTCGATAAGTGATTGAATTAACAGGAATGACGACGACCTGCAAAGTCGCTTTGATCGAAGCGTCACACAGTCAACAAGTCATCGACAACCCGTCGCCCCGCGCTATAACCACTCATGAGCGCATCGATTTCGCTGACAAATGGCTTGCCTTGTGATTCGCCGAAGCGCAGTGGGGAGAAGAGGGCGACAGCGGAACCGGCCTGGCTGATCCTCACGATCGCCACGTACCCTACAGTGGCCGATGTGCCACGCACGCCCTTCCAACGGAAGTCGGTTTCAATGGCGACCGCAATGTCGAATCCTTGATACTGATAAGCGTGAATCATTGGGCTACTCGGTCTAAGCGCATACAACCAGTCGGACTGACGCCAGCATCGAGAATGCCCGTCAATGCCCGCCAATGCCCGATGCGATATCGACAGGGCTGACGCGGCCTGCATTACTTGGCGCACACTTGTGCCCTGTCGCACACGTGTAGGGTTCCACACCGGAATGAACCTGGCAGTTGGGTCGAAGTCGGACCCGTTTGTTCGGCGGTAGGTGAAACCTTCTTCTACCGCATACCGAATCCTGCGTCACCCCCATTCAGACGTGAGATGCACCAGGTGCGTCTGCACTCGCCCTTTGGGCTCCTTCCGACGTGCACGATACTAGCCCACCGGCACCTCCGCAAGCCGTCGAAAAACCCGTTCTGAAGAACAAGTCATTTAGCGTTTCTGATTGACGCCGCCATCGGGTGTCGTTTTCTGACCGCCGTTCACACCTCTCCATTCAGCCTGTCTTCCGAATACGTGGGCGCCGAGCTCTCCTGGCAGCACGCCGAAAATTGCTTGATACAAATGCTCCGTCGCTACAACGCACGGTTGAGCTAATCCTACCTTCTGTGTAGTCAGTTGTATGTTTGCGCCCCTATACAACGGCCAACCCGCCATTCCCGATCGATATATGTCAAAAGAACATCCCTGCTGCAATTAAAGGGTTCGTAAGAGAATGCCGTTATCCCTTGTAGAAGACGATTGTCTCCGACAAAAATCAGCCGACCCGATCGATAACGTTAGGTCAGGCGGCATAAGTGGCATAGCGGGGGATACATTGCACCAAGAAAAGGCACCACAATTTCGGGCCGTCGCAGCGGGCGAAGTCGTTTACTCGGAAGGGTATGCAGGAAACGCCTGCATCTACGTCATCGCCGAAGGCAAGATCGAGATCTCAACCAGATGCGATGAAAGGCGAGTGGTGCTTGCGATCCTGGGGAAAGACGAATGCTTCGGGGAATGTGCGCTGTTGCGGTCCGAGCCGCGCGGATCAACCGCTAGAGCCCTGAGCTTTTGTCGGCTGATCGTCATCGACCCAACGGCGGTCGAAGTTGAACTGGAGCGCGTGTCGCCCCTGCTTCGCCACTTGATGCGTAGCCTGATCCGCAGGAACAAGCGAGTTGACGAATTCCTCCCGGCGCACACGAATGCCGATCTTTTGCATGGCATGGTCTCCTATGCCAATTTGCTGAGTCTGATGGCGCGGGCCGAAAGCCAAGACGCACGGCGTCATCCGAGCTCGGAGAATGTGTCTATCTCATTCACCGATGCCTTCAGGCAATGCCAGGCCATAATCGGCCATCCTCGCATGCACATTATGGCAATGTTCAGACGTATGGAAACGTTGAATCTGATCGCGTTTGAAACGGCGCGTGGGGACTTCGACGACGACGTGGCCTCTCCCACGGCTGACGACACCGCCGAACGGCAGGTCATCGTTTTCAATCCCGGGCGAATCGTCGAATCATCGCAGCGGTCCGCGGACCATAGCCTTGGCATCTCGATCGTGACGGAACTGGAACAGGCCGGCTTGACGAACCTCGACGCGCTTATCGGCATCGAAAAGCAGTTGCTGCTGGACAAGCTGTCTCGCGAGCATAACGGCATCCCCACCAGTTCGAAGAAACCGCCGCGGTCCACCAACGAATACGAATCGCTGGCCGACATTGAATTCATCGACGACCGCACGCTCTTCGACACAGTCAACGCTTTCGACCCCTCCGACCTTGCCAAAATGCTTGTCTCGGCGACCAATCGCGCGGTTTCCGAGCGCCTGTTGTGGGTCATGACCAAAGCCCGGCAACACGAGGTGTCGCGGATCATTCGAAGCAATCCTATGATCGATCCGATCGAGATAGACGATATCAGTCGGAGATTCATCCGGTTGCTTAAGTCCATCAAAACCGGCGCGACAATCCCGCCCGTGCGGCTTTCTATTTAAACCTGGCGCATCACCTGTGATGCACTGTGGCAGGACCTTCTGCGAGACCGAGCGACCACAGCAGGCTCTGTTGGCGCGACCGATCAACCGCCGGGCTAAAGAATTCCTGAAATATGACGTTCTACATGAGGGTTGTGCCGAATCGACGGCCAAATTATCTACGCGTTACCGAGAAAAGGCGGCCGCTCCCAGATTTTTGAACGGCAACTAGCGGGTTGGACGTCGCTGCCGGGTCCTGGATAGATAGCTTGTTCGAAGCTGGGTTGACGTTGATCCCCGTAGCCGCGGATCGACGTCATTCCCGTCGACGCAGTTGCTATCGCCATTTAGGAAAGCGAAGCGAGGTACTAACGGAACACATACATGCGCGTTAAACATGTGCCCCATAGCGATGCCAATCAGGTCATCCGCCTTGTGTGGCCTTTCCTGATGGTAATCCTGATTCTCGTCACCCTGGCCGCCGTCAGTATCGACATCATGTCGTCGCTGCGCGCCTATATCGGCGCCGAAAGCGTTTGGTCAAAGGGCGAGAAGGACGCGACGTTTTTCTTGCACCTGTATGCAGAAAGCGGCGATGAAGTGCTGTATCAGCGGCACACTGAGGCGATGGAGGGTCTCCTGCACTTGAGGCGGGCTCGCGACATTCTTGACCGTACGCAAACCGATATGCACACGGCGGAAGACGAACTGGTCATGGGCGGCTTTGCCCGGTCGGACGTGGTGAGCGCCGCATGGGTGTATCGGATCTTTCGCCATGTCAGTTACCTCCAGGATGCAATGGACCTCTGGAAGCGTAGCGACGTTCACATGGACAAGCTGGGACAGGTCGCCAGTCGGCTTCATCGCCGGTTTTCGGACCGGTCGGGAGCTGATGTCGGACTCGTAGAGCTGCAAAAGGAAATTTTTCAGATCAACGAAGATGTTGCGCCGCTTTCCCGAGGCTTTTCTTACGAGTTGAGTTCGACGTTTCGCAAGGTCGCATTCCTGTTGCTCATGGTCGATCTTGCGGCCGCGACCGTGTTGATGCTGCTCACCGTCTGGCATGTCCGCCGGCTGGTGGTTCAGCGAAAACGCACCGAGAGGGCTTTGCGGCACAGCGAAGCGCGAGCCAAGGCCACGCTGGGCTCGATCGGAGAGGCGGTGATTGCGACAAGTCTGTCGGGAGAGATTGAGTTCATCAACCCCGCAGCTGAACGTATCCTTTGCACGACGAGCGCTTTATGTCTGGGGCGCCCGTTTTCCGATGCCTTTTCCCTGCTGTACGAACGCTCACGCGAACCAGAGAAAATGCTCGCCAAGCTCGCTAGCGACCGCTTGCCAGGGGATCATCTCGACGACCAGTTCGTTGAGATGATCCTTGTCTCTTATAGCGGTATCGAAGTCCATGTAAGGGCCGTGGTGTCGCGCATCACCGGATCGCCTTTTTACCTGAGTGACGTGGACGGTTCAAACGACGGGCATCATGGTTACGTGATCATCCTGCGAAACATGACACGCGAGAAAGAGTACATAAGAAGCCTCGCGTGGCAAGCATCACACGATAGTCTTACCGACCTGGTCAATCGCTCGGAGTTCGAACGACAGCTCGCTGCTTCACTCGCTGACGTGAAGCACCTCAATGTCGCGGTGTACGACGTGTTGCTGGTGTTTGACCTCGACCGCTTCAAGATCGTCAACGACACCTGCGGTCATGCTGCGGGCGATGGCATGCTTCGCGCAATCTCGACTCATCTGTCGAAAATCTTCCGTGCAGGGGACACCTTTGGGCGGCTGGGCGGCGATGAATTCGGTGCATTGCTCAGAGGGTACGATCGGGCGCGGGCCATGACATTGGCCGATGAGCTCCTGCACTCGGCGAATACATTCTGCTATCAATGGGAAGCACAGCAGTTCAAGACGAGCCTGAGCATCGGGCTTCTGGTGCTGGACGAGCCGGGCATCACGGCAGAATCGGCGATGCACCTGACCGATATTGCTTGCTTCGTTGCTAAGGAGCGAGGCAGAGATCGCATTCAAGAGGCTGACCTGAATGATAGCGACCTTGCCACTCATGCTAACGAAGCGTCCTGGGCGCGACGTCTGAAGCATGCACTCGAACATGACCTGTTTTGTCTTTATGCACAGCCGATTCGCAACCTTCATACGGGAGACCAGCAGGTGGGCGGTCTGAACAAGGTCGAATTGCTGCTCCGCATGATCGACACGCAGGGCGGCCCGGCCATCACCCCCGACAAGTTCATACCTGCTGCCGAACGCTACGGCCTGATGACTACTATAGATCGCTGGGTCGTGCGCACGGCGTTGCGTGCTCTCTCACGCACTCCGGCCAAGCAATATAGCGAGTATGCAATCAACCTTTCCGGAGCTTCTGTCGGCGACGCACGTTTCTTGCACTACGTTGTCGAACAGATTAGGGAGAATGGTATTGCCGCACACTTGTTGTGCTTTGAAATCACCGAAACAGCGGCAATCAGCAACCTCCTGTCCGCTGTGCACTTCATGAATGAACTGAGTATTCTAGGTTGCCATTTCGCGTTGGACGATTTTGGCGCTGGCATGTCGTCGTTCGGATATCTAAAACACCTTCCGGTCGACTATCTGAAGATCGACGGTGCATTCGTCAAAAATCTACCTCAAGACACCGTCAGTCAGGATATGGTCATCGCGATCAATGACATTGGGCACTCATTAGGATGTCAAACTATTGCGGAATATGTTGAAAACGCAGATATCGTAGAATTGCTCAAGAAGTATGGTGTCGATTATGCGCAAGGTTATTTTATTGGGCGCCCCGCTCCCTGGACCGAGCCCCAGCGCTTAATTTCCGTTGAGCCGACTGTGGTTCCATAATCGAATATCGGCTCTTCTTCTCGACGAGGCCTCGATTGCATCGGGGTCTTATTGTCTGAACAATAATATTCCGATATTTTATATAAAGTGTGCGCTGCTTAATATTGCTGATACATTATCTCTGCAAAACTTGCATAGTCTATCCACCCGGATATCCGACTTCGCTTGAGCGTTGTCGATAAATGCGAGCCCCTCCTGCGAGATGAACCTATGAGCACTGATTTTATTCGATCCGGCGAATTGAAAGACATCAAAAGTTATCCGGAATGGTTGCAGGGCGTAGTCGCAGACTGCGAAGAACAAAAGTCAGTTGCACTTGGCCATCCATTCTGCAGGGCGATGAAGGACGCAACGCTGGACATTGAAAGCACACATCGTTTCCTGGCTGGTTTTTTTCCGGTGATCGAGCAGTTCCCGCAGTTCATGGCGTCGAACTTGATGAAGGCCCGATTTGGGACGTCGCGGGGCGAGACGATGGCTCGTTCCTATCTCATTCAAAACATTCGCGTAGAGAACATGCACGCGAAGCATTGGCTTCAGTGGGCGTCGGCGTCAGGCCTCACGATGCACGAAGTCTTGAATAAGGAAGTGCCCAGCGAAATGCACGCGCTTGCGCATTGGTGTGGGCACGTCAGCGTGATTGACGACCTCGCGGTAGCCATGGCGGCCACGAACTATGCGGTCGAGGGTGCAACGGGCGAGTTCTCCTGCATGGTTTGCTCGGAAGATACTTACGCACTTACGTTTCCCGAACCGATCCGCAAATCGGCCATGCGGTGGCTTCATGTGCACGCGCATTACGATGATGAGCATCCGTGGATGGCACTTGACATTATCGCAACGCTGCTTGGAACCAATCCGTCGCCGGAGTCGATCACCAGGGTACGCAATGCGATCCGCAAGAGCTATGACTATTTACGCATGACTCTCGACTACGCCCACCGCGAACCCGCGAAAAAAGAGGTGGCAACGAGGGCGAACAGCTGGTTGCAGGTTTCTTCGACCCCTGAAACTGTCTGATGGCCTTTGGGCGTGGCTGCGAATGTGGTCTACGACAAATGCGAGCCATCGCTGATCACAGGTATCGCGCGCGAGGTGATGACGAGCCACGCCGTCGATGCGGATCGCGTCTATGTCGCGGGTTTGTCTGCGGGAGGCACAATGGAGGCGATCATGATTCACACTTACCACGAACTATCCTCGTCGCCTCTGCCCGCGGCACCACCTTTACCGGTATTGATCTCACCGCGCCCGCGTCTTCCGCCCAGTTCAATCGCCGCGAAGCACGTTCTCCGGATCGGCGAAATCAGCTTTTTTCATAGTGACGAACTGCGAGCGAAGGAAAGTACGCTGCTAGCAGGGCAAGCTGACGGTTAATCCAGTACACGTTCAGACGCACGCTAAGTTGGTTTCGAAGCACGAATGACGATGCCTTCGTCGCCGGCGAGTAGCAGGCTGGGTCCTTCGATTCGCTTGCCCTCATGACCTTCCGTGGTCGACAACAGCAGGGTTCCCTCGGGCGCTTCCACCGGCGCATCCGCACCGGCCATGTTCAACGCGATAAAAAGCCGGTCGCCGCCCAGGCGGCGTTCATAGGTGTGTACGTTCCCGCTGGATACAACCCGTTCCATCGCTCCTTCCACCAATGCCCGTTCGCTTCTGCGCAACGCAAGCAAGCATCTGTAAAACGTCAACATCGACGATGCCTTGCCATCCTGATGAACGACGTTGATGCCATCGCCACCGCTTATTGGCAACCACGGCACACCGCTCGAAAAGCCGGCGTTCGGCGACCCGTCCCATTGCATGGGCGTTCGTTCCGGGTCGCGGCCCTGACCGATGCCGGGCTGTCGCAGCTCGGCAGGATCCTGCACGCGATCGGGTGGAATCACTCCATCGGCCATGGCGATCTCATCGCCGTAGTAGAGCGTGGGCGTGCCGCGCAGGGTTAGCAGCAACATTGCGGCGACTCGCGCCTGGCGCGGGCCGATGCGCGACGCGACACGCCGGTTGTCGTGATTACCGAGCACCCAGTTCGGCCATGCATGCAAAGGAAGCGCGTGGTCGTATTCGGAAACGATCCGCGCAATCTCCGTCGCGTTCCAGGGCGCGTTTATAAGTTGAAAGTTGAACGGCATGTTCGTACCGTCGCCGTTCGGTCCGTAGTAGCTGACAAGTTGAGGCACGGGCAAATAAATCTCGCCGATAAGGACGCGCTCGCCGTATTCGTCGAGGGTCGCGCGCATCGACCGGACGATGTCATGGACTTCGGGTTGATCTTCCGTATAGGTCTGCAATTGCCGATGATGATCGGGTTCGCCGGCCTTGAACTGCGGGTTCGGCGGATTGTCGCGGAAAAGAGCGTCCTTGATCAGCAACCAAAGCACATCGACGCGAAAGCCATCGACGCCGCGATCCAGCCAGAACCGCAAGACACGGTCCATCGCCGTGCGTACGTCGGCATTGCGCCAGTTGAGATCGGGCTGCTCGCGCAGGAACGCGTGATAATAATATTGGCCGGTGACGGTGTCCTTTTCCCAAGCCGAACCGCCCATGCGACTTAGCCAGTTGTTCGGTGGTCCGCCATCGGGCGCGGGATCGCGCCACAGATACCAGTCGCGCTTGGGGTTATCGCGTGATGAGCGGCTGTCCATAAACCACGGATGCTTGTCGGAGGAATGATTGGGAACAAAATCAAGCAAGACCTTCAGGCCCAGTTCATGCGCATGTACCACGAGCCGGTCAAAGTCGCCGAGCGTTCCGAACACCGGCGCGATGGCGCAATAGTCGGCGACATCGTAGCCGAAGTCGACCATCGGCGACGGGTAGACCGGCGAGATCCATATGGCGTCCACGCCAAGCGCTCTGAGGTAGTGCAGACGCGCCGTGATGCCCGCAAGATCGCCGACTCCGTCGCCGTTTTCGTCCTGAAAAGATCGCGGATAAACCTGATAGATCACGCCTCGCTGCCACCACGCCAAGTCTGACATTGCCGTTCCTCTATTCGTTTCGAGCAGGTTGCAACCAACGAGGAGACTGAATGCTAAACGATCTCTGGTACAAAAATGCAGTCGTCTATTGTCTCTCGGTCGGCACGTTTATGGACGCGAACGGCGACGGCGTTGGGGACTTCCAGGGCCTTATCCGCCGCCTTGATTATCTGCAAGGCCTCGGAATTACCACTATCTGGCTGATGCCGTTCCAGCCGTCGCCCGGCCTTGATAACGGCTACGACATCTCGGACTACTACAACGTCGATCCCCGCTACGGCACGCTCGGCGATTTCGCCGAATTCGCGCATGCCTGTCATCAACGCGGCCTGCGAGTCATGATCGATCTCGTGGTCAACCACACGTCCGATCAGCACGCATGGTTCCGCGAAGCACGTAGCGATCCTGACTCGAAATATCGCAACTGGTATGTGTGGTCCGACAAGAAGCCGCGTAACGCCAAGGACGGAATCGTGTTCCCCGGCGTCCAGAAGTCGACGTGGACGTACGACAAGCAGGCAGCACTTTGGTACTTTCATCGTTTTTACGATTTTCAGCCCGACTTGAATACGGCAAACCCGCATGTACAAGCGGAAATACTGAAAGTGATGGGCTTCTGGATCCAACTTGGCGTGTCGGGTTTCCGGATGGACGCCGTACCCTTCGTAATATCGACGAAGGGCGCCAAGGTCGGGAAACCGGTCGAGCAGTACAACATGCTGCGAACCTTCCGGGAGTTCTTGCAGTGGCGCAAGGGGGACGCGATCATCCTTGCCGAGGCGAACGTGTTGCCCGATACCGACCTGGAATATTTTGGCGATGACGGCGAGCGCCTTCAGATGATGTTCAATTTTCAGGTCAACCAAAATACGTTCTACACACTCGCAAGCGCGGACACGGCACCGCTGAAGAAGGCGCTGATGGCGACCCGGCCTCGACCACCGACGGCGCAGTGGGGCGTGTTCCTGCGCAACCATGATGAACTCGATCTCGGTCGCCTGACGCCTGACCAACGCGCCACCGTGTTCGCGGCCTTCGGTCCGGATCCGGACATGCAGCTTTACGAAAGAGGCATCCGCAGAAGAATTGCGCCGATGCTCTCGGGCGACCGGCGACGTCTTGAACTCGCTTACAGCCTGATGCTGACGCTGCCGGGGACCCCAGTAGTCCGATACGGCGATGAAATCGGCATGGGTGACGATCTGCGCCTGCCGGAACGTGAATGCGCCCGCACGCCGATGCAGTGGTCCACCGAGCCACACGGAGGCTTCACTCAGCACGCGCGGCCGGTCGCGCGAGTCATTTCGGGTGGTCCGTACGGTTACGAACGGGTCAATGTTGCGGATCAGCGGCGCGATCCCAACTCGTTCCTGAACTGGACGGAGCGCATGATCCGCATGCGTCGAGAGGTCCCGGAGATCAGTTGGGGCGACTTCGCGGTTTTACGCGCTTCCCGCAACGATGTGCTCGCCCTGCGCTACGACTGGCGTAACAATTCGGTCTTGTGCGTGCATAACTTCAGCGCCGAGGCGTGCACGGTAAAGTTCAAGTCGGGCTGTGCGAATCCCGGCGAGGACATCCTTGTCAACCTTCTGTCCGACGACCACAGCCAAGTGGCCGCCGATGGCCGCCATAGCGTCGTTCTCGAGCCTTACGGTTATCGGTGGTATCGCATGGGTGGGCTCGATTACTTGCTCAAGCGCAGCGAAGTCTAATGTGCGCGGTGTCATTGTTCGCTGTCGGGAGCAGGTAGCGAAGAGCTGACACGGGGGCTGCTACCGAACGCATTTGGGAATGCGCTTGGAAAACCACGCATGTATTCCGGCTTACGGATGTTGGAGGCAAAGAACTTCAGAAACTGGATGTCGGCCTGTTCATCTTGGCAACGACCACCGGTAGTGGTTCCTGCAATCGAATTGCCAGTGCGGCGTCATGCATACGCCGCTCCCGGTCTTGTATGTGCGTGGTGGTGTGTTGCGTCAAAGGGCTGTGGAGTTAATGCAGGGTTCGAGAGCCACGACTCACGTCAGCATTTTCGACCTGCTCAAGGATGTTCACGCGGCACTCTGCCTTGATCTGGTTCGCCGCATTCTGCGTGACACGGAAACGATCCTGGGACAATGGGAGGCATTCGCTCTCACCTTATTGCCAGCAGCATCAAACATGAAATCGCTGGCGTTGCGGGACCATGCGCAACAGATATGTGCCGCACGATCAAAGCGACACCGCCCGGCGAATTTAGCTGGCTGGTCGGGCGTATCTTCGCGAACGACAGCTGATTAAAAAATCCCGAAAAGAAAAGCCTGCGCAAGCGCAGGCAAAAAGGTCGCTAGCTCCGAGGGCGCTGTCAGGTTGTTGGGCCGATCACGTAAAATGGCGTGGTGAAGAAATCGCAATCAAGGGACAAAATTCTAGTATTCGTCTGCACAGCCGGCGGGGCATTCGTCTTGTTCCCAAAGAAAGTAGGCCCTCTTGTGAAGACGAATATTCGAATCGCGTTCTTCAGTTCGAGGTACAGTGATTCGTCAAAAAAATCTCTCCCTCCTTGTAAGAGCGGATTGATTCAGACGGCGCGCGTCAGCTTCCAGCATTTGAGCAAACCACCACTGAGTTAGTCAACGCTGGCCCGCAGTTGGCCCCAGCACCGCTGTCAATAGGGTTTCTTTATTCCGCTGGCTGATGAGGCGGGAGCGTCCATCGTCCCCGTATTTATTTTCGGCTGCGCACGGTCTGACGACGTTCCCGTCGTGCTCGAACCCGACGTCCCCGACGTTGAACCGGTAGTGCCGTTTCCATTTGGCGTCGCTATTCCCGTTCCACCTTGTCCAGCGCCGTTGCCTCCCGCGGTGCCGCCGGCGCCGCCCGTACCAGCGGCACCACCAGCGCCTGCACCCTGTGCGAAAGCGGCACCGTAAACCCCCAAAATTAACGCTGATACCAATAATCTCTTTGTGACGACTCGCATAATAGTCTCCTTTACCCATGACCGGAGAGTGGCGCAACAGGCACATCCCGTGGTATATCCGTCGCAATCGCTATGCCACCGCGGCCCAAAGTGTGAGGCTCCCCGCCAAGGTCGGGACGACTCCTATCAACGCTTGGCGCTTCCAAGAAGCCTCCCAACGGAAGCGTTGCTTGCGCCATGACTGGTTGTGACCAGGTCGAGGTTAATAATGCAGATAAAGAGGATTGCGAAATGTGAATGGCCGAGCAGGAGACACAAGGAAGTGTTTAAACACGCTTGGAAAAGAGGAGCGGATACCGATGAGCGTGCTCCTGGAAATCAGAGTCAGACCGGAGGGTAGACATCGAGTCGCCCAACGAGATACGTCTGACGCGAACTCGGCATTCTGTACCGCCGACAGCTCGGGTACGCTGTTTGCGCATTTAAAAGGGCAACTTTTTTCAACTTTTTTTAAGGAGGTGAATCATGGGCTCAATCAACCCGCAAGGTGGCACCCGAGGCGGCGCCGACATCGTTGGCGGTGGCATCGGCGAAGGGCCGGGGCCGGACATCATGGCAGCAGCGACGCTCGACGGGAACAAGGTGATGTCGTCGGACGGCGAGCATGTGGGAAAAATTTCAGACATCATGCTGGACGTCCGTGGTGGGCGCATTGCCTATGCGGTCCTGTCCGAGGGCGGCTTCCTCGGGATGGGGTCTAAACTACATGCCATTCCGTGGAATGCGTTGACTCTGGACACGGCGGAGAAATGCTTCTATGTCGACATTGCAGCGCAACGTCTGAAGGACGACCCAGGTTTCGACAAGGACCACTGGCCGTCTATGGCAGATGAGACCTGGGGAACTTCAACGCACAGCTACTACAATCGGCAACCGTACTGGCAAGCGACCAAGGACGTGGTGGAGCATGACCCTGCCGTTAGGCCGCTCGAGCACTGAAAACCGGCAGAAGTAAGCCGTCCGAGCCACAAGACCAGCCGGTCGATAAAGCGTCTGGGCCACCAAGTTGTCCCGCGGTGGCCCAGACGTACCGGAACGCAGGTGCGACGGCTGGCTTAGTGCAAAGAAATGTCCATCGCTCGACTTGCTGGGGTACAGCGGTTGAGGAAGTTTCGCACTATAGAGCTCTCTTAACATGGTGTACTGAGTATGCTCGTTTAGCACGAGGCCCGTTGCTAAACAATAACGAACAATGATTCGGGCCGCCTATGTGAAAGCGACAATTCTTTCGCACGACGCAGAGCCCAGTGGGGCCGACTCCTCGGAAGTGCATCGGTTCGCTTTCATCCTTGACGACGGTCAAACGCTGCCCCGATGGGGGTCATCTCTTTGCGCACCGCTCGGGTGTTAGTCGCCGAGTTAACAGACGCTGATGCGTTCGTAAGAATGTTGGGCGAGATCGTCCGGACCGAGCCAGCCGATTATGATTCTTTACCCGGACAAGTCTTTGCCGACGGCAACGCGGCGCGCCCGAACGCCGAACCGCTTCAGCCGTGAGATAAGCCGGCCCGAAGGGAACGCTACCGCTCCCGGAGGGGTCGCCCCATGTAGCCTTGCATTTGATGGCCCACCAAGTCGGAAAGAATGCCCGGCCAAGAGGGTCGTGAAGACGAAAGGTGGGCGCTGCGTAAATTACGGTTTTCGCATCGGCCGCCTTGCGCGCCGCTCGCGACTTCCCTTCGCGGTGAAATCCGCTTCGCTCGCGCAGCGCAGGTAGTCGTTGATGTCCGCTGATCCGACGGTGCGGCGTGTGCCGTCTTCGTCGAGATACTGGAAGAGGTCGTGGCCCGGCAATTCGGCACAGCGCCGCACGATGCGCTTGACGCGCGGATTGTCCATCGTGACGTCATGATCGATGCCGCTCTTGCCGCGGAACCTGAAGCGCAATTGGGCCGCTTCGATCTTCAGATGTTTCTTGCGCAAGGTCGTCAGTCCATACGACTGGTTATCGCGTGCGTATTCGACACTGCCGATGCGGATGAGCGTCGTGTCGAGCAACTGCACGGTTGCGGCGACTACCTTGTCGCACGGCATGCCCGGTAACTTCTGGTCGCGTGCGACACGTCTGCGGATCTTCGGCAACGCGCGGCCGAACGCGGCCATGCGCTCGTATTTGTTGACGCCGCGCGTCTCGCGCCAACGCGGGTGATAGCGGTACTGCTTGCGGCCGCGCGCGTCACGGCCGGTGGCCAGCGTTGATGCGAGCAATTTCGCGTGCGTCATCGATGCGTTCGCCGCTCACGTCGAAGTATGCGAAGCCATCTTTTTCACGCCTGCGCGTGTAGCCGGGCCTGGTGTCGTCCGAATGCCGCAGACCGGGCGGCATCACGGCAGGGGCAGCTTGCTGGGAGATGTTGTATATGGGGCGCTGGGTCGGGCCGGTCGTGGCAGCCATCGTTGCAGGTAGAAATTTCAAGCGGGAGGCGCGGATTGTGCCGGTGTCTCGCTTGAAGCAATGGTGGCGCCCGGCGCGCGTACCGTGCGCCGCGGGAATGCGCGGGCGGAACAGTCCTTGCGACGGCTCGCAACGGGTACTGGATAAATGAAGGAGAGCGCCATGAGCAGCACGCTGAATCCGACGAGGAACCGCAACAGCAAGTGAAGCAAACCAGCGGAACGATAGGCGCGCTCGGTCCGAGCGATTCGTCCGATAGCGGCAGCGATGTCGCCGGTGCGAAGCGTCATGAATTTGATGTCGATTCAGAACTGGACAACCACGCGCTCGAAACTGGCGACACGGATCTCGGCAGTGACACGGACCGCTCAGGCACAGGCGAGCGGGCTGCGGCCGACGGCGATTCGACGCTGGTATACGACGCCGACATTGAACCAGATCGAGTCGACGACCCATTGGCCGCCGATGATGACGGCCTCGACGAGGACCCGGCAGGTCGGTAAAGACCCTACCGGCCACGCAAATGGAGCGTCGCTTTTTGCGCGGTTTTGCGTGGGCATATCGTTGCGAACTAAGCAGGGGGCGAAGGGAACATACGGTGTCAGGCGTGCGCTCCCTGCATCTACGTTGAAGGAGAAAACACATGGCTAACACGCTGAATGGTTACAAGGTGGCGGTACTCGCAGTCGACGGCTTCGAACAGGCGGAACTGGTTGAACCGAAACGCGCGCTGGCCGACGCTGGCGCAACGGTGCACGTGATTTCAGCAAAACCCGGCAAGATTCAGGGCTTCAAGCATGTCGATAAGGGTGACGCAGTCGCGGTCGATTCGACTTTCGACAAGGCGAGCGCCGACGACTACGATGCAGTCGTTCTGCCGGGCGGGGTGGTGAACGGCGACGCGATCCGGTTGCTGCTGCAGGCCCAGGCTTTCGTCAAAGCTGCCGACAGCGCGAAAAAGCCGATCGCCGTGATCTGTCATGGCACGTGGTTGCTGGTGTCCGCAGGCATTATCAAGGGCCGCACGGTGACGAGCTGGCCGAGTCTGCAAGACGACATTCGCAACGCGGGCGGCACGTGGGTGGACAAGGAAGTGGTCGAAGACGGCAATCTGATCACGAGCCGCAAGCCTGACGATCTTCCAGCCTTCAACAAAACGCTGATTGCGCAATTGGAGAGGCGCAGGGCTGCATGAGCGCCATGTGGAAAATAAGGCGCACGCATGCACTCTGAAACGCTGCGCCGCATGTATCCGCGGCGTTTCGGTGAATACGTCGGCCAGGGAGGGGCCTGCGCCTCATAGACTGGAACCGAATGCTGTGCGGACGCACAGCTTGGGCCGTTCCGAAGTCGTGCAACCTGCGACTATCCTTATCTCGTCGCGGCCGAGCTAAGCACCGGGGTTAGCCGGTAATAATTCGGAGACCGATAAATTTTATAAGACGCGGGGTTAGCGCAACTGTTGTGCTCGAAAGCGCGTCCAGTGCCACCGCGCGGGTGGCTCATTCGGCCAGCATTTTGGCGGATACGTGCGGCGGATACCTCTCATCCTGACTAAGCATTTGCCGATTCAAATCCGTAACAAGTTCTCGCATAAGAATCTTAAAGACCACCTAATGGAAATTTTTCCTTGTACTCTGGTATTCATAGACATCGCGGCAGCAGCCAGCCCAAACAGCACCAGCACAGATCCGCTCTCTTACGCGCATCAGGCACTTTGCTTAAATAAGACCTTGCTGCATTTTGGCATGCCGCGGCTCCGCATATTTACGAATATGCCAGACGCCGTTATCTCGTGCCTTGCCACCGTCCCGGAAGCGCGACGTCCGCTGATTTATCGTCTGGCCACAAGTATCAATATCCCAAGAGACACGGGCTTCTATGCAGCGCACTTCAAGCTCGACCTGTTGGAACAAGTGAAGGGGATGCTGGCGCCCGAAACCTTGCTGATGCTACTCGACTCCGACATCGTCGCCATGCGGCCGCTGGCCGATGAGCTACTCGAGCGCTGTGCCGACGTCGGAGTGGGCGCATTCGATATCTCGGACCAGGTGTTTCCCGCTTATGGCAGCGCCCGTGTGATTAAGGATCTTGAGATCGTCGCTGGCCGGCATTTGCGTAACCCACGCTGGTATGGCGGTGAGTTCCTCGTGAGCACGCTGCCGTTTCTGAAGAGATTGGTGCCAGTCGCTCGGGCGCATTGTGAACGCTATGTCAACGAAATCGCACACCTGCAACATCACGGTGACGAGTCGTTTGTCTCCGCCGCGCTCAATACGCTTGCTGACGAAGGGCAGCAAATTGTAGAGCTTGGCGCTTATCAGGCGATCGGGCGACATTGGAGCGGCAACACCCATCGCGATTTGCGATGGTTCGAGAACTGTTGCTTTGTTCACTTGCCCGACGGGAAGGCATTGATCGAACGTGAATCGCGTTATTCGGACGTCAACACGAACCGCTTTTGGCGTGCGGTATTGGCTGCACACCTTCGCAACCGCGTACGCTTTGGCATCAAATTGTGGTTTGAGGCAAGCGCGATAGCACCAAAGTTGCGCTGGATTCCCGACGGACACGCCGTCACGTCCAGTGACGAACTGCATAGAACGCCGCGATAAGCGACAGCAGCGGGTTTTGACCATCCGTGCCTTGGATGACAGTATCGAACTCGACTGTCGCCGAGACCGATAAGGAGGATTGCGGTTCATCACCATCGACGTCTGACTGAGCTGAAAAGACTTGCACCCGCCGCAGAGCGACTGCCCCCTGGCTTAGAGATTGTCGTGCTTGACCAGAACGAAACACCGGTCGTGCCCTACAGCGGCAACGTCCAGTGGCGGTTCATCGGCCGTAGCAGGCGACGTCGACCTTGATGCGGCACGCCGCGTGCTTATGGGTGTTATGCGATGCGTATCCGGTTTACGATTCCGAGACCTCTCGAGTCGGTTGCCTCACTTTGCTTTGGTTTTGCGGGATTGGAGTCAATGATGAAGATGCTAAGCATCGACCGATTACGCCCGACCCAAATGACACACGGCATGCGGGAGGTGCGCGAGAAAACCGAGAAGTACAAGGCGCTGTCCGGTCACGAACTGGAAATGGCTATCGCCGAAAGGCCTATACCGGTCGTGTATGGCCCCAACAGTGCTCCGTTTGCGATTGACCACCATCACGTTGCTGCGGCACTTTGGCGTGCAAACGTGAAGTCTGTTCCGTTTGTCCTCGTCAGAGACCTGTCGTTTCTTCCGCAAGCAGATTTCTGGCAGACCATGGAAAACAACCGATGGACTTACCCATACGACGCGGAGGGTCGGCGCCGGCCATTTTCTGAAATGCCAGAGCACGTATGGGAGCTAGCCGACGACGAATTCCGAAGCCTCGCGGCGTCGGTTCGTGACGCTGGCGGCTACGAAAAGACGAGTGTCCCCCTAGAAGAATTTCGATGGGCTGACCTGTTCCGTTGCACCCTGCCCCGACCGAATAGCGATGACGAGTTCGAGTCGCTGGTGAAGAAAGCAATCAAATTGGCAAAAAGCGACATAGCGCTAGGTCTCCCGGGCTACCTCGGACCCGTGGACTGAGTAGTCGTAGAAGATTTAAGCTCTGGCCGCGAAGCCGGGAAGGAACAGAGAAATGGACGTTCTGATAGCGATATTCGGCGAGGGCAAGGACCTTGGCTCGCTACAGATGGCGATGCGTGCAGTCGTGGTCTTCTTCGCGGCGTTGATTTTAATCCGCATATCGGGCCGGCGGTCTTTTGGCCAGCGCTCTCCTTTCGATTATGTGGTCGCGATACTGCTGGGCGCAACGTTGAGTCGGGTGATAGTCGCAGCATCGCCGGCCACCCCGACTTTTATGGCGTCATTGGTGATTGTGCTCCTACATGGAGCGTTCGCGTGGACTTGCGTCCGATCGCGGTGGCTGGAATCGCTCGTGATAGGAGTCGAAAGAGAAGTCTATAAGGATGGCCAGTTCAATAGCAGGCAAATGTCCGCCGCCCTCATCACAAGAACGGATGTTTTCGAGACGGCGCGCCAAGAACTTAACTCACTGGACCTTGAAGACGTGCAGTCGGCCATTCTTGAACGCAATGGGCAAGTGAGTCTGATTCGCAAACGCGAAAGCGCTCATCGCAAATGACGCGCGTCTAGCTCCGGCGGAATCTACCCAGTAACCGGTGAGCTACAAAACAAGCATCCAGGGTTCCGGCAGGTCGACCGCGACAACCCATATCGCGCGTGTTAATGGTCACCGCGCCCATTGTCATTTTCATGGTCGTAGTGCCGGTCACCTCGCTGCTCGCCGCGTTGGTGGTCGTAAGCCCGATCATCTCGAGGTCCGCCGCGATTGTCTCGTGCGTCATGCCATTCCCGGTCGTTCCGGTGGCGTTCTTCCCACTCCCGGCGCTCCCAATAACGACGCCCGTCGTAGTACCTGTTGCCATACCAGCCCGGACCAATGACAACAGCGGCCTGAGGTTGGACATACACCTGTTGGGGCGCGGCGTAGACTGGCTCAGGTGCGTAGACGACACCGGGGACTTCGACGTTTACGCCAACATCGACGTGGGCGAAAGCAACGGACGATAAGCCTACGCCGAGACCGGCAACCAGTGTCATTGCGAACCTGCGGCTGCGTGAGATGCTCATAATTTTCCTTGTCATGCGTAATGTTGAGCAGGTGAATGCGCGAGCGCGTCAGGGACGGTTAATAGCGGTCGTGGTCGTGGTCATGCCCGTGATCGTGGTAGCCGCCTTCGGGCACAAAGATGCAACCGCCCAACGCGCTTCCGAGACAAACGGCCAACAGTATTAAGGCAATGGTTCTTTTCATAATTCACTCTCTCGTGTTGGTCGTCAGCGGACCATATTGAGCTGGCGGATTAAAGATTTTGTTTGCGCAGCTACCGCTGCGGTGAGAGCAGAATGTTTGCGATGACACCGGTCGCCACCGCTGCGAGGACATAGTCTCCATCGACACCAACCCAGTGATACCCGCGTGGAGGCTGATGAAGTCCATGCCCGCGCCAATCATCCACTATGTAATTTCGATCCCGGTATTCGTTGGGCAACCGATCTCCCTTGTGCCAATCCAGATGCGGGATGGGGCCGCCGCGGCGATTATCAGCCTGTTCGCCACCGTGCCAACCGTTCTCGTCAGGGCGACGTTGATCACCAGACTTGCCCCGATCGCCAGAATGCGCCTGGTCGCCATACCCGTTTTGATCATAGGGGCGGCCGTGATTCTCGGGACCACCTGCCGAGGACGGATGCCATTCTTGCGCGAATACGGTCAGCGGTGCAGCAGTTAAGGCTGCGGCCAAGAGCAGCACAACAGTTTTCGTTTTCATGCTTTAACTCTCTGAAAGAAGGTGTCTAGCCGCCGGGTGCCGGTTGGTGTGCCACGTGTGCGTCTCTTCTCGCCTCAGCATCTTCCTTGGCTTTCTTGTTGGCCATGTGTCGACCGACCAGGCACCCGCCGGCAGCGCCCAATACCGCGTGACCACTGCCGACAAAGTGCCCACCAACGCCACCAACTGCCGCGCCTTTTAGACATCCAGCTGCGTGCGATTGACCTGTCGCCAACGTTAGTGCTAAAGCTGCAAAACCCAGGGTAAATTTTATTTTCATTGTGGTCTCCGAAAGCGTGCGAACGAATCTTTGAAACCGCATCAAAGGACGAGATCGAAACGTGAACCATCCGAGTTCTTGAGTGCGAGGCAGGGGGCATCCACATTGAACGCTCCCTGCCATTGGTCAATTACTTCTTGGCTGCGTCAACCTTCGCGTCGGCGGCTGTGTTGTTTGCATCACCTTGTGCCTCAACCTTTGCCTTGTCGGCCTTGGCTTGTGCGACAGAAGCGTCCTTGTTTGCGTCCTGCTTCTTCGCATTTGCTTTAGCCTGGGCTTCGCTCTTTTTCTTGTTCGCTTTCTTCTGCGATTTCATTGCCTCGACTCGCGCGGCCGAGGCTTCCTTGGGGGTGTCTGCCTTTGCGACCTTCGCGGCGTCCTTGTCGGCATCGGCTTGCGCTGAAGTCTTGTCTTCATTAGCAGACGCTTGGGCCTTCGCAGCATCCTGAGACGCGTCTGCTTTCTTTTCGTTGGCCGTTTTTTGCGCGTCGGCCTTTTTATGGTTTGCCTCCAATTGGGCTTTGCCCGTCTCCGTTGTTGCACTCGCCGGCGCCGCCGTTTGTGCGAAAGCGGTCGACACGAGAAGGGCGGAGGCGAGAGCAGCGATAATCTTTTTCATGGTTTAGATCCTTTAGTGTGCGACGGCCGATTAACGCGGTGCTGTCTCTGATAACGCGTCCTTAGTGACAAGCGTTGACCGTTTGCTCCAAGAACAAATGTAACCATTTGCGCCTCGCAGCCATTCCTATAGCACTAGTTCGTTTTCGCAAAAATTACCGACACACGAACACTTTTAAGGTAACCGTGGAACCAATTACCGAACGGATCACGGCACTACGAACTAATATGCACAAGGAGGTTCCGTCGGGCTAAAGAACTTGGCTCGATCCGATGCGGAGTTGAGAGGAATACTAATTTCTAAAGTGGTATAGCTGTTTGTTAGGGGACCGCGTGCGTGTGTTTTTGCTAACGCAGTCTGCGAGGAACTCCAAGTGCATATGTGCGGCACTCAGTCGGCTGGGCAGGAAAGTCCACCCCCGCCTTGTCCCGTGATAAAGCAGCATTCGGTCAAATAGCTCTGTTGGTTCGAGAGTGCTCCAGCTATCGGCAATATCCACCGTTTTTCGCGCGATTGATGAGTTGGTGAGTCGATAGTTGAGTTGATGATCCGCATGGAAACAACAGTTTTGAATGTTGTCAGGGATGCAAAGAAATAAGCATGTACAGCGCAGAGCCAGAAGACGATACTCCGGCCATCTAAAAGATATTACAAATTGTTCCCTGCCGCTGGGTGTCAAACACTGTGTCCGGAAAAGCCGTGCTCATCCTGTGGATGCAATGGCCAAACGGGCGAAAAGGATTGGAATGGTAAGTTCGAAACGCGCTTTCTACCTCAGGCCCTGGCTCGGCGCCTTGGTACTCAGCGTCTTGGTGGCGGGTTGTGGCGGCGGCAATAGCGGCCGGGACGGCATTTTAGGTACGGGCGGCGTCGGCAGTAATACGCCGCTGTCACCACCCACGATAACTGCCGTCGCGCCGGCGAACGGTGCCACCGGGATACCAATCAACGTGCGTTCGATCACCGCCGCCTTCAGTGAGCCGGTTAGCCCGCTTACCGGCGCTGCGACATTTACGGTGACGTGCGCCGCACCTTGCTCCAATCCGGCAGGTACGTTAGCGCTTGACGCGACCGGCAGCAATGCCACGTTTTCGGTTGGCTCCGGGACCACGCTTGCGCCATTGACACGCTATACAGCGACGATCACCGGCGCGAAAAGCGTGGCAACCGGGCTCGCATTGCTCAACCCGTTCGTCTGGAATTTTACAACCGGCGCGACTGCTGATTTGACGCGACCGAGGGTCACTTTGACTATGCCGGCGACGGCGAATACCGGTTCCACCATGGGTGTGCCAGTGAACACGGCGATCAGCGCGGTGTTCAGCAAGGAGATGTCCTCCAACACGCTCAACGCGGCTAGCGTTACGGTGACTTGCGCGGCGCCCTGCTCGTCGCCCGCTGGTGTCGTAAGCTATGCGGTCGGCAGCGAGACTGTCGTGTTCACACCAGTCGGGGCGCTTGCTACAGGTGCTACCTATACCGTAAGGGTGAGTGCCGCGGCGACGGACCTTGCTGGCAACGCGCTCGCCGGAAACCAAGCGGCACTGCCAGCGTCAAGTGATTATGTGTGGACTTTTACAACCTCCACAGTAGCCCCGCCGACGACGCCTTCATCGCCCTCAACGCCGGCGAATATATCGGTACTGTCCGTCAGCCCGTCGCCTGGCGCCGCGGTCTGCGGAAACTCGAGCGTCAACGCGACGTTTAGCCTGCCTGCTGGTGTTCGGATGGACCCCACGAAGGTCAATGCGGCTAACTTCCTGGTGACCGGGCCTGGCTCAGCGCCTGTCATTGCAGGCTCGGTGACGCTCGATGCTGCCACCGGAACCATCGCCACGTTCACGCCGCTTACCCCGCTAAGCAGTGGCGCGAGCTACACGGCGACGATTAAGGGCGGAGTTAGCGGCGTGGCTACATTGGCGGTGCCCGCGAACGTATTGGCCGGTGACTTTGCCTGGACGTTTACAACCGCCCCTGCAAGCTCCGCTTGCTTGGCGCCTGTCTCGCTCGGCGCAGTGACTCCATTTGGAACCTATGGCGGATCCGCCGGGATGACCAACTCGGGCACGCTGACAACAATCAATGGTGACATCGGCACTACTGCCGTTTCCACCGCAGTTACAGGCTTCCATGACTCGGGGCTGGGATGCACCTACACGGAAACGACGCTGAATCAGGGATTAGTGAACGGCCTGATCTACACGGCAGCGCCCCCACCGACAATTCAGTGCCCGTCGGAAGGAACCGCAGCAACCTTTGCTATCGCGACGCAGGCGAGTGTCGACGCGCGTGCCGCGTATAACGCGCTCGTAGCAATGCCCGGTGGGCCCAATCCCGGCGCCGGCAATTTGGCCAACCTCGTGCTAACTCCGGGTGTGTACACCGCGGCCGCGGGCTCATTCGGAATCACGGGCGGTCCGCTAACACTCGATGGCCAAGGCAATGCCAACGCAGTCTGGGTCTTTCAGATGGCAACCACGCTGACTGTGGGTGGCCCGGGTAGTCCCCAAAGCGTCATCCTCACCAATGGCGCGCAAGCCAAGAACGTGTTCTGGCAAGTCGGTACCGCTGCCACGATCAACGGAGCCGGAGGCGGGACGTTCGCCGGTACGGTTATTAGCCAGTCAGGCGTGACGGTCTCGACCGCGGGCAACGCAGCGGTCGTGACTGTCAACGGCCGATTGATCTCCTTGGGAGCGTCAGTGACGTTAGTGAACACCGTCATCAACGTCCCAGGTCAATAAGCACGAACAAACAACCCTGTCATTTTTGGGCTGTCTCTACACCCGTTCGGAATAGTGATCGGGTGCTATAGGGCTCACAACATGTCCAGACGCGGCCTTGATGCGGCATCTGGCAGCGCGTCAATTCTCCTGGAGAGAATCTTGAAGACAATAGCGGTTTCGGTGAAAGTGGTTCTGATTGCGCTCACCGTCATCGGTAGCCGGATCGCCACGGCGCAGGACTCAGGCTGGTATGGTGGCGCGAATGTTGGTCAGTCGCATGCAACGATCGACGATGGCAGAATCCGCGGCGGACTGCAGGCTAGCGGTTTCGCTACGAGCTCGATCAACAATGACGAACGCGACCTGGGCTACAAGATTTTTGGCGGTTACCAGTTCAACAGGTATTTCGCCCTCGAAGCCGGATACTTCGATTTGGGAAAATTTAGCTTTCATGCAACTACAGTACCCGCCGGCAATTTGGACGGCAGCCTGAAGCTGAAAGGCGGAAATCTCGACGCGGTTGGCCTTTTGCCAATCACTGGAAACTTCTCTGTCTTCGGCCGGGTGGGCGCAACTTACGCTAACGCTAGCGACTCGTTCAGCGGAAGCGGAGCCGTTCGAGCGCTCGATCCGAGCCCGAGCAAGCGAGGCTTTAACTATAAGCTCGGCGTGGGCCTTCAGTACCAGATCACACAAGCGCTGGCAATGCGCGGAGAAGTGGAACGCTACCGCATTAACGACGCCGTGGGCAACAAAGGCGACATCGACCTTGTCTCGGTCGGCTTGCTCTATAGGTTCGGGCAAAAATCGCAACCGGTTTCACCAACGGCTCCGGAACCGATCGGTCCTGCGCCGGAACCGGTGGCAGTTGTGCCGGCTCCCCCGCCTGCAAAGAAGGTGACGCTCTCGGCAGATTCTTTATTTGACTTCGACAAGGCGACGCTGAGCTCTTCAGGTCGACAGGCCCTGGATAAGCTGGCCGCAGAGCTTCGAGGCGGCAACTTCGGCGCTATCGAAGTGACTGGACACACTGATCGACTTGGTCCCAGTGCGTATAACCTGGACCTTTCGACTCGTCGTGCTGAAGCGGTTAAGACCGCTCTGATGCAGTCCTCAGGGATTTCCACCAGCAAGGTATCGGCCCGCGGAGTCGACGGCTCGGATCCGGTTACGAAGCCCGGTGAGTGCCGCGGCACTAAAGCAACCAAGCGATTAATCGCTTGTCTCGCGCCGGATCGCCGCGTCGAAGTCGAAGCGACTGGCATTCGGTAGCTTCACATGCGCCTCCCGGACGTCCGGGGGGCATCATGCAAATCGATATTCTCGCCGCTGCCCGGCGAACTTGAATGGGGGCGCCATGCGACGCGGGGCGAACGACCCCGGCTAGGCCTCTACTGGCATTGCTCAAAGTCTTCTAGCAGATGCATCATTTTCCGCCGCTGACAGCAAGCCGGCCGCGGTCGTAGAGCACGTGCGGGTGCGTTGCTCTACCAACTGAGCTACCAACTGAGCTACCAACTGAGCTAACGACCGAGCTACTCCCATTCATTCACCTCGCAAGCGCAACGTCGCCGCCCAACGCTAGCCAATATCGATCGTGTGGCTCGCGGATCGAAGCGCCTCCTGTTTCGGCACAGTCAACGTCAGCACGCCCTTGTCAAACTTTGCGAGAGCGTGGTCGGGATCGGCGTTTTCCGGCATTGGGATCGTACGCGTGAAAGCCCCATATGCGCGCTCAAGCCGATAGCAGCCGTCTTCCTCGCTGTGCACATCCTGCTTTTTCTCGCCGCGCAACACCAGCGCTCCGTCCTCGACGCTGACGGTCAGATCCTCCCGCTCCATGCCTGGCAGCTCTACGCTTACATGCAGTATCTTCCCCTCGTCGACCACGTCGATGCGCGGCTGGAAACGCGATGAGCTGAAGTCGCCAAACCATCGTTCGAGCGAGCCGCGGGCTGCAAACGGATCGTGAAAGAAATCCTCCATCGCACGCCACGGATCGCGGGAGAAAAGTCGCGCAATGTCAGGCCACCCAGCACGCCACGGATCGCTCGCCGACGGATTTTGGGGACTGTCGGCATCGGGCTTGCGCCCTGAACCGCGGAGAAATTTGAAGGGGTTCCACTTTTTCAGGTCGGCGTTCATCTTATGCTCCTCGATGGTCTAGCAGAAAAATCCGGATATCCGTCATTGCGCTTCGACCGCAACGGTTCTGTGGACGTGCCTGGCGCTCCCCGAGTGGCCACCGTCCGCCTGGCGTCACCGTTCGCGCTGCGCGTCAGCAACTGCCAGTTACCGTCGGGCGTAACGCGGCAGATACCAGGGCGGCAGATGCCAGGCAGCCAGCATCCGCGCCTCCACGAACCGAAGGGTGGCGACCTCGCGGCCGCCACCGCTTTTTCTCCTGTCCTCGTTACTGGTCTTCCAGCTCAGTTCGTCTGCACCTCGATCTGTCGCGGCCGTGCTTCGTCGCGCCGCGGAATCGTCAGCTTCAGCACGCCGTTCTGCAGGTTTGCAAAGATCTTCGATGTATCAAAGTCCGGGCTCAGCGAGAACGCCCGCGCGAAACGCGGTTCACGAATCTCGGCGTGCTGCAGCCGCAAACCAGCGGGTGTCGGCACAACCGCTTCAGCTTCGATATAAAGATTGCCGTCGTGCACCTTCACGTCGAGCTTCTCTTTCGTGACGCCTGGTAGATCCGCCCACAGCGTGATGCCCTGGCTGTCCTCGAACACGTCCACGGCCGGCATGAGCGTCATCCGCCGTACCGGCTGGTTGCCCTCGCGTCGTGCTATCGCTTCCTGGTCGCGCTCAGCAATTTGGGTTTTGTCGTTCATGGCTTGCTCCTTAGATGGCTGCGTTACTGGACGGTAATGGCCTTGGGCTTCGACGATTCGCGCTTGCCGACGCTGATCGACAGGCAGCCATTGGTATAGCGCGCCTGTATCTTGTCTGGGTCGGCGTTCTGCGGCAGTTCGATCGCGCGGCGGAAAGCGCCGATGAAGCGCTCCTGCGCATAGGTGCGGGTGTCATCGCCAGCATCGGACTGCGCAGGCTTGCGCTCGCCGCTAATCGTAAGTAGTCCCTTGTCGATCGCTACATCGAGCCCGGCAACATCGACGCCTGGGGCGAACGCGACGATCTCGATCGAGTCGTCCGTCGTACCGATGTTGATCTGCGGGAAGGCGCCGAAGCGGCTGGAACGGATGCTGGACGGCAAGCCGCCGAACAGACTCTCCATCTGGCGTTGCAGACGGTCGAATTCGCTGAATAGATCGGTTCCGGAATAGAGATCACTCATGGTCGTATCCTCCTTGAATGCAGCATGGAGGCGAACGGGCCTACGCGCTCCAGTCCGCCTGCCAGGCCGCTGGCAAACAAATCGAAACACGCAGCGCGCCTGATGTCACTAGCGCGTCTGCCTGAGCGAAATCTAAGATAGGCCCTACAGCGAAAATTTCAATGCGTGGTGGTGAAATTCCGGTCTTGAAAATCGCCCGCCGGCCCCTATTGTCGCGGTGCATCGCAACGACCAGGCGGAGGACACCATGGAATTCAATTCGGACTGGCACACGCTGGGCAGACACCGCGTCAGGCTGCGCGCGACGAGAGGCTTTCCGACTGAAACAATGCGAAGCGTGGCGGAGGTCGTGAGGCTGGCGATCGACAACAACATGAGTGCTAGCGCGCGGCTGGTCGAGATCGTCTTCCAGCAGGAACAGACCTACGATATCGCCGTCGGCACGACCCTGATGGAAGACAGCGTGTGTGCGCCGCAACTGGAAGCGGCGATTGCGGTGGTGCACGGTCTGCTGCCGGAGCAGGTGAACATCACGGTGACGACGGTCAGCCAGGAGGAAGTCGACCTGCATTTCGGCGTGTATGAACGCATGCTCGCGGAGAAGCTGGGCGTTGTGCCGCCAATCCAGTGATCGTCGGGTAATTGCATTGAGCCGCAACGGCAGTTTCGAAGGAGTACACCGGCCACGACCTGGATCAAAACCGTCCAGCCAGATGGGAGCAGCATCATAGAAAAACGCTCACAGGTGGCGTCGGTCGTCCTGGCCGCCGGCTCAGCGGCTACGGCGGTGGCCGCTGAGCGGCATTGTCACGTTGAAGGAGGTGCGACGCACTAACGCAAGACCGCGACAGCTTTTCAGAAAGCAGACGGACCCTGGGTGAATTCGGTGAAACGATGCCAGGCGGCAAAGCGTTCGCCGAGTTGCTTACGATAGAGCGAAGCGCGAAGCAAATGTCGCTTGAGCGCAAAGTGCTGCCTGATCGGGCCGAAGCTAGACAGGAACACTTGGGTGCGTTCCGGATCGCGAAAGCCACGCATGCGGCGCTCGCGTTCACGGGTAGGTTGATGACAGTTTTCGGCCCGGTTGTTCAGCCGAGCACTGGCCCTGATGAAGACATGCTTGACGTGTTCGAGTTCGGGAATCTCGGCCTTTGCCGCCGGATAGCTACGCTAGTTGATCAGTCACGATTTTGTGCGGCGCCTCAGGGCAGGAGGCCAGCACGCGCTTGAAAAACCGCTTGGCTGCAGCCTTATCGCGACGCTTCTGAAGCAGAATATCAAGCTCGGCGCCGTGCTGATCGACCGCTCGCCACAGCAGATACGGCTCGCCGCGCAGCGTCACAAAGACCTCGTCCAGATGCCATGTTGTGCCGGGCTTGCGACGCGCAGCCTTGACGCGATGCGCGAAGCCCGCGCCAAATTTATCGCACCAACGCCGGACCGTCTCATAGCTGACGATCACCCCACGCTCGAACAGCAACTCTTCAATGTCGCGCAGACTCAACTGAAACCGGAAGTACTACCGAACAGCGCAGCTGATGACCGGCGCGGGAAACCGATGACCGTGATAAAGCGATTTAGGATTCTTCATCGGACGATCTTACGCGACCATCCCAGCAACGTGACAAAGCCGTTCGAAGCGGTCAGGCAGAAAACCGACTGACCTGCTGACCATGCAGATTGCAGCGGGAAGATGCGCGACGGCCGCTTGTTTCTGATGTTGCGGCGCGCGGGAAACGCCCGTTCTCGTGGCGAGTTTTTATTGCTAAGCTTCGGGCATCATGTCCGACATTCTCATTGACCCGTTCTCGCTACCAGCGACCAGTCGCTCGGCCTCGCGCGCCGAGCATGTCTATTTCAGCTTGCGCGATGACATCTTCGAGATGCGCTTGCTTCCCGGCGACCGCTTAACCGAAGGCGGCATCGCCGAGCGTTTCAACGTCTCGCGCACACCGGCGCGGGAAGCCCTGCAACGCCTCCAAACCGATGGTTTGATGCAAGGCTATGTCCGGGGCGGATGGGAGGTCGTACCGATCGATTTCAAACGTTTCGACGATCTCTATGAGATGCGCAAGCTGATCGAAACCTTCGCCATCCGCAAGCTTTTGAGCCAAGCAGCGCCGCTATCCGACGTCGTCCTGCACATGCTCGACGAGCTCGAGCCAGTGTGGGAGGTGCCATTGCCGCGGCGTTTGCGCGAGGGCCGTCAGGTCGCCGCGCTCGACGAAGCGTTCCATCACGCGCTCGTCGTCGCAGCCGGCAACGAAGAACTGACCAGCGCGATGCAGCGCGTTACCGACCGTATCCGCGTCGTGCGGCGGCTCGATTTCGTCTACGGCGACTGCGTCGACGACACCTATGACGAACACGTTGCCATCCTCCGCGCTATCCGAAACGGCGAAGCCGAGCAAAGCGCTACGCTTATCGCGCTGCACATCGAGGGCAGCCAGGCCGAAGTGCGCAGCCTGACGGTCCATCGGCTGCAAAGCGCGCGCACCGCGATGAAGCCGGCGAGCGGCCCTTATGCACCACCACGGATACGGCGCACCAGTTAGCGACGTGACGCGCGTGAACGCCTGCCGTTCGAGCCCCGTGTAGCCGACAGTCGCGGGCGTAGCCCTGCCTGGCATGGTTTTCGCAGGTCGACAAGTATGTATACAAGCACATTCCTGTCGATCCAGCATGTCGCCTGACTTCCCTAATTCCGCAAGTGCCGCGCGGGGCATGGCGGTCGCGCCCCATGCTCTGGCTTCACAAAGCGCGCTCGCCGTGTTGCGCGAGGGCGGCAACGCCGTTGAGGCGATGATCGCCGCCGCCGCGACCATCGCGGTCGTCTATCCGCACATGAACAGCATCGGCGGCGATGGTTTCTGGCTGATCTCGCGCCCGGGAGACGAGCCAGTCGGCATCGAGGCGTGCGGCGCGGCGGCGCTGGCGGCGACTATCGACGAATATCGCTCGCGCGCGCTCACGGCCATTCCGACGCGCGGTCCGCTGGCCGCGAATACCGTTGCGGGAACGGTGTCCGGCTGGCAACTTGCGCAGCGCTGGTCGAACGAGACGCTCGGCGGCACGCTGCCGGCCGCGCGCCTGCTCGAAGACGCCATCCATTACGCGAAGCATGGCGTTCCGGTCACGCGCAGCCAGGCGCAATGTGTTGCGGGCACACGCGCGGAACTGCAGTCGATCCCCGGATTCGCTGATACGTTCCTGCCCGATGCACGCACGCCGGCGGCAGGCGAGCGCTTCGCGATGCCGCGCCTCGCCGCCGCGCTGCAACAACTCGCCGATGCCGGTTTTGAGGATTTCTATCGCGGTGATCTGGCGCGCAGTATGGCGGGCGATCTTCGGTCGGTGGGGTCGCTGCTGACACTTGCGGATCTCGAACGGCATCGAGCCTCCCTGCGCACGCCGCTTGCGCTCGTGCACTCGCTCGGCACGGTCTACAACATGCCACCGCCGACGCAGGGCCTGGTTTCGCTGCTGATCCTCGGCATCCTCGACCGGGTGCTGGCGAAAGACATGGACCCGCTCGGCCCCGAGTTCGTGCACGCGTGCGTGGAGGCGACCAAGCTCGCATTCGGCATTCGCGATCAACACATCACCGATCCCGATCACATGCTGATCGACCCGCTCACGCTCCTCGATCCCGCTGCACTCGACGCGATGGCCGCGCGCGTTTCGATGACGCAAGCCGCGCCGTGGGGACGCGGTCTCGGACCGGGAGACACCGTCTGGCTCGGTGTGATGGACGCAAACGGGGTGGCGGTGAGCTTCATCCAGAGCATTTATCACGAGTTCGGCAGTGGTGTCGTGCTGGCAAGGTCGGGGATCAACTGGCAGAACCGCGGCTGCAGCTTTTCGCTCGATGCGCAAGCGCTCAATCCGCTCATGCCCGGCCGTCGCCCGTTCCACACGCTCAACCCGGCGCTTGCGCGCTTTTCCGACGGACGCACGATGGTCTACGGGAACATGGGCGGCGACGGGCAGCCGCAATCGCAGAGCGCGGTGTTCTCGCGGATAGCTCATTTCGGCTGGAATCCGCAGGCGGCCATCGATGCGCCACGCTGGCTGCTCGGCCGCACCTGGGGACAGACGACTGACACGCTCAAGCTCGAAGCTCGGTTCGCGCCCGCTACGGCGGCGGCGCTCGAAGCGCTTGGCCACGAAGTAGAAACGATGCAGGCCTATGACGAGGCGATGGGACATGCCGGTGCAATCATTCGGTATCCTGACGGATTGCTCGAGGCGGGCTACGACCCACGTAGCGACGGTGGGGCGGCCGGCTGGTAGAGGCACTCATTTTCCCGACAACGTGAATAACGCAAACGAGTCCGGCCCTCGCGACCGGACGGCGCGGCCCGTCCGCGCATCGAATGACGGCTGTCTTAGATACGGAGAAGTACCATGACCACTCGCTCGCAAGCTATCGATACCCCGGGTATCGAGAACCTGTCGACCGCCACGACGCGCAACCGCTGGCTTCAGCTCGGCCTCGGCCTGATCTGCATGATGGCGATTTCGAGTCCGCAATACGTCTGGACGCTGATGACCAAGCCGCTGGCCGCTAAATTAGGCATCGCGTTGCCTGAACTGCAAGTGACGTTCTCGCTTCTGATCATCCTGCAAACGTTCTTTTCGCCGTTCCAGGGCAAGCTGATCGACCGCTTCGGGCCGCGGCTTTTGATCTCGATCGGAACCGTCATGTCAGGGCTAAGTTGGGTGCTGGCATCGCAGGTACAGAGCGCGCTCATGCTCTACCTGACCTACGGCGTGGTCGGTGGTTTGGGGACGGGCATTGTCTACGTCGGCGTGGTGGGGTTGATGGTGCGCTGGTTTCCTGATCGGCGAGGCTTCGCCGCGGGCGCGGTCGCAGCCGGTTACGGCATGGGTGCGATCGTCACGACGTTTCCGATCGCTTCGTCGCTGGCGGCGCGAGGAGTGGATGCCACCATGTTGAGCTTCGGCATCGCCTTTGCGGTGGTCGGGCTGCTTGCGTCGCAAGGCTTGCGCGTGCCGCCTTCGCACGATTCGGTTGCGGCTAGCGCCACGCAAACCGCGGTTCCGAACCTGCGTCCGTCCCAGGCGCTGAAGAACCCGATCTTCTGGCTGATGTTTTTGATGATGACCATGATGTCGACCTCGGGCCTGATGGTGACATCGCAGATGGCGACGTTCGCTGCCGATTTTGGCGTGACCAAGGTCCTCGTGCTCGGCATGGCGGCGCTCCCGCTGGCCCTGACCATCGACCGGTTCACGAACGGGTTGACGCGGCCATTGTTCGGCTGGGTATCGGACCGGATCGGCCGTGAAAACACCATGTGCTTCGCCTTCGGACTGGAAGGCATCGCGATGGCGTTATGGCTGATCACGCGCGATAACGCAGTCCTGTTCGTCTTGCTATCCGGCGTAGTGTTCTTCGGCTGGGGAGAAATTTTCTCCCTGTTTCCATCTACGCTCACCGATACCTTCGGCACGCGCCACGCCACGGAAAACTACGGCTGGCTTTACATCTCGCAAGGCATCGGCTCGATCTTTGGTGGACCGCTTGCTGCGCTGATGCACCAGCATGCGGGCAGTTGGGTGCCGGTGTTCGGCACGGCCATTACGCTCGACATAGTGACCGCCGTGCTCGCGATTGCCGTTCTCAAACCGATGCGCGGCCGCTTCCTGGCCGCGCAGCGCGCATGATCTGAATCTACACTCAGGAATTCGCATGTCAGTCCAGCTTGCATTGCGTAACATCCGCAAATCGTTTTCGAATAAACAGGGTACGGTAGATGTATTAGGAGGCCTTACGTTCGATATCAACGAACGCGATTTCGTGAGCATCATCGGTCCGTCGGGCTGCGGAAAAACGACGGTCTTCAACGTGATCGCCGGCTTGCTGGAAGCAGACAGCGGCGACATCGTATATCGCGGGCAGGCGGTCGAGGGCTTGCGAGGCAAGGTCGGCTACATGATGCAGCGCGACCTGTTGCTGCCGTGGCGGACGGTTTTGCAGAACGTGCTGATTGGTCCCGAACTATCCCGCATGCCGATTGCACAGGCACGGGAAACGGCGATGGAATACCTCAACACTTATGGCCTCGCCGGTTTCGAGAACGCCTATCCGCGCATGCTCTCGGGCGGCATGCGCCAGCGGGTGGCGTTGATCCGCACGCTCATTAACGATCCGGACATCATTCTGCTCGACGAGCCGTTCTCCGCGCTCGACTACCAGACGCGGCTCTATCTGGAAGGCGTATTGATGGAAGCTGTGGAGACCTTCCACAAAACCGTGGTGCTCGTTACACACGATATAGACGAAGCCGTGGCGTTGTCCAAACGCGTGGTCGTGCTCGGTGGCCGGCCGTCGCAGGTGAAGAAGATCTACGACATCGAGATTGCCGCGCGTTCGCCGATCGGTGCCCGCAGTGATCCGAATTTCTCGGGTTACTTCCACGCCCTGTGCGGCGAACTCGACATCCAGACCGAGGTGGGCTCAGCATGACGCAATCCGCTTCCATTACGCAGCCGGCGCAAAAGGCACCTGCCCAGAAATGGGCGCTCGACAGCGGCTGGGGCCGCTCTCTGTTGCAACTCGCCGCCGTGGTCGTGTTCTTCGCGATCTGGGAGGGTGCCGCGCGGCTCGGCTGGGTGTCGAATTTCCTGGTGGGCTCGCCGGCGAAGATCCTCGATGCGCTCGTGCGCGACCTCCGTTCCGGCCAGCTATTGGTCGATACCGGCTACACCCTGTTCGAAGCCATTCTCGGTTTTGTGTTCGGCACGGCGGTGGGCTCCCTATGCGGTCTCGCGCTCTGGTATTCGCCGTTCGTCGCGCGGTTGATCGAGCCGTTCATCGTCGCGATCAACAGCGTGCCGAAAATCGCGTTCGCGCCGATTGTGATCCTGTGGTTCGGCACCGGGCTGATATCGAAAGTCGCGCTGGCGATCTCACTGACTGCCATCGTCGCGCTGATCGCGGCATACGAAGCGGCGAAGGACGCCGATCCCGACCTCCAGGCACTGCTGGTCACGCTCGGCGCGAACAAGAACGATGTGTTCACGAAAGTGGTCGTGCCGTCCACGCTGCCGTATGTAATCTCGACGTTTCGCATCAACGTCGGCTTCGGTCTGGTTGGAGCGGTGGTCGGCGAGTTCATCTCGTCCGAACACGGACTCGGGCACATGATCTTCACGGCCTCCAGCCTGTACGACCTCAACACGGTATGGGAGGGGCTCTTCGTGCTGATGGCGATCGGCTTCGTCCTCTATTTCCTGATCGACCTCATCGAGCACCGGCTGCTGCCGTGGCGCCAGGCATCGAATGCGAACACGCTGAAAGTTTGAACGACTAGTCAATCACTTGACCGGAATATAACGATGGCACCCATCTCAAGATTCACCGCAAGAAAAATGTTGACCGCGTTGACGACGGCGCTCGCGCTTTCCGTAACGTCGGTCTCGACCACGGCGCTCGCCGCCGACAAGAAAGTCACCATCTCGCAAGCGTTTCAGTCGATGCTGTATTTGCCCCTCTATGTCGCCATCGACGGTGGGTTCTTCACGAAGGAAGGGCTCGACGTGACCAAGCAAACGGCGGGCAGTCCCAGCGCGGCGTTATCGGCAGTATTGTCGGGTAGCGCGGAATTTTCGCTGCATGGTCCCGAATGGACGGCGGTGGCGGCCGAGAAGGGCGCCGACGTCGATGTGATCGCGAACGTAGTGAACGGTGCGGCTGTGTGGATCGCGGTGGCTCCCGACGTGAAGTTTGCCGGTATCAAGGACGTCAAGGGCGAGGTGGTCGTGTCGGGGCAGATGCCGACTACCAGCACGTCGCTCTTCTTCAGGGCGCTGAAGGAGAATGGCATGTCGCCGAGCGACGTCAAGCTGATGCAGGTGCCGCTCGGCTCCGAAATTGGGCCACTGGTCGCGGGGCAATCGAAGATCGCAGTGATGTACGAGCCGGGTCTCGATCAAGCTGTCGCCAAGGGCATGAAAGTGGTGCTGAGCTTTCCCAAGCTTTATGGCGAGTACGCGTTCTCGTCGATTACGGCGAAGCGCAGCATCGATCCTGACGTCGCCGCGCGCTTCGTGAAAGGTCTGCAAAACGCACTTGTCTACATGCAGACGAATCCGACAGAAACCGCCGCGATCGCCCGCAAGGAATTTCCAACGCTCGATGCGCCGGTGGTCGATGCTGCCGTCAAGCGTATGCTCGCCGATGGCGTCTACCCCAAGAATGTCGATATCACGCCGAAGGCTCTCACGGTCGCGATGGACACGCAGATCGCGCTCGGTAACCTGAAGCAACAGCCGAAGTACGACACGTTCGTTGCGCGCAGCTACATCCAACCCGCACTTGCCGCCAAGTAAAGTACATGATCCAGACTTACGTTTGCCCGACCATTGCCGAGATTCGTGCCGGTATTGCATCAGGTAAGACCAGCGTTGAACATTTCGTCTTGCAAAGTTTCGATGCGGCTAAGGCTTCGCAAGCGGAGCTGCATGCATTCCAATATTTGCCCGACGCGCCGCCGGTCAACCGCACCGAAGCGGCCTTGCCGCTGGCGGGGGTATCGGTAGCGGTGAAGGACATCATTGATACCGCTGACATGCCTACCGAGTTCAATTCGCGGGCTTATACCGGGCGGCGACCCGAGCATGATGCCTCGGTGGTAGCACGCCTGCGCGCAGCGGGTGCGACGATACTCGGCAAGTCGGTGACGACCGAGTTTGCTTTTCGTCATCCGGGGCCGACCGTCAACCCGTGGAACAGCGCGTACACGCCGGGTGGATCGTCGAGCGGCTCGGCGGCAGCGGTCAGCGCGGGTATTGTTCCGCTTGCGCTCGGCACCCAGACCCAGGGCTCGGTGATTCGTCCTGCGGCGTATTGCGGTGTCGTCGGCTTCAAGCCGACCTACGGCGCCATCGCGAGAACCGGGGTTTTGCCGCTCGCATGGTCGCTGGACCATGTCGGCTTGTTCACGACCAACGTTGCGGATGCCGCCTATGTTCTGAAGCTCGTCGCTGGCACTGATGCCGGCGATCCGTATGCGTCGCATGTTCCGGCCGCGGTCGCAAAGGTGGCGGGGCACCGTATCGGCATGCTGGCGAGCCAGGTAGGCGGCGCGGTCGAGCCGGCACAGCAAGCCGCGCTCGACGCGCTTGCCGAGCGCCTGTCGTGCGATGGCGCCGACATTGTCATAGTCGATCTTCCGGCAGGGATCTTCGATACACCGCGCCACGCGCTGACGCTAATGGGCGTGGAGGCAGCCATCACGCATGGCGAACTTGTCGATCGCTCACCGGAGCTTGTAAGCGCGCCAATGCGCGAACTCGTCGAGCAAGGGCGCATGCTGCCCGCCATCGAATATGCGAGGACCAAGGTTCTGCAGGCGCGGATGGCGTATCGGTTCGAGCGGTGGATCAGGGAGACGATGGCGCTCGACGCGTTGCTGGTTGCGCCAGCGAGCGGCGAGCCGCCGCGCGGGCTCGACTCCACAGGCGATGCGTCGTTCTGCGCCCCGTGGACGTTTCTGGGCGTGCCGGCCATTACGGTGCCGGTCGGTTTCGGGCCGGCGGGGTTGCCGCTGGGCGCGCAGTTGGTCGGAGCCGCGAACGGCGATGTGGCGTTGCTGGGGCTGGCGGAGTGGGCTGAGGAAAGGACGGGATGGAAGGCAGCGGTTGCGGCGCGGCCGCGCTGACCCGGGGGCTTGGGCGCTCTCCATAGCAGAGCGCCCGATTGCGACAGAACCGCTTTTCAGTGTGACCGGCCGGATCGACCTATGCCTTCAGATGCGGTCGCAGTAACGACAGGTCAGGGCCTCCAAGACGGTCGTGTGCGGATTGCACCTGGTGCCAGTACGGGTAGAGCAGGGGCGGCGCGCTTACCTTGTCGAGCCGCGCGCGCTGTTCGGCGGTCAACGTGAGATTCGCCGCGCCGAGGTTGTCACGCAGTTGCACGTCATTGCGTCCGCCGATGATCACCGAGGCGACGGCGGGCCGCCCAAGCGTCCACGCAAGCGCAACCTGTGCGGCCGAGACTTTGTGCTCGCCGGCGATCTCGATGAGTACGTCGATGATCGACCACAGTCGTTGCTCGTCGCGGATTGGCGGCTCGGTCCATCCGGCGAGCTGTCGCGTGCCTTCGGGCGTCGCGTCGCGGCGGTGCTTACCTGACAGCAAGCCGCCTGCCAGTGGACTCCAGACCAGAATGCCAAGTCCCTGATCGAGCGCGATTGGCGCGAGCTCATACTCCGCTTCGCGTGCTTCGAGCGTGTAGTGGATCTGCTGGCTCACGAAGCGCGGCAGACGATCGCGTTCGCTCACGTGCAATGCTTTCATCAGGTGCCAGCCCGAGTAGTTCGAGCAACCAACGTACCGGATCTTGCCGTGCTGGACCAGCAGGTCGAGCGCTTCGAGCGTTTCTTCCAGCGGCGTAAGCCCGTCCCATTGATGAACCTGGTAGAGGTCAATCACATCGGTCTTGAGGCGGCGCAGACTCGCCTCGCAAGCCTGGATCAAATGATGCCGCGACAGGCCCCGGTCATTCGGGCCGTCGCCCATCGGAAAGCGTGCCTTGGTGGCGATCAGCACGCCGCCCTTGCGTTTTCCGCCGAGCGCCTCGCCGACGATTTCCTCCGACGCGCCATTCGAATAGACGTCCGCGGTATCGATCAGGTTCACGCCCGCGTCGATGCACATGTCAATCTGCCGGCGCGCTTCGTCGAGGCCGACTTCGCCGACGCTGGCAAATTTGCCCTTGCCGCCCATCGTCATTGTGCCGAGTGTGATGGTCGACACCTTGAGGCCGGAACGACCAAGTTGACGATATTCCATGATGAAGCAATCTCCTATGAAGGTTGCAGAGGATTCGGGACCGGCGCGCGGTCATTTCTCATCCGCCTGCGCGGGAAAATCGTGCCTGTTCTCTCCGTTGACGCGCCCAACCGTCCGACGATATCGGAGATTCACTTACCATTCCAATGGGAATATCTGCTTTGATTAAGCGGTTTTTGTGATTAACGGTGTTTCGAGGGATGACGGGCGCGGGCCACTCCTGTAATCAGATCGCCGATCCGGAGGCATGCCGCTCCGGAAGCTCACTGGGTCTCACCGATGGTGGCGCAGTGCGGCTCGTGCGCTCAATGAGCACTACCATGGTTGCGGACATGCACATTAGCGCGGCAACGCCGAGCATCGGGACGCGATAGGAGCCGGTGACATCGTGTAGCCAGCCGGTCGCATAAGGTCCGAGGAAACCGGCGAGCGTGCCAATCGTATTGATGAGCCCGATCCCCGCCGCGGCAGCTGCATTGCTGAGATAGCGCGGAGGCAACTGCCAGAACGAAGCATGCGGTGTATAGACGCCGACCGCGCCGAGCGTAAAGGCGGCCATCACCTCATACGGCGAGGACAGGAAGAGCGCCGCGGCGAACGACAAACCACCTATCGCGGTAGGAACCGCGACGTGCCACGCGCTGACAGTGGTACGGCGTGCATAGTGTCCCCACGACAAAATGGTCAGCGCCGAAACAGCGAACGGAATCGCGGTGATCAGTCCGATCTGGAGGACCGAATAGTTCACCGCGAACGTCCGTGAGAACTCGGCGACAATCTGTGGCATGAAGAACGACAACGCGACGACGCCGATATTGATGCCGAAGTAGATCAGCCCGAACGCAAGAACTCGACGGTCCACCAACGCACTCCACGCGCTTTTAGGCGACACGCGCTGCGCCTCCTGCTGCTCCATCGCAAGCGCATCATTTAGTTCGGCGCGCTCGTCCGCAGTCAACCACGAGGCCTCGTCTGGCCGGTTTTTCATCAGGATGAAGGTGGCGACGCCCAATGCGATCGCCGGCAGTCCTTCAATGAAGAACATCGATCGCCAGCCGGGCCACCCAAAAATATGCACGTGCTCCATAACGAAGGTCGAAATTGGCGCACCGAGCATGTTCGACAGCGGGATCGCGATAAAAAGCAGCGACATCAGCCACACCCGTTCCTGCCGCGGCAGCCAGAACGTGACGTACAGCACCATCCCTGGAAAGAATCCCGATTCGGTGATACCGAGTAGAAAGCGCAGCACGTACAGCATGTGCGCGCTGTCGACGAATGCGGTCAACGACGCAATGATTCCCCAGGTGACGAGAATGCGCGTCATCCAGAGCCGCGCGCCGAACCGGGCCAGCAGAAGGTTGCTCGGGACGGCAACGAGAATGTAGCCCGCATAGAAGAGGCCGGCCGCGAACCCGAACTGCGAGACCGACATGCCGAGTTCGTGATTCATTGTCAGTGCCGCGTAACCGACATTCGCCCGGTCCATCTGGTTCACGACATAGAGCAGGATCAGCAGCGGCGCCAGGTGCCAAATGACTTTCCGGGCGGTCTGCGGCCTGATTCGTGCCGCATTCAAAGTATCGTTCATCAGTGTCCTCTCCTGTTCCGGTGCGCAGCCCTCGAATGCCATGCAGAGACGGCGTGGCAGCGCTTCGTTGTGGGTCATCCGCTCTTCGTCCGGCAGCCGCCGCCCGGCGCTTTAGATGGCTGGTTCGCTCATCGCGCGTCGCTGTTGGGCTGAACAGCACGGACTGTCGGGCTCCACGTTGCAATGTCGTCCAGCGGTACAACCGGCCTCGGTAATTTCTTAAAGTCGAAACGCGCGAGGATCGGCGAGGTCAGGCCCGGCGCATCGACGCTCACGATTTGTTCGTCAGCAAAGAATTCGTCGAATGCAGCCCTGAAATGTCCGCGCGACTTCAGCACCACGACGCGCGCGCTGGCGATATCAATGCCGAACATCTCGAAGAACATCGGCTCGTGGCACTGGTGTCGCTTGCTGATGACGATGACCGTCACGCCTCCTACTTGCAACGCGACCGACGGGCCGAGGTCGAAGCTGCACCCGGCCAGTTGTCCGCGGCGGCCGACACCTTTACCTGTATGCAGTCGCAACACCCGGGCGGGCACGTCGAACAGTTCCGAATAAATGGTGGTTTCAGCCCGGTTGAAACGCGCTTGGAACGTTTGGCCGGTACCGGCCACATAGGCGTCCGCCACCAGTTCCGGATCTGTGACGACACCGAGGATCGCACCGCGCACGTCCTGTTCCTGGAGCGCTTTAAGAATAAACGGCGTGTTGCCGCGGCCGCCGCCGCCAGGGTTGTCGGCTACGTCAGCAAGCAGCACCGGAGCGCGCGACGCATCGTCGCCTGTTGCTTTCGCGAGGTTGACCGCATCGTTGAGTGGCGTCAGCCGCGGCGTGAATGCGGCACGCTCCTGCCATGCGTACGACGCAAGCTCGTGCGCAACCCGGGCTGCGAGCGGCGCATCTCCGCGTGTGGTGACCAGTACCGTCAGCCCGTTCTTTGGCGTGTCCGCAAACGCGAATCCACCGGCAATCGAGATGTTCACGATGCGCGGATCATCGAGCGCCTCAGCGCGTCGGATCATTTCCGCATACGGCCCTGTGCCCGGTGCTGTCAGCAACTGCGTCGGCGGTGCACAGACAGGCATTCGCATATGGGCGACGGACGTGCGCATACCGTCCAGCAGTTCGATGGCGATCCACGCCGCCTCTGCACCGCGTTCGGCCATATCGGTGTGCGGATTGCGGCGGTACGACACGAGGGCGTCGACTGCGTCGACCATTCGGTCCGACACATTCGCATGCAAGTCGACGGTGGCGACGATCGGTACTGCCGGCCCGACGATACGGCGCACGAGCGTGAACACCACGCCGTCGGGATCGTCTTCTTCTGTCGTGATGGCGGCGCCGTGCTCACAGATGTAGACGGCGTCAAGCGGCAACGCCGCGCGTAACCGCTTCTCGAACTCGCGCAGCGTGTCGACGAAGAAAGCGTGTTCGACCGGTCCGCCAGACTCCGCGTTCGCGAACAAAATCGGTACCGGCGTCCAGGGTCGGATCGCATCCATCGTACGAACGAACGCCGGGATTTCCGGCGTCATCACAGGTGCCGCGCTTCTCGCGTCCAGCAGAAGCGCGGCGTCTTGCAGATATGCACGCGACAGGAAATCGGCGCGCGTCGAAACCGGTGCAAACCGGTTCGACTCGATCGCAAAGCCAAGAATGGCAACGCGCGGGTTTTTCATCAATCGCTCCTCATCGGCCGGCGTCATCGGCCGGCATTGGGCGCTGACATTCCCGGCGGGTCATCAAAGGCAACCGCATTTCCATCCACGTCACGACGGCGTGCTGTGGATGGACGCGAACATCGGCACCTGAGTTCGCACGCGGTGAAAAGAGTATTGGCCGTCAAATAGCCGTGGGGGTTAACATCTTCTTATTGCTTCGTTAACATGCAACTTAACGCGCAGCTTAATGATCTCGACCGAAGACCTGCACTTTTTCATTACGCTGACGGCCGCCGCCTCGCTCGCCGACGCCGCGCGCAAGCTCGATGTCACGCCGCCCGCTGTCACGCAGCGCTTGCGTCTCCTGGAAAAGCGGCTGGGAATGCGCTTGATCGACCGGTCGGGCCGGCGCTTGGTGCTGACCGACGAGGGCGAACTGCTCGCGGTCCACGCGCGCAGGATCTGCGACGACATCGACAATCTGTCGGACACGCTGGCGTCGCGACGCGGGACTGTGGCGGGGCATCTTCGGGTGATCGCGCCGCTCGGCTTCGGGCAGCGGTACGTCGCACCCGTCATCGCGAAATTTCGCAGCCTCTATCCGGAAGTGACCGCAAGCCTGATGCTATCCGATCGCCCCACGCACGTTTCGGACAACACCTGGGACCTGATGGTCCATATTGGCGAGCTACGCGATTCGACGCTGGTCAGCCGGCGGCTTGCGCCTAACCGGCGCATCCTGTGCGCGGCGCCGCGCTATCTAGCGTTGCGCGGCGAACCACGGCACCCGGATGAACTGCGTGCGCACGACTGCATCGCGCTACGCGAAAACGATGAAGACGTGACGATGTGGCGCTTTATGCCGAAGCACCACGGCGCGCCGGCGAATGTCAGGATCGAGCCGTGCCTGACGAGCAACGACGGCGGCACCGTGCGCGATTGGGCACTTGCCGGACTCGGGATCATTGCGCGTTCCGAGTGGGACGTCGCCGAACATCTGCACGCGGGCCGGTTGGTCCCGCTGCTCGACGAGTGGCAATTGCCGGATGCCGATGTCGTTGCGCTGATCAGTTCACGACATGGACGCTCATTGCGGGCTACGCGCTTTCTCGACCATCTGCACTCGTCGCTATCGCAACTGCTCTGGCTGCCGTCCATCGCTGGCGAACCGGTAGGGCAAGGCCGCGACGGCCGCAACAGACGTAAGCCAGGGCCAGATGCCGGCTGATCGAATGGAGGTGCGGCGTTCTCCGGTGCGAGCTCGCCGATCGGCCGCTCAAACTGGCAAAGCTCGACGATGTCCGTTTCGGCCCAATCGGCGATGGTCTCGATGCGGATGATGACTTTCATCGCTCACCTCGGCAGGCAGGGAACGCTTCAATACTAGACACGCAATCCGCTTACCCAAGGTTCTTAACGCTCCCCCGCGCGCCAGACTGGTAGCGATGGTCCGGCGGGTTGATCGGTCAGCGGTACGCCGGGCGGGAGGCGCCGCGGGAACTTGCAAGGGTGCCGTCAAGATTCCGACTTGTGCGTACGTTAGCAGCGAGATTGTCAAGTTTGGGTCTGAACCATCGCGGAACGCCTGTCAGGTAGTCAACTGGTTGCGGGTTTTTCGATGGGGCTTAAATTGTCTGCGAGCCTCGTTGGGACTGGGTTTGACGCTTTGCGTAATCGAACCGGGTAAAGTCCAGATTTGTGGATTTAACGAATAATCGGTTGCGCGTTTTTTGCCCGTAATATCGCAAGCAAGCGGGCTTGCTCATTCCCGACGATGGTCAAGGCTTCGTCCACGCCCATGCCGGGTTTGGCGAGCTGCATGTCGGCGCGCGAGGCGAGTGCGGCATGCACCGAGACGCGCGCGGACAAGTCGGTCTCCACGCAACTGCCGCCCAGATAAGCGCCTACGCCGTGTGCCTTGCACAACAGCACGGCTTCGAACGAATGCGTCACACTGCCCACGTCAGGCATCTTGATCTGGACTATGTCGGCCGCGCCGCTCTTGGAGAAACGTTCGACGTCGGCCAGCGTGTCGCACCATTCGTCGGCGACGATCTTCGCGTTGCATCCCAATGCATCGAGGTGATGCCGGATCTGCAGGAAACCATCAATCTGGTTGTCCGTGCTACCGTAGTCGGCGGGCGATTCAATATGGAGTTGATAAGGCGCCACCGACTCCGCGACACGAGCGATGTACTCGGCGATCTTCAACGGATCACCATGGAATTCGATACCCGCGTTACCGTACAGATCGAAGTGCAAGGTCGGCTGATAGGCGGGGTCCGCTGCACCGTTGACTTGAGCCGCGACCCACTTGGCGTAGTCGGCGAAGAGGCGGCCGTCCTGGCCGAATTTCGCGGGCGTGTTGATGAGACCATGCGGTAGGATATCGACGCGTTTCATGACCATTTTCTGCACGTTCACCTTGCGTTCGTCGCCGCTCTGCGCATAGATGGGCACGGGTTCGGCAATGAGGGGCACGTCGTAGGCATCGGCGAGCACCTCCGCAATTGTCAAGCGGCGGCGATGTGCATACGCGCCAAGCAACGCCTGGCTGAGTCCGTATTGCACCGATGACGGCACGCTCGAGCCATCGGGCAACGGAGCGAATACGCGCGCGATATCCTCACGCAGATTGCTGAAATCGAGCGCGAGCAAACGCGGCCTCAAGGGTCCGTCGAGCAGCGCCTGCGCATGATCGCGATTGAACACCGGTTCGCGCCCGCCGGCCGCCGCGTACTGCACCGTCATCATGTCGCCCCACGCGACGAAGCTGTCGTCGAGCACGAGGCCGACGCCAAGCGCGTGACCCTGCACGCGGATGCGCGCGAAACCCGGCGTGACGGGTTCACCGGTGTAGTCGAAACCGTCCTGCTGCGCGCCTGCGCGGATGGCGCGCTGGTCGTCGTAGAAAAACGCGCCTAAGGTCGGTGCGGTGAGGATGTCAGCAATCATGTGTTCCTTTGTCTACGGTCTACTGAGGTCAGGGTCGAGTCGCCAGACGGAAATGGACGCCCTCATGGCGCAACCGACCCGTGTCACGCTGCCCTTCAATTTCATTGGATTACCTGCGTTGTCGGTGCCTTGCGGGTTCTCTCCGCGCGGGACGCCGGTCGGCATGCAACTCGCAGCGAAGCCTTTCGCAGAAGATATTTTGCTTAGGCTGGGGTATGCGTATCAAAAGGCGACGGAGTGGCATGCGGCGGCTCCGCCCCTTCTATGAGACCATGCTGACCGTTCGCGGCCAGCCTGTCCCTCTGCAAGCGTTCAGTGCGGCAACTCAAAGATCGAAATAGTAGAGGTCGCGATGACTGCCGACACAAGCGCGTCCGTCAGGCAGGATCCATCCGCGGAACATGCCGATAGTATTGAACGGCGCGGCGACTTCACCATCAGCACTGATGGCGATAACGCCGGCACCCACGCCCAGATCCTTGAACACTCCCATTATCTTGTGTGCGGCGGCCTGTTGAACGCTTTCACCGGCGTAGGTCACGCGGCTGGCAATGTCGTGAGCCAGTACATGACGGATGAAATATTCTCCCTGGCCAGTGCCGGACACCGCGCAGGCGCCATCGCGGGCGTAAGTGCCGGAGCCAATCAGTGGGCTGTCGCCGATGCGGCCAACCGGCTTGTTGGTGTACCCCCCTGTGGAGGTTGCCGCCGCCAGATGGCCGTGCTGGTCGAGCGCCACGGCACCGACCGTGCCATGTTTTTCCGCTTCTTTTGCGGCTTTGTACGTGCCTGCCAGTTGGTGGCGGCGCATGGCCTCGAGCGCTTCTACACGGCGTGGCGTGGTGAAATAGTCACCGTCAACGCAGGCGAGGCCTTGTTGAAGGGCGTATCGGTCAGCACCGCTGCCGCCGAGCAACACGCTTTCGCCGGCATCCAGCAGACTTCGGGCCGCTAAAACCGGATTGCGGATCTGCCGTGCACCGCAAACTGCACCGGCTGCCAAAGTTCTGCCGCACATAATGGCGGCGTCAAGTTCGTGCTGTGCGTCGGCGTTGAGAGCCGCACCGAAACCGGCGTTGAACCACGGCGAGTCTTCCATCACCAGCACCGCAGCCTGAACAGCATCCAGCGCGGAGCCGGCGCGTTGCAACACGACCGCACCTGCCCGCAACGCTTGCTTCAGCGCATCGCGGGCAGCGTCCCATTCTTGTTCGGTCATCTCATGTTCGGCCATCACACCGCAACCACCATGGATCGCCAGTGCCGGTGCGGACGAGTCTTTAGTCATCTTGTTCTCTTGCAGTCTGGTTAATGTTTCGGGCAAATCGTTTCAGGCCCAATGACAGGCGACCTTTTGCCCGGTTGCTTTTAATGTCAGCACCGGCCGTTCAATGCGGCAGCGGTCTGTGACGTGAGGGCAGCGGGTATGAAAACGACAGCCGGCCGGGGGCGAAAGGGGGCTTGGCAATTCACCGGTCAGGCTGACGTTCTTGCCGCGTTCGGCAGGGTCGAGGGTCGGCGCGGCGCGCAATAGTGCCTGGGTATAAGGGTGCAGCGGAGTGCGATACAGCGTTTCTGTGTCGCCAACCTCGACGACTTCCCCAAGATACATTACCGCGACGCGGTGCGAAATATGGCGTACCAGCCGTAGGTCGTGCGCGACGAACAGCACCGTCAGAGACAGTTTCTTCTGCAGATCCAGCAACAGATTGACCACCTGCGCCTGCACTGAGACATCTAGCGCCGACACCAACTCATCGGCTACCAGCACTTCCGGTTCAACCGCCAGCGCACGGCTGATGCCAATACGCTGGCGCTGCCCGCCGGAAAACTCATGCGGCAGTTTGTCTATGGCATCCGCAGGTAAGCGCACCAGGTCCATCAGCTCGAGGATCCTTGCAGGAATGGCATGCTTCGGACGCATGTCGTGCACCGACAGCGCCTCACTCAGCATCTGGCCGACGGTCATGCGCGGGTTCAGCGAACCGTAGGGATCCTGAAATATCATCTGCACCTGGCGGTTGAAGCTGCGCCGGGCCCGACCAAGCAGCGTGGCAATGTCCTGCCCCTTGAAGCGTACCCGCCCTTCAGTGACGTTTAGCAGGCCCACCAGCGTGCGCGCAAGCGTGGACTTTCCACAGCCGGATTCGCCGACAATCCCCAGGGTTTCGCCACGGCTAAGTTCCAGGCGCACGCCATTCAGTGCCTGTACAAACTGCTTCGGTTTGCCTTGAAGGCGCTGTATCTGCGATTGCTTCACCGGGAAATGCACCATCGCGTCTTCGACGCTAATGATCGGTATCTCGCGCGGCGTGATGATCTCGCTCATCTCATACCTCTTCCGGCTGTCGTTGTTGCTGAATGTGCAGATGATGATGACAGGCAACCTGTTGATGCGCTGACAACTTCACCAGGTCCGGCAGCCGTTGCCGGCACACCTCGGTGCTGTGGATGCAGCGGGGGCTAAAGCTGCACCCTTGCGGTAAATCCAGCAGCGACGGCGGCGTACCTTCTATCGACAGCAGTGGCGTACCTTCGTCACCTGCCTGCGGCACCGAGGCGATCAGCCCCTGGGTATAAGGGTGATGTGGCTGGCGGAAAATCGAGTTAACCGGCCCGGTTTCGACAATGCGCCCGGCGTACATGACCGCTACGCGATCGCAAAGCTGCGCAACCACGCCCAGATCGTGCGTAACGAAAATGATGCCCATGCCCAGTTCGTCGCGCAGGTTGAGCAGCAGCTTCAGGATCTGTTCCTGGATGGTGACGTCAAGCGCGGTGGTGGGTTCGTCCGCCAGCAGCAGGCGAGGATCGCCGGCCAGCGCAATGGCTATCATCACGCGCTGGCGCATGCCGCCAGAAAATTGATGCGGATAATCATCCAGTCGGCTTTCCGGCGCCGGAATCCCCACTTGGGTCAGCAGTTCTATTGCGCGCCGACGCCGCTGTTTGCGGTTCAGATCGGTGTGCGCATGCAGGCTTTCCTCGATCTGCCGCCACACGGTCAGCACCGGGTTCAGGGCGATCATCGGTTCCTGGAAAATCATGGCGATCTCGCCGCCGCGCACCGAGCGCATCGCGGAGGAGCTTAACGTAGAGAGTTCGCGTCCCTGCCATTTGACCGAGCCGGAGATCTCCGCAGACGGGGGCATCAGCTTGAGCAGCGAACGCAATGTCACGCTCTTACCCGAGCCGGATTCGCCGACGAGTCCGAGGATCTCACCCTTTTCCAGCGTCAGGCTGACGTCCTGAATCGCACGCAACTCGCCGCGCGATGTCTTGATGCGGGTATTCAGGCCGGTCACTTGCAACAGCGCGCCGTCACTGTTTGATTGAGTGTTCATCGATTCAATTCTAGTGGTTGCCAGGACGCAGCCATTCGACCAGCGCATCGCCGATCAGGCTGAAGCCAAGGCCCGTCAGCACAATAGCTACTCCGGGGAAAATGGTGATCCACCAGGCGGTGTCCATAAAGTTTTTGCCCGATGAAATCAGCACGCCCCATTCCGCCGTCGGCGGCTGCGCGCCCAGACCGAGATAGCCCAGGCTGGACCCGAGCAGGATCGCCAGCGCCATGTCGGTCATCCAGTACACCAGGGTGGCTGTGACCACGTTCGGCAGCAGATGACGAAAGATGATCCGCAGGTGGCTGTAGCCCATCACCTGTCCGGCGGCAACATAATCCAGCCGCTTTTGTACGCTGACTTCACCGGCAATCAGCCGGGCGTAAAACACCCAGTAAATGATCCCGACGGCGATGTACATACTCTTCAGTCCAGGCCCGAGGATCGCGACGATAGCGATCACCAGCACCAGCAGCGGGAAAGTAATCACTGCGTCAACCACGCGCTGGAACAAGGTTTCGGCAATGCCGCCGTAAAAACCGACCAGCAAGCCGGCGAGCGTACCGAACAGCATCGGGAACAGCGTGGTGAACAAGGCGATCTGCAAATCGATCCGGTACGCATAGATCACGCGGGCAAAAATATCGCGGCCGAAATTATCGGTACCGAACAGATGCTGGGCGGTGGGGCCCTTGAGGATCGCGCTGTAGTCGAACTGCAGCGGATCATGAGGCGCGATCCATGCGGGGAAAAATGCCGCGGTCAGGCTGAACAGCAAAATCAACACGCCTAGCAGCGTGGGCCACGGCAGACGCTTGCGCCACGAACGAGTCAACGAACGAGAGAGGAGAAGTGTTGTCATCTTGCCCTCCGCGGGTCGAGCGCGACCTGAACGATATCGGTGACAAGGAAGATCAAGGAAACCAGCACCGACAGCACGATCACCAGACCCTGCACCATGGGGTAGTCGCGGCTGAAAATGCTGTCGACCATCAACCGGCAAATTCCCGGCACGGCGAAGACGGTCTCGGTGATCACTGCACCGCCGATAATAGTGCCGATGTTGAGGGCAAACAGCGTCAGCGTCGGGATAAGCGCGTTACGCATGACGTGCCGCAGCAGGATAGTGCGGTTGCTCAGGCCTTTGGCGCGGGCGAAGGTAACGTATTCGGCATCAAGTACCGCGATGATCGAGGCCCGGAGGCTGTTCATGAGTACGGCCGTCAGGCTCAGTGCCAGCGTCATCGACGGCAAAAAAAGGTGATAGACCCGATCGCCGAATGTGTCGCCGTAACCGCCGACGGGAAACCAATGGAGACGAGCCGAGAAGATGGTCAGTAGTACGAGGCCAATATAAAAAGGCGGCATGGAGAGCGTGACCTGAAAGGAGCCTCGGATGGCCATGTCAGTGGCACTGTTGCGCCGCAGGGCTGAGACAAACGCCAGCGGGATAGCCATTGCCAGTGCGAAAAATCCGGCCATTGCCGTGAGCATCAAGGTCACCGGCAGACGCTCGGCGATCACTGAGGTAACCGGTTCGTGCAGGGCAAAAGAGTCACCCAGATTGCGCGTTGCCACTTGACGGACAAAATAGAAAAACTGCACCGGCAGCGGTTTGTCGAGGCCTAGTTCTGCGTTAATGCGCGTCACGTCGGAATCGGTGCTGCGATCGCCGATCATGGCGCTGGCAGGATCGCCCGGCAACAGGCGCACGATGGTGAACGTCACCACCAGGATCACCAGCAGCGTTGGAACAATCAGCAATATTCGTTTAAGGATGTAGGCAAATTCGGGCACCTGGCCCTCCGGTCTTGCAGTAATAAACCGCGGGTTCAGCAAACTGGCGTCCATGCCCGGTGGGCATCGAGGCGCTTTGACGCGCCTCGTCTCCAGTGCTGGCCGTTATTTCTTCTGTAGCCAGGTGGTAGTGAAGATGTTGTTGCCCAGCGGGATCTGCACAAAATCGCGCACGTCTTTTTTCAGCGCGACCGGATACGAACTCTCATACAGCGGGATGGTCGGGCCCGTGCTGTTGTAGGTATCCTGAATTGTCTTGTAGTCTGCCGCACGTTTGACGGGATCCATCTCTTTCTGAGAGCGTTCAAACACCTGATCGACTACGTCATTCTTCCAGCCGGAATGCAACGCCTGAATATTCTTGGAATAAGCAAAGTAGGCGGTGATTTCGTTCGGATCGGCGATGTCATCGGTCCACGGAGACAGACGCATGCTGAAGTCGCCTTTGCGATAACGGTCGGTGCGCGTGGCGTTGTCGACCTGATTGATTGTGAGTTTGACACCAATTTGCGACCACATCTGTTGCAGCGCGGTGGCGATGCTGATGTCGTCTTCGTTACCCGCGAGGATCATCATGCTGGTGCTGAAACCGGAGCCGAACCCGGCCTCCTTCATCAGCGCGTTGGCTTTTGCCACATCGACCGGATACAGCGGTTTGGTGCCGGAGTTCAGCGGAGTAGAGGTCGACATGAACGAGGTCATCGGTTTGCCGATGCCATACGTGACCAGTTGCACCACGCCGTCTTTGTCGGTGGCGTAATTCAGTGCTTCACGCACTTTCGGGTTAGCCAGGGGATTTGGCTTGCCGTCGATTTCCGGACGCACGTTCATGCTGGAATATTCAACACGCGTTGAGGGGAACAACACCATATTCAGCGCCGGATTGCCTTTCAGCTCCTTGACGCGGGAATAGGGAATGAACTCGGCGCCGTCGAGTTCGCCGGATTGCAGTTTCAGGATGCGGGTGGCGTCGTCGGGCACAATTTCGAATTTGATGCTGTCGAGGTACGGCAACGCCTTGCCATCGGCTCCTTTGCGCCAGTAATACGGGTTGCGCACCAGCGTCATGGTGGAATTATGTTGCCAGGACTGGAGCATGAACGGCCCGGAGCCAACCGGATGTTCGGCAAATGCCGTGGCTTTCTCGTTATCGGTCACGCCCGGTGCGGCCTCAAAGGCCTTTTTAGGCATGATGGCCGTGTTAAAGACAGTCAGCGCGCTGAGGATCGCCGGGTCGGGGTGCGAGAGTTGGAGCACGACAGTTTGTGGGTCTTTTACCTCGACGCTACTGATTGCGCTGACCATGAACTGCCAGACTCCGTTGCCCGGCTTGCTGGCGCGTTCCAATGACCATTTCACGTCCTCCGCGGTAATGGGCGAACCGTCGGAAAACCTGATGCCCGGCCGCAGAGTGAGGGTCACGCTTTTGCCGTCATCGGCCACTTTCCATGCGGTCGCGAGCCCAGGCTCAATGCCTTTGCCGTTTCGGGAAGGCAGCAGCAGGGTGTCGTACAGGTTGGAAAGGATCCAGATGTCGTTGTTGCTGTCATTGAACACCGGTTCCAGGAAAATGCTGTCGGCATATCGCCCGTAGACCAGCGTTCCCCCGCGTTGCACAGCGTCGGCAGCGTGTGCACATGCCGCGCTCAACGCGCCGGCCGTCAGTAAAGCCAGCAGGGTTGCTTTATGTGGTGCCTTCATTGCAATGCCTCTCTAATCATCGGAAAAAAGTGCGCGCCAGGAAAGTTTTTGGTGGTCTCGCAGTGGGTCGAAAGCGCTCGGGTATTTCTTGTCGGCGCCGTGATCCGTTCTAGTGTAACGGTACAATATCTAGATAGAAGATCACAAACTGTCAATATTCCGTGCTCGAAAATTCGTTGTAAGCTTTGTACGGAAAGGATGACGGGCAATTTCAGCCGTTTTGAGTAGCACACTCTTGCGTTACCATAAAAACAACAGTATCGTACTAGTAAGATAGTACGGATGCAAAGGCATACTAAGTTATGGAATTTCATCTGGACCGCAGTTCTGCGCTGCCGCTCGGAATGCAGCTTCGCGGGCTCATTGAATATGCGATCACATTCGAGGCGCTGAAGCCGGGCGAGAAACTGCCGTCAGTGAGGGAAATGGCTGAATTGGTCGGCGTTGCGCCAATGACCGTCGCGCAGGTTTACCGGGAGTTAAAAGAAGCCGAACTGATCTACAGCAAGCCTGGTTCAGGAACCTTTATTGCCGATGCGAAAGACACGTTGGCCATTCGCTCACAGGACTACGGTCTGTTGCATCAGCGGGTGGACGAGCTTATCGACTGCGGTATTGTGATGGCCCTCACCGCGCAGGAGTTGGGCGCGCTGGTCAGCAGCCGCTTCAACGACCGTCAGCGGCAGCGACGCAAAAAGCGCGTGTTTCTGATCGGGAATTTCATCGATTCCGCGCGTGACTACGCCGAAAGCGTGGCCGAAACCCTTGGAGAAACCGCCAGCGTCGAAGCCACGACAATCGTTGATCTGCGGGACGATCAGGCACTCCGCCAGAGGATGGCGGACGCGGACTTGCTGCTGACCTTTGCTCACCGCCGTCGTGAGGTCAGCCAGTTGTTGCCCGGCCAGCGCGTGCTGAATATCAGTTTTATTCCATCGGAAAACACGCGGCGTGCACTCGCGTCGCTTGATCCGTTGGCCCGAGTACTCGTTGTTTCGATATTTCCGGAATTTACTGCGCTGATGAAAAACGGCGTGCACCGTTTTGCGCCGCACGTGGACCAGATCACGGTCATGCAGCGCGACGATCCGGCGCTCGAGGCGCAACTGAAAAATACCGACACGCTGGTGTATGCCACTGGCGCCGAGGCGCTGGCCGCGCATCTTCAACCGGGCCAGCAGGCTTTTGAATACCGTCACATTCCTGATGCGGGCGATATACAGCGGGTGGTGTTACCGCTACTGCAGCAGGGCATCCATAACGCGTCTGACACTAAGGAATCCCATGAAAGTAAGTGAAATGAACTGGCAGCAGCTGGAACACTACCTGTCGGCCGATGACCGTGCCATCGTGCCTTTGGGCAGTACCGAACAGCACGCGTTCTTGAGCTTGTCGGTCGACTCGATTCTGGCCGAGAAGGTCGCTGTCGACGCGGCCGAACTCTGCAACGTTCCGGTGTTCCCCGTCATGCCCTTTGGCATGACGCCAACTTTCTGTGATTATCCCGGCACCATCAGCCTAAGCATGCAGACGTATGTCGGTTTGCTTTACGACATTCTCAACAGCCTGAAACGCCAGGGGTTTCGCCGTATTTTGCTGGTGAACGGTCACGGCGGAAATTCGCCGGCGCAGAACATCATCAGCGAATGGATGGTGAATAACCGCGAAGTCAGCGTGCAGCTGTACAACTGGTGGAACGCGCCGTTGACGTGGGAAAAAGTTTTGGCGACCGATGCCGTGGCCTCACACGCTTCGTGGATGGAAAACTTTGCGTGGACGCGGCTCGATAACGTGACGCAGCCGGATGTCCGAAAGCCGATGATCAGTCTGGCGGAGCTGCGCAAGATGAACCCGGCGCAGGCGCGCCAGTATCTCGGCGACGGCAACTATGGCGGTAGCTATCAGCGCCCGGATGACGACATGCAGGCCATTTGGGACACTGCCGTGAACGAACTCCGCGACACGATCGAATCACTTTAAGCAATCTGCACTTTGAGTCCAAGCCATGTCAGAAGAATTCTCTGCGTTAGCATCAGATGAAAATAACCGTGCGCCATGGATCATCTGGGGTGCGGGGGCGATTGGCGGTGCGATTGGCGCGGCCTTCATCAAGGCAGGCGAAGAAGTCATTTTCGTCGATAACGTCGCGGCACATGTCGAGGCGATAAACCGCGAAGGACTCCGCATCACCGGCCCGATGGGAGATCACCGAGTCAGGGCGCGGGCATTCTTGCCTGAAGAGATGGCGCAGGCATTTCGCGGGAAACTCGGCGCCGTATTACTGGCGGTGAAATCTCATCACACACCGGCCGCGATGCGGGATATAACGCCTCTGCTTGCGCCGCAGGGTTATGTGGTGTCGATGCAAAACGGCCTCAACGAAAGCACCATCGCCGAATTTATTGGCGACGAATGCACCGTCGGTGCTTTTCTCAACTTCGGTGCAGACTTTCTTGAGCCGGGGGTTATTCATCTTGGTGGCCGTGGCGCGGTGGTGATAGGGGAACTGGATGGCGTGACCCGTCCCCGTACAGAGGCGCTTTTCCACCTGCTGCAACAGTTCGACGCCGATGCGATCCTGACGCCGAATATCTGGGGATACCTGTGGGCCAAGATGATTTATGGCGCATTGCTGTTCGCCACCGCGCTGAGTAACGACAGCATTGCCGATGTCCTGGACAGGCCAGAATTCCGTCCGGTGCTGACACGACTGGCGCAGGAAATTGGTTCGGTCGCTGCCGCTAGGGGGATCGCTTTGCAGGGCTTTGACGGGTTTGATCCACGGGCCTTCCTGCCTGACGCGACGGCGAACCAAACCACGATATCCTTTGATGACATGGTGGCGCATAACCGCCGCTCTGCAAAGTCCCACTCGGGTATCTGGCGCGACCTGGCAATACGAAAACGGCAAACGGAAGTGGACGCGCAAATTGCCCCGGCCATTGCTATCGGCGCAGCTTGCGGTATTGCCATGCCGCTGACCACGCAGCTGGTTTCGCTCATTCACCAAATCGAACAGGGCCTGTTGCCGCAAACACTCGGCACACTGGCATTGCTTGGAGGAACGGCCAATGCTTGATGCCTTTGATTTCTCACGTCGCCGGGTATTGGTGACCGGTGCCGCGCAGGGCTTTGGCCGCGCGATTTGCCTTGCTTTCGCCCAACGGGGCGCTCAGGTGGTCGCCTGCGATATCCAACTCGCGGGGGTGCAGGAAACAGCAGCACTATGCGGCGCGGGTTGCCGTGCATTTCATCTGGACGTCGGTGACGGCAAAGCAGTTGCCGCACTTTTTGCACAGCTCGGCGCCGAAAACTGCGCGATCGACACGCTCGTGAATAACGCGGGTGGGGTAGTGGGCCAGCAAGGTCAGCCGCTGGAGCATGTGACATTCGAGCAGTGGCACGCAATTGTGGACGTCAATCTGACCGGCGCATTCCTGATGTCGCAAGCTGCCGTTAGTTCGATGAAGGAGCAGAATTTTGGCCGCATTATCAACATCTCCAGCCGGGCGGGCCTGGACGTCAGCCTGACCGGCATTCAGGCCTATGCGAGCGCCAAAGCCGGACAAATTGGGCTGACCCGGCAACTGGCGCATGAACTTGGCCCATGGAACATTACCGTCAATAACGTTGCCCCCGGCTTCATCCGCAGCAATCCCTCAACTGAACGGCAATGGGACGCAATGGGCGCAGAAGGGCAGCAACAATTGATCCAGCGCATTGCATTAAAACGGCTCGGTGCACCAGATGATATCGCCCATGCGGTTCTCTTTTTTGCGTCCGATTGGGCGAACTGGGTGAGTGGCCAGATATTGAGCGTTGACGGGGGGAAATAGCGCTGTTTTTGGTTTTGGAAATTTCGGCGACTGTCAGGCTCGCCCCCAGGTACCGCCGCGGCTATGCCTTCGCGCCGAGGCGAAACTTATGCAACAACGGCTCGGTGTATCCGCTCGGTTGCTTACGCCCCTCAAACACCAGCGCCTTCGCCGCCTTGAAAGCCAGCGACGTCTCAAAGTGACCGGCCATCGGCTGGTAAAGCGGGTCGCCGGCGTTCTGCTTGTCGACGACCTTCGCCATGCGCTCGAACGTCTCGCTCACCAGCGCCTCCGACACCACCCCGTGATGCAGCCAGTTGGCAATATGCTGGCTCGAGATTCGCAGCGTTGCGCGGTC
>NZ_FCOK02000057.1 GCF_001544555.2 Caballeronia udeis | reverse complement strand
GGCTACACCTAAACCCTAAAAATAGCCGAAACCCAATGCTAGCGGAGGTTTCGGCTAATTGATGGGGAAAAGTACGGGTTAGTACGGATCCAATGAGGGGCGGCTTGTGGACCGCCCCTTTTTCATGCTGCAGCCTTGCGTGCAAGCAGGGTATTGAACAGCACGAGCTTGTCGGCATCGTCCATGGTCTTCCATGCCTTGATCTCTTCGCGGCTTCTGAAGCAGCCTTCGCAATGCCCCGTGGTCTTGTCGAGCCGGCATACGTCCGTGCAGGGCGAGCCCACGGGTTGAAGCTGCCTGGCGCGCTCAATGGTGAACGTGAGTTCGAGCGGTACTTCCATTTCTGTCTGCATGTCCATCGGAGTTGTCACAGTGTTTCGCCGCGAAAGAGGGCGGCGGCCGCCGCCGGATTTGTCGGCCAGTAAGTGTGCATGTAGGTAGCGGTGATCGGGCCATGACGATAGATCGCCTCGCCTTCCACGCCCGTGGTGGCGTGCGTCGCGGTGAGCACCGGCGACATGCTCGTCGTCATGGACGAGTAGTGGAAGGTGTGGCCGGTGTGGATGCCGTGGCGGCTTTCAACACGCTGCATGGCGAGCCGGGCCAGGCGTTTCTGCATCTTCGCGTGGCCGGGCAGAAGGGCCAGCATTGCATGCTGTGCACCATCGATATCCGTCAGCGAATCGAGCAGATACAGCATGCCGCCGCATTCCGCGACCACCGCTTTACCCGCCTCAACGTGCGCGCGAATCGAGCCCGCACTCGCTGCGTTCGCGGCAAGGCGGGCAGCGTGCAGTTCCGGATAACCTCCCGGCAGATAAAGCGCATCGGCATGCGCGGGAACGGGCTCATCGGCGAGGGGCGAGAAGGGGGCGAGCGTTGCGCCCATCGCCTTCAGCAGGTCGAGATTCGCGGGGTAGATGAACGAAAACGCGGCATCGCGGGCAATGGCGATGTGCATGTCCTCCAGCAAACGCGGCGGCGGTTCCTGGGTGTCGTGATTGAACACGACCGCGGGCGGCAACTCGCGCAGCGCTGTCTCGCCGATCTCGTCCGCTGCGCGATCCAGCCGCGCATCGATGTCCGCCACCTCCGCTGCCTGCGCGAGACCGAGGTGCCTTCCGGGCAGCGCGATGTCGTCGGTGCTCGACAGATGACCGCAATATCGAATGCCTTCAGGAATGGCTTCGCTCAGCATTTGCGCATGCCGTGCCGACGCTACGCGATTGGCGAGCACGCCATGGAAGGGCAGATCCGCCCGGTAGCGCGCGAGCCCGAACGCCATTGCGCCGAAGGTCTGCGCCATGCCGTGCGCGCCGATCACGGCGAGCACCGGCACGCCGAACGCAGCCGCGAGATCGGCGCTGCTGGGGGTGCCGTCAAAGAGTCCCATCACGCCTTCGATCAGGATCAAATCGGCTTCCTGCGCTGCTTGCGCGAGCAGCGCGCGGCAGCCGCTTTCGCCGACCATCCACAAATGCAGCGAATAGACGGGTGCGCCGGATGCGCGTTCCAGGATCATTGGGTCGAGGAAGTCGGGGCCGGTCTTGAAGACCCGCACTCGCCGGCCTTGCCGCGTGTGATAGCGCGCGAGCCCGGCGGTGACGGTGGTCTTGCCCTGGTTCGACGCGGGCGCGCTGATGAATAGAGCGGGGCAGGCGCGCACGTCAGAACTCGACGCCGCGTTGCGCTTTCACGCCTTGCTCACGATACGGATGCTTGATCGGACGCATCTCCGTCACGAGATCAGCCGCCTCGATCAGCGCTTCCGGCGCATGGCGGCCTGTCACGACCACATGCAGCATCTCGGGCCGCGCGTTGAACACCGCGAGCACTTCGTCGAGCGGCAAGTATTCGTATTTGAGTACTGTGCACAGTTCGTCGAGCACGACCATCTGATACTCGCCGCTTTCAATCATCTTGCGCGCCGCGTCCCAACCCTTGCGAGCCGTCGCGATATCGGCATCGCGATTCTGCGTGTCCCATGTGTAGCCGTCGCCCATGGTGATGAAATCGCAGTTCGCGATTGCACCGAGGAAATCGCGCTCGGACGTATGCAGCGCGCCCTTGATGAACTGCACCACACCGAGCCGCATGCCGTGTCCGAGCACGCGTACGGCCATGCCGAAGGCCGCCGTGGTTTTACCCTTGCCGGTGCCCGTATTGACGATCAGGAGGCCCTTCTCGCGCGCGGCGGCGGCCTGCTTTCTTTCGTGGCCTTCCTTGCGCCGCTGGGTCATGCGCAGATGCGCTTCTTCATCCGTTTTCATGATGTTCTCTCGTTGTCAGTCTGTTGCCTTGGATCGTCTTCAGCGATAGCGACGGTCACGCCACCGGTCACTGTTTTCGGCACGATGATCCACCCGTTGCGCGACGCCAGCAGCGCGCAGGGTTCGCAGACGCCGTCAATGCCAAGCAGCGCCTGAACCCGTTCCGACGCGCTGGTCTCAACCTGCGCGATGCTTTGCTTCGAAAAAAATTGCAGCGGCAAACCGTGGCGAGCGGCAAATTCAAGCAGTGCGGTTTCGTCTTGCTTGCCATCGATCGATGCCAGCGTGCGGACGCTTGCCAGCGGCCGCGTTCCCAGCGCGGCGAGCACGGCGGCATGAATCTGTTCGACGCTTACACCGCGCCGGCAGCCTATACCGATGACCCATGTACTCATGATTGCGCTCTGTTTGCGCAGCCCGGACACACGCAAGCGAACCTGCGCAAGGGCGGCTGGACAGGTGAGCGCCGGGGGGACCCCGACATTGAGCGCAAGCGCTGAAAAATTGGATTCATGTAAGGCGGTATAAGCATTACGTCCTTCATCCGTCCCTCGCGGATGTGGCGTCCGGCGCGCTGCTGGAGCGATAGCGCGCCACTTGGCGACTGGCCGGTATCCGGGCTTGGCGACCGCATTCCGCTCGCCTTCCCGCGCGCTTGCGCAGTGGCTTTGGAGGAAATGAGCGCCCGGTTCGAATGAAAATCAGGAATGAGAGTCAGTCGAACGAGGCGCGGGTCGCGTACCGTTGCGGGGACAGCACAGGTTTTTGTCGGTACGGCGCGTGCGGCCTACAGCTTCGAGCCTGGAAAATACGCGCGTATGCACCCTGTTTCCCGTTTAACTACGCGCGCGGGAAAAGCGCGCGTGAGCACCAGACGCGGGCCAAAGATAGCACAGCGGGTAGGGGTTGCGCTGGGCTTTTACAGGCTGGAACCGGTCGGCAGTGCAGGTTTGGTGGTCTCGCACAGGCAAGATCTCTCGTCAGCAGACGCAGCTTGAAACCCCTCCCGCGCCCCGCCCAAACCTTGACGCTAACCCCCCATCAGCCTAGACTTCGCGATAGTTTTCTGGTGCTCGCGCGCGGTCTCTGCTGCGCGCAGTTAAACGGGAAGCAGGGAGCATTGCCGCAACCCCGGCCGTGCCAACCTGCGCTGCCCCCGCAACGGTAAACGAAAATCGAGCGATGGGGTTTTATCCCGGTTCACGCCGGGTTCACGCCACTTCGCACGGTAAAGCCGGCTTCGAAAAACCACTGCATGGCTACATCATGCGGGAAGGTGGAGCGGCACTTTCGCCAGCCCGGATACCGGCCGGAACGAGTCAACACCTGAAGCGGACGATGTCGCGGGGATGCGGCATACGCTCGACACTTTTCACCATGCTTTTCCGGTTTGCCGTCCCGCATCGCGCCCTCGCCGCGACACCCGCGCGCGCATTTTATTGCTCGCGTGAGTCTGCAAAGGGCGACGCATTCCGGCAGCAAGCAGCCAATCGATAACACGGAGCAACGGATGCAAATGCGCAAAATCCCGGTCACGGTCGTCACCGGTTTCCTCGGCAGCGGCAAGACCACACTGATGCGGCACATCCTGCAAAACGCGAGAGGGCTGCGGATCGCGGTGATCGTCAACGAGTTCGGCGAACTGGGCATTGACGGCGAAATCCTGAAGGGCTGCAACATCGGTTGCGAGGACGAAAGCGTCACGGACCAACCGAATCTGTATGAGCTGTCGAACGGCTGTCTTTGCTGCACCGTGCAGGAAGAGTTTTATCCGGTGATGGAACAACTCGTCGAGCGGCGCGAGCAAATCGATCACGTGCTGATCGAGACCTCCGGACTTGCGTTGCCCAAGCCGCTTGTGCAGGCTTTCAACTGGCCTTCCATCAAGAATGCGTTCACCGTGGATGCCGTCGTGACGGTTGTCGATGGTCCCGCTGCGGCCAGCGGCCAGTTCGCGGCGAACCCGCAAGCGGTGGATGCCCAACGCCGCGCCGATCCGAACCTCGATCACGAATCGCCGCTGCATGAGTTGTTCGAAGATCAACTTGCTTCAGCAGATCTGGTGATTCTCAACAAGACCGATCTGATCGATGAAACGCAGCAGCGCGCGGTGGAAACGCTGATTCGCGGCGAGGTTCCGGCAGGCGTGAAGGTCGTGCCGGCACAGATGGGGCAGCTTGATCTGCATGCGCTGCTCGGGCTCGAGGCGGCATCGGAAACGACTATTCATCTGCGTGTCGATCATCACGGTTCCGCCGACGACGAAGGCCACGCCGATCACCATCACGACGACTTCGATTCAGTCGTGGTCGAAGCACGGGTCGAGTCGCGCGAGGCTGCTGTCGCCGCGTTGCGCTCGCTGGTTGATGCCAACACGATCTATCGTGTAAAGGGTTTCGCGGCGTTGCCGGGTACGCCCATGCGGCTTGTCGTGCAGGGCGTGGGCCAGCGGTTTGATACCTACTTCGATCGCCGCTGGACCGCGGAGGAGGCCAGCCACGGAATCAGCCGGTTCGTGCTGATTGGCGAAGATCTCGATCAGCCGCGTCTGCAACAGGCGCTGACTGCAGCGCTCGTCAACGCACCCGTGCAGGCCTGATCGATGCATCTGCTACGCACGACGCCGGGCGGTTTTGTCGACGATGCAGCCGGCGTCATGCGTATCGACCAGACGCCCGCGCCGATCGTCGTGCTGAGTTCCGCGGACACTACGCTCTCGCTTCTCGCGAGCGTGGTGCCGAATCTGGAAGCGGACTTTCCGGCGGTGCGGCTGGCGAACCAGGCGTTCTTGCGGCAACCGGCATCGGTGGATTTTTACGTCGACGACGTGCTGAAACATGCGCGCGTGATCGTCATTGATCACCTCGGCGGCGAAGCGTACTGGCCTTACGGAATCGAGACCATCACCACGCTCGCGCGCCGCAATGGCCAGATGCTCGTGATGTTTTCCGGCGACCTGCAGGAAGATCCGAACCTCGTTGCGAAGAGTACGGCCGAGCCCGGGTTATGCGATCAGCTCTGGCGTTATCTGCGTGAAGGCGGCGCGCAAAATGCCGAAGCGTTTCTGCGCTGCATTGCGTTTCGCGCGCTGGGATATGGACGTGAGGCGAATGCGCCGAGTCCGCTGCCTGCGGTGGCGATCTATCATCCGGCACGGCAGGTTGCGATGGTTGAGGACTGGCAAAGACGCTGGGTTCAGGGCGCACCGGTCGTCGCCGTGCTGTTCTACCGCGCCCATTTGCAGTCCGGCAATACAGACGTGTTCGATGCCTTGATCGAGGCCCTGGAAGCGCAGGGCCTCAACCCGCTGCCGATCGCGATGGCGTCGCTCAAGGACCCGTTGAGCCGCGAAGTCGTGCAGCAGCTTTGCGCCGATCACGCCGTGTCACTGGTGCTGAACACGACCTCGTTCGCCGCGGGTGTCATAGACGACCCTGTGCCGTTCGAACTGGCGGGCGACGCGCCGGTACTGCAGGTCATCCTCAGCGGGGGAAACCGCGAGGACTGGTTGAAGGACAACCATGGTCTGAACTCGCGCGATGTCGCCATGCATGTCGCCTTGCCGGAAGTCGATGGCCGCATCATCACCCGCGCGATCAGCTTCAAGGGACTTGCGTATCGATGCAAGATCACGCAGGTCGACGTTGTGCGATATCAGCCCGACCTTGAACGCGTGCGTTTCGTGGCCGAGTTGAGCAAACGCTGGTGTCGCTTGCGGCAACTCGCCAACGCCGAAAAGCGCGTCGCGCTGATCCTCGCGAACTATCCGTTGAGTGAAGGCCGCATTGGCAACGGCGTGGGTCTCGACACGCCCGCGTCCGTCGTCAACATTCTTTCGATGCTCGCAAAAGAAGGGTATCGAGTAGATGAAATTCCGGCCGATGGAGACGCGCTGATGAAGACGCTGACCTCGGGCGTGACGAATGATCCGGTGGTTCGCGACTTGCGTCCCGCGTTGCAAAGCCTGTCTCTCGACGACTACCTCGATGCTTTCACCAAGCTGCCGCATGATGTCCAGCAGGAGTTGAATACACGCTGGGGTCCGCCCGAAAGCGATCCCACGATCCGCCGCGGCCGCTTCATGATCGCGGGCTGGCGCTGCGGGCATGTGTTCATCGGTATCCAGCCGGCGCGTTCGCGTGAGCGTGGCGACTATGCCAGTTATCACGACGCGGAGCTTGTGCCGCCGCACGCGTATCTCGCGTTCTACTTCTGGCTGCGGCTGCGATTCAAGGTGGATGCGATCGTTCACGTCGGCAAGCATGGCAACCTCGAATGGCTGCCGGGCAAGAGCGTTGCATTGAGCGCATCGTGCTGGCCGGACCTGACGCTTGGCGCCATGCCGCATCTGTACCCGTTCATTGTCAACGATCCGGGCGAGGGCAGCCAGGCGAAGCGGCGGACGCAGGCGGTCATCATCGACCATTTGATGCCGCCGCTCACGCGCGCTGAAAACTACGGTCCGCTGCAGGACCTGGAGCGTCAGGTCGATGAATATTATGAAGCGCTGATGGTCGATCCGCGCCGCGCAAAACTTCTGCGCAAGACAATTCTTGCAAGCATTGTCGAGCACAGGCTGCATGAAGAACTCGGACTCGATAAACCCCGCGATTCCGATACCGAGGACACGTTGCTGACACGTGCCGACGCGTATTTATGCGAGCTTAAAGAGGCGCAGATCCGCGATGGCTTGCATGTGTTCGGCGCGTCACCGCAAGGCGTGCAACGCCGGGATACCCTGCTTGCCCTCGGCCGTTATCCGACCGGCGATGCACAGGGCGCGAACGCGAGTGTGCTGAGCGCGTTGGCTCGTGACTTGAACCTGGGCGAGACATTCGATCCGCTCGATGCCGACTGGACCGCGCCATGGACCGGCCCCCGTCCTGCTGAACTCGAAAGCGTGATTGACACGCCTTGGCGACACCATGGCGACACCCGCGAGCGTCTTGAGTTGCTCGCCACGTCCTTGCTCGACCGGCAATCCGGCACGGCGGGGCCGAACACGTCGCAGGTACTGACGCGCCTGAACGGCGACTTGCTCGCACGGCTCGACGCGTGCGGCCCCCAAGAGCTAAAGCAGCTTCAACGCGGTCTCGACGGACGTTTCGTACCGCCGGGTCCTAGCGGATCGCCCTCGCGTGGAAGGCCCGACGTCCTGCCCACCGGGCGCAATTTCTACTCCGTCGATACCCGCGCCGTGCCAACGCGCGCAGCATGGACGCTTGGCCTGAAATCAGCCAACCTGCTGATCGAACGCCACCTCCAGGAACACGGCGATTACCCGCGCGCGATTGGTTTATCGGTGTGGGGCACGGCCACCATGCGCACCGGCGGCGACGATATCGCCCAAGCCATGGCGCTGATCGGCGTACGACCGAAGTGGGCGGCGGGCAGCAACCGCGTGACCGATTTCGAGGTGTTGCCTATCACCATTTTCAATCGTCCGCGGATTGACGTGACGCTGCGCGTTTCGGGATTTTTCCGCGATGCGTTCGCGAACCTGATGCATCTCTTCGATGCCGCCGTGCAAGCCGTGGCCGAACTTGACGACGAAGCTGAGGACATCAACCCGATCCGTGCACGCATCATGCGCGAACGCGACGAGCACATGGCGCGTGGGCTGGACGAGCAGGAAGCTCGCTTGCGTGCGGGCTGGCGTGTGTTCAGCACGAAGCCCGGCGCCTACGGCGCGGGCCTGCAGGAGATGATCGACGCGAAGCAATGGCAATCCGATGCCGATCTGGCCCGCGGTTTTCAAAGTTCGGGCGGTTATGCGTATTCGCAAAAGGGCGATGGCGTGGAGGCTCGCGAGTGCTTTGGCGCGCGCCTGTCGACTATTGATGTGGTGGTGCAGAACCAGGACAATCGCGAACACGACCTGCTGGATTCGAACGACTATCACCAGTTCCAGGGCGGCATGGTGGCAGCCGTGCGGCATCTTTCCGGTACCCAGCCGCAGGCGTATAACCCCGATCACAGCAACCCCGCCGCGCCGCGTATTCGTACGTTGCAGGAAGAAATCTCACGCGTGATCCGCTCTCGTGTGGTCAATCCGAAATGGATCGATGGCGTGAAGCGGCATGGTTACAAGGGCGCGTCGGAACTCGCCGCGACGGTGGATTATCTGTTCGGTTACGACGCCACTGCGCGAGTTGTATCGGATCATCAGTATGCGCTTGTTGCCGACGCTTACGTCAATGACACCGCCACGCGCGAGTTCATGCAACAGCATAATCCGCATGCGCTGCATTCGATCTGCGAGCGTTTGACCGAAGCGATGCAACGCGGCTTATGGCAAAGTCCGGGCGCGTATCAGGAGCAGATAGAACACCATCTGCTGAACGCCGAACAGCAACTCGAAGGGCAACGAACGTGAACGAATTCATCTTCCCGTTTGCCGCATTGGTCGCACAAGAACCTTTGCAGCAAGCACTTTTACTCGCTGCGGTCGATCCCGCACTGGGCGGTGTGCTGGTCAGCGGTCCGCGTGGCACTGCGAAATCGACAGCCGCGCGCGCACTCGCCGCACTGCTGCCCGAAGGCCAGTTCGTGACTTTGCCGCTGGGGGCGAGCGAAGAGCAGTTGATCGGTTCGCTGGATATTGAAGCTGTGTTGCGCGACGGCGGCGTGCGGTTTTCGCCGGGTTTGCTCGCGAAGGCGCATCAGGGGGTGCTGTACGTCGATGAAGTCAATCTGCTGCCCAATCCACTCGTGGACCAGTTACTCGATGTAGCCGCGAGCGGTGTGAATGTGATCGAACGCGACGGGGTTTCGCATCGGCATGAAGCGCGGTTTGTGTTGATCGGGACCATGAATCCGGAGGAAGGTGAGCTCAGGCCGCAATTGCTGGATCGCTTCGGTCTGGCGGTCTCGCTACGGAACTGTTTTGATGTGGAAACACGCCAGGAAATCGTCAAGGCGCGTCTCGCATTCGATACGGGTCCTGACTCTTTCTGTTCGCGATTCGCGGGGCAACAGGGTGCTTTGGCACTAAAGATTCGCCAAGCGAGAGCAAGGCTTCAGGCCCTCGAATTCGACGACGCGATTCATGCACGCGTCAGCGAGTTGTGTATCGAAGCACACGTGGACGGCTTGCGTGCCGATCTGGTCATGCTGCGCGCAGCGCGAGCGCTGGCCGCATCGGAAGAAGCTTCAGCGGTGAACGTGGAGCATGTCGAGCGCGTGGCGGAATCGGTGTTACTGCATCGGCGCAAGGAAGGCCGTGCTCCCGGCGATCAAGGCGCTGCTGAGGCTCGTGCACAACAACGTCCCCAAGACACCGACGAAGCCAGCCATGGCTACATGCCACCGGAGCCTGTCGACATAACAGCAGTCAAGAACGTAAGGCCGCTTGCCGCAAAAAAATCCTGAGCCATCGAAGGCCGGATGCACAGGCCGAACCCGGCCGCCTTCGATGGCTAGGCACTTCGGCCTCAGGAAAAACGCGATCACGCGAGGGTGAACCCGGCACGCGTATCGACTGGTTGCAAACGCTGCTGGCGAAGCGCAATCAGCCTTTGGCCAAAACGCATCTGAGGTTCCGTCGTGAGCAAGGCGATAGCACCGCGTTGCATTGCTTCGTGCTCGATTGCTCCGGATCGATGCTGAGCGGCAAGCGGCTTGCGCTGGCCAAGGGCCTGGTCGTAGCGTTGTTCGACCAGGCGTATCGCGAGCGCGCGGAGGTGGCGCTGGTCTGCTTCGGCGGCGCGACGGCGCAAGTGCGTCGCGAACCCGGCGCGGCGCATTGGTGGAACGATCGATGGCTTGCGCCCATAGGGGGTGGCGGGGGCACGCCGCTCGCTCTGGGCGTGCGCACCGGCAGCAATGTCCTTGCTAAAGCGGCTCGCCGCCAACCCTCCCAGCGGCGTTTCCTGTGGTTGCTGACAGATGGCCGCAGTCCGGAAACCCCGTCTCGTCCGGATGCCGCGGATCAGATCGTCATCGTCGATTTCGAGAGCGAGTCGGTGCGTTTGGGGCGTTGCGTGACGCTCGCCGAGTCATGGCAGGCCGAGTATCGGACGGCCGCTTCCATGACCTCCGCCTAGTTCACTCGTACCAGCGCGGCGTGTATACCCAATCGCCATTGCCGTCGGTCCGTGGAAAACTGCGCGTAGTGGACGAGCCAATGATCACCATTGTGCGCATATCGACCTGACTGGATTCCAGCTTATCCAGCGTTGTGGTGGTCAGCGTTTCGCCCGGCCTGCCGATGTTCCGGCCCAGCACGATAAGGGTCGCGCCGCTGCGGTGCTCCCGCACGATATCCAGCGCACGATCGAGTTGCCAGGGCCGTGCACGGGATACAGGGTTATAGAACGCCATCACGAGATCGGCTTGAGCGGCGTGACGTAAGCGCGTTTCTATTACGGCCCACGGTTTGAGATTGTCCGAAAGAGACAGCATGCAGAAGTCGTGGCCAAGCGGTGCACCGGCGCGAGCAGCAGTCGCGAGCGCTGCGGATACACCCGGTACGATCGACAATCCGACGGCGTTCCACTGCTCGTTATCGCGGGCCTGGTCGAGCGCTTCGAGCACGGCTGCGGCCATTGCAAAGACCCCGGGGTCTCCCGACGATACGACCACCACATGACGTCCGGTACTCGCCAGTTCGAACGCATGACGCGCGCGCTGCATCTCTTCGCGATTGTCGGTGCAATGAAGCACCTGATGCGGCGCGAATGGACCGGCCATGCGCACATAGGTCTCGTAACCGAGGATATCGTCGGCTTGCGTCAAGGCGAGTCTTGCTGCGGGCATCATCAGATCCGAGCTGCCGGGGCCGAGACCAATCACGGTCAGTGTGCCGCGTGCTTGCCCGAGCGTCGACGGATCGACCGGTTGAGGCGAGAGGGCAATCATGATGCCGTCATCACGAGCCCCAAGCGTTTCGAAGCCTGCAGGAAGCGTTCCGAAGCGCAGCGGCACATCCAGCGCCCGCGCTGCTGCAGCTAACGGCGCAGAGGCCATCATGCTCAAAGGCGCGAGCACGGCCGCCAGCGACATCGGTACAAGGCGATGTTCACACAACGTTTCACGCACGCGTTCGACGACTGAGTCCTCTGAAGACAACGCCGTCAAGCATGCAACCACGCAGCGCGGATGAATCATCAACTCACCGGCAACGTCGCTTGCATACGGTGTGACGCGGATCGCGAGGTCAGCGTGCTCGGCTCGCGGCAGGTCCGCTGTATCGAGCCACGGCGCATCGCCATCCACGCGGGTCGTGGCGCCGGCCAGCAGGTCGGACACAAAACGCTTCCCGTGCTCGATATCGGCGAGCACATAACCCGTCGGCGGGTTCAGCAGGCACGTGCCGAAGCGTAGTTCTCCGCTTGTGGTGATCGCCGGTGCGACGTCCAGCACCTCCGCTATTTTACGCGCCATCACGTTGACGCCGCCCAGGCCGCCAAGCAAAGGCACGACCGCACTGCCGTCCTCGGCGACAGCCAGCACAGGCGGTTCAATGGTCTTGTCCGCGAGTTGGTCCGCCAGCGCAGACGCGAGGCAACGGATCACGATACCCGCCGCGCATAACGCGACGATCGGCGTGTTGCGGGCATAGAGGTCACGCAGATGCGGGCCCAGTTCCGTGAACGCGACGTCGCCCTGCACGCGGCTCGCAAGCCCATGAATGAGCGAACCCGGATACCGCGCTTGAATACGACGAGCGGTGTCGAGTGCCCCCATCCCCAGCACCACGATTGCCGCAGGAACCCGATCGTTCAACACGCTCACACCTGCCATTTTTCCCCCGGCACGACGAGCAGCGAGAAGTAGGGCGACGCCATGGGATCGACTTCTTCCAGCGGCACGATGCGCTGGTTCGCCATGGTCGCGCGCTCGACATACAACGCGCGTTTGTCCAGCCCGAGTTCGGTCAGCACACGGCGCACCTTATCGAAGTTGCGGCCGAGTTTCATGATCACGGCGGCATCCGCGGTGCCGAGGCGTTCCCTGAGATCCGCTTCCGGCAGCACGCCCGATAACACCGACAAACTCTGGTTCCGGTACACGAGCGGCACGCCCAGCACGGCGACGCCTCCCAGCATGGAACACACACCGGGCACGACGTGCGCTTCGAAGCGCTCGGCCAGCCGGTCATGCAGATACATGTACGAGCCGTAAAAGAACGGATCGCCTTCGCAGATGACGGCGACATCGCGGCCCGCTTCGAGATGATCCGCGATGCAGAGGGCGGATTCATCGTAGAAGCCGGCGATGATCGTTTCATAGCAAAGCGGCGGTTCAAGCGCTTCGGTCGTGACGGGATAAACCAGCGGCAAACGCGTCTGGGTCTCCTTGAGATGCCCTTCAATGATCCCGAACGCGTTGCCTTTCTTGCCCTTCGCCACGAAGTAGGCGACCACGTGCGCGGAGGTCAGCAAACGCAGTGCCTTCACTGTGATCAGCTCGGGGTCGCCAGGACCGACACCAAGGCCATAGAGGCGTCCGCTCATCTATTCGGTCTCCGTTGCCAGCGCGTTCACGGCGGCCGCCGCCATGGCGCTGCCACCACGTCTGCCGCGCAATGCGACGAACGGCACGCCGCGGCTATCGGCAGCAAGCAGCGCCTTCGATTCCGCTGCGCCTATAAAACCGACCGGAAAGCCCAGGATCAGCGCAGGTTTGGGCGCGCCCGCGTCGAGCATGTCGAGCAGATGGAAGAGCGCGGTGGGCGCATTGCCGATCACCACTACGCTGCCTTCAAGATCCGGTTCCCATAACTCGAGCGCAGCCGCGGAGCGCGTGTTGCCAAGCGCTCGGGCGCGTTCAGGGACGGAAGCATCGTTGAGCGTGCAGATCACGCGGTTGTCTGCCGGCAGCCTTGCACGAGTGATGCCCTCGGCGACCATGCGTGCATCGCAGAAAATGGGGGCGCCTCGGCCAAGCGCTGCACGGCCTGCCGTGCCCGCGCCCGGCGAGAACACGAGGTCGTCGATCACATCCGTCATGCCGCATGCATGGATCACGCGCACGGCAAGTTTCTCGAGATCGGCGGGGATGGCCGAGAGGTTGGCCTCGGCGCGAATGGTCGCAAACGACGCGCGATAGATCGCCTGGCCGTCGCGAATGTAGTCAAGCATCGAGGGGGCTCCGGGCTAGCCAGCAGGCTGCCTGTTCAATGGTGAGATGGCGGGCGAGTGCTTCAGGCGCGTCGCCGTAAAGATCGTAACGGCCGGGTGCGACGGCCATCAAGGTGGTCCTGACAGGGTGAGCCGCCGCGCATGAGCGCGCGCAGCCGCTCAGGTGGACATCACCCATAGATGGCATCGACCGCGCGAGAAGGTGGGCGTCGGCTTTGGTATCGGTGAAACTTTTGGTGCAGCCTTGTGAACCTGTGCACGCGATCAGGCGCGCGAACGGTTCGTCGGGCGTGGTCGCAAGGCCGAGTGCAGCGAGTTGTTCAAGCACCGCTTGCGCCGCGGCGGGCGGCACGTCGAGCAGCATGACGCTTTGCCAGGGCGTCATGCGCAATCGCGGTGCGAGATCAGCGAGGGCGGACAATGTCGCTGCACTCAACCGTCCAAGCGGGACCTGCGCACCAACGCACACGCTGTCGCCTGTTCCTTGACGATGCACGCCGAAACGCAGCCGTGCATCGGAAGCGGGACGACGCCAGTTTTCAACATCGTGATGCAAAGGGGAACCAAGCTTGTCCTGAACGCGGCCAAGAATTTCTTCGATGGAACATGTCGTCAGCAGATCACGCATCCTGGTCTGCGAGGGCAGCGCGAGATCGAGGAAGGTATGCAACAGGGCATTGACCAGTGCGGGGACGTGAGCGGTTTCCAGCACGGCCAGCGCAGGCGCATCGTGTTCAGCTCTCGGTGGACAACCCGCGAGCCCGAATGCAAACCGCTGCGCCGACACCGCCGAAATCCATACATCGTGAGGATGATCGAGCATTGAAAGCCGCTCGCCGCCGTCCACCATCAACGCAAATTTTGGCGAAAGCTGATGCAAACGCGCGTCGCTCTGTAACCGGTCGAGCAGAACGGAAGCGAGCGGCGTGACATCGAAAACAGCGTCCGGGTCCAGGCCCGCGAGCGGACTCAGCATCACATTACGCAGGTCATCGGAACCCGGCGTGGCCGGTCCAAGCCCTGCACCGAGCACTCGCGAGATCAATGCTTCCTGCGAGTCTTCCTGTACGCCTCGGATCTGCAGGTTCGCGCGATTGGTCACGTCGATGACACCCGAACCAAATGCCTGCGAAACCTCCGCGACCACGCGCGCCTGCGCCGCACTCAGTTCACCCCATGCAAGGCGAACGCGGCACAGGCCGCCGTCGCGCGCAGGCACGATCAGCATCAGGCCCGGACAAGCCGATGGCCGTGATGCTTGCGTTGCTGCCTGCATGGTAGTGAGTGATTCGTTCAAAGCGTGACCCGTTCGGTCTCGCGCGGCGCCGCGAGCATGCCGGACCCTTGGGGCGGAGCGGCACGTTCGTGGCATCGGTACACCCCGCCCGATGTTGGCTTGCACGAAGAATTCCGGTCGGCAGGTCTCTTGGCTCGCAGGTCGCCGTCCGTACCGGCCTTCCCAGTCGAAACCAGTGGCAGTGGAGCGCGGACTCGCTGCGTACAATTGCGGGGGCAGCCACAGTTTTGCTGTGTTCCCTGTTAGGCCCGTGAGGGCACCGACTAACGCGGTATTATGCCCGTTTTTGCTGCGGTTAAAGCGCATCGGCGTCAGGCCGGGCGTGCGTTAACCGCGTTATAGACGCGACGTAACCAGTGAATGAGCCAGCGAATGAATCAAGTGAGGATCGGCGCATGTCACCGTGGCTGACCGTGGTGGGGATCGGGGAGGATGGCTGGCGTGGACTGAACCGGCCTGCGCGCCAGGCGCTGCTTTGTGCCGATACGATTTTCGGCGGAGCGCGTCATCTCGCGTTGTTGCCGGCCCGCCTGGGTGGCGAGCGTCGCGCATGGCCCACGCCGTTCACGATCGCGCCCGTGCTTGAACGGCGCCACGAAAACCAACGGGTGTGCGTGCTTGCAAGCGGCGACCCGATGCTGTTCGGCGTTGGCAGCACGTTCGCCCGCGAACTGCCAGCCGCTGAGTTCAGCGTGCTGCCCGCGCCGTCTTCGTTGTCACTCGCCGCAGCGCGCTTGCACTGGCCGCTGCAGGACGTCGCGATGGTGTCGCTGGTCGGGCGCCCGGTCGCGGCGCTTGAAATGCAGCTTCATCCCGGTACGCGTCTGTTCGTTCTCAGCAGCGGCGCGTCGAGTCCGGCTGCAGTTGCCGAGTTGCTGACCAGGCGCGGTTTCGGCGCGAGCCGCCTGAGTGTGTTCGAGCATCTGGGCGGCGAGCGGGAGCGTCGTATCGATCAAGTGGCGAGTGACTGGCAGGCAAGTGATGTGGCCGCGCTGAATCTTGTCGCTATCGAATGTATCGCGGAGAGCCATGCGCTGCGTCTGCCGCTGACGCCGGGTCTTCCCGACAACGCATATCGGCACGATGGCCAGCTTACGAAACGCGATGTCCGTGCGATCACGCTGTCGCGGCTCGCGCCCGAGCCGGGAGAATTACTGTGGGACGTAGGCGCGGGATGCGGGTCGATAGGTATTGAATGGATGCGTTCGCACCCGAGTTGCCGTGCGATTGTGATCGAAGCGGACAGTGAGCGTCAACGCCTGATCGAACACAATCGCGACGCGCTTGGCGTGCCCGGACTGCAACTGGTCGAAGGTCAAGCGCCCGGTGCATTGACCGGACTTCCGACGCCCGATGCGATTTTTATCGGCGGTGGCGTAACCGCGCCGGATATGCTCGACACCTGCTGGTCTCATCTGAAGAAAGGCGGCCGGATGATTGCCAACGCCGTCACCATCCAGAGCGAGGCAACACTGGTCGCGTGGCGCGCGCTTCATGGCGGCGAATTGACGCGTATTGGCGTTGCACACGCACAGCCTTTAGGCGCCTTCGATACCTGGCGCCAGGCGCTCCCCATTACGCTGCTGCATGTGGTCAAGCCATGACGTCCATCCTCACCCGGCATCCGGCGCAATGAAACGGATCCTGCTATTGGGCGGCACCGGCGACGCATTGACCATCGCGCGACGGCTTGGTCACGGTCACGTCTACAGCCTTGCCGGACTCGGCCGCATGCCGGGTGATCTCGCCTGCAGTGTGCGCGTGGGCGGCTTTGGCGGGGTAGAAGGATTAAAGGCCTTCATTGAAGCGCAATCCATCGGCTTGATCGTCGATGCAACGCATCCTTACGCCGCGCAAATGAGCCGTCACGCGAGCGCGGTCAGTGCATTGACAAGCGTGCCGTGCTGGGCGCTTCGGCGTGCACCATGGCAACCGCAAAGCGGAGACGCATGGTGCGAGGCCACCGACTTCTCGTCCATCCTCCAATCCATTGCGCCTTACCACCATCCCCTCTGGACGCTTGGCCGCGAACCGCTTGCGCATCTTGACGAGATTCCCCCTTCACAACACTGGACCATCCGCTGCCTCGATTCGTATCCCGGGAACGCGCGGGCGACCATCATTGGTGCGCGTGGCCCTTTCTCGCTCGATGGCGAACGTGCGCTCTTCAACACACAGCAAACCGATGTGCTCATCAGCAAGAACAGCGGCGGTGCGGCAACCGAGGCGAAACTGGCGGTTGCGCGGGAACGAGGCTTGCCCGTGGTCATGCTGCAGCGGCCGAGCTTACCGCCGGTCGAGTGCGAATTTTCCGATGCAAGCTCGCTTCTGGACGCGCTCGCTGCATGGCTCCATCCGCATCCACTTTTCGATAAAACCCCTTAAATGACGGTCTATTTCATTGGCGCAGGTCCCGGAGATCCCGAACTCATCACGGTGAAGGGGCAGCGCCTCATTCGCACGTGCCCGGTTATCCTGTATGCCGGGTCGCTCGTGCCGGACGCCGTGTTGAGCGGACACAGCGCGGCAAGCGTGGTGAATACAGCCGATCTTCACCTCGATGAAATCGTCGCGTTGCTCGAAGCCGCGCACGCCAGAGGGCAGGATGTCGCGCGTGTGCATTCCGGCGATCCGTCCTTGTATGGAGCGATCGGCGAACAGATCAGGCGTCTGAATGCGCTCGCGATACCGTACGAAATCGTGCCTGGCGTCACGGCGGCCGCGGCATGTGCCGCGTCGCTTGGCTGCGAATTCACGTTGCCGGGCATCTCGCAGACCGTGATTCTCACGCGCTTCGCCACGAAAACATCGATGCCCGAGGGTGAGCAACTTGCCGATCTCGCGCGCCATCGCGCGACCATGGCTATCCACCTTGGGGTGCGCCATATCGAACGGATAGTCGCTGACCTGATTCCGCATTACGGCCAGCAGTGCCCCGTGGCCGTGATCTTCCGCGCAAGCTGGCCTGATGAAGAGAAAGTGCTGGGCACCCTTGCTGATATCGCTGGAAAAGTGCTTGAAAAAGGCATCGAAAGGACAGCGCTGATCGTGGTCGGGTACGTGCTGAATGCGGAGGGTTTTGCGGATTCTTCGCTGTATCGCAAGCCAGTCTGAGCCGTCTCCCATGCGCGATCTCGACACCGTGTTCGACGCCTTGTCGCATTCGAATTTTCGGAAGCGTTTCCGGCTTGGTGCACGCGAGGAAGCCTATCTGCGCGAGCACGGCATGATGGAAGTGATCGGCCATGCGCGTGAGCTGATCACGCGGCGGCTTGCACCGGAGCAACCGCCGAATGACGGCAAGCAGACGCCGTTTCGCGGCCATCCGGTATTTATCGCGCAGCATGCCACGGCGACTTGCTGCCGGAGTTGCCTCGCCAAGTGGCACGGCATAAGCGCGGGGAAACGACTGGACGATGAAGAACGAGAGCATGTGGTGCAGGCAATCGAGCGCTGGCTGACGGCGCAGAAAGTGGCCGGCGCCGATAAACCGCCGCGTCAACCCGACTTGCCGTTCTGAAAAAAACGCCGCGCGGTTTGAGGCCGCGCGGCGTGATGGGGCTGTTGCGGGTTATCGCGCCATCATTCGAAAGCGCGCTTCTTTTTCGCCCTTCGCGACAGCATGTTCAGCCCCTCGACCAACGCCGAGAACGCCATCGCCGCGTAGATGTAGCCCTTCGGCACGTGCGATCCGAAGCCTTCGGCGACCAGCGTCATCCCGATCACGAGCAGGAAGCCGAGCGCGAGCATCACAACGGTCGGATTCCTTTCGATGAAACGCGACAGCGGTCCCGCTGCGAACATCATCACTGAAACGGCCCCGACCACCGCCACGAACATGATGGGAATGTGTTCCGTCATGCCGACCGCGGTCACGATACTGTCGATGGAAAACACGAGATCCAGCACCAATATCTGGCCGATCGCCGACCACGGCGTGAGTGTGGACGTCTTCACGGCACCGCCGCCATTTTCGCCTTCACCGGAGACATGATGATGGATCTCGGTGGTCGCCTTCCACACGAGGAACGCACCGCCGGCAATGAGGATCAGGTCGCGCCACGAGAAGTCATGACCGAACGCGGTAAAGATCGGCGCGGTCAGGCGCACGATCAGCGCGACCGTGCCGAGCAGGCCAAGCCGCATCACCAGCGCCAGGCCGATGCCGAGCCGCTGGGTGCGCGCACGATGCGCCTCAGGCAATTTGTTCGTAAGAATGGAGATGAAGATCAGGTTGTCGATACCTAGCACGACTTCCATGACAAGCAGCGTCGCCAGTGCGGCCCACGCGCCGGGGTCGCTTGCCAATGCAACTAAATAGTCCATGAGATCCGAGGGTCTTGGGGAAGTAGAAAGAAACGGTGTAGTCGCCTGCGCGGCGGCCGATCGCGATGATACGTGACGCGTCAGGCAAAAATGAAAGCTTAATGAAATAATTGAGAGCGGCGCGGAGCCGGAAAGTTCGCCGGTCGAAAGCGTGGTGTCGGCCTATCCCCAAAATGGTGCGTCACCAAATACGGGTAAACTCCCGTGCTGATCGCTGACTCGTCAGTGCGCATTACTTTAGCCGGAACCGCATTGGAACTGGCGCCTTCAATTTTCGCTGCCCGTTTTCGGCAGTCCTTTTCAGGTTTCGCATGCAGGGAAAATCGCAACGGCTGGTTGAGCTGGATTTTTTTCGTGGCCTTGTACTGCTGGTGATCCTGGTCGATCACATTGGCGGCAGCATGATCTCCCGCGTAACGCTTCACGCGTTCGCGCTCAACGACGCCGCGGAGGTGTTTGTCTTTCTCGGCGGCTTCGCCACTGCCACGGCCTATGTGTCGATGGCCGCTCGCCGCTCGGAATCCGCTGCCCGCGTGCGGTTTTTCCGCCGCGCGTTCGAGATCTACCGCGCGTTTGTAGTGACCGCGGTCCTCATGCTATTGACGAGTTTCTTGCTGCGGCCATTTTTCGGCAGCGCGCCGAATCTGGCTATCGCCGACCTGGACAGCTTCCTCGCCGCGCCGTTCGCTGCGATCACCGACGTGCTGCTCCTGCGCCGTCAGCCGTATTTGTCGTCCGTGCTGCCCATGTATGCGTTCTTCGCGCTGGCCGTGCCGCTTGTCTTGCCGCTCGCGCGTAACAAGCCGTGGCTTCTGCTTGGCGCGAGTGTCGCGCTGTGGGCAGTGGGGGTGCCTGTTGCCGAGTATTTGCCGTCGGCGAACGACTTGCTGTGGGACTTCAATCCCGCCGCGTGGCAGTTGATGTTTGTTCTCGGTGTGCTCGCTTGCTGCGAGCCTGTTTATCAGCGCGTGAGTTCGCATCGGTTCAGTTGGGTTGTCAGCCTCGCGGCGCTCGCGATTGTCGCGGTCATGGCGTATTACAAGTTGCTCGTGCTACCCGTTTCCTTCGATGGCGACATGAAGCGCAACCTGGCTGGTGCGCGCATCGTCAATTTCCTGTGCATTGCATGGCTCGCAAGCGATCTGGCGCGACGCGGAGTGGTGAAGCAGATTGCTCGCCGGTTGCCATGGGTTGGCGCAGTCGGTCGTGACGGCCTCGTGTGTTTCGTGGCGGGCGCGGTGATCTCGTTGACGGTCGATTCAGTGTTGTTCACGCTTACCAACGGGCTGATCGACGTTCCGCTGGGTCTTGCCGCCGACGCTCTCGCGGTGGGCCTGCTGCTCGCGATTCCACATCGCCAGCGTGTTTTCGAGGCAATGCGTTCAAGGTCAGTCGCGGCCGTGGCGAAGAGGGAAGGGTAGCGCCGCGTGGTTCGATGAAAGGCGGGTGGCCTCGTCGTTTGTCGAGCAAAAAGCGACTAACGGTCTGCGTCCGCTACATCCGCTTGCTGCGGAAGACATCGTTGGATCAGAACGGTTTCTAGGGCGCAAGCACTGAACCCGATCCACTCGCTGCCGGTAACAACGCATCGCTATCGTCCTTGAGCTTGACGCCAGTCAGCTTCAGCCTTGTCGCTTCGGTCAGCAGGTAATGCAGCTTGAAAGCGGCCGCGTCGTAGCCAAGCCCTTCAGGTCGCACGTTTGAAATGCAGTTGCGTTCGGCATCGCTTTTGCCAACGCGCGGCTCATACGTCAGGTAGATACCAAGGCTGTCGGGGGAACTCAAACCGGGCCGTTCGCCGATCAGCATCACCATGATCCGCGCCCGTAAAAGCTCACCAATACCATCACCCAGCGCGACTCGCGCCTGTCGTGCGACGACTATCGGACCCATGCTCACGCCCGCCAGCTTCGAGCGCATCCGTTCGAGCAACGGCACCGCATGACGTGTCGAGGCGTAAGCCGACAAACCATCGGCGACAACAAACACCACATCGAACGCCGCCGCAGCAGCCGCGTAGTCGCGCAGCCGCACCGTGCTTTCATCGCTGAGTTTGCGGCCGAGATCAGGACGACGCAGATAATGCTCGCGATCCGGTGCGGCGCTTTCCACGTCGAGCGTATCGAAGCCGGACTCGCGCAACGACGCATGCAGCGCGGCCACATCAAGCGGTTGATGCACGGCGTCACGCGCTTGCGCATGCGAGAGATTGAACGCAAGCAATGGCGCGGTCGGCAGGCTGCTGCCGGCGCGGCCCAGCGCAATGCGCGCGTTCGTGAAACGACGCAACGCGTCCCACGGGTTTGCGTTCACGGACGAGGGGGGATCGTTGGAATCGGTCATTACGTGCTCATCCATTCAAGCAGCGGTTGCGGTGCGGACTGATTCAGCAACATGCCGCGCGTATCGACGATCCGCATTGATTCAAGCCATGCTTCGAACTCCGGCGCACGACGCAAGCCGAGCACATTGCGCACATAAAGCGCGTCGTGGAACGACGTGCTTTGATAGTTGAGCATGACGTCGTCGGCGCCGGGAATGCCCATGATGAAGTTGACGTTGGCAACACCGAGCAGCGTAAGCAGGGTGTCCATGTCGTCCTGATCGGCTTCGGCGTGATTCGTGTAGCAGATGTCGCATCCCATTGGGACACCGAGCAGCTTGCCGCAGAAATGATCTTCGAGCCCGGCGCGAATGATCTGCCGGCCATCGTACAAATACTCGGGCCCGATGAAACCCACCACCGTGTTCACCAGCAGCGGCCTGAACTTGCGCGCGACTGCGTATGCGCGCACTTCGCAGGTCTGCTGATCGACGCCGTGATGCGCGTCGGCGGACAACTCGCTGCCCTGGCCGGTTTCGAAATACATCAGATCATCGCCAACGGTGCCGCGTTTCAGCGACAACCCCGCCTCATGCGCCTCCTTGAGCAACGCCAGCGAGACACCGAAACTGCTGTTCGCTTTCTCGGTGCCCGCAATCGACTGGAACACGAGATCGACGGGCGCGCCTTTCTCGATCGCGGCAATGGTGTTGGTCACATGCGTAAGCACGCACGACTGCGTCGGGACTGCGTAGCGTTGCCGGAAGTCGTCGATCATCACGAGCAGCGTCGTGATTGCGCTCAAGGAGTCGGACGCCGGATTGATGCCGATCATCGCGTCGCCGCAGCCGTACATGAGGCCGTCGAGCATGGATGCCGCGATGCCCTTGACGTCATCGGTGGGATGGTTCGGCTGCAGGCGCACCGACAGATGGCCGGGCAAGCCGATCGTATTGCGAAAGCGCGTGACCACCGGCCGTTTTTTCGCGGCGAGAATCAGGTCCTGGTTGCGCATCAGCTTCGATACCGCCGCGACCATCTCGGGCGTCAGCCCCGCGCTCACGCGGACCAACGCGGCGGAATCGGTCGTGTCCGCCAGCAGCCAGTTGCGGAAATCGCCTACCGTGAGGTGCGAAATCTCGGCGAAAGCCTGCGGAGAATGATCGTCGATGATCAGCCGCGTGACCTCGTCGCTCTCGTACGGGATCACGGCTTCGTTGAGGAACGTGCGCAGGGGGACTTGCGCCAGCGCGATCTTCGCCGCCACGCGTTCTTCTTCGGTGTCGGCCGTGACGCCGGCAAGCTGGTCGCCGGAACGCTGCGGGCTGGCTTTCGCCAGCAGCGTCTTCAGGTCGTCGAAACGGTAGGTCCGCAGACCGATGGTCTCGTTATAGCTCATCGTGTAATCCTCGTTCCAAGGCTTCGCTAGGCACTTGCTTTGCCCCGGCTGGCCGGACGGCAGATCCTGTGAACGTCATGCCGCAGGTCGATTGGCCGTCGATTCAGGCCTCTATCTCGAAGTATGCGGGAAAACACCAAGAGGCCAAAAATGCCGGAACGGTAATTTGAATGACGCAGGCGGATGCCCATTCCCGTTCAACGGTCCGGATGGCGCGCCGGCCACGCGGCGACCCGATTTTCCGCATGCGATAATCCCGGTCTTCCCATCCGGGTACTTTTGCGCGCCGCACCTTGAAAAACCTGCTTGTTTCCCTCGACCGCCTGGCTGATTTCGACGAAATAATCGACGTCCGCACGCCACTCGAATTCGCTGACGACCACATTCCCGGCGCGATCAACGCGCCTGTGCTGAGCAATGAGGAGCGGGTGCTGGTCGGGACGATGTACAAGCAGGTGTCGCCGTTCGAGGCGTCCCGCGTGGGCGCGGCGCTGGTCGCACGCAATATCGCGCAGCACCTCGACACGACCTTTGCCGGCCGGCCGCGCAACTGGCGCCCGCTGATCTATTGCTGGCGCGGTGGCACCCGGTCCGGCTCCGTCACCACGGTATTCAGCATGATCGGCTGGCAGGCGCGGCAACTGGAAGGCGGTTATAAGACCTACCGGCGCGCGACCCTCGATACGCTCGACCACCTGCCCACCACGTTCCGGTACATCGCGCTAACCGGCCCCACCGGCAGCGGCAAGACGCGTTTGCTGCACGCGCTGCGCGAGGCCGGCGCGCAGACGCTGGACCTGGAGCAACTGGCGGCGCATCGCGGTTCACTGCTCGGCGCGCTGCCGGGCGAGCCGCAGCCATCGCAGAAATGGTTCGACACGCTGCTGGTCGGCGCGCTGCGCAGCTTCGACCCGGCACGGCCGGTGTTCGTCGAGGCGGAGAGCCGGCGGATCGGTGCGATTTCGTTGCCGCTGGCGCTGGTGGAGTCGTTTCATCGCGGCGCGTGTGTGGAGGTCGAGGCAAGCCGCGAGGATCGCGCCACGTTCCTGCTGCACGACTATGCGCATCTTTTCCAGCGTCCGGAGTCGTTCAAGGAGCAGTTGTCGCGGCTGATCGGACTGCATAGCCGCGAGCGGGTGAGCGGCTGGCATGCGCTGATCGACGCGGGGCGGGAGGCTGAGCTTGCCCGCGAACTGATCGACCTGCATTACGATCCGGCCTACGCGCGCAGCAGCCGCCAGAATTTCAGCGAGTTGTCCCGCGCCACGCACATGCTGTTCCGGCCGAACGGCGCCGATGTCGTCGAGCAGGCAAGGGCGCTGCTGGCACGGCTCGACTCCGCGCGTTCCGCGGAAAGGCCGCCCGTCAGTCCGCCCATCACGCCGGCCTGAAGCCGTTTCATTCCAATACAAACTAACCAAGACCATGCAATCCACTCTTCGACAACCCCGCGTCGCGCTCGGCTGGATCACATTCCTGCTGATCGCGGTCGTCGGCCTGTTCTACGTCAAATGGTTTCCGTACTACAACCGCGCGTTCGTGGCGGCCAGTCAGCATTCCATCGGCAAATCGATCCTGATGGGCACCGCCGCGAGCGCGCCTGCGCCGTCGTGGCAGGCCGCTATTGACTATGCGATTGCCTATGGCAAGGCGATCTGGCAGGCCATGGTGCTCGGCCTGTTGCTCGGCTCGGCTGTACAGGCGCTGATTCCGCCGCAATGGGTCGCACGGGCGCTGGGCAAGAGCGGCTTCGGCAGCGTCGTGAACGGCGGCCTGATGTCGCTACCCGGCATGATGTGCACCTGCTGCGCAGCGCCGGTCGTGGCGGGCCTGCGGGCGCGCCACGCGGCGCCGGGTGCGGCTATCGCGTTCTGGCTCGGCAACACCGTGCTGAATCCGGCCACGCTGATCTTCATGGGCTTCGTGCTCGGCTGGCAATGGGTGGGGTTGCGGCTCGCGCTGGGAATCGTGATGGTGTTCGGTCTTGGTTACGTGGTGAACCGGATGGTGACGCCGAAGGAAGCGGAAGCGTCACGCAGCGCGATGGCGACGCTGGTTATCGAGGAAGATCCGGGCACGGCATTCACGCGCTGGGTTCGTATTCTCGGGCGCATGACCATCCGGCTTGTGCCGGAGTACATCGTGCTCGTGCTGGTGCTCGGCGCGGCGCGGGCATGGCTGTTTCCGCATATTGGTCCGAATATCGACAACAGCGTGCTGTGGATCGTGGCTCTCGCTATTGCGGGCACGTTGTTCGTGATCCCGACGGCCGGTGAAGTGCCGATCATCCAGGCAATGCTGTCGCTCGGCATGTCGGTTGGTCCTGCAGGCGCATTGCTGATGACGCTGCCGCCCGTCAGCTTGCCGTCCGTCGCCATGCTTGGCCGCTCATTTCCGCCGCGCGTGCTGACGGTTGTGGCGGTCTCGGTCGTGGGCTTGGGGATTGTCGCGGGGTTGCTTGCGGTGGCGCTGGGGTTCTGACACACGCCGACGATGCAGCAGTACCTGAGGTTGCGTTAAAAACAGGAGAGGCCGTTTTCAACTCGCATTGAAAACGGCCTCTTTTTCGTACACGTGAACGGCTCATTGCAGTGGGAACGCGCGCCTGATGCCCTTGCTACACCGCTAATGCGCGGCTGCCTGAATCAGCAGCTTGAAGGGCAACGCCAGCAGCATCGCGCCGCCTACGCCGACGCACCATAGCGCGACGAACCACAACGCGCTCTTGAGCCGCGTGCTCTTGCTGCGTTTGATATCGTTCTCAGTGATAGTGATGTTCGCCATGGCGCACCTTGCCGCGAAAAACCCAGTAGCCGAGCGTCGTGTACGCGATGATCACGGGCAAGATCACCGCCGCGCCAATGAGCGTGAATTTCTGGCTCGAGTGGGGAGCCGCGAGCTCCCAGAGCGACACGCCGGGGAAGATGGCATGGGGCGAAATGCTCGCCACCAGGCCGCTATAACCAAGCAGGACGAACGCCAACGCCATCATGAACGGCCGCGTTTCATGCCGTGAACGGATGGACCGGCGCATCAGCCATGCACACGCGACCACCAGCACAGGCACCGGCAGGAATCGATAGAACCAGGGGGTATCGAACCAGCGCGTTGCAATGCCGGCGTCCTGCAGCGGCGTCCAGATACTGACGACCACGATAGTCCCGAGTTGCAGCAGCGTCAGCGGCCACACCATGCGATAAAAGCGGCGTTGCAGATCGCCTTCCGTTTTCGCGATCAGCCAGCAGCAGCCGAGCAGCGCATAGGTGACCACCAGCGCGAGTCCGGTGAACATGCTGAAGGGCGTGAACCAGGTGAAGGCATCGCCGGAAAAACGGCCGTCCGCGACCGGAATGCCGTTGAGGAACGCGCCAAGCGTCACGCCCTGGAAGAACGTCGCGCCCGCCGATCCGCCGATAAACGCAAGATCCCACATGTGCTTCGTGCGGGTTGCCTTCGAGCGAATCTCGAACGTGACACCGCGAAAGATCAGGCAGACCAGCATGAACATCAACGGCAGGTAAAGCCCCGACAGCACGGTTGAATAGATCATGGGGAACGCCGCGAACAGGCCGGCGCCGCCCAGCACGAGCCAGGTCTCGTTGCCGTCCCACACAGGGGCAACGGTGTTCATCATGACGTCGCGATCACGCTCCTCGGGGAAGAATGGAAACAGGATGCCGATGCCAAGATCGAAACCGTCCAGCACGACATACATCAGCACGCCCAGCGCGATGATCGCGGCCCACGTCAGGGACAAGTCCATCTCAGGCTCCTTTTATTGAATGCGTCGCAGCGGACAGCGGCCGGCGAGCGGTGTGGTTGTCGTCATCCACGCGCGGTGCGTGAGTGATGGTGCCGGGCAATGCGGGACCTGTTCCAAGCAGCTTGAGCAGGTAGTAGATGCCGGTACCGAACACGATCGTATAAACAATCACGAAGATCAGCAGCGTCACGCCGACCTGCTGCGCGGTCACCGGCGACACGGCCTGCGCCGTGCGCATCACGCCGTACACCACCCACGGCTGGCGACCCGCTTCCGTCGTCACCCAGCCGGCCAGCAGCGAGATGAAGCCGGACGGTCCCATCACGAGCACGAAGCGCTGGAACATCTTCGACTCGAACAGCTTGTTTTTCCGCCGCAGCACGAAGCCGGCGATACTCATCAGGATCATCAGCACACCAAGCCCGGCCATGATCCGGAAGCTCCAGAACACGATAGTCGAATTCGGCCGGTCCTCTTTCGGAAACGATTTGAGACCACGGATTTCTCCGTCCCAGCTATGCGTAAGAATCAGGCTGCCCAGGTGCGGGATGGAGACCGCGTATTTCGTGATTTCGGCTTCCATGTCCGGGATACCGAAGAGGTTCAGCGCAGTGCCGCCTTTCTCCGTGTCCCACAGGCCTTCAATAGCCGCGATCTTCGCCGGTTGGTATTCGCGGGTGTTCAGGCCGTGCTGATCGCCGACTACGGCTTGAAGCGGGGTGAGCACCAGCAGCAGCCAGAGCGACATCGAAAACATCTTCTTGATGGCCGGGTCCTTGCGGCCCTTCAGCAAGTGATAAGCCGCGCAAGCCGCCACCACGAACGCCGCGACAATGAACGCCGCGATCACCATATGCGAAAGCCGGTACGGAAACGACGGGTTGAAAATGATCTTGAACCAGCTGACCGGCACCACATGGTCGCCTTCAATACGAAACCCCTGCGGCGTCTGCATCCAGCTATTCGACGCAAGAATCCAGAAGGCCGAGATCAGTGTGCCGATGGCGACCATCAGCGTGGCGCCGAAGTGCGCCTTCGGTCCAACCTTGTTCCAGCCGAACAGCATGATGCCGAGGAATCCCGCTTCCAGGAAAAACGCGGTCATGACCTCGTAGGCGAGCAGCGGACCGGTGATCGGGCCGGCGAAGCTTGAAAAACCGCCCCAGTTGGTGCCGAATTCGTAGCTCATCACGACACCGGACACCACGCCCATGCCGAACGCGACGGCGAACACCTTCGACCAGAAGAGGCATAACTCCTTGTAGACCGGCTTGCCGGTTTTGAGCCACATACCTTCGAGCACAGCGATAAAACTCGCCAGGCCAATGCTGAGCGCAGGGAAAACGATGTGGAAAGAAACCGTAAAAGCGAACTGGATACGCGCTAGATCGAGCGCTTGCTGAGTGGTATGCATGGCAGGTTGTGCAGCCGTCGCGGGCGCACTCGAAACGAGCTCGCGAGCGGGCGCTGGTTGGTTGAACTATTGGCTGGATCAAGTACGACGGGAGTGACTCTAAGCCAGTTTTTGAGATGATTGGTGCGACGCGGCAGGAGGCGGGAATGTGCGGAAATGTCGCAATTTTTGAGATAGTTGATCTGTAACTGACTGTTTAATCGATGTTTTTTTGAGCGATTGAGTTAACGCCTGCAATCGCGGGTTCGCCAATTCCGCGACAATCGACCGCACTGCGTCAAATGCGATTGACCGCATGCAGGCGAGCCGGAACGCCTGGGGCTCGTCGCGAGCTGTGACCTTCCTGGCGCGATTCTGCGGTGATGTACCGGCGCACGGCGGGTACCATGACGAAACAGCATCGCCGGCGTTTTCGTGGTCGGAGGAATAGACCTGCGGCCGTGCAAACCAGACATCGCGACGGGAGAAAAACCATGCGTCTTGATGACGAAGCAGAGAGCCGCAATGTGGAGGACCGGCGCGGCGCCGGGGGAGGGGGCGGCGGAGGGTTTCGCATCGGCGGAGGGCGCTCGATTGGTATCGGCACGATTGTCATCGCGCTGGCCGCCGCCTATTTCTTCGGCATCGATCCCATGCTGATCCTGGGCGGCGGCTCGACCGGGAAGAGCGGTTCATACAGCCAGCCGCAGTCGCAGCAACGCCAGGTGGACCCGCGCGCTCAGCCGCAGGCAAGCGCGAGCGATCAGGATGCCGTGTTTGTGCGCCGTGTACTCGGCAATACCGAACGCACATGGCAGCAGATTTTCCGGACCCGCTACAACCAGGATTATCCGGCGCCGAAGCTGGTCCTGTTCACCGGCGGTACCGCTACGGCGTGCGGCACCGGTCAGTCAGCCATGGGGCCGTTCTACTGCCCGAACGATCGCACGGTCTACATCGATTTATCGTTCTATCGGGAATTGCGCGATCGGTTCGGTGCAGGCGGAGATTTTGCGCAGGCGTATGTGATTGCACACGAAGTCGGCCACCATGTGCAGAACGTCCTGGGCGTCATGAACAAGGTCGATGCCGCGCGGCAGCGGATGTCGCGGGAACAGGCCAACCAGTTGTCGGTGCGTGTCGAATTGCAGGCGGATTGTTTCGCGGGTGTCTGGGCGAACGTCGCCCAGAAGAACAACGCGAAGCTGATCGAGCCGGGTGACTTTCAGGAAGGGCTGAACGCGGCGGGCGCGATAGGCGACGACCGGCTGCAGAAGCAAACGCAAGGACGCGTGGTTCCGGAAGCCTTCACGCACGGCGCGAGCGCGCAACGCCAGCGCTGGTTGAATCGCGGATTGGCGACGGGCGATATGGGACAGTGCGACACTTTCGGCGCTAAAACGCTCTGAGGGTGGTTCTTTTACGGTCATTGGACAACGCAATTTTCAATGGCAAAGCGCCTGTACGTTCGGCGCTTTGTTCATGAAAGACCGTGAAATAGTAGTTAAAACCGTTATTTCGACGGATAATTCGGGCAGAACACGCAGCGCAAAACTTACACATGCTGACAGCGCGGCATTACGCCAATTTATAGAATCCCGGTTTTCAGATCGATCATGATCCGAACGCCTTTCGATTTGCCGAGAGCGCTAGCGGTCACGCGATCCAGCCGCCAAGCGGTTCCGGTTCATGCGTCGCCGCACGAAGCCACGCGCTGGCGAAATAAAGGTCCCATAGCATTCCCATGAAGCGAATCCTGATTGTCAAGGTGACATCGTTGGGCGATATCGTAGAGACGCAGCCTGTCGTCTCCGATCTTCGCCGTGCATTTCCGTCTGCCAAGATCGACTGGGCGGCAGACGCGGCTTTCGCCGACATCATTCGCTGGAATCCAGCCGTAGACCGCGTGTTGAGCGCGCCGCTGCGCAAGTTCAAGAAAGCACGAAGCTGGGCGGATTTGAAAGACATCGCCGCGTCTATCGGCGACTTGAGGGCCGAGAAGTACGATGTGATCCTGGATATCCATGGCGTGTACAAGAGCGCGATCATCGCGTTCCTGGCCCGTGGGCGGCGGCGTTACGGTTACAAGAACAGGGACCTGGGCGAACTCGGCGCGGCGTTTGCGTACAACAAGCGCTTCGGGCCACGGCCGAAAACGGATGCGTGGCGCGGCATGCGTGTGAGCGTGGCCGACGCGTTGGGCTATAGCTTCGACGAAACCCCCGACTTCAATCTCCGGCTACCGCCGCTGGCTACACCGCTTCAGCTTCCCGAGGGCACGCCTATCGCCATGCTGTTCCACGCCACATCAGCCGATGAAAAGAAATGGCCGATCGACCGGTGGGCCGAGACGGGGCGTTCATTGACGGCGCGAGGTTATCGGATTGCGCTGCCGTGGGGCACGGAAGGCGAGCGCCGGGAGGGCGAGCAGATTGCGGCGCTCGTGCCGGGCGCGATCGTGTTGCCGAAGCTGACCGTGACCGAGTGCGCGCATTGCATCAATGCATCGGCGCTGGTCGTTGGCATGGATACGGGGCTGGTCCACCTGGCGTATGCGCTGGGCCGGCCCACGGTGATGATTTTTACGGCAACGTCGCGCGAGCATTTCGGCATTGCTTCGTCAGAGCATTCGATTTCGGTCGGCGACCAGAGTGCTCCGCCCGATGTGGCGACGGTGCTCAACGCGGTAGAAGGCGTGCTGACGGGATCGATGGTGCCTGCCGCTCACGATGTCGCGACAGGGACTGTGTCCTGATTCGAGCTTCTATAGCGCGCCGAAGCACGCTATAGAACGCTTAAGCGGCCGAAAATCCTTCCGGGAACAAACGTCCGAGCGCTGCTTCGAAATGCTCGATTGGCGCCGCGCCGCGCAGCGCGATGGGCGGCGGCGGTTCCTGTTCGCCCACGCCGTCACGCGAGAGCACGGCGAACGGCACCCCCGTCACGCCGAGCTTCTTCGCGAACTCTTCGTCTTCGATGACCGCGTCAGTCAACTCATCGCCTAGCAACACTTCTTCCAACGATTCAGGATCAATGCCGCAGGTAGCAGCGATATCCAGGAGCGCATCGGTGTCGCCGATATCGATGCCGTCCTCGAAATACGCCTTGAAGATCGCACGATGCACAACGTCGAAACGACCCGATTCGCGCGCGAAAAACGCGGTCTCGAACGCCTTGCGGCTATGCGGTTGAACCGGCGGCAGGCGCAGCAACAAACCGCGTTCGTTGGCTATGGGATAGACCGAGTTTTCCCAGGTTTCTTGCAGGGAGTCGCTATCCGGATCGATCGCGGAAGCGGGTTCTGGGCGCAGTTCAAACGCGTGCCAGCGGACTTCGACCGCGTCGCCATAAGTATTCTTGAACTGGTCGATGACCGGCACTTCCAGATAGCAGAAAGGGCAGACGAAGTCGGACCACACGTCGAGGTACAGCTTGGAGCTTGTCATATAAGGGCGGTCCGGAATTGGTCCAAAGTTAGTCCAAAATTCTACCCGACATCGAGCTTTATCTCCGTCCACGCTTTCCCCGCAGAGCGATGTCATCCCGGTGGCCTGCATGGCCGCTCGCTGCGTTCTTCGACGATTTCGTCGGGCGCAGCGCGCGCAACAGGACACGGCCGAAAAGGATCGGACGCCCGTTCGTGATAGGATCCGCCCACTATTAAACAGGGGGCCTCCATGGCATTCAAAGAAACGAAGGGCAACAAGACCGTCGAGGCGTTGGTAAAGTCAGCACCGGGCGCAATGTTCAAGGGTTATATCCGAGTCGTGACTCAGAACGGTAACGAGTCCATTGGGCAGACATTTGGACGTGGATGCGGACGTCCGGTGAAAACCGAGCAGGCTGCGCTTGAACTCGCAGAGATCGAAGCACGCCGAGTCATCTCGGGCAAGTAATTTTGTAAAGCAGCTCTGAGCGACTGCTCGGAGCTGGCTGGCGGCAAGCTTGTTGATGCCTTTCCGGCACCCCTGCTGCGAGGGACCTGGCCGTGATAAAAGCCACAAACATCCTCTGTAAAATTCTGCGTTCCTCCGTTTTTCTCGCTTAAAACCCACCATCCAATTCTATCTTTGTGCCGTCGCTGAAGCGGCTCAGCCGGAATGCTTGCGGGTCCACCAGCGGCTTGTCGTTCGCGACCATGTCGGCCATCAGCTTCCCCGCCCCAGGGCCAATTCCGAAGCCGTGCCCCGAAAAGCCGGTGGCGATGAACATGCCCTGAACCTGCTGCGCGGCTGAGATCACAGGCACGGCATCCGGGGTGACGTCGATATAACCCGCCCCATGCCAGCGCTATCTTCACGTCCCCGAGGGCCGGGAAGAGCGCACGGAACGCGTCGATGGCGACATCGATCCTCCTTGAACGGGGCCGGCCCCGGAAAATGGTTCGGCAACGCATGCGCTTTGCTTCGGGCATCCTAAGTGCTTGCTCAACCCGATGGCGCGTCAAAGCCGGCGCGCGCGTTTCAACCGGCTTGGCGGTCGATCCATGCTGCGGCGGTATTGCGTGGCATTTCCCCCTGACTTTCTGGAGAACACTCGTGCAAAAGACAGCATCGGCCAAATGGAGTGGTGGCATCAAGGACGGTAAAGGTTACATTTCGACGCAAACTGGCGTGTTGAAAGACGCGCCTTATGGGTTTTCAGCCCGTTTCGAAGGTGGTCCCGGAACGAATCCCGAGGAGCTGATCGGCGCTGCGCATTCGGGCTGTTTCACGATGGCGCTGTCCCTGCAACTTACGCAGGCGGGCCTCACGGCGGAAAGCATCGAAACGAAGTCTACTGTGACGCTGGATAAGGACGGCGACGGGTTCTCTATCACCGCCTGCCATCTGGATGTGACAGCGAAGGTGCCCGGCACGGACAAAGCCACGTTCGAGAAGCTCGCCAACGCGGCGAAAGAGGGCTGCCCGGTGTCCAAGCTGTTCGCCGGAAACACGAAGATCACGCTGAAGACGGAATTCGTTTCCTGAGTTTCGTCTGAACGAAGTGTGAAGGGGCGCGGCCGGGAAACCGGCGGCGCCCTTTCTTTCGTGCAGGGTTAGTCGCCCGTGGTCATCGCTCGGCAGGGCAGATGGAGCGCGTGGACCCGCCCACGGATACTCAACTGACACAGGGCACCGATTAGAATCAGTGCCGTGACTTATCCACATTTTTTGTGGATAGCCATGTGGACAACATGCGTGAGCCGCCTCCAACTCGCTGACGCGTAACGGTTTACAGCTTCCTAACGTTTCGCAGGCAGGAACGCTGCCTATAGCCGCTCATGCATCTTCGGGCAGTTGTTGCAAGCCCTGCAACGGCCCGTGTGCGCCAAGAACCTGTAATCTGACGGCACTTTCAAGTAATCGGGCCGGACTAAACCCTGCAGCCGGTCAGCCTTCCTGACACTTCCATCCACACGCAGCACAGCCCTGGAGCATCGATGAAATTCAAGCTGGACTGGACGTGCATCGCGCCATTTGCCGCACTTGTCATCCTGGGAGTGACGTTCGCGATGCCGAACGGCTTCCTGTTCGTACTCGCGGCCATCGCACTCGCGGCGGCCGTGTTTGCCGCAGTCCATCACGCCGAAGTGGTGGCGCATCGCGTTGGCGAGCCGTTCGGCACGCTGGTGCTCGCGATCGCGGTCACGGTGATCGAAGTGGCGCTGATCGTCTCCGTCATGGTCTCGGGGGGGCCGGAAAAAGCGGCACTGCCGCGCGACACTGTGTTCGCCGCGATCATGATCGTGTGCAACGGAATTGTCGGGATTTGCCTGCTCGTGGGCGGTATGCGCCATCACGAGCAGAATTTCCAGTTGCAAGGCGCAAGCGCAACGCTCGCCATCCTGTGTGCGCTGTCGGTACTGACAATGGTTTTGCCCAACTTCACCAGCACGGTGATGGGGCCAGGGTTATCGACATCGCAACTGGTGTTTGTCGGCGTGACGTCGCTCGTGCTTTACGTCGTGTTCGTTTTTGTGCAGACAGTGCGGCATCGCGACTATTTCCTGCCGCCAGTGCCGGCAATTGATCCGAATCAAGCCGAATCCGATGACGTTCACGCACCGCTGCCGACCAACGGTTACGCGTGGGCCTCGGGCGGTTTGCTGCTGCTCTCGCTGATTTCGGTTGTCGGGCTCGCGAAGCTGCTGTCGCCGGCGGTCGAGGCGGGTGTTGCCAGCGCCGGTGCACCGGAAGCGGTGGTCGGCGTGGTCATTGCCGCGCTGGTGCTGCTGCCGGAAGGCGTGGCCGCCTTGCGCGCGGCCCGGCTGAACCGGTTGCAAACGAGTTTGAACCTGGCGCTGGGGTCGGCGCTCGCGAGCATCGGGTTGACGATTCCGGCCGTAGCGGTCGTGTCGCTCGCGATCAGCCAGCCGATCGCACTCGGTCTTGGTCCAAAGGAAATCGTACTGCTCGCGTTGACCCTGCTGGTGAGCGTCCTGACGCTTGGCACCGGACGCTCGACCGTGCTTCAGGGGGTGGTCCACCTGGTTATTTTCGCGACCTTCCTGTTTCTTTCCGTCGTCCCCTAAGGGCTTCCAGAGGGGCAGGCGACGTGTTCCGCGTGCCGGCGTTTAAAAGGGCCGGACCTAGCCGGACCCGACGCGGGCTCGATCTGCGCGCTGTTGCGTAGACACTTCATTTAACCCGTCGATCTCAAATCTTTTTTGCAACGCAGCATTGGGTGCGTATAATTAGGGTATTCCCTAAAGGGTATTCCCTAAAGGGTATTCCCTAAAGGGTAATCCCTAATTCACGCTGAGGTGCTCTCATGAAAACCACCGCTCAAGGTTCGCTTCTCGTTTCGTTCGGTTCATGGTTCCGCAAGACGAAGGCTGTCGTTCGCCGCGAAGCTGTTCGTGCGTTGAACCTGCATCTGCAAAACTGCGCAGTGCTGGCTGAAGCGTATCGCCGGAAGTAAATCGCTGTAGTTTGACCAACGACCAACCGCTGAATCGACGCACCAATCGAGCCGTTTCATCGCTCTTGAACGTCGTTCATCGGCGTTGTCCGAGTCAGGACGGTTGCCGGAAAAATTGCCGGCAACCGGGATGCGAATCCTGCATGTGCTGATTGCGCCAAATTGCGCCAGATGCTCACCGCCCGTCAGGTCAGATAGCCCATCCGCCGAGATAAAACGCGGCGAGCACTGCGGCGATCACCACCGTGCCAACGTTGAGCTTCTTGTATTCGCCGGCTACCACGCGCCCGATCACGAGCGTACAAAAGCCGAGCATGATGCCGGTCACAATATTCGCCGACAGCACAATGAACACGGCGCAGACAAGACCTGACATGGTGTCGACAAGATCGTCCATGTGAAGCTTGCTCACGCTTGCGAGCATCAGCAGGCCGACGTACATCAGGGCCGGAGCCGTCGCGTACGAGGGCACGAGTCCGGCGAGCGGCGAGAAGAACATCACCAGCAGGAACATCACGCCAACGGTAGCGGCCGCCAGGCCCGACTTCGCGCCTGCCGCCACGCCCACCGTCGATTCAATATAAGCCGCCGCTGGCGCACCGCCCAGGCACGCGGCGACGATCGAGCTGACCGAGTCCGCCGTCAACGCCCGTCCGCCGTTCACAATCCGGCCTTTCTCGTCTATCTGACCGGCCTGTCCCGCAACGGCGCGAATCGTGCCGGTGGCGTCGAACACCGCCGTCATCACCAACGCGAACACGCTAGGCAGCACGGCCAGCGAAAGCGCGCCGCGAATGTCCATCGCGCCGATCAGCGAAGCATGTCCGGGCGCGCTCAGCGAGGGCAACGCGAACACGCCGGTAAAACGGACGGCGGGATCGAAGGCCAGTCCCAGCGCCGACAAACCGACCACCACCAGCAAGATCCCGCCCGGAACACGCCGGCGCTCCAGCCCGATGATTGCCGCGAGTCCGAAGATCGACATCAGCACCGGGAACGCTGTGATATGGCCAAGCGAAACAGGCAAACCGGCACCCGGATTCTTGACGATCAGGCCGACATCGTTAGACGCGATCAGCAGCAGGAACAAACCGATGCCGATGCCCGTGCCATGCGCCACGCCTGTCGGCAGATTGCGCAGGATCCACGAGCGCACGCCGGTGACGGAGATAGCGGTGAAGGTGACGCCCATCAGGAAGACGGCGCCAAGTGCAACCGCAGGCGAGAGCCCTTTGCCCAGCACCAGCCCGAACGCAGTGAACGCGGTGAGCGAGATTGCGCAGCCGATCGCGATCGGCAAGCGAGCCCATATGCCCATCAGGAGCGAGCCGAATGCCGTTGTCAGGCAGACCGCCACGAAGACCGCGCGTGTGTCGAATCCGGCCTTGCCGAGCATGGCCGGGACGACGAACACGGAATAAACCATCGCCAGGAAGGTGGTGATCCCGGCAATCACCTCGCGCCGCTGGGTACTGCCGCGCGCACTGATTTGAAAGTATCGGTCGATCAATCCGCCTGGTTGGGACGCGGCTGCGTCATCCGGGATGTCGATGCCGCCAAGCGGCTGGGCGTGGGGTTCCATCATGAGCTGTTCTCCTTTATCAGCAGGCTGAAACAAGCGGGCCGGGCGGTCTTTTGCAGACCGGGCACGCCGTCTTCAGGGTCGTCTCGATAGGTTTATTTATGGTGTTGGCGGGAGCCAACGCACTGGACTGGGCCAGCACAGAGACTAGGGCAACATTAACCCGCCTCCAATCTCAAAAATGGGATTCCAGTCATGCCGCGATCCTTATAAGGTCCGTTTCAATACGGCTTCGAAGGCATATGGGCACGGCAGAAAATAAAAAGGGCCAGGTCTGATACGACCTGGCCCTTTTGTCTGATACGAACAACCTGGAACGACCGCGAGCGCTTACTGAATCACACGCGTGACGCCCCGGCCACGTGGATCAGCGGCGGGTTCCGGCGTTGTTCCATTGATCTTGATGACCTGGATATCGCCGTTGAAATCCTGCCCCGAGAGCTTATATCCCTTCGCTTCCAGTTCCTTCGCGAGATCGCCGTCAATGGGCTTGTACGGCTCCCAGAAAATCGTGTTCGGCGGCAGCAACTGGTGATGGAAGCGCATCGCCGCGACTGCTTCGGGCAAGGGCATGGAGAAGTCGTAGACGTTGGTGATCACCTGGAAGATCGAGGTAAAGATGCGCGAGCCGCCCGGTGTCCCGATCACCATCGCGACCTGATCGTCCTTCGTGAGGATGGTCGGTGACATGGAAGAAAGCGGGCGCTTGCGCGGTTCGATGGCGTTCGCGTCGCTGCCCACCACGCCGAACATGTTCGCCACGCCCGGCTTCGAGGAGAAGTCGTCCATCTCGTCGTTCAGCACGACACCGGTGCCGTCCACCACCACACCGGAGCCGAAATAGCCGTTGATAGTGTACGTATTCGATACCGCGTTGCCCCACTTGTCGATCACCGAGAAGTGCGTGGTTTCAGCCTTTTCCGGCATCGTGGTGCCAAGGCCCGGGAGGACGCTCTTGGTGTCCGACGGCGTGTCGGGATTCACCTCGGATGCACGCTTCAGGATGTAGTCGTCGTTAGTGAGTTGCGCGACCGGTACCTTGTAGAAATCGGGGTCACCGAGATACTGGGCGCGATCCGCGAACACGCGCTTTTCAATTTCCGCGGTCAGGTGAATGTATTGCGCCGAGTTGAGCGGCACGTTGGCATATTTGTCCTTGAGATCGGCCTTCATCTTCAGCAACTGGACCAGGCCGATACCGCCGGAACTCGGCGGCGGCGCGGTGATGATGCGGTAGCCGTTCCAGCTCGCGAGCACCGGCTGGCGCCACACCGCCTTGTATTCCTTCAGGTCCTGTGCCGTGATCAGGCCATGGCCGGTCATGGCTGTTGCGATCAGGTCCGCCGTCCGGCCTTCATAGAAGCCCTTTGCACCGTTGTCCGAGATGCGTTGAAGCGTCGCCGCCAGTTCCGGCTGCTTGAAGTTCACGCCTTTATTCAGGCCTCCGAAGTAACTTTCGAAGTTGGTCTTGCCCGCGAAGTCCTTCGATGCGGCGTCCTTGCGCTCCTGCAACTGGTCGCTGACTTCAAAGCCGTCCTGCGCGTACTTGATCGCGGGCGCGACGACCTGTTTCCATTTCAGCTTGCCGAAGCGCTTCTGCGCTTCCCACATACCCGACACCGTGCCCGGCACGCCGACCGCGCGGTAACCGAACAGGCTCATGCCCTTGATGACTTCACCCTTGTCATCGAGATACATGTTCTTCGTGGCCGCAATGGGGGCGCGCTCGCGATAGTCGAGGAAGTAGGGACGATGATCCACGTAGAGCGTCATGAAGCCGCCGCCGCCCAGGTTGCCCGCTTCCGGGTACGTCACTGCCAGCGTGAACGCGATCGCGACGGCCGCATCAACGGCATTGCCGCCTTCCTTGAGGACCTGCTCGGCGGCGTCCGCTGCGAACTTGTCGGCGACTGCCACCGCCGACGCCGTCAGGACAACGGGTTGCGCCGGGACTTTTGCATAGGCGGGGGTGCTTTCGACAAACCCGAGCGAGAGCGAAAGCGCCGTCGCGGCGAGCGTTCCAAGGGCGAACGGACGTGTGCGATACAACGAACTCACGGACTTCTTCATGGACATCTTTGCTCCTCCTGAAAATGGGTACCCGCCCCGGGGGTAATCGTCTTGCCCCGTCGCCTTTTCCGGCGCAGCGCTCAGGCGGGAACGCTCCGGGGCTTATACCACGGGCGTAATTGATTCCGAAATGGTGGGAAGCCCCGTCCTTGACTTGGCGCAGGAGCATGACGGTCAGGGCTGCAGGGAGCAGTTACGCGATCGGTTTGGCCACCGGAATGGATCGCGACCCTATTGAAGGGGTCGCGCCGGACGAGATGAACGCGGGGCGGACCGCGCGTTCAAAAGCGGCGGACGTATGCCTCAGGCCTCGGCGCCAGCGGATGCCGGTGCTTCGTCGAGGGAGTACGTTGCCACAACACGCAACACGGACTCGCGGAACGAAGCGACCAGGTCCGAGCGTATGCCACTGCTCGGATACGACAGCACGTATTCGTATTCGATTGCGGCGTCGAACGGGCGCACGACCACGCCGTGCGCGCGCCACACCTTGGCTGCAAACGGTTCGACGATCGATACACCCAGACCGCCCGCGACCATCGCATAGCGCGTGTGCGCGGTGTCGGTCAGCACGGTGTAGTTCGCCCGGTCTTCGCCGGCGGCGAACAACGATTGCTCGGCCGCGTAAGGCTGCCGTGAATTCGGTACCCAGCCGATGATGCGTTCGCCTCGCAGATCCTGTGTCCGCACGGTTTTTTTCTTTGCCAGCCGATGCGATGCAGGCATCGCGCATTGCGCCCGCGCGTGCAGCAATTTCTCCACCTCGATCCCCGCAACCGCCGCAAACGCCTGGCTGATGGCGACGTCCGCCTTGTGGTTTTGCAGGATCGTGAGCACTTCGGGGACTTTGACCGAGTCGACACGAATAGGCACGCCCGGATGACGCTCGACAAAGTCGGCCAGGATGGGAGGCAGCAGGGTGCTGGCAATTACCGGCTGGCACGCGACGGTCAGCCCTTCGGACGCCTCGTCGCGAATGATCTCGGCGACCTGTTTCAGGCGTTCCAGCCCCAGGAAATTCTCTTCGACCGATTTATAAAAGCGCAACCCGGCGTTGGTCGGATTCAAGCGGCCGCCCACGCGGCTGAACAGGCTGAAACCGAGGTCGGCCTCCAAATCCGCGATCAGGCGGCTGATGGCGGGCTGAGTGACATGCAGCGCGCGCGCCGCCCCGACACTGGTGCCCGTCATGATCAACGAGCGGAAAGCTTCTATCTGGCGAAAACGTATCATTGTGTTGAACCTACGTCCACGAACCTCAAGGACGCCGATGGTAGCGCGAACCACGCGTGCCCGCTAATTTACGGCCGCGCGCGCGTGGATAAAGCACGAGTGAAACCCGCCTTCGTCTACCTATACCCAAAACACATGCCCTATAAGCACATGTGAGTGGATTCCGCTTTATTGCTCTGAAATACTCCCGGCGAACTCGGTTCTGTCGTCAGTTCGTAGGGTCTGTGTAAAGATTCTTAAAGCGACGTGTCAGAGAAGAAGACAAATACGAGGTGAGGGCAAGCACACAATGCCTGCCCTCGAGCAGTAAGCGCGAAAGCAAAATGTTAGGTGGTCTAAGATGCTGGCCGCCGTCCGTCTGCTTCGGCATGCGAACTGCGGTGCGTAGCGGCGGATAGCCACGCATCGACATGTTGCACAGGGTCAAAAGCTCTTGTAATCCAGCGTTCAGTGCTTGATGAACACATAAATAATAAGGATTCCCATGACGTTGTTTGCAGTTCTTGTTGCTCGTAACACACGCGTTGACGCGTTTTTTCGTCCGGGCGATGCTGTTCATCGCCGCGTTTCAGGCAAGTGGCTTACCGTCCTTGCCGCGAGTGTCTGCGTTGCAGCCGCAAGCAATGTTCACCTGGCTCATGCGGCTCTCGTGCCGTCCGGTGTGCAGCTTGCGGCCAAGCAAGAGCTGGTGCGCAACAACGCGTCCGAGGTCGAGACGCTCGACCCGAACCTGGCTGAGAGCGTGCCGGCCAACAACGTGGCGCGCGATCTGTTCGAAGGGCTGACCGCCACCGATGCCGACGGGACCGTCGTGCCAGGCGTGGCGGAAAAATGGGAGCAGAAGGATGCAACCACGTGGATCTTCCATCTGCGAAAGAATGCGAAGTGGTCGAACGGAGAGCCGGTGGTCGCGAGCGATTTCGTGTACGGCTGCCAGCGCCTTGTCGACCCGAAGATCGCCTCGCCCTACGCGAGTACGTTCGGCGTCTTCCTGTTGAACGGCGCCGACATTGTGGCGGGCAAGAAGTCACCCGACACGCTGGGCATTCGCGCAATCGACCCCTACACGGTCGAAATCAAGACGCCGTATCCGGTGTCGTTCATTCCGGAGTTGGTGTCCAATACGAATCTCGGTCCGCTGAACAAGGCCTCTATTGAAAAGTATGGCAAGGACTGGACCAAACCTGGCAAGCTGGTGAGCAACGGTGCGTTCATGCTGAAGGACTGGCAGGTGAACAGCAAGCTCGTGCTGGCACGCAACCCGCAGTACTGGGACGCGGCGCACGTGCAGTTGTTGCAAGTGACGTATCTGCCGGTCGAGAGCGAGACCACGGACATCAAGCTGTTCCAGTCGGGCGACAACGACTGGGTGTCACAGTTGCCATCCGGCATGTACCCGAAATACAAGCAGGAATTCCCCGCCGACATGAGGATCGCGCCCATGCTCGGACTGCGCTACTACTCGTTCAATAACAAAGACCCGTTGCTCAAGGACGTGCGCGTGCGCCAGGCGCTCTCCATGGTGATCGACCGTGACATCCTCGCACAACGTGTTACCGCGGACGGTCAGATTCCGGCGTACGGCGTCATCGTGAAGGGCGTGAAGGGTGCGGACGTGACGGCCTACGACTGGTCGACGTGGCCCATGGCGAAGCGCGTGGACGAAGCGAAAAAGCTGCTCGCGCAAGCAGGCGTGAAGCCGGGTACGACGCTGCACTTCGCGACAAACACCAGCGACTATCACAAGAAAATGGCTATTTTTGCGGCCTCCGAGTGGAAAACAAAGCTCGGTCTGGACACGGAGATCGACGCGATGGAGTTCAAGGTGCTATTGAAGAAGCGTCATGCCGGCGACTATCAGATTGCACGCAATGGCTGGGTCGCAGACTATAACGACGCGACCACGTTCCTGCAGCTGGTGCAATGCGGTTCGGACCAGAACGACAGCGGCAATTGCAATCCCAAGGCCGACGCGCTCATTAAAGAAGCGAACGCAAGCACCGATCAGGTCAAGCGCACGCAGTTGCAAACCCAGGCCGCGAAGCTTGTAATGGACGACTATCCGATCCTGCCGCTCTTGCAATACACCACCGTCAGGCTGGTGAAAAGCTATGTTGGCGGGTATTCGGTGAAGAACCCGATGGACCGTTACCGCAGCAAGGACATGTATATCGTGGCGCATTGAGCGGGACGCAACGACCCGCAATGACCTGAAATAACCCGCAATACTATCCAGCAAACAGCAAGATGCGGTTGCCGTGACGCGGTTTGTCAAGGCGCCGCCAGGAGAGATGTCCCATGTGGTCTTATACGTTGAGGCGCGTGCTGTTGACGGTGCCTACCCTGCTGATTGTCGTCACGGTATGTTATCTGCTGCTGCACGCCACGCCGGGCGGTCCGTTCGACGGTGAGCGCAAAGTGTCCGCCGAGGTGTTGGCCAACCTGCAGGCGAAATACCATCTTGGCGAGCCGCTCTGGAAGCAGTATCTGTTGTACCTCAACAGCCTGCTGCACGGCGACCTGGGGGCATCGTTCCGGTACGCTGACTGGAGCGTCAACGACCTCGTGCTGCGTGCGTTGCCGGTGTCGTTGACTATCGGCGGTGTATCCATGTTGCTGGCCATCGTGTTGGGCGTCGTGCTCGGCATTTTTGCGGCGCTTTATCGCAACAGCCCGGCGGACTATCTGCTGATGATCATCGGCAACGCGGGCAGCGCGTTCCCTTCGTTCGTGATCGGACCCGTGCTGATCCTCGTGTTCGCGATTCTGCTGAAATGGCTTCCGGCCGGCGGCTGGAACGGCTTTCATGTGCGCTACATGGTGCTGCCGGTGCTGCTGCTGACCATCATCAACGTGGCGACGGTAGGACGCGTGACACGCGGCAGCCTGATCGAAGTGCTGAACACCAACTACATTCGAACAGCCTACGCCAAGGGTTTGTCGCGCTGGACGGTCGTGCTGCGCCATGCGCTGCGGCCGACCATGATTCCCGTGGTGTCGGTGATCGGTCCGCTCGCCATCGGCTCGATCACGGCCGCGGTCGTTACCGAGTCCGTGTTCTCGTTGCCGGGAATCGGCAAGCTGATAGTGAACGGCGCGGCCAATCGCGATTACACGCTCGTGCTGGGACTGGTCGTGCTCGTAACGGTGGTCGCGGTGCTGCTCAATCTGCTGGTCGATCTCGCGTACGCGTGGCTCGATCCGAAAATCCGTTACTGAAATAATGAGTCAACCAGCCTGAGGTCCGCAATGAAACAAGGAACGCTCGTCCCCACGCTCGAGAGCGTGCTGGCCGTGCCGGTGGAAGGCCGCAGCCCATGGCAGGACGCCCGTATGCGCTTCGCGCGCAACAAGGCCGCCGTGGCCAGTCTCGTCATCCTGCTGCTGATTACCCTGGCCTGTGCGTTCGGCCCCATGCTGCTGCCGAACGCCTTCGACTCCACCGACTGGAACATGATGAGTTCCACGCCAACGTTTGCAAACTGGCACCTGTTCGGCACGGACGAAACCGGCCGCGACCTGCTCGTGCGCTGCCTGGTCGGCGGCCGTGTCTCGCTGATGATCGGTGGCCTCGCCACGCTGACGTCGGTCACGCTCGGCATAGTGTGGGGTGCGATCGCGGGCTTCGTAGGCGGCCGTGTGGATAACGCAATGATGCGGATTGTCGACATGATGTACGCGATCCCGTACCTGCTTATCGCCATCCTGATGGTCACGCTGCTTGGCCGCGAGTTCTACCTCGTGGTGCTTACCATTACGGTGTTCTCGTGGATGGACATGGCACGCGTCGTACGTGGTCAGACGCTGGCAATCCGCTCCAAGGAATACATTGAGGCGGCGCGCGCTATTGGCGTTTCCACCAGCGGCATCATCGTGCGTCACATCGTTCCGAACCTGCTCGGCATTGTGGCTATTTACACAACGGTTACGGTTCCTGGCGTTATTCTTACGGAGTCCGTGCTATCGTTTCTTGGACTCGGCGTGCAGGAGCCCATGACCAGTTGGGGCGTCTTGATTCAGGACGGCGTTGGCGTGATGGAAACAGCGCCCTGGATTCTCCTGTTCCCGGCGGCGTTGTTGTCGGTGACGCTGTATTGCATCAACTTTGTTGGCGACGGTCTGCGCGACGCGCTCGACCCGAAGGATCGGTAAGCACCATGTCACTGCTCAAGGTAAATAATCTGGAAGTCGCCTTCGACTCGCCCGACGCCGTGGTCCGCGCAGTCAACGGTGTGAGTTTTGACCTGGAAGAAGGCAGCACGCTCGGCATTGTCGGCGAATCGGGGTCGGGCAAGAGTCAGAGCGTGCTCGCCATGCTCGGGCTGCTCGCGACCAATGGGCGCGCAAAAGGCAGCGCGATCTATCAGGGTGAGAACCTGCTGACCATGCCGGCGAAAAAACTGAACCGCATTCGCGGCAATCGCCTTTCCATGATCTTCCAGGACCCCATGACGTCGCTGAATCCGTATCTGACCATTGAACGCCAGATGACGGAAGTGCTCGAACTGCACAAGAACATGACGCGGCGCGCCGCGAAAAAACGCTCTATCGAAATGTTGGAAGCGGTGCGGATTCCCGAAGCCGCGCATCGTATCGATCAATATCCGCATGAACTGTCCGGCGGCATGCGCCAGCGCGTGATGATCGCAATGGCATTGCTGTGCGAACCGCAAGTGCTGTTCGCCGACGAACCCACCACGGCGCTCGACGTCACGGTCCAGGCGCAGATACTTCAGCTCCTGCGCAACCTGCAACACGACTTCGGCACGGCGATCGTGCTGATCACGCACGACCTCGGCGTGGTCGCCGGTCTGTGCGAGCAAGTCATGGTGATGTACGGCGGCCGCGTCATGGAACAATGCAACGCGGACAACCTGTTCGCCCGTCCTTCGCATCCCTATACGATCGGTTTGCTGCGCGCACTGCCGCGGCTGGATCAGAGCGACGCGCCGCTCGTCGGCATTCCCGGCAATCCGCCGAACATGGCGCATCCGCCGTCGGGCTGCCCGTTCCAGGAGCGCTGCATAGACGCCAGCGAGCGCTGCGCTGATTCAGTCCCGCCGCTCGAATCGTTTGGCGGCGACACCACCTGGCTGCGAGCCTGCAATCGCCCGGTCGAGCAGATGAAGTCGTTGCACGAGGTGGCCCATGTCTGAGCAAACCATCCTGTCCGTGCGCGACGTCCAGGTTCATTTCAACGTCAAGGCGAAGAGCAAGTTGCCGTGGGCGCCATCGCGCACGCTGAAGGCCGTGGACGGCGTGAGTTTCGACCTGAAGGCCGGCGAGACGCTGGGTGTGGTAGGGGAATCGGGCTGCGGCAAGTCGACCTTGTCGCGCGCCATCCTCAACCTCATTCCCGCCACGCATGGCAAGATCGTGTGGATGGGCAAGGATCTCAGCGGCGCCACGGCGAAGCAGTGGCACGGTGTGCGGCGCGACATCCAGATGATTTTCCAGGATCCGCTGGCGTCTCTCGATCCACGCATGACGGTGGGGCAGATCATTGCGGAACCCTTGCGTGAACATCGTCCGGAGATGTCGAAGGACGAAATGAACCAGCGGGTGCGCGCAATGATGGCGAAGGTCGGTTTGCGCGAGCAGATGATCAACCGCTATGCCCACGAATTTTCAGGCGGCCAATGTCAGCGTATCGGGATTGCGCGTGCGTTGATCGTGGAGCCGAAGCTGATTGTCTGCGACGAACCCGTGTCCGCGCTCGACGTGTCAATCCAGGCGCAGATCGTCAACCTGCTCAAGTCCTTGCAGCAGGAAATGAAGCTTGCGCTGATTTTTATCGCGCACGATCTGGCCGTCGTCAAGCATATCTCGGACCGCGTGATGGTCATGTATCTGGGCCACGTCATGGAGCTTGCCGACAAGCATTCTCTCTATGCGCGTCCCCGGCATCCGTACACGCGCGCGTTGCTCTCAGCGGTACCGGTGCCGAATCCGGCTATCGAACGGACGAAGGTCGTGCAGATCCTGTCCAGCGACATTCCCAGTCCGATCAATCCTCCAACGGGTTGTGTCTTTCATACCCGTTGCCCCAAAGCGGAGGCGCGTTGTTCAGTTGAAGTGCCGCCGCTGCGCACGCTTGAACATGGAGTCGCGGCAGCCTGCCTATTAGCCTGATCACTCGCCTGACTTATTGCCTGACTTAGCACCTGACTTAGCCGCCGTTTCGACACCCCTGCGAAAGCCGATGGTCCCCGTTCTTGACGGGGCCGGGGAGTCGTTCGGCCAATCGTGACGCTTTCGTAGTCCCCGTAGTCCCCGTAATCCCTGTCGTTCCCGCAGTTCCTGCAGTCACAACCCTCCGGTGCGTCGTTCCGAGCCCGGCGTGAGTGTTTTCGCTCGCGCTGAAATTATATGAGAACGGCCATCGGCCTCTTTACTCGCTGTCCATAAGAATTAAGAGACAAGCACATGAAACAACAAAAACGTTCACTCGCTCTATCTCTAATTGTTTTCAGTGGTTTGATGAGCCCCGCCATGTCCGCATTTGCGGACGATGACGATGTTGCAACACGACATACTGAGGCGCCTCCCAGCTCTCCGCCGAATTCCGAAGCGGATGCGCCGATCAGTAATCAGGCGAAGTCCCAGGGGTTTATCGAAGATTCACATTTAAACCTTCTGTTTCGCAGTTATACCGAACACTTCGAAGCGGACGGTATCAAAAAGAAGGATGCTTCGGTTCTTGGCAATCAGGCGGTATTTGAATCGGGGTATACGCGCGGATTATTCGGCGTCGGTTTTGATGCGTCGTTGTTCAGCGCGTTCAAGCTGAACGGCGGACAAGGCGCCGGCAACCGCGTGCATTTGAATCACGACGGGCAAACTGGGCAAAACCAGCTTGCCTGGACGTACCCGGGCGTGTGGGACGTGAAAGCGCGGGTATCGAATACGGTTGTCAAATATGGTCAGCAGTTATTCGATAATCCTTTTCTTGTTCCCCACGATAACCGCGCACTGCCGCCAACTTACCGCGGCGTTTCCGTCGCAAGTGAGGAGATCAAGAACCTGACGCTCAAGGCGGGTAGTGTGGACGCGGTGCTGGCCCGCGGTCAGACCAGTGTCTCGTCGTTGTCGACCGAGTACGGCGGGACGCACTTCAGCCGCTTCACGTTCGCGGGCGGCGACTACACGCCCAATGACGACACCGCCGTGTCGTTATACGGAAGCCGCGCTGAAAACGTGTGGGATCAATATTATCTGTCGCTCTCGCGCAGCATTGGTGACCCGTCGCAGATTCGCTGGACGGGCGGCCTGACGTATTACTACACCCACGACGTGGGGCAGAGTCGCGAGGGCTCCATCAATAACCACGCGTATAGCTTGCAGCTCTCGGGAACGCACAACGCGCATACGGTAGCCTTGGGATTCCAGCAGATCGCGAGCAACCAGTTCTTCGATTATGTCGGTCAGTCGGCAGGAGATTATCTGGCGAATTCACTGGATGTCGACTACAACGCGCCGCACGAAAAGTCCTTGTCGCTCAGCTACACGGTTAACATGAGCCGGTACGGTGTTCCGGGTCTGAAAATGACGATGTGGACCGCGTATGGATGGGGTGCGGATGCATCCGACATGGCGAACCGATACGCCGATTCATCGAGCGCACTGCATGATCTCTATTGGAAGAATGGTGAACCGGTTCACGGCACCCATTATGAGTTCGGTTTCATCCCGTCTTATACGTTTGGCTCGGGAAAACTGAAGGGAACGACTGCCAAGTTCTATTACATGCATCACCACGGCAGCAAGTACTACTCGGATTCCACCAGTGATGTTTATCGTTTGATGGTGAATGTCCCGGTGAACGTGTTTTAAAGCGTGTTTTGAGGGTCTGTTAAAAAGTCGACGGCCGCTGGATAGCTGAAAGGGTGCGGTGAGCGGCGTGATGGGCGCGGCTCACCGACATGCAACCCAGTCGACCGCGTGGATCTTCAACCACGCGTTCAGCCCGCCGGGTTCGCCCCGCGGGTTTTTTTCGATGCACGCAGATTGGACTGCTAACGCTGTACGCCCCAACGACGCACGGTGAGCCGTTCGAAGGTATCGAAGACGAGATGTTCGACGACCAGGCCGATCACGATCACTGCCGCCAACCCCGCGAATACTTTATCGGTGTACAGCTCGTTACGGTTCTGAAAGATATACCAGCCGAGGCCGCCATTCCCGGAACTGGCGCCGAACACCAGCTCCGCCGCAATCAGCGTTCGCCATGCAAAGGCCCAGCCCACGCGAAGCCCGGCGAGGATCGAAGGCAAGGCTGCGGGAACCAGGATCAGCAGTACATGCCGAAGGCCTTTGAGCCCATAGTTGCGGCCGGTCATGCGCAGCGTTTCCGGTACGGATTGAAAGCCGGAGTAGGTGTTCAACGCGAGCGGCCACAGCACCGAATGCACGAGCACGAACAGCAGACTCCCGGTCCCCAGGCCGAACCATAACAATGCAAGGGGCAGCAGCGCGATGGATGGCAAGGGATTGAACATGGCAGTCAGCATGGACAGCAGGTCCCGGCCAAAACGCGTGGACACTGCAAGCGATGTCAGCACGAACGCAAGCACCACGCCGAGCAGATAACCTCGCAACAGCACGGACAAGGAGATCGCCGTTTTAGCGATCAGCTCCCCCGACCAGATGCCCTGCACGAAGGCGGTGAATGTATCGGTGAAGGTCGGTAGCAGCAGGTCGTTGCCGACTGCACGCGCGGCCGCTTCCCAGATCCCGATCAGGACCAGGGCGATCAACGCCTTGCGTAACCACGTCTGATTCGAAAGCCGCTTCCCGAACGGCAGGGGCGCTTCCACGGCGACATCCTGCAGCGGTTCGGGAATGCATTCGTATTCTTCGCGAATCGGCGGCACAGGCGCGACGGATTCGAACGATGGGATAGCCGGCGTGCTCATTGAACCGCCTCCGTGTCTTCAAACAGCAGCCGATGAATGCGCGCGACACTCTGCTGAAAGTCGTTGCGTCCCGAGCTGTCCTTGGTGAACTGGTGGCTGTTCAACTCGGCGCGAACCCGGCCGGGATGCGGCGTCAGCAGCAAGATGCGGTTGCCAACAATCAGCGCTTCCTCGATCGAGTGCGTGACGAACAGCAGCGTGAAACTCGCCTCGTCCCATAAGCGCAGCAGTTCCTCCTGCATCTTGCGGCGCGTGAGTGCGTCGAGCGCGGCGAATGGTTCGTCCATCAGCAGCACGCGGGGTTGCATCGCCAATGCGCGAGCGATTGCAACGCGCTGCTTCATGCCACCGGAAAGGGTGTGCGGGTAGGCATCGGCGAATGCAGCGAGGCCGACCTTGTCGAGGAAATGCAGGGCCCGTTCGCGGGCTTCCGCGCGGCTCAGTTTCTTGGCGACACGCAACGGAAAGGCCACGTTTTGCAGCACGGTTTTCCATGGCGGCAATTGATCGAATTCCTGGAACAGGACAATGCGATCCGTGCCGGGACCTCGCACCGGCTTGTCGTCGATCCGGATGGCCCCTGCGGTGGGTTCAATGAAGCCGGCTACCGCTTTCAGCAGCGTCGACTTGCCGCAACCCGAGGGTCCGAGCAGCACGAAACGGTCGCCGCCGTACACGTCGAAGCTGACCTCATGCGTCGCGCGCACGATCCGCTCGCGGGTACGATACTCGAGGCTGACGTTATCGACGGTGAGAAGCTTCGCGCTTGTCGCGGGAGCATCACTGGGCCCGGGTGGCGGATAGAGAACGGTAGGATTGGCGGCCATGGCTGTGCATTCATGCATAAAACACGACCTTAGCGGGGCGCCTCGCGCGAGTGAACCAATCATTGAGCATATTCAAAACACGCCGACGCATAAGCAACGGTTTTGGCGCTCCAGTGCCGTGATTTTATGTTCGAGCGATAGTCGAAAAAACGCTCGCGGGCGTGAACTGCGTCGCGGGCGTTGTCAAAACCTGGCCATGCATCAGGCGCAGGTTCAGCTTCCGTTGCCTAGCGCCGGATCGGCGAAGAAATAGTCTTGCCATGACTTTGGCTCGTTCTTTATCGCGCCGACCCGGTACATGAACTGGGCGAGCCCGAGCGTATTTTGCGGCGTGATCTTGAACTGCGTGTCCGGATTCTTGATGATCCCGATCAGCAGCTTGCGATCGATCCTGGCATTGTTCACGCGGATATAGGTGTCCGCAGCCGCTTCCGGATTCGCCGAGACAAAGCGCGCGGCATCCGCGAGCGCAGCGATGAATGCGCGATACGTCTTCGGGTTGTTATCGCGGAATTTTTCGGTCGCATAAAGCACGGTGGCCGAACTGGGACCGCCGAGGACGTCGTAGGAATTCAGCACGATGTGCGCTTTCGGATTACCCGCGAGTTCCTGTTCCTGGAACGGCGGATTGCCGAAGTGTCCGGTGATCTCCGTCCCGCCCGCAATGATCGCCGCGGCGGCATCAGGATGCGGAACGGCTTGAGTCAGCTTGTCCAGGTGATCGTAGTCCTTGTCGCCCCAGCGCTTTGCGGCGGCGAATTGCAGCACGCGCGATTGCACGGACACCGACACCGCCGGCACCGCAATGCGGTCCTTCTCCGTGAAATCCGCGATGGTCTTCACGTTCGGATTATTCGATACGAGGTAGTACGGCAGGTTGCCGAGCGAGGCCACGGCCTTTACGTTCTGCTTGCCGTGCGTGCGGTCCCAGATCGTCATCAGCGGACCGACGCCGGCTGCTGCGATGTCGATGGAACCGGACAACAGCGCGTCGTTGACCGCCGCGCCACCCGACAACTTCAGCCAGTCCACCTTGATGTCGACGCCGGCCTTCTTGCCTTCCTGCTCGATCAGCTTCTGGTCGCGCGCGACGTTCAGCAGGAGATACACCACGCCGAACTGCTCTGCGATACGGAGGGTGCCCTCGGCGTGCGCGGGCGTGGCCGTGCCGAGCGACGAGATGGCAACGGCGAACGAGACAAGTGCCGCAGTAAAGGCGCGCAGCGACGAACGGGAACCCCGACGTCCCCGCCGGGGAAGGGACGCAAGCGAGAACGAAAACGGCATCGAAAGTCCGAAGAAGTGTTTTTAGAATTGAAGTCGAAGCAGGACGTGTGGATGCTCAGAACGGCGTATCGCCTTCTATCGTCGTTCTATACATCTTTCTGCGCAGATGATCGGGCGTGCCCGCTGCGAGGTGCATGAGTGAGCGGTTGTCCCAGAAGACGAGGTCGTGCTCGCGCCATGCATGCCGGTAGAGATGCTCGTCGCGAACGCTGTGCTCGAAGAGGGCTTGCAGCAGGTCGCGGCTCTCGTCTTCCGGCAAGCCGATCACGCGCGTAGTGAAATGCTCGCTCACGAACAACGCCTTGCGGCCGGTCTCCGGATGTGTGCGCACGATCGGATGCACAACCGGTTTTACCTGCGCGATCTGCTCGGCGGAGAGGTTGGGGCGCCACGGGCTGCGCTTTTGCAACTCGGCGTATTTCGCCAGGTAGGTGTGCTCGGCAGAGCGTCCTTCGACGGCGTCGCGGAGCGCTTGCGGCAGCGTATCCCATGCCAGATGCATGTTGGCGAACAGCGTGTCGCCGCCTTCCGCGGGCAATTCCTGCGCGTGCAGCAAGGAACCGAGGCTTGGCGTTTCCTTGTACGACAGGTCGGAGTGCCAGAAATGCCCGGCATCGCCGAGACCGATCGGCTTGCCGTTTTCCATGATGTTGGAGACGATCAGGATTTCCGGGTGGCCGGTCAACTGGAACTGGTGCAGCACGTGGATTTGCAGCGGACCGAAACGGCGGCTGAAGCTGATGTGCTGCTCGGGCGTGATGCGCTGGTCGCGGAACACGACCACGTGATGATCGAGATGAGCGCGATGGATGCGCTTGAAGTCTTCGTCTGCAAGCGGCTGGCTCAGGTCAAGACCTATCACTTCAGCGCCCAGCGGCGAGCCTTCAAATGGCGTGATCTCGAGGGTCTGGCGTGGGGATAAGGTTGTCACGAGGGACTCGTTAATTCAATTCGGGGCGGGAACGCTTTGGGCGGAGCGGCGGTGATTCACCAAGAGAATACGCCGCAAGAGCCCAAGTTAGACGTCGAATCTAAAATGCCGTGCGAACCAGGTCAACGAACCAAATCCCATACGCTTATCTGTTTTAGCGATAAACGGGCCGCTCCAGTAGAGGGGCGGCCATTCAGACCCGCTGGATCAATGATGGTTATGCGCCGGATCGCTGCAATGCGCGCATCCCGCCGCGCTGTCATTCCACGACGACCCCAGGATCAGGCTGCAGAAATTGAGGCGCTTGTAGGTGGGATCCTTGAGTGCGAGGACATCGGCTTTCACGTTGCCGAACGTGGTCTCAGGCTTCTTGATCGTGCCGTGAGCGAATGCATCGATGATCCCTTCCTTGAAGTTCACCTCGCGCGGATGCACAGCAATGACCTGCTTGCGCTGGGACTCGGTGAACTCGTCGTAAGCGAGGCCGAGCACGTCCATCTCCACGCCCGCCGTGACCAGCGCGACGACCGGCTTCTTGTGCTGCGGAATCCCGGGGGTGGTGTGCAGCGCGATCGAATCCCAAACCTGTTCTATGTCGTGCTCGTTAATGCCATAACCCTTGAGGAAGTCACGCGCGGCGTTCGCACCGTCCACTTCGAAGCGATCATTCGGGCTGCTGTACGCATCGATCAGGCCCATGTCATGGAACATCGCGCCGATGTAGAGCAGCTCTGCGTCGTAGGCGAGCTTGCGACGCTCGCCGGTCAACGCGCCAAACAGGAACACGCGGCGCGAGTGGTTATACAGCAGGTCCGGCTCGGTATCGCGAACGAGTTCGGTTGCGGCGCGCGCCATGGCGCTGTCTGGAACGCGGATGCCGGCGATGGTCGTGGTCATGTTCATTGCTCCTTGAATGGTGCGCTTGTCCTCGATGCCGCGCTCGATGCCGTGAGCACCTTGCTAAAATGCTCAGTTCCGCGTGGGTCATCGGGAGAAGCGAAAGGGGTGTGGACGACGAAGCCAGTGTCGCCGCGAGCGGTCATGGCGGCAACGCAATGGGTCCGTCGAAGTCTGCCAACCGCACGGCGTCTCCTGCCAAGCTTACAAAACGTGGGTAAGACGCGTGAAAAAACAGCCCTTTTCCCTAATTGGAGCAAGACTTCATGCGTAGCGTCGCCATCGCGATTTTTCCGCAAGTGCAGGCGCTCGATGTCGCGGGTCCACTCGACGTATTCGCAGAAGCGAACGGTTTCGTCGCGCCGGATCAGGGGTACACGATCACCCTGGTCAGCCTCGACAACACGCCGGTGCGCGCGTCGAACGGCACGCGGATGCTCGCGGACGTGACATACGACGCGCCGCATCAGCGTTACGACATCGCCCTCGTGGCGGGTGGTCCGGGGCTGCCTTCCGATCCTCCCGATCCGCGCCTGGGCACGTGGCTGCGTGAAGTTGCTTCGCATTGCGAGCGCTACGGTTCCATCTGCACGGGTGCGTTCGCGCTCGGTCATGCCGGTCTGATCGATGGCCGTCATGTCACAACGCACTGGCAGAATGCGCCGCAACTCGCGCGGCAATTTCCGCTGGCCCGGGTCGAGCTCGACCGCATTCATATTCGCGACGCCAACCTGGTGACATCGGCGGGCGTGACGGCGGGGATTGATGTCGCGCTCTCGCTTGTCGCTGAAGATCATGGCCCGCGTATTGCGCTCGCGGTTGCCAAGCGGCTCGTGGTATTTGCGCAGCGCCGCGGCGGGCAGTCGCAATTCAGCCCGTACCTGAGCGCGCCTGCCGACGAGACGTCTCCCGCAGCGAAGGTGCAGGCATACGTGATGGAGCATATTGGCGAACGGATGACGGTTGAAAAGCTGGCGCAGATCGCGGGCATGAGCGAGCGCAATTTCGCACGTGCATTCGTCGAGGAGACGGGCGTGACGCCGCATGATTTCGTGGAGCGCGCGCGCATTGATGCCGCGCGCAACGCATTGGAAAGCAGCGAGTCGCCGTTGAAAACCATTGCGTACGAGTGTGGATTCGGCACGGCGGACCGTATGAGAATTGTGTTCCGGCAACGCCTGGGCGTGTCGCCGAATGATTATCGTATGAGCTTTCAGGAGCTCGGGACGAACGCTTGAACATGGCTCGCGAACTCGTGCTGCCGCTTGACCGCAGGCTGGATCACTTCATGCTCAAGCAGCACACGAGCACCCGCGAGTGAGCCGCCAACTTTATCGATACTCTCGGGACAAGTCACACCGTGAGGGAATGACCGTGGACGAATCGCTCGGACCCGGTCCAATAAATCTGGAGATTTGAATGAAAGATGCTTATGAACGACGTGCGCTGTTGCTGCATCTGGGCGATGTGCTCGAGGCGCTGTCGTGCTTGTCGCGTAACGCAAGGCAGTACGCCACGCTTGGCGATGCAATTGCCCGTGAGGACTCGCTTGCCAGCTTCACGTGGCTCGGATATCTCGATCCCGCCACGACCCCGCAACAGGTGAACGAACGCGCGACCGCCGCGTTTTTCCTTTGGCCGAAAACCCTGCTCGATGAAGACCTGAACCGGTCATTGCTGGCGTCGACGGTGCAGCACGATCTCTTCGCCGGCAACGGTGCGGGTTGGGAGCGTTATGTGAAGGAACGCAGAATCGACGTGGCGTGGTTTGCGGAAGGTTTGCAGCCAATACCCTCGGACGAAGGCAAGCCGGAATCACGGTTCAGCCGCTGGCCCTGGCCTGCGGAGACAGGGGCTTCCTGAACCGATCACCACCGGCGCGTCTGGTCGCCGTCATGTCGCCGTCATGCTGCCGGTTCGCGCGACAAGACCGCTTGCAGGAAGCTGCGCGTGCGCGCTTCGCGGGGCGCGGCGAAAATCTGCGCGGGCGGTCCCGCCTCGATCACGCTGCCGTGGTCCATCACCACGACCGTATCCGCCACGTCGCGCGCAAAGTTCATTTCGTGCGTGACGATCAGCATGGTCATGCCTTCACTCGCGAGCGTCTGCATGACTTGCAGCACTTCGCCGACCAGTTCGGGGTCGAGCGCGGACGTGGGTTCGTCGAAGAGCATGACTTGCGGGCGCATTGCAAGCGCCCGCGCTATTGCCACGCGCTGCTTCTGGCCGCCGGACAAAGTGCCGGGATATACGTCCGCCTTGTGCTCGAGCCCGACCTTCGCCAAGAGGGTGCGCGCTTGTCGTTCAGCATCGGCCGCGCTCACGCGCGCCAGCGAGCGCGGCGCGAGCGTCACGTTTTGCAGCACGGTCAGGTGCGGGAACAGGTTGAACGATTGAAACACCATGCCCACGTCCCGGCGGATGCGGTTCAGGCCGTTCTCATCGATCATCCGGCCGTTGTCGACCAGCGCGTGGCCGCAGATGCGGACCGTGCCTTCTTCAGCCGTTTCCAGCCCGTTCAGGCAGCGCAGGAACGTGCTTTTGCCCGAACCGCTTGGCCCGATCACCACGATCACCTGGGACGGCTGGACGTCGATATCGATCCCGTTCAATACGCGGTTGGAACCGAACGACTTCGCCAGTTGCCTGACTGAAACAATGGGTTCATTCACGGGTGTGTTCATGCTCAGACTCTCCCGTCTGCACGCAGCGATCGTTCGGTCTTGCGCAATACCAGCGAAGTCGCGCTCGTCAGGATCAGGTAGATGAACGCGATCGCTATATACACTTCAAGCGACCGGTACGACACGCTGATGATCTTCTCGCCTTCGTGCATCAGGTCATTGATTGTCAGCAGCGAGACCAGCGCCGAGTTCTTGATCAGCGCGATGAACTCGTTGCCGAGCGGCGGAATCATGCGTACGAACGCTTGCGGCAAGATCACCTTGCGCATGGCCATTCGATAAGGCATCCCAAGTGATCTTGCGGCTTCCATCTGCCCACGATCCACCGATTGGATCGACCCTCGTACGATCTCCGACACATACGCACCGCTATAAACGCCGAGCCCCAGCACGCCGCAGGCAAACGCGGGCAGCATGATGCCGAACTGCGGCAAGCCGAAGAAGAGGATAAAAAGCTGCACGAGCAGGGGGGTGCCGCGGATGAACGTGAGATAGGCGGTGCAAATGCCGTAGACCACGCGGCGCTGCGGCGCGAGCCTGCCGATGCCCACCAGCAGGCCCAGTACACAGCCGAGCACGAGTGAACAGGCCGTGACTTCGATAGTCGTCGCTGCTCCAGTCGCGAGCGCTTCCCAGCTTGCCCATACGGGCGAAAAATCGAGCGTCATCGGTTACTCCAGTCGGGACTGCCGCGTCACTGCTTGCCGAACCACTTCGTCGCGAGGGAGTCGTAGGTACCATTGGCGCGCAGCGTCTGCAGCGCCTTGTTCATCTCGGCGGTCAACGCGGTTTCGTCCTTGCGCAACGCGAAGCCGTACAGCTCGGTGGTGAGCCCCTTGTCGAGCACCCGCACGTTGGGTTGCACCTTTGCGTATTCCACGGCGGCAGGGCGTCCGGTGACCGCGGCATCGGCGCGGCCTATGTTGACCAGATCGAACATCTCCTGGTTCTTTTCAACTTCCACACGCTGCACCTTCGGGTAGTTGTCTTTAAGGAAGCCAACCGATTTCGTGCCCACCTGCACAGTCACTTTCTTGCCGTCGAGATCGGCGGGCGTCTTGATCGACGTGTCGTTCTTGCGCACCAGCACGACGAGGCCGCCCTTGTAGTACGGATCGGTGAAATCGACGACCTTGCGACGTTCATCCGTCATGTAGATGCCCGACGCGGCGACGTCAAAGCGATTCGCGATCAACCCCGGAATCAGCCCCTTGAAGTCGATGTCCACCCACTGCACTTTCTTGCCCATGACCTTGGCCATGGCATCAATCAACTCGATGTCAAAGCCCGTGCGCTTGCCGTCCTTGACGAATTCGAGCGGAGGAAAGGTCGCGTCGGTCGCCACGCGGATGGTGTCATCGGCGGCGCGGGCGGCGGGCGCGGCGGCTACGCTGACTACAACGCCGAGCGCGAGGGCGGAAAGTGCCGGGATCAGTTTCATGCTGGTTTCCTTGGATGCGTGGGCAATCAAAGTTGAAAATAAAGGGCTCAAAGTTTGTAGCTGATGCGGTCTGCCGCGGCGCGCGTGAGCTGCGCCAGTTCGGCTTCACGTCCTGCAATGCGCACAACCGGCGCCATCAATGTGATGGTTCCTTCCAGCCGTCCTGCATCCGATATAAGCGGGGCGCTCACGCCCCACACGCCTATGTCGACTTCGCTCTCGCTGGTCGCGAAGCGCCGGCGGCGAATCTCCTCCAGTTGCGCGCGCAGCGCGGCGGCGCTTGTGGGGTCGTCGGGTGTGCTGGCGGCGATCAGGGCGTCGGCCTGCGACTCGGGCAGGAACGCGAGCAGCGCTTTTGCAGAGGCGCCGCGCGTCAGCGGATGCGTCCGGCCTCGGGAGAACGAGCAGCGCAGCGGCTGGTCGCTTTCGACCATCGAGAGGCACACGACCGCGTCATTGATCGGCACGAGCAGGCCGACACTCTCGCCGGTCCGCTGCACGAGCGCCCTGATTTCGTCGCGGCTCTGTGTCACGAGCTGGGCGTTCTGGTCGAATCCCCAGGCGAGTTGCACGCTGGACGGACCCGGCTCGAACAGGCCGGAATTCGCGTGCTCCTGCAAGAGGCCCCACTGTTTGAGCGAGCCCAGCAGCCGGTATACGGTGGACAACGGCGCGCCCATGTCCGCTGCGATCTGCTTGGCGCCGATCGGGCGTCCCGCCCGCGCGACGCTGGTCAACGCGTGGAGCACGCGATCGATGGCGGAGGAGGTTTCGGCCGGCTGTCTCATGACGAAAGTCTCCCTCGCCAATTCTCAAAAAAGGAAATCATTTCTTACTGGATGGGAAAATGACTTGATGAGACAGGTTTTTATCCTGGCGCTACACGATCATCGGCAGAAAAATCCGGCTTGCAGCAGAATCCGGGCGTTGCGCGACTGAATCGACCAAGGTTCGTGCGACCACCAGCGCAACATCATTCAAGGACCGAGACATGGACTACCTGACAAGCCTCAAAGTGTTCCGCGCGGTCGTGGAAGCGAAAAGCTTCACGCGGGCCGCGGATCTGCTGGGCATGTCGCCGCCGGTCGTGTCGCGGGCCATCGCCACGCTCGAGCAGCGCCTCGGGAACCTGCTCTTTCATCGCACCACGCGCCATATCTCGCTGACCGAGACCGCCGAGCAATTCTTCGCGGGCTGCTCTCGCGTGCTGGATGAGCTCGACGCGCTGGAGGCGCAGGCGTCTGATCGCACCAGCGACCCGACGGGCATGCTGCGCGTGGTCGCCCACACGACGGCAACGGTCAACCGGCTGGTCCCGCTGATCGCTACTTTCCGCCGCCGATACCCGTTGATCGGACTCGACGTCACCCTGACCGAGCGTCCCGTGAACCTGGTCGCGGACGGTTACGACCTGGGTGTCGTGCTGCCCTTCATGTTGACCAGCGACACCACGGTCACGCGCCTGCTCGAACGCATTCCGCTCGTCATCGTGGTGACGCCGGGGTATCTGAAGGGCAAGGAGCGGCCGACGCATCCGTCCGCGCTCGCCGGGCTTGAATTCGTCGCCATGCACGCGTCGATCCGCAAGCCCATGCTGACGTTCCGGCTGGACGGCGGCGAACAGATCACGGTGCCGCTGAAGGCGGACGTGACCTCGAACAACGCGGTGCTCAACCGCGAACTGGTGCTGGAGGGCTTCGGCCTGGGCGTGCTGCCGGCGGCGCTGGTACGCGACGAACTGGCGTCCGGCAGGCTGGTGTCGCTGCTGGACGAGTTCGAGATCATCGACGGCGTGATCGAAATCCGGCTGGCCTACAGCAGCCGCACGTTACTGCCGGCCAAGGTGCGGGCGTTCATCGAACACGCGGCGGAATTCTTCGAAGCCTGAGCATAGGGCACAGACAGCGCAGGCTTTCATCTTCATTTCGCATCGGTTTCTTTTCGATTGTTAACAGATTCGTCATTAATTAATGCGCGTCATGACGGTTGACTACGTGCATATGCACACATAATCTGTGCACATGCACACACACCCTCCCGGACACGACGACTGTTTTGCAGTTCGCCAGGCTGCGCGGCACATCTCGCAGTTGTATGAGCGGCATTTGTCGGCGGTACAGATCACACCGACGCAATTCAGCATTGTTTCGGCTCTCGAGCGTACGCCGGAGATGACGATGGCGGAACTCGCGCAGGCCATGGTGATGGAACGCACCACGCTAGTCAGGGTGCTGCAGCCGCTGCTGCGCGCCGGGCTGGTCCTGGCGAAGCTGGGCGGGCCTTGTCAGCGGCGTTTGCAGTTGACGCTGACCGAAGGCGGCCAGGCCAAGCTTGCCGACGCGCTGCGGCACTGGCTGGCGGCACAAGAAGAATTCGAGGCGAAGTTCGGGCGGCGACAGGCAGCACGTCTGCGGCGCGAACTGTTCCGCCTGACCAGCGAGTAGATCATGCGGCCCCGCTCACCATGCCCATGCCGGCACAAACCATTCGATGCAACCAACAGGATCCACCGATGACCACTCCTTCCTCGCCGCTTGCCTCCAGCGCCGCGCCCACGGCTGAGCGCGGAGCGCGGCGGCCTTTTCGACTCGGCTGGATGCCGCTGGCGATCATCGTCGTGGTGATCGTCATCGCTGCCGCTGGGACGTACTGGTTCACCGTGCTGCGTTTCATTCAAAGCACGGACGACGCATACGTCGGCGGCAACGTGACGGTGATGGCGCCGAAGGTGAACGGTTTCGTGACCGAACTGCTGGTCACGGACAACCAGCGTGTGAAGGCCAACCAGGTGCTGATCCGGCTGGATTCGCGAGACTACGACGCAAGGCTTGCGCAGGCCGACGCCGACGTGCAGGGCGCACGCGCCGCTGTCGCCGAGCTGGAGGCGAGGCAGCAACTGCAGGCCGCCGTGATCAACCAGAGCCAGGCGCAGGTGCGGGCGTCGGCGGCGGAAGTCACACGCAGCGCGTCCGATCAAGTGCGTTACCGGCAACTCGTCAAGGACGAGGCGGTATCGAACCAGGTGGTCGAACGTGCGGATGCGGATTACCTGAAGGCCCGTGCGACGCTCGATAACAGCAATGCAGCGGCGCTTGCCTCGCAACGCCAGCTCGCCGTGCTTGCCGCACAGATAGACGACGCCCGCGCGCGGGTTGCGACCGCTGAAGCGTTGCGGCGCGTAGCCGAACTGAACGTGGAGTACACGACCATCCGGGCGCCCGTGGACGGGTATGTCGGTAACCGCACGGCGCGCGTCGGCATGCTCGCGAACACGGGGGCGTCGCTGCTGACCATCGTGCCCGCCGACGGCTTGTGGATCGATGCGAACTTCAAGGAGGACCAACTCAGGAAGATGCATGTGGGCGACCGCGTGGACGTCTCGCTTGATGCCTCCAGCGGGACCTTTCACGGTCATGTGGAAAGCCTGGCGCCCGCGACCGGCGCGACTTTCAGCGTACTGCCGCCCGAGAACGCGACCGGAAACTTCACGAAGATCGTGCAGCGCGTGCCGGTGCGGATCCGCCTCGACTTACCGAAGGACATGCAGAACGTGCTGCGCCCCGGCCTCTCGGCAACGGTGACCGTGCACCTCGACAGCGCGAGCCGCTCATGAGCCCGGCCGTTGCACTGAACCCCGCCAACCAGCCCACGAAACAGCGTGTTTTTGCGTTCGCGCTGATGTGCCTGGGCTTCTTCATGGCGACGCTGGACATCCAGATCGTGGCGTCGTCGCTGAAGGAAATCGGCGGCGGTCTGTCCGCGAGCCAGGATGAACTCTCGTGGGTGCAGACCTCGTATCTGATTGCGGAAATCCTCGTGATCCCGATGTCCGGCTGGCTCTCCAAAGTGTTCTCCACACGATGGCTGTTCGTGGCTTCCGCGGTCGGTTTTACCATCACGAGCATGCTATGCGGCCTCGCGTGGGACATCAATTCGATGATCATTTTCCGCGGCCTGCAAGGCGCACTCGGCGCGGCGATGATCCCGACCGTCTTCACCACGGCATTCGTGCTGTTCCCCGGCAAGCAGCGGCTGATTGCATCGACCACGATCGGCGCGCTCGCTTCGCTCGCCCCGGCGATCGGTCCCGTGATCGGCGGATGGATCACGTCACAATGGTCGTGGCACTGGTTGTTCTATCTGAATCTTGCTCCCGGGCTCGTCGTTGCGATCCTGGTGCCGAAGTTCGTGCATATCGACGAACCCGACCTGTCGTTGTTGAAGAAGGGCGACTACCTGGGCATCGCGTTGATGTCGGGTTTTCTGGGCTGCCTTGAATACGTGCTCGAAGAGGGCCCGCGCAAGAACTGGTTCGGCGACGACGTGATCATCACCTGCACCTGGATCTCCGCCATTTGCGGTTTCCTGTTCCTCGTGCATGCATTCACTGCGAAAGAGCCCGTTGTCGATCTGCGCGCGCTCGCAGTCAGGAATTTCGCAATCGGCTGTTTGCTGTCGTTCGTGACGGGTATCGGGATCTTCGTCGCGGTGTTTCTCACACCGCTGTTCCTCAGCCGCGTGCGTGAACTGGATTCGCTGCAGATCGGCATTGCCTTGCTCTCGGTGGGCGTGTTCCAGTTGCTTGCGCTTGCCGCCTATGCGTTCACCTCACGTCTTGTTGACATGCGCTGGTGTCTGCTCTTTGGCCTCGTGTGTTTCGGCCTCGGCTGTTATTTCTACGTGCCGCTCACGAACGATTGGGGCTGGCAGCAACTGCTGTTGCCGCAAGCGCTGCGCGGTATAGGCCAGCAGTTCGCGGTGCCGCCTATCGTGACAATGGCGCTTGGGTCCCTGCCGCAATCGCGCCTGAAGTCGGCAAGCGGCCTGTTCAACCTGATGCGTAATCTTGGCGGCGCGATCGGCATTGCGGTCAGCGCGACCATGCTCAACGACCGGCTGAATTTTCACTATCTGCGCATCAGTGAAAGTGTCACGACGGGCAGTCCGGAGACGGAAGCGTTCCTGTCGCGGCAGTTCTCGCACTGGGGATCGGTGGCGGGGGACGCGCTGAACGCAACCGATGCGGGTCTTGCCAACCTACATGCGCTGGTGTTTCGCGAAGCGCTGGTGATGACCTTCTCCGACACCTTCTTCGTACTCGCGATGTGCTTCGCCATCGGCATAGTCAGCGTGATTTTCGTGCGGCCTATCGGCGCCGCGCCGCCTTCCCCTGACGCTCATTGAGATCGACCATGCATAAGATTTTATTGGCGCTGGCAGCCAGCATGACGCTCGCGGCGTGCGCCGTGCAGCCTGCGAGCCATGCGGATCTGCCATCGACCATACAGTCGATAGCGCCCGCCAACTGGAGCGCCGACGCGCCGCAGGACAGCGCGAATGCCGACACATGGTGGCAGCAGTTCGGCGACCCGGTGCTGCATGAACTGGTGAGCTCGGTGCTGAGCCAGAACCTGGATGTTCAAGCCGCACTTGAGCGGGTGAAGCAGGCCCAGGCCGTGACGACCCAGCGTCGCGCGGCGCTCCTGCCAGAACTCGACGCGACGGCCACGGCCGCCGATGCGCGCCAGAACACGCCACCGCCGCTCGGCTATGTTCGCCAGGCGGGCGCTGGTCTCGCGCTTGGCTGGACACCCGATGTATTCGGCGGGGAGCGCCTTGAACTGCTGGCGGCACAGGCGCAATTGACGGGCCGTCAACATGATGTCGACACACTTCGTCTCGCGCTTGCGGCAAACACAGCGTCGGCGTATGTGGACCTGCGCTGGGCGCAAAGCGAACAGAAGATCCTGCAGGACAATGTCGCGATCCGGGAGCGTGCGCTGCGCCTGACCCAGGAACGCATGCAATACGGGCTCTCGCCGCGTCTCGACGTCACTCGCGCGCAGAACCAGTTGAGTGAACTGCAGGCGCGTTTGCCGCGTGCCGCCGCCACCATCCAGCATCAGCTAAGTTTGATCGCGGTGTACTCGGGACGCACACCCGAATCCGTGGATGCTCTCGTGCTCGCGACGCCCGGGAGCATCCCGACGCCATCGAGCGCCGTGCCCCGGATGCTGCCTTCGGAGTTTTACCAGCGCACCACGATCCCTTATAAATCAATGCCTTACGCAACTCGCAAACTGCAAAACCA
>NZ_FCOK02000056.1 GCF_001544555.2 Caballeronia udeis | reverse complement strand
TAGTCCTTCACCACCATCAGGTTGGACAGGGGACTTGCACCCCCAAGCTGTTGCGCATGCTCGGCGCACCAAAAAAAGGCCCGCAGGCATGCCTGGCGGGCCGAGACATGATGCGCGACATGGCAGTCCGCAACACGTATGACAGTTATAGTAGAAAGTTAAATGTAATGTAAAGAATTTTCTTCCCGTCTAGACATTGAACAGTTCGCTGCGCGCCGTGCTCATGATCGACGATATGGCGGGATGGCTGATCCGCCGTTCAATGGAGATGGCGAAGAACTCTTCAACGATCGTGTCGATACGCCCAACCGCGATCAAACCATGCTCGCGTTTGAGTTGCGCTGCCAGGACCGTTGGTGCAAACAGCACGCCTCTTCCCTCGCGGCCGAAGGCCAGCGTCAGCGCGCTGTCGTCGAACTCTCCCACCACGCGCGGCGAGATCGTGCGGGATTTCAGCCAGTGATCGAGTTTCCTTCGGACTGCTGATTCCGTACCGGGCAACAGCACCGGCATGTCGCTCAGCGACGCAGGAAAGGCCTTGGCAGCGCGCGCAGCCAGGGCTTTGGACGCGAAGCAACTGAGCGTCGAGCGGCCGAGCGAGTGGTTGAACGCCTTCACGTTCACGTCGGGCGGGATGGGTGCGTCGGCAATGATCAGGTCCAACCGATGCACCGCCAATTGCGCAAGCAACGCATGCAGTTTGCCCTCGTGACAGATCAGCCGCAGTGAATCCGAGAGGTTCAATGCCGGCTCGAGCAGCCGGTAAGCCACCGTCTTCGGAACCGAATCCGCCACGCCCACACGCAGTTGTGTCCGCGCGGCTTCCTTCTCCTGCCTGACCGCACTTTCCAGCTCGGCGCCAAGCGAGAAGATTTCGTCGGCGTAGTCGAGTGCAAGCCGGCCCGCATCCGTCAATTCGAGGTTGCGGCCGCTCTTTTTGAAGAGTTTTTTATTGAGCGCGTCCTCAAGCAATTTGATCTGGCCGCTCAGCGTTTGCGGCGTGATATGCAACTGCGTACCGGCGCGCGCAATACCGCCAGCATGCGCGGCGGCCCAGAAATAATACAAATGCTTGAAGTTCATTCATGCCTCCGCGGCAATGCCTGGGTACATCGGGATACATCGGTTTTCCCGAGGTATCGATGTCTAAAATACGAATTTTACATTAAGCCTACATCCATTACATTGAGGCTTCGCTCAGGTGTTTGACGAAGGAGTCAAGGCAATGAAATGTCCAGTGTGCAAGACGCCGGATCTGTTGATGACGGACCGCCAGGGAATCGAGGTCGACTATTGCGCGACTTGTCGCGGCGTGTGGCTGGATCGCGGTGAGCTCGACAAACTGATCGAGCGCGCCGCTGCTGAACCGGTTCAGCAAGCGCAGGCGCCGGCGGCCAGTACGCCCGTCGCGCGCCGCCATGATGAAGGGCGTCATCACAACGATCATGAACGACGCCACGGTTACGGCGACGACGAGTATCGCGACCGGCGTTATCCGTACAAAAAGAAAAAGTCGCTTCTCGGCGACCTGTTCGACTTCGGCTGACGAAGCTGGCTGAAGAGCGCGCTTACTCGCGCAACATGAGCAGTTGCTCAACCCTATTTTTTTAAGTGAGGCACATGATGGCAACCGTCGCACAATTGCTGAGTTCGAAAACGGATCAATCATTTCACACGATCGAGGCGTCAGCGAGTGTCTTCGACGCGATCAAACTGATGGCGCATAAACAGATCGGTGCGCTCGTGGTCACGTCCGGGGAGCACATCACCGGCATCGTGACCGAGCGTGACTATGCCCGGAAAATCGTGTTGCACGACCGGTTGTCAAAGGAGACACCCGTGGGCGATGTCATGTCGCGCGCCGTCCGGTACGTTCGCCTGAATCAAACGACGGACGAATGCATGACGCTCATGACCGAAAACCGGATACGTCATCTTCCGGTGATCGACGGTGGCATGCTGATCGGCATGGTGTCGATCGGCGATCTTGTCAAGAACCTGATTGCCGAGCAACAGTTCACGATCCACCAGTTGGAGCACTACATTCGCGGCAACAGCCACGGAGCAGAGCTGGCGGTTGAAACGCGCTAGGCATGCTCCGCGGTTCCTGGGGAAAACTCTGTCGGACTGAAATGACATCGAATGAAGCTCCTGGCGAGGTTACGTGGCATGAGGTGCGCAAACGCCCCCTGTAGCCCTCGCCTGAATTTTCAAGCTCCACCACAACTACCAAGTTCCACATTAAGGCCGCCACCCTCATGCATCGCATGGACGAGGCGAGCCCAGGCGGCTGTGATGTAACCGGTTTGCTGCAAGACCTATGCGCGTGGGTTTTCGCTTCGGTGAGGGTAGGTAAAGCAAAGCGCCGTGGAGCCGAACGCAACGCGCTTCGGATCTGGTCAGGCGGCACTGTCACGACGGGCGGCTCGCCTGGGACACCGGCAGCTCCTGTTCTCTGTCATAATGGCGCTTCGCCGTTTGCCACTTTTTGCCGCTAAACGCCCTACCTTGCCACGCGCGCGGTTACCCGTGCCGTCGCCCTTTCCGCGGTCCTGATGCAGCCTTTCATCGTCCTGCTCGTCCTGTTCTCCGCGCTGCTGCACGCCACCTGGAACGCCTTCCTGCACACCAGCGGCGACCGTGTCTGGCAGTTCGGCATGATGTCTTTTCCCTACCTCGTGTGTTCGGCGGTCGTGTTGCTGTTCGTGCCCGCGCCGGCGCGTGAGAGCTGGCCGTATATCGCGGCATCGGCAGCTTTGCAACTCGGCTATTGCATCGCGCTCGCGAAAGCCTACAAGGCCGGTGACTTCGGGCAGATCTACCCGATCGCCCGGGGTCTCTCGCCCTTGCTCGTGTTCGCGGGCGCATTCGTATTCGCGGGGGAACACCTCCGGCCGATCGCGCTGGCAGGCGTGATGCTGGTGTCGGTGGGCATCATTTCGCTGGCCTTTCGCCAGCGCCGCTTCGCCACCGCCAGCGTGCCGGCTGCGCTGGTGACGGGCGCGTTCATCTCCGCTTACACAATCGTGGATGGCATTGGCGTACGCGTGGCGGGCAGCGGCTTCGGTTATATCGCGTGGGCGTACATCCTCTTCAATGTGCCCCTTGCCGCGATGGCTTTCTACCGATACGGCGGCCCGCGCCGCCTGTTCCTCGACGACCCGCGACGCTCGCTGCAAGCCCTGGGCGGTGGCGTGATCGCGATGGTCGCGTACACCATCGTGATCATCGCGTTTCGTTACCTGCCAATTGCAATGGTCTCGGCGTTGCGCGAGCTCAGTTCGATCTTCGCGGTTCTGATCGGCTGGCTGTTCATGCGCGAAAAGCTGACCACGCGGCGCGTGCTGGCGTGTGCGCTCGTCACGGCCGGCGCGGTCCTGATCCGCATTTAACTGGCGGTTTGCCGATTTTCAAACACCGTCACGCATTATTTCGCCGTGGGGGTGACTTCCACCGCCGTGGCTGAAATCAATACAGCGTGAACGGTGTCGCCCGGTTTCAATTTATACGCTGCTATTTCAGAGCTTAAATCGAATGTTTCTGTACGCCATGGACCGCGCAGGGTAATTGTCTTATTCTTGTTGTTGATACTCTGCACTGTTGCGACAATCTCGGTTTCGTGCACGGCGCCAAAACCCTGAGAACCCGATGCGGGTGCATAAACCTCGGTATCAACACGTTTTCGCAATTCATCCCCCTTCGCTGACGCTTTTACTACCCTCACCAGCATTGACTCCCTGACCTGTACATCCACGCGATCGCCGATCTTCAAGGCGTCGAAATTCGTCACTTCCTTGCCGATCACAACGGGCATTACCCGGCCTTTCGCTCCTTTGAGCGTCAGGGTTCGCGTAACCGGGTCGATCCCGACAATCTGCGCATGGATCTGCTTGGGCGGGGCATTCAGCGCGGATTGAATTGCGGCACTGGAAAGCTGCTGATCGGTTTGCGCGCTGACATGCGCAGTCACCATCAACAAGGCAAGCGATAAAGCCACAGTCCATTTTGCGTTCATGCAGTTTCTCCGGGCGAAGGAAAATAAAATCGCGTGCTGAATCGAATTATTAATTCGATTCAGAAGCGTCGGCGCATTAATTTGCGAACGCTATTTATACAGCGCGCACCGGAGCACTGTCCATGAAATCGCGTTAATTTCTGATTATCAAACAATTGAATCAAATATGTATAAAACCGGAGTTATTCTATTTTTAATAATGACCGATTCGATTCAACCGGAATTCGACGCAACGCCGGCATCCTTTTCAGGACACCGGCCAAAGCCTGGTATTTAAATCTGATGCTCAGGCAGGCTGCGCGCCGCTCACGTTCACCAGACGCAAACGCGTAATTTCAGACGGGGCGCCGATCCGTATCGGCGGTCCCCAGTAGCCCGTGCCGCGGCTTGTATACACCCACAAGCCGTTGAGCTTTTCGAGTCCGGCAACGAACGGCTGCTGTAACCGGACGAAGAAATTCCACGGTAAAAACTGACCGCCATGCGTGTGACCGGACAATTGCAGCGTAAAACCCGCTTTCGATGCCGCCGGCGCACTGCGCGGCTGATGGGCGAGCAGGAGACGAAACGCAATGTCGGCCGGTGCGCCGGACATGGCCTTGGCCGGATCGCTTTTGTGCGCCGGATCGAAACTCCCCGCGCCGTAGTCCGTCACGCCGGCTACGACCGCGCGCGCCCCGTCGTGATTCACAACCACGTGTTCGTTAAGCAGCACCTTCAGCCCAAGCCTGCGGAATTCCGCAATCCACTTGTCCGCGCCCGCGTAATACTCATGATTGCCGGTGACCAGGAACGCGCCATGGCGCGCCTTCAGGTCCGAAAGCGGCCGCGTATGTGCAGCAAGATGCGGCACCGAACCATCGACGACGTCGCCAGTCACGGCGATCAGGTCCGGCGACAACGCATTGACTGCCGCCACGATCTTCTCCACGTAATGACGCTTGATGGTCGGTCCCACGTGGATATCGCTGATCTGCACGATGGTGAATCCATTCAACGCGGCAGGCAGGTTCTCAATAGGCACATCGACGTTTTTCACCCCGGCGCGCCGGCGCGCGCTGTAGATGCCGAACAGCGTGATCAGCACGGCGAGCAGCGGCACGCCAAGCGCGCTCCAGGCGATAAACCCAGGCCAGCCGCCCGACTCCTTGTGAACGCTGCTGATCAGGTGCAGGACAAGCAACGCGATATCGCGGAGAAACGTCAGCGCCAGCAGCGAGGAAAAGAAGCCCATGGTGAGCAGGCCGATCCATGCAAGACGATCCGACAGCGGCTGCTGGCTAATGTTGCGCGCGGCCATGCCGAGCGGAATCAGCAAGCACGAAACCACGAGCGCAAGCACCGCGAGCCATCGCAGCGGCGCCCCAACGGGTGCAACCGGAATCAGGCGCACGCCTATGTACACGTGAAACAGAATCCCGATACCGATGACGCGGATAAAAAACGCGGAACGTCGCATAAACCGCCTGGTGGAAGGTGAAGCCGGTAGGTTGCAACCGAGATTGAGGCTGGCGACTGCTAACGTCGCGATCCGTCGCGATCGGTCAAAACGTTGGAACGTCTGAAGAGAAACCCGGCCCGAAACGGCATCCGATTCTACCGGTTCACCAAAAAACCTGCCGGTGCCCAACCGTCGTTATACGGCTTGCAACGTGCATGCCATAAAGGATTCGTCAAGCGTCGCACTTCGTGAAGACGGCGGCAAGCCTGACCCGTCCACGCCTGCAACTGCACAGGAATCCGGGTTTGGCCGGCAACCCTGCGTGAACGCCCAAGCCAATCGCGTCACTTGAAAAAATAACCCGCTTAAAGCGGGTTATTTTCGTACAGTCACACTGCGTCCAACGGCTGCGTTCAGGGTGCGGACGCCGCCTTGGCTGCCGCCGCCTTCTTCTCCGCATTCTGAATATTTTGCGGGTAGTTGGTCTGGTCACCGCCAGGCTGATAGCCGTTCTTTTCCAGAGTTTTCAGTTCGGCGTTCTTCTTCGCGCGGGCAGCCTTTCGGGCGGCCTTGCGTTGCGCTTTCTCCACCTGTTTCGGTGTGGATGCACCAGTGTCGCTGGCGGCGGTTTGCGCCATTGCGACAGGGGCAGTCAGCCCAGCGATCGATACTGATACGACAAGAGCCATTGCAGCCATGCGGATTCGGTACATAACGAGATTCTCCACGAGAAGCGGTTTTTTTTGGTGCGGCAGCGCCATGGCGTCCGCCGCGTTTGTCGTGCTGGACCTGCATGCTTCGCTACGTGCCAGACAATCCCGCCTTTACAACCCTGTTCGCGAGCCATCGGACACGCGTGGGTATCTTAACCAACTCTTTGTAAAAACGTGTAGCACATCCGTTAGAACTAAATCAGAAAACCGGGATTTCCCCAAGTTGGTGACGCCGTCACTTCAGGAACCGCACAAAATCGTCGACTTCCTCGCGCTTGCTGACAAGCGCATTCTCGGGTTGTGACAGATCCGCGTAACCGATGCTCATGCCGCACACCACGATCTCGTTGTCAGGCAGCGCCAGATGTTCCGCGATGATCCGGTGGTAGCGATTAAACGCGGCCTGCGGGCAGGTATCCAGCCCGAACGCGCGCGCCATCAGCATGACACTCTGCAGGAACATGCCGTAATCGAGCCAGGAACCCTGCTCCATGGTGCGATCCGTCACGAAAATCACGCCTGCCGGCGCACCGAAGAACTCGAAATTGCGGCCAAGCTGGGCCTTCATGCGGGTTTTATCGTCGCGTGTTATGCCCAGCAGCGAGTACAGCGACCAGCCGAGTTCGCGCCTTCTGTCGATGAACGGCGACGTCCAGTTGCGCGGGTAATAGGCGAATTCCTCTTCGTGCAGCTTGTCCGCCTCGGAATCGTTGTACACGGCAAGGATCTTCCGTGAAAGCGCGTCGCGCGCTTCACCGGTCAGCACGTAAGCCTTCCACGGCTGTGTGTTGCTGCCCGACGGTGCACGCCGGGCGTGATCGAAGATCTGGCGCAGGGTGGTTTCGTCCACCGCGTCGGGCAGGAACGCGCGAATCGAACGGCGCGACATCAGCGCCTGCATCACGGTCACGGTTGCGTCGTTGTTCATCAAAAGGCTCTCGTCTCGGGGTCCCATGCCCTGAGCGGCATGTGTTGGCGCCCAGGCGTTCGCCGGATACTTTATCGCGTACCCGCAAAATGCGCCGGGCGTGCTCACCTGAAATGCATGTTCGCCAACTCGACGACTTCATCCGCGCGGCCGCGCAAATGCACGCCCCAATGCATCGGGCAAATCCTCTGACTGTTCCACTCGAACGCTGAAGATGCCCGCCGCGGCCGCGATCTCCGCAAAGTTGTTCGCGCTCAGGTCCTGGCCAGATGATCCGCAATGGTCCTGCCCATGATGAATGTCCGCGGCTTAAAGTAAGTGAAGTTCACGCGCCGGCGCCGTCAGCGTGTCGCGAACGTCGGGTGGGCGAGACGGATAAGCCCGGTGGCGCGTTGTGTCGACGACAAACCCTTCAGGCTCGCCACGCCATATTCCGTGACTACCAGGCGCGTGTCCGGGCGCGGCGTGGTCACCGGCCTGGCAAGACTGGCAACCCTCTTTGAAAAGTAGTCGGCCGCTTCTTCCGGGGAATGGCCGCGCTTGTAGATCAGCATCGTGCGCTCGAACATCATCACTATTTTGTCATCCTTATTAATTTCCCTGGTCTCAACCGTGACAATGCCCTGTGTCGGCCTGCTGGCCGACTTGCGCTTGGCCAACACCGTGGACTCCGCATACAGCGTGTCACCCGCAAATACCACGTGGGTAGCCTTGACCTTGTCCCAGCCAAGGTTCGCCACCACCTTTGCGCTCACGGTGCGTACGCTCATTGAGCGCCTTCAGGTGTTACTCGACGCGTTCATTCTCGTGACGATGTCTGCCGCAGACAATGCGGCACTATTGGTGCCAGTCTTCGGAAAAACAGAAGGCTGGGGGTTTCAACCCGTCGTGAAATCCGAAGGACGATGCCGAATTTTCACACCCGGCCCATGGGGCGCTTTCAGGCAGCAGACGCAATGCGCGACACATAAAAAAAACCATCCGGCTTGCGCCGGATGGATTTTTTTTGCGATAACGCCTGGTCGCGGAGGTACCTGGATTGCCGCGTTACCGCACTTCCGGAGAAGCTCGAAACCAGCCGGTTTTACCCGGCCGGTTTGCCGTTCGTGATCCGGCGGGGATCCGGACCACCGACGAGGTACGCATGATGGCGTTTCGGCGAAACACCGGCAATCGGAGGAATCCGACTGCTTTACTTGAGCACCCTGCCGGAACTCAGCGAACTCGCGTCGACGACATCGACCAGCACACGGGTACCCTGAATAACCGTGGCCGCAGCCTTCTGCGAATTCGCCTGCACCGTCAGCTCAGCGCCTTGCGTGTCCCTGAGCGTCACCGTGCGGCCGTCAACGCGTGCTACGCTGGCCACAGTCTGATTGCCGTCCGGCGAAGGCGTTGCCGCCAGGGTCGAAGAATCGAGCACCGTCAGCCTGACCGCGCGCTCGGACGTACCAAACACATTGGTACCGGGTTTGATTTTGTCGAGGTTCGGTATATTGTCGCCAACCTTGAACACCTCAGCGGCGCCCCGCGCATTGATGACCGTCACCTGATGCGTGTTCATATCCACCGACTGCAGTTTGCCGCCAATACGCACTGACGTGGTGCCGTCGATTGACGCTGCGAACGCGCCCGTCATTACCATGGATGACGCAGCCGCAACCAGCGCGGACTTGAAGGACCAGAGGGCCTTTCTTGACTTGGTTGAGTTTGACTTCGATTTCATTTTGCTACTCCTGCCGGACAAAAAGGGTTTGCTCGTGCGCCGTCCGATCCAATCGCACAAACCGTTCAAATAACGTGAACCCAGTTTGTTTTTCGGGATGAACACTGTCAATCTACCCGGCCTATTTTTAGGTATCCTCCTATTTCAAGAAGTTGGTTTAAGCTGTGCACCAAAATAATCAATTTCAAAGCATGTTGAATGTCGCGAAGCATGAAGGTCGTACACTGTTGCAATCACGCCCCGCGTACTTATTTAGGATGACGCATTCCATTACAATACGCACCTGCAATCTTTGCCCGGCATCGGGCGCTGGGGAAATACCATGTCTCTTCTCGACGTGGACACTATCGATTACGTCGGCGTAAACATTCTGTTCAAGCGCGTGTACGTCGGCATATTCGACGACCTCGACTGGGACGATGCAGCGACGCATTTTGCGTTGCTGACAAAAAAGATCGATCGTTACACGCAGTACGTCCGTTCCGGCCAGCTACTTACCGCTTACCCTCAGGTACGCGGTTATCCGGTGTGCATTGAATACGTCGCCATGCGACCCATGACCCGCGCAGCCGAGGTTTTCTGGAAGACGCGCGAGACGCTGATCCGGGCGACCGGTTTTGACGTCCGGTGCCGTACCGTCGACGTGCGGCATGCGCTGGCCTCGGATGCCGCGGATGCAGGGATGAAGGCGGACAGCGCTGCCGTCGCGGCTGACACGCGGCTGGATTCGGTCGTCAACGCGCTGGATCTTGCAATGCGCCCCGCTCGCGATGAGAAGCCGCGTGAAGATATCGTGCATGCCGGGCGGCGCGCAGTGCTGGTAATGCGCAAGAAAACGTCCTCAGGGCGATGAGGACAACCAGACAAGGCAGCATATTGTGACGAAATGATGACAAGTGAATGCACATAAAAAAGGCGAGGCCCAGTGGGCTTCGCCTTTTTTATGCATTTTTCCAAGTGTCGCGAGGGGCAGATTGGGGATGGCGCAACCGCCTGCTCCGCGCTCCTGTTGCTTTTCCTTCCCCAGCCTTTCAGCACTCAACCGATCCAGCGACCCACTGCCGCCTTTCCACTCTGCAATCGTGGCTCACACGCCAGTTCCGCCTGACGCACGAACCGGGCACTTCACGTTCACTCGTTGCCCATATTCGTCGGCAAGCGCCGCTTATGGGAAATTGCAACCGGACGCTTTGAGTCTGCGTCGCGCGGGGCACCCGCGCCGGTACGCGCTGTTCCGGCGGTGAACGCTTTGCCGGTATCTTCCTGGATGGTCGAAATCGAATGCTTGTAGACCGCCTGGATACCGGCGGCGGAACTCAGCATGACCAGATACTGGTCGAACGACTCGATGTGACCAACCAGCCGGACCCCATTGACGAGGAAAATTGCGACGCGTTTGCGCTCCTTGCGGGCGGCGTTCAGCACATCGCTCTGACTTTGCTGCTGGTGTTCTGTAGCCATTCTCATTCGACCTGACGTTAGTATTTCGGACTGTTCCGGCGGAGATCCGCCAGAATCTTGATGCATTACACAGTGCGTGGCCGGCAAACTCGCTATTGAGTTCCTGTGAAACAGCTTGCGCTGACCGAATGCTACCGTTTCTTGCCGCTCGGTAACACAAAGCAGCACCAGGCAGCACCCGTCAGTGACACGCGCTTCGCCAATCCAGCGTGCTGTCATGATGCCAGATGATGGCGCCGCGCACTGTTTGCTCCCATTCGAGCAACGCCGTTCCGTGGAGTTCAACTTCGCACGAAAATTCAGTTCGGACTATCGCCAAGCCCGATAAAACCGTTCGCAACCGCATGTCCGATACTAACCCGCTGAAATAGCGCGTGGACATGGCCCTTGAATGCCAACAAGATCAGAAACGGACAAACTCTCGCCGACCGACGTCGTACATCAGGGCGCGCAACTCCGAAGCAGCTGCTGAAAAGTCTTGCGGGTTGGATCCTGTCGGATGCCAGGCGGCCCGGCGCGAGGGAATTTCCGGGAAATTCACCATTGGCACAGCGGAAAGGGATAAAAAGCCGTCACGGCCGGTTTCCCGGACCGCAACAGCCTTTTGTGTTCGCCGCCGGCTCACCAAAAGAAGGAGCAGAGGACGGGACGCAGGAAACGGCGGCTGAATTCAACCGTTCCGCGTTATTGAGCGGGAGCTGCCGGCTTCTTATGCTTGTGCTTGAAGTGGAGCTTTCCCCTCGAACTTCCAGGCGTGGAGCTATTGTCACCACCCATGGTCGGAGCGGCCGTTGCGGCACCATGCGCGTTGCCGCCGCCCGAACCACCGTTGCCATTGCCCTGGGCCGTGGCCATGCCTGACGCGCCAAGCAGGATGGCAGATAGGTAAATCAGGTTAAGTACTTTCATCGTCAATCTCCAAAGAGCACGCATAGAGTACGATTCAGGAGTCGGTTGCCGGCCATCCGGACTCGTGGCTGACAGGCTCGAGTCGGCACGCAGACAACGGGTCGAATGTAATGGATCGGCAACACGGCTTCAAGAATTGTTTCCATTCAACCCGCGCGCGCTCAGTTCCCCGGCCCCGGCAACAAGGGCGCCAGTTGCCCCGCGACGCCGTCCAGAATCTCCTTCGACAAAGCCGGGTCCGACACCGCTCGCGCCAGGCCGATCGCGCCCAGACAGGCGCTCATTTGCAGGATCGCGCGGGCGCGGCGTTCAGCCGGATCCGCGATATCGAGCAAACCCTCCGAGAACGCGAGATTGCGCTTGACCCGCTCGGTAAATACCTCGCGTGTGGCGTCGTTGCTGCGTCCAACATCGCCTAGCAAAGCACCCAACGCGCAGCCTTGACCCGGAGCGTCCCGATGCGCTTCGCTCAGGTAATCGCGCACCGCCTGCGGCAGGTTTTCTGCACGTGCTTCCCATACGTCGAGGCTCTTGAATGCAACCTCGAGCGCCTCGGTTACGAGTTCGTCGCGTGACTCAAAATGCTTGTAGAAACCGCCAACCGTCATGCCGGCTTCCTTCATGACATCGGCAACGCCAATGCCGTCCAACCCAAGTTCCCGAAAGCGCCGTGCCGCCACATCGACGATCCGCTGATGCGTTGCCGCCTTCTCTGCCTGTGAATGTCCCATGAGCTTCTTTTGTCCTGTGATGGGGCGGCTATCAGCACCCCCGAGACATCAATCTTAATGCAGAACAGGAATGGCTCGGGCGCGGGCCGGTTCAACGCAGTGGCCATCACCCCTTGCTTGCTCACGCTGCTTTTCGCAACCCGATATCAGTTTATTCAGTTATACGAAATAATTGAGTACAGAATATTTCCTGTTTTCAATGACGCCTCAGCCAGACGGCGTCATGCATGCTTCAATCCTTGAAGAAACGGTTCCCCGGCCTCGGCAAACCGAGATTCTCCCGCAAGGTGACACCTTCGTATTCACGCCTGAAGATGCCTCTTACCTGCAATTCGGGAACGACCTTGTCGACGAAATCGTCAAGACCGCCCGGGAGGTAAGGGAACATCACATTGAAGCCGTCAGAACCCTCCTCCACGAGCCATTGTTGCATCTGGTCAGCGATCATCCCGGGAGTGCCAATCATTTCCAGCCCCGAATAACCGCCGACCCGTTGCGCAAGCCGGCGGATCGTGAGCTTGTCGCGGCTCGCCCATTCAAGCACGCGCTCGCGGCTGCTTTTGCTCGCGTTGGTTTCGGGTATGTCGGGCAGTGGACCGTCAGGATCGAAGCCTGAGACATCGTGGCCAAGCATGATCGAGAGCGAGGCGATACCGCTGTCGTAGTGCACGAGGCTGTCGAGACGCGCACGCTTTTCCAGTGCTTCGTCCAGCGAGTCACCGACCACGACGAACGCCGCCGGCAGGATCTTGAGATGCTCGGGGTTGCGTCCGAGTGCCGCCATGCGGCCTTTGACATCGGCGTAAAACTGCTGGCCCTGCGCCAGCGTGGTCTGCGCGGTGAATACAGCTTCCGCCGTTTCGGCCGCGATCTGCCGGCCCGCTTCGGACGATCCCGCCTGCACGATGACCGGCCAGCCCTGCACGGGCCGCGCGATATTGAGCGGCCCACGCACCGAGAGGTTCTCGCCCTTGTGGTTCAGCACATGCATCCTGGCGGGATCGAAGAAGGTCCCGCTTTCAACGTCGCGAACGAACGCGTCGTCGGCCCAGCTATCCCAGAGGCCGGTCACGACGTCAAAGAACTCCCTCCCGCGCCGGTAGCGCTCGCCGTGCTCCACGTGTTCGTCCAGGCCGAAGTTGAGCGCAGCGTCCGGATTGGCCGTGGTGACCAGGTTCCAGCCCGCGCGTCCGCCGCTAAGGTGGTCGAGTGAGGCAAATCGGCGGGCGACGTGATAAGGCTCGTCGAACGTCGTGGATGCTGTCGCGATCAGGCCAAGGTGCTCGGTCACCACGGCAAGCGCCGACAATAACGTCAGGGGTTCGAACGACGTAGCCGTATGACTTCGCTTCAGCGCCTGGGTAGGCATGTTGAGCACGGCAAGATGGTCGGCCATGAAGAACGCGTCGAACCGGCCGCGCTCCAGCGTCTGCGCAAAACGCTTGAGGTGCGCGAAATTGAAGTTTGCGTCCGGGAAGGCGCCGGGGTAACGCCAGGCTCCGGTGTGAATGGTGGCCGGGCGCATGAAAGCGCCCAGGCGCAAGCGACGTTGCGTGGTCATGGGATTCCGTTCCAGCGTTGATAAGAATGCCTCGACAGCGAGGCATGCGCTTCGCTCGCGGACGCGGCGCCATCGATAAAATACGTCGAATGGCGAAAGCGTGCACGAACCGCCATCGATGCAGGAACGGCCCGGCCGGCCAGCAGTTTTCAGTGAGCGCGCGGCGTTGCCACTGCAGCCGTCCGCAGTGGCAACGCCGCCTACCCGTGTCAGCCTGCCGGCTGCACGTCGAACTTGTCCACACGATCCGTATAGAAGGCCAGATGGTCCTTGATCTCGGCGACCGCGGGATACGCGTCTTCATAGGTCCATACCGCGTTCACGGAGCGCTCGCCGCCCAGCGGAATGCTGTAGTAGGCGCAGTCGCCTTTGTACGGGCAATAGGTCGTGTGGTCCGTGCGCTGCAACAGCGACATGTCGACGTCCTTGCGCGGAATGTACTGGACTGCCGGGTACGACGCTTCACGCAACGTCAGCGCCTCGCGCGTGTCCGCAATGACACGCCCGCCGATAGAGACAGTGACGCGCGCCGGATTAGGTTCGATCGTGATGGGGTGGTCGGGTCCGGGAACCCGGACGGTTTTGGTCTGCATGGCTTCGTGCTCCTTGAAGCGAGGGTGAACGGACTCAGCGTGGTGAGATAGTCGTTACCTACGAATACTGCAGCGTATCGGAAAGCGCGTTTTCTTGCCGTGACCCCCGCGTACTTGCGCACCGGCGCGGCCTTGGCGGATCTGCCACCCGCTCGGGATGGCCACGTTAAAAGGGGGACGCAAGAGACGACGAGAACCCGGCAGAAGAATCGGCTTACCGAAATGATGCTGAAAGCATGATCCGGTTACCTGGCGTCATGCCGCTCGTCATGCCGGACGGGGCAGGAGTACCCCGCACCGGACTAAAGACCGGCTATAGATAACCCTTGCCGTCGACATATGCCTTGCGCCACCGCGTAATTGTCACGCGCTCGAATAAACCCGCAAGCGCGAAAGGGTCCTTCGCGATGAAACGTTCGGCTTCCTCGCGCGTGTCGAGGTCGACCACATACAGGCCGCCGCCAGCGTTGCTGCCGTCGTCCTCGAGCTTCGCCCCGCACGCCAGCAACAGCGCCTTGTTCGCTTCGAGATAGGCCAGGTGCACGTCGCGCTGCTGCGTGCGTACCGGCGCGTGGCCGGGCTTGTCCCAGGTTTCGATAATGAACGGCATGACACCTCCCCTTATCGAACTCAGTTCTGCGCGATCGCCGAAGGATGCTGGGCTAGCGGCGTGACCTGGATCGTCATGTAGGGAAAGAGCGGCAGCGAGCTTAGCAACGTATGCAGCTCGTCATTGGACTCGACGTCGAAGACGCTGTAGTTCGCGTACTGCCCCACCACGCGCCACAAGTGACGCCACTTCCCTTCATGCTGCAGTTTTTGCGAGAACGCCTTCTCGGCGGCCTTCAGGCTATTGGTGAGCTCCGAGTCGGCGTCGGCAGGGATCTGCACCACCATATGAACCAGGAACAACATGATCGAACCTCCGCAAGATGATTGAACCGCCTAGCCCCATGCCAGGATCGCAACCGTATAAACAATGCCGATCCAGAACATCATGATGACGGTATAGCCCATGATGTCCTTCAGTTTCAGTTTCGACAAAGCGAGCGCCGGCAAGATCCAGAACGGCTGGATCAAGTCGTTCCAGGCGTTGCCGAGCATGACCGCGGTGGCCGTATGACCCACGGACGCACCAATCGCCTTGGCCGCCTCGATCATGAACGGGCCCTGAATAACCCAGTGACCGCCGCCGGAAGGCGTGAAGAAGTTGATGAAGAACGAACTGATGAGCCCCCAGAACGGCAACGTATGCGGCGTCGCGATCTTGACGAAGAATTCGGAAAACGTGTTGACCAGTCCCGACGACGCCATGATCGCCATGATGCCCGCGTAAAACGGATATTGCAGGATGATGCCGCTGATCGTCCGGATGCCTTCGTTGAGTTTCTCCACATAACGAATGGGCGTGCCCAGCAAAATGATGCCGAGAAACAGGATGATGAAGTTGATCAGGTTCAGGTCCATCGTGCCGCCGCCGTGGAAATACAGCACCACGTAGACCACGCCGATCAATCCGATCAGGCCGCTCAGCAAGCGGCTGTTGTTCAGGCGGCTGGCGAATGTGCGGTCATCGCCGGCGTCGGCGGGAACCGCCGCCTGACTTGCGCGCGTGCGCTCTTCAAGCGTACGGTCGATCTCGGTCACCGGTTGGCCCGGCTTCGGATGCAACCACGCATTGAGCAACGGCAGCGTGATCAGCACGACCAGGCTGGTGATGAGCATGGTCGGCGAAAAGATGGTTTCCGAGAGCGGAATCACGCCCATCTGCGCTTCCATCGGGTGGCCTTTGGTGGAGATGAGCACGGGAATACTCGCCGACAAACCAAGACCGTAAAGCGTGAAACCGCTATAGGCCGACGCAATGATCAACGGGTAGTGCACGCCCTTCACACTGAGCGCCAGCTTGCGCGCGACAATGCCGCCGATCACCAGCCCGAAACCCCAGTTGAGGTAACTGCCGATACCGCCCACCAGCGTGGCGACAATGATCGCCATGCGCGGATCGTGCACCCGCATGACGATGCGATCGAGGAATCGCTCGGTTAGTGGAGCAGTCGCGAGCACGTAACCCATCGCGAGGATCACGGCCATCTGCGTGGTGAATGCAAGCAGCGTCCAGAAGCCCTTGCCCCAGCTGGTTGTCAGCGCCACGATGCCCTGGCCCTGCACCAATACGGCAAGAATCATGGTGAGCAGCGTCAGCCCGATAGCAAAGACGAACGGATCGGGCAAATACTTGCGCATCAGTTCGGTGAAGAATCCGGTTATTTTCTGCATTGCACTGTCTCTGAAATATTATTTAGTTAAGCGAAATTTTTTACCATCTCCGCGGCGAGAGTAAATTGGCCTGCCCTCAGGACTCTTTTCCTGAAGCCACCAGCCGCCGGTGTCGAGCCAGCGCCATTAATGCGCGGTCGCGCCACGCCACTCGTTCGTCCCATTGCTCAAGCGGCAGCACCGCGCGTCTTGCCGCAGCCACCGTCTCAACCAGTTCCGGTGTCCACGGATCGTGCTGGCCGCGTTCCGCGCCCATCCGTTCGTATGCCGGCCCCATCTTCCGCGCATGCGAGCTTATGCCGCCGCGCGTATTCAGATCAACCGTTTCGAACGGCCCGATCACCGACCACCGCAGGCCAAGGCCGTCCCGCATGACGGTGTCTATGTCCTCGACGGTCGCGACGCCGTCGCGCACGAGGCAATACGCTTCGCGCAGCACGGCGCCCTGCAACCGGTTGAAGACGAAGCCCTCGACTTCCTTCGATACGAGCACGGGTTGCAGGCCGGCATCGCGGAAAAGTTGCAGCGTGCGTTCAGTGACCTCCGGCGCGGTGAAAGGCGCAGGTACGATCTCGATAACGGGAATCAGGTACGGCGGATTGCCCGGGTGCGCAATCAGGCAACGGTGCCGTCCTGGCAGATCATCAACAAAGCTCGATACCGTCAACGCCGATGAAGCACTGGTGAAGATCGCCGTCGCGGGCGCGGCGGCATCGAATTGCGCAAACAACGCACGCTTGATGTCCACTCGCTCGGGTGCACACTCCTGCACGAGATCCGCGTCGGCGACGGCTGCTTCTACTGAGGCCGCTATCTGCACGCGCGCCGCCACGGCCTCTGCAGTTTCGTCGAGCAAACCGAAGCGTGCCAGTTCCGTCAGGCGCTGCGAGATCTCTCCAGGGGCCGCATCGCGGCGTGACGCGTCGGGATCGAAAAGACGCACGGGCCATCCCGCGCGCGCAAACACCACAGCAAACGCGACGCCGATACTCCCCACCCCCACGATCGCCACGCGCCGGATTTCAGCCGTGTTCATCTCAGACTCCCGCCACGCCAACCGTCATGCCGCCACACACGTACAGCACCTGGCCAGTGACAAAACCGCTGCGGGCATCGAGGAAATAGGACACGGCATGCGCGACGTCTTCCGGCGTGCCCACGCGTTTCACCGGCACGCTTTCTATGATCGCCCGCGTGCGCGGGCTGTCCGGCGGATTCGCACGTTCGAAGAGTTCGGTGCGGATCGGGCCGGGACCGATCGCATTCGCCGTGATGCCATGACGGCCGAGTTCGAGCGCCCATACCCGGGTCATGCCGATCAACGCCGCCTTGGTCGCCGAGTAAGCGGTACGTAGTTCCTTGCCCAGCGCCGCCCGCGAAGACATGTTCACGATCCGGCCGAAACCCGCAGCCTGCATGCCCGGTAGCAGCGCCTGCATGCACTGCATCGCGCAACGTACGTTCAGTGACCACGCAAGCTCGAGTTCCTCCAGACTCTGCCCGGCTGCGCCCGCCGGCACCACCACGCCGACATTGTTGATCAGCCGCGTGATCGGACCGCCCGCGAGCGCTTGATCGAGCGCCTTCGCCGTTGCTTCGGTATCCGAAAGATCGGCAATAATTCCATTGCCCACCCGATCAATAACCACAGCTTCAAAGCCATCCGCTTCACAGCGCTCGGCGCAAGCCGCACCGATTCCCGCCGCGCCGCCGGTAATCAAAACTCGTTCTCGTGTCATGTCGTGTACTTTAGGAAATCAGACGGTTGCGATCGGCGTCACGGGCGAACCCATCGCGCCCGGCAAACGCAGCGGCGGCGCTGTCAGCATGAAATGCGAGCGAGCGTTGGCACGCAGCCAGACCGCCAGATCGCGCAGGTACCAGAGCTCGCCGAGCGGCAAGCCAAGCTTGAACAGACAATGGTGATGCAGCGGCATCAGCGGATAGTGGCCTTCCGCCGGACGCGCCGGATAACGCTCGACTGCATAGTTGTCCGCGACCAGCGCCGCAATGCCCGAATCGGTCAGCCACTGCAACAGCCGCTGATCGCGGCCGTCGAGCGCGCAACACTGGCTGTTGAGCACGGCTTCATCGGGATGACGGTTCATTTCCAGCACCAGTTCAGCGAAACCGGTGCGCAGCAGCAACATGTCGCCACAATCGATCTGTACCTTGTCCGCGTCGATGGCGAACATCAGGTCGTCGTAACCCACGGTTCGATGCTCACGTCCGTAATGCTCGACGAGGTCGACAAGAACGCCGCGCCCCTGCATGCCCTTTACCGCGAGATTTTCAATGCCGAGCGCGTCTGCGTGGCTATGTTCGTTACCGCAGGCGTGCGGCGCGAACGCGTCGTCGCGGCGGTATTCCATGGGCCCGACTACATCCGTGTTCGCCTTATAGCCGTTGTAGTAGACGCTCTCGGCCACGCCGTCGCCGTCGGCGTCGAAGAGCGCGCCCACATGCGCGAGCGAATCCCATTGGGTGGAATATTGCAGGCTCATCAGGACCTGATCGTCGCTGACCACGTCGGTTGCCTGCTCGTCCATACGCGCGAACGGGAAGTTCACGTAGGGCAATCCGTCCTTCGTCGTAGGCCGCAAAACCGGCGGATGACGACGTACATTCAGCTTGCTGTCGCCGGGATAATCGAGCGGCAGCGACAGGCAAAAACTCAGGCCCGCCCGAATTTCGCGCGCGCCCTTCAGCACCTGTTCCGGGGTGATCAGGTTCGGTCGTCCGAGTTGATCGTCGGGGCCGAAATCACCCCAGTTCGAACCGTCTGGCCTGTTCTTCCAGCGCCTCTGATCCTGCATCCTGTTCTCCTTGCACGACCATGATTTCCCAGCCGCTAGCCGATCAACGTCTGCGGTATCCGGTCGAAAATATCGAGGAGCGCCGCGACCGCGTGCTCCTGGTTCTTCAGCAAGCGCGCCTTCGGGCCGCCGATAACGAGCGCAAACGCTTCGCCATGGATCGAGAATCCCTTCGCAAGCCCCGCGACATCCTCGACGTTTTCTCCGGTCGAACGATGCCAGCCGAGCGTCACGCCCTGCTCCACCTCCACTTCGAGCGACGCGCGATCGATCACTGAACCATCGGTCGATGCACTCAGCGGCTCGCAACTGTCGAGCAGTCGCCGGCGTGCGTCGACAGGCAACGCGCCCAGCAGCGCCTTGCCTGCCGCGCTGGCGTGGACGAGCATAAAACCGCCGGGTTCGTCGCTGTAGCGAATCTTCTGACGCGATTCCATGACGTCCAGATAAACAACCCGCGCGCCCGCGAGCGTCGCAAGCGCCGCCGTTTCACCCGTCGCATCGCGCAATGCCGTAAGCAGGGGCTGAAACAACAGCGTCAGCGGATCCTCGCTGCAAATGTCACGTGCGACATGCAACAGGCGCTGGGTCGGGTAATACCCCGCTTTTACGCCCGGCGCGTAGAGATAACCCTTCGCCACCATCGTCTGCAAAAGCGCATGACAACTCGACAAAGGGATTTCGGTTCGACGCGCAATCTCGCTGTAGATCATCGGTTGCCGGACTTCGGCAAAGAGGTTGATCACGTCAAAGACGCGCACTGCAGTTTTCACATCCATGACAATATTATCGATATATCGATAACTTGAACGCAAGAGGTCTGGGGTATACACCTATAAATGAGCGATGTTCAACGCTTTCGGGTCCGAATCAACTCCGGGTGCCGCCGGCCTCAGGAAATCCGCCGCTGACTATCACGAGAGACGGCTTGCCTCTTTCATTGGGTAGGCAGCCCTCAAATAGATAGCTATCCTTATAAAACTCCACGTTGACGATGCATCATCAACTGCCCCAATCGAGCTCGGGTGCCGGCGACCGGTGAGAACCTTCGGGATACCAGCGGTGAGTCTATTCGGGAGCGTGCCCAGCGATCACGGTGAGCTTTGCCGGGAGCTTGAAGTGAGCCTATCCGGGAGCAACAAAAAACAGCGAAGCCTTCGCGCAAGGCGTCGCCGCTTGGCTATTCCTCGTGAACCGGAAGCGGTGTTTCAGCATGACACTCGCACGTGGCCTTCAGACGCCCTAGAGTTGCCGCGCGATCACCATGCGCTGCACTTCGCTCGTGCCTTCGTAGATCTGCGTGATGCGGACATCGCGATAATGACGCTCGACAGGATAGTCTTCCAGATAACCATAACCGCCGTGAATCTGAATGGCCTGCGAACAAACCCGCTCCGCCATTTCCGACGCAAACAGCTTCGCCTGCGACGCTTCGCTCAGGCAAGGCAAGCCTTCGGTGCGCATCCGCGCTGCGTGCAACACAAGCAGGCGCGCCGCGTTCAGGCTGGTCTGCATATCGGCGAGAAGGTTGGCTACCGACTGATGCTCCTTGATCGGCTTGCCGAACTGCACGCGTTCATGCGAATAAGCACGCGCTGCATCGAATGCCGCGCGCGCAATGCCCACTGCCTGCGCCGCAATACCAATACGCCCGCCCTCCAGATTGGCCAACGCGATCTTCAATCCTTCGCCGCGCGCGCCCAGCAAGTTGCCTGCAGGAATCGCGCAGTCCTCGAGTGAAATCGGGCAAGTATCGGAAGCACGAATGCCCATCTTGTGCTCGGGCCGCCCAACGTTGAAACCCGGTGTATTCGTGGGCACGATGAACGCCGACAGACCCTTCTTCCCCAACTCGGGATCGGTGACGGCGAACACGATCGCCATGCCCGCGCGCGCGCCGTTGGTCGTGAACTGTTTCGCACCGGACAACACCCACTGGCCGTCCCGTTCAATGGCTCGAGTCTTGAGATTATTCGCTTCCGATCCGGCTTGCGGCTCGGTCAGGCAGAACGCGCCAATCATCTCCCCCGTCGCCAGTTTCGGCAGATATTCGGCCTTTTGCGCTTCAGTGCCGAACGCGAGAATCGGTCCGCAGCCAACGGAATTGTGTACGGCCATGAGCGTCGAGCACGAGGCGCAGCCGGCCGCAATTTCTTCGATCGCCAATGCATACGCCACGTAATCGCTGAAAGTGCCGCCCCATTGCGCAGGTACGATCATGCCAAGCAGGCCGATCTCGCCGAGTTGCCGCACGACCTCGTCCGGCAGGGCGGCGTCGCGGTCCCATTGGCCCGCGTGCGGCGCGAGCACTTCAGTGGCGAAGTCGCGCGCGGCGTCGCGGATCATGCGCTGGTCGTCGGTCAGGAAGCTGTCGATCATGATGGTATGGCTCGTGTGAAATACGGGAAAACGCGCTGGGCTTACACTGCTGCGCTTAAGCGGTGAAGCCGGCGGCAAATAGCATCACGCCAGATTCTAGGCGCGGCGCATTCGTCTGCCGATGCCTGAAACGATCAAGCTTCCTGAGCGAATGCGCCACCTAGTGACTACCCCAACGACTACCCCAACACCGAAACGCCCGCGGAACCAGCGGCCCCTGCGGGCCGTGACCGCGGCTCCGCCCGCTCCACGGACACCGCGCGGCCGGGGCAATGAACGCGGGACCATAGCGGGGGATCTCGTCGAGGAAGCGCTGCGGTGCGCCGAGGGTCGCGGTGTGGAGCGCACCGGGTTGCTGGCGCTGGCGGGCATCCAGCCTGCCGCGCTCGCGGCGCCGCTCGCCCGCGTCTCGGCCGCACAATACGGCCGCTTGTGGAGCGCCGTCGCCGATGCGCTCGACGATGAATTCTTCGGCCAGGACAGTCATCCAATGCGCCGCGGCAGCTTCGCGCTGCTTTGTCATGCCGCGCTCGGTTCGCGCGACGGCGCTCAGGCGCTGAACCGCATTGCCGGTTTCCTGCGACTCGTGCTGGACGATCTGCAATGCAAAATCGACATCGATCCCACGCGCGTAAGAATTCGACTCGCCGACACCGGTACTGAAACCCGCTCACCCCGCCCGATGTTCGTCTACGCCACCGCGTTCATCATGATCTACGGGTTGTTGTGCTGGCTGGTCGGCCGTCGCATCCCGGTGCTGGCCGCGCACCTGCGCTGCCCGGAACCGGCGGCGTCCGACGAATACCGGCTGATGTTCTGCGACGCAATGTTCTTCGATCAACCGGCATCGTATGTCGATCTCGCGCCGGATTGCGTCACGTTGCCGGTCGTTCAGACAGCCGCCACGCTGAAGGTTTTCCTGCGTGAGGCGCCGGCCAATTTCATCGTGAAATATCGCAATCCCGATTCGCTCGCTGCGCGAATTCGCCGCAAGTTGCGGCAATCACCGCCCGTCGACTGGCCGGATAGCGAAGCTATCGCGGCGGCGTTGAACATGGCCGAGGCCACGCTAAGACGCCGCCTGAAACAAGAGGGCGCAACCTACCAATCCATCCGCGATGCGCTGCGGCGCGACCTGGCCATCGCGCGGCTCGCCGACACGACGCAGACCATCGCTGAGATCGCGCATGCGCTCGGTTTCGCGGAACCCAGCGCATTTCATCGCGCCTTCAGGAAGTGGACAGGCGTGCGGCCGGCGGCGTATCGCGGCATGCGTACCGGTGTCGACCCAGATGCATGACAGCAGGCACACCGTCGCGCTGCTATAGTGAAAATCTGCTGGTCCATTGAAGGAGCGTTGCCATGCCGCAACCGAAAACACCACAGCACAGCAAGCCGAAAGCACCGGCTGACGTGAGCCATCGCGAGGCCGCACTCGACGAAGCGCTGGACGAGAGTTTTCCCGCAAGCGACCCCGTCGCGATCTCAGTCGATCGCAACCCTGCCCCTGAACCAAAACGTCACGACAGTCACGGCAAACAAACGCGTTAGCCGCTTTCAGTCGTCGATTCAGTCGTCCAGACCCGTCAGCAGCAGGGCCAGCTTCTCGACGTGCTGCAGCAGCATGGCGCGGTGTTTGTCGATCTGCTCGATTCTTCCGGCAAGATCGGCCTTCACCGGATCGTCCAGTTTGCCCGACGCACGCAAATCCTCCGCCTTCGCATTGATGCCATCGAGCTGGACCATCGAAAGCTGCCGTTCCACGCGGCGCAGGTCGCTCAACAGCAGATCGCGGTTGCGCCGGAACATCTGGTCGCGCCGATGCGTCTCCACTTGCTGCAGCGCCTGGTCGGCAATACGACGGGTCGCTTCGGTTTGCGAGAGCAGTGGTTCCGGGCCGCGCAAGACGGGCCGTTTGGGCGCCGGGTGCGCATTGCCGCGAAATACCGCCGCGGGTGTTTCCTCGTCCATCGCGCGCTGGGTTTCGGGCGGAATATCGCGCCGGTCGCGGCGCTCGTCCAGCCAGCGCGGTGGCAAACCGGTGACGGTTTCCACCCCGCGCACGAACTCCTCGCTGAAATCGCGCCTTCCGGCCAGAATCAGCTTCATGTACGACGGGGAAAAACTCATCATGCGGGCAATTCTCGCGCCGCCAGCCGGCGATCCCGCGAGCACATTCAGGTTGGCTCGCCACACGAGGTACAGCGTTTCATCGAAATCTTCCATGGGCTAGTCTCCAAGCAGACGGACTCGCAAACGCTGCGCAGCGGTTCACATGCGCTTGACGCTCAGGTCCTGGCGAGCCCGTCATGACGGCGACGAGCCGGATCGTGATCGGGGGCGTCGCCTAAGTGGGCATCTGACCGCAATCTTACCGTCATCTCAATAATGCGCGTTTTGTCCGGGTAGGCGGTGAAAACCCGCAAAAAGCAACAGAAATCACGTGGTTTAAGGGCAACCCGCGCCAAAAAGGGCGTGGGGATGAGGACACGCCGCGGGAGGGTTGACCCGCTCGATTCTCGACCTCCCAGCGTCGTTTGTAACCGTAGTGTCTCGCTCAAGAAAATCTGCCACACGAATAAATGGCGATTATTCGTGTGGCAGATAATTTCCAAATATCTCTCACACGAATAATTGACAAATATCTGTTACAGACATAAACTGCGTTTATTCGTGTGAGAGATAATTATCATGCAGCAGGCCATTGCAACGCCCTACCAAATGGGTCAGATCCTTGCCGCCGGCCGCCGGCGCGCGGGCCTCACCCAAGCTGAAGCGGCCTCGCGGCTGGGTATCAGCCAAAGTCGCATATCAACGCTCGAGGCGGACTCCAGCACGCTGACACTCAATCAGCTGCTGACGCTTTTTGGCGCGTACGAACTGCAACTCCAGGTCCTGGACAAGGGTTCGTCTGCACCAACACCCCCCGCGCCTGCGCCGGAGTGGTAATGGCGGGACGCAAGCCACATTCCCGGGCGCTGTCGGTATGGGTCAACGGCGTACGGATGGGCATCTGGCGCATTCCCACTCGCGGTCCGATGGAACTCGCCTATGACCCCGAGTGGGCCGCCTCCGAGCTCAGCCGGCCGCTTTCGCTGTCGTTGCCCATCCCGCTTGATAATGCCCCGCTCAAAGGCGACCGGGTACTCAACTACTTCGACAACCTGCTGCCGGACAGCGAGGCCATTCGAAAACGAATCGGCCGGCGATTCCGGACGGACACGCTGGATGCGTTTGATCTTTTGGAGGCCATTGGCCGGGACTGTGTGGGCGCGGTTCAACTGCTGGGTGCCGACGAAGAGCCTGCCGGTGTCGAACAGATCGACGGCACGCCGCTCAGTGACGCAGATATCGAGACCCTCCTGAACCAGACTGCGGGCAGCGGCACTTTTGGCCCCCAGGACGACGAAGACGACTTCCGGATTTCCCTGGCCGGCGCACAGGAAAAGACTGCACTCCTCTGGCACGAAGGCCAGTGGATGAAACCGCACGGCGCCACTCCCACAACGCATATCCTGAAGCTTCCGCTCGGCCTGGTGGGTAACCGGCGCGCCGACCTCACCACGTCGGTCGAAAACGAATGGCTGTGCATGCATCTCCTGCAGGCCTACGGCGTACCGGTCGCCGAAACGGAGATCAAGACCTTCGGCAAGCAACGCGCGCTGAGCGTGAAACGCTTCGACCGCCAGATGCACTCAAGCGGCAAGTGGATCCTGAGGCTGCCGCAAGAGGACTTTTGCCAGGTGATGGGGCTGCCCTCGCACAAGAAGTATGAGAACGAAGGGGGTCCGGGGGTGATCGATCTGGCGCAAGTGCTCCAGCAGTCCGAGACGGCCAGGGAAGACATAGAAACGCTGCTGACCACGCAGATACTCTTCTGGCTGCTGGCCGCCCCGGACGGGCACGCGAAGAACTTCAGCATCCGGCTGCTGGCGGGCGGACAGTATCGGCTGACCCCGCTTTATGACGTCATGTCCATCTGGCCGGTCGAGGGCAAGGGAGCGAACCAGTGGTCGTGGTTCAGGGCCAGGCTTGCCATGGCTGTGTCGGGTAAGAACCGTCACTACGCTTTTCGCGATATCCAGCGCCGCCACTTCAACGCAATGGCGCCGCGATGCTCATATGGGCAGGATGCGGAGCCGATCATCCAGCGGCTGATTGCACGGACGCCCGGTGTTATCGAGCGCGTGTCGGGCGAGTTGCCGGAGGGGTTTCCGGCCAGGGTCGCTGATCGTATCTTCGAGGGACTACACCGGACCGTGGCCGCGCTCGAGGCAATGCCAGCGAGGGCGATTGCCTGAGCGCTTCAATCAATTGCGCGGCACGCCGGTTGCGATGCAATCCAACGTGCGCCGGGTCTGCGTCACATCGTCAAGGCACGTCGCGCAAATACCCCTCCTTCGACGAATCGCGCATCCGCAACGAGACTATTCCCGAAATCGCGCACAACGCCGTCACGTACCAGTAGAAGGTCGACTCGCTGCCGACTGACTTCAGGAACAGCGCCACATATTCGGCCGAACCGCCGAACACCGCGTTTGCCACCGCATACGACAAACCCACGCCCAGCGCGCGCACTTCCGCAGGGAACATCTCGGCCTTGATCAGCCCGCTGATTGACGTGTAGAGACTCACGATAGCCAACGCGATCACCACCAGCACGAACGCCACGATCGGGCTGGTGACGTCCTTCAACGCATGCAGGATCGGCACCGTGCAGAGGGTTGAGAGGCCGCCGAACCAGATCATCGACTTGCGCCGGCCGATCCGGTCAGACAATGCGCCGAACGCGGGCTGCATGATCATGTAGATGAAGAGCGCCGCGGTCATCACGTTGCTAGCCGTCTTCGCATGCATGCCGGCAGTGTTCACCAGGTACTTCTGCATGTACGTGGTGAACGTGTAGAAGATCAACGATCCGCCCGCGGTGAAACCGACCACGGTGAGGAACGCGCCCTTATGCTGCATGAGACCGCGCAGCGTACCGGCTTCCTTCAGCTTGCGGCTTTCGGCCGTGGTGGTTTCATCGAGCGATTTGCGCAAATACAGCGACACGACCGCCGCGAGCGCGCCAATCCCGAACGGGATGCGCCAGCCCCATGCCCGCAGTTCTTCCGTGGTCAACACTTGCTGCAACACGACCAGCACCAGCAACGCGGCAAGCTGTCCGCCGATCAACGTCACATACTGGAATGACGCGAAGAAACCACGCCGCCCCTGCAACGCGACTTCACTCATGTAGGTCGCGCTCGTGCCGTATTCACCGCCCACCGACAAGCCCTGGAACAGCCGCGCGATCAGCAGGAAAAATGGCGCCCAGGCACCAATGCTCGCGTAGGTTGGCAGGAAGCAGATCACGAGCGAACCGGCGCACATCATCAGCACGGAAATCATCATCGACGTGCGGCGGCCGTGCTTGTCGGCGATACGGCCAAACATCCAGCCGCCGATCGGCCGCATCAGGAAACCCGCGGCAAACACGCCGGCGGTGTTGAGCAGCTGCGTGGTCGGATTCCCGCTTGGAAAGAACGCCGGAGCGAAGTACAGCGCGAGAAACGAATATATATAGAAGTCGAACCACTCGACGAGATTCCCCGATGAAGCGCCGACGATCGCGAGAACGCGCCGCCGGGTGTCAGCTGAAGTTGAGAGAGCGATGTCGGCCATGCTGGGTGAAACTCCTGTCGCGTGTTGAAAACGGCGGCTTGTGGCCGCTCTTGAGCCGGTCTGATGCCGGCGACGGTCCGCGCTGGGCGGCGGCGCGCAAGTTTATACGACGAGAAGCGGGTTGTTGCAACATGACGCTCAACCAAAATTCAGCTTACACAGCATTTTCACTTGAAAGATTTTTGTCAAAAACAAATCAAGCCGAATCTCGTGAAATCTTTTTTCAGCATTGAACTCCCGGTAAATCAACGGTTTGCGGCCGACCAGACGATTGCAAGAAGAGACTCAAAAAAAACTTACAATCATAAAAACTGAAAGCACTTGGTAATTACCCTAGAAGGTGAAAAATGAATGCCTTGACTCTCATGGAACGCTCTCTATTCAAGCGTTCCGTGAGCGGAAGTCTTGCCATAATTGCGGACGCCTGGTTTTTCTGGAGAACCGCATGAACCCGCAGTCGCCTGATCACACGCATCACACGCTCGATACCGCGCTGGCGTCGAAATTCGCCCGGCTCGCACTTGGCCACCTGACGCGCGAATACCCCAACAAGCTTGACCACGTAATGGGCAGCGCAGCCGATGCCCAAGGCCCGCGCGCCCTCCATCCGATCTTCTACGGCAGCTTCGACTGGCACTCGTGCGTCCACGGCTACTGGTTGATCGCACGGCTTGTCGACCGCTTCCCTGCCTTGCCGGAAGCGCCTGCAATTCACGCGTTGATCGACTCGCATTTCACCCATGCCAACGTCACCGCCGAAGTCGCGTATTTGCAGCGTCCCGAGGCGCGTGGTTTCGAGCGTCCGTATGGCTGGGCGTGGCTGCTCTCGCTTGCCGGCCAACTTCATTCGATGCAGTCAGGCGAAGGCCAACGCTGGTCCATGGCGCTGGCGCCGCTCGCACACGCGTTTGTCGAGCGTTTCACGGAGTACCTGCCGAAAATGACGTATCCGCTGCGGGTGGGCACGCATTTCAATACGGCATTCGCGCTGACGCTGGCTATCGCTTATGCGCGGCAAGTGGGTGACACGGCGTTTGAAGCGCTGATCGTCAATACCGCGCGGCGCTGGTATCTGGACGATGCCGGTTGCCAGGCGTGGGAACCGGGGGGCGATGAATTCCTGTCGTCGTCGCTGATGGAAGCCGAGTTGATGCGGCGAGTGTTGCCCGCAGCCGAATTCGCGGGCTGGTTCGACAGCTTCCTGCCCCGGTTGGGCGCACGCGAACCCGCCACGCTATTCATTCCGGCCACCGTGACGGATCGCAGCGACGGCAAGCTGGCCCATCTCGACGGCCTGAATCTCAGTCGCGCGTGGTGCCAGCGTTCGCTCGCGCGTGCGCTGCCGGCGGGCGACGTGCGTACCGGCCTGCTCGACGCCACGGCGAACGCTCACCTGACGGCGGGCCTCGCGCATGTGGCAGGTGACTACATGGGCGAGCACTGGCTCGCGACGTTTGCGTTGCTGGCGCTGGAGGCCTGAGCAACTCGACGCCTGCGCGTCACAGGCCCCTGTCTCCCCCGCGTCACCCGCGCGGCTGAAACGCGATCACGCTCATGCCGGCCAGCGCGATCGCCACGCCGGCAAGATCCCAGGTGGTCGGGCGAATCCGTTCGACCACCCATAGCCACATGATTGCCACCGCGATGTACACGCCGCCGTACGCGGCATACACGCGGCCGGCAGCGGTGGCATGCAGCGTCAGCAGCCATGCAAAGAGTGCGAGTGACAGTGCACCGGGGATGAGGAGCCAGGGCGAGCCACCCTCCTTCAGCCATCGATACGGAAAATAGCAGCCCACGATCTCGGCGATGGCCGTAACAACATAGAGAAGGAAAGTCTTCATTGCGGAGCCGGAGTTTCGTTCACAGGAGGCATTGACCAGGCAGGTCTCGCGAGCGGCCGAACCCCTCTCAATTGCCCTTCCCGAGCGCTGCCAGCCCGGCGAGCAAGGCTTGATGAAACGCGCGCGGGTCCTGCATCTGCGGCGCATGCCCCAAGTCCGCGAACTCGACCAGCTTCGCACCCGGGATCGCCTCCGCGGCATGTTTGGCCAGCTCCGGATAACGCCCGAGCGTCGGCCTGATGTCCGGTGGCGCAAGGTCCTTGCCGATCGCGGTCGTATCCTTGTCGCCGATCAGCAATAACGTCGGCGTCGTGATCTGCCCGAACTCATACACGACCGGCTGCGTATAAATCATGTCGTAGAGCAACGCTGAATTCCACGCAACGACGTCCTTGCCCGCCCCGCGATACATTCCCGCCAGCATCTGCACCCACGGCTCGTAACGTGCGTCCCAGTGACCCGCGTAGTACGTGGCTTGCTCGTATTTGCGAATGCTGTCGGCGCTGGTCTTCAACTCGCGGGCGTACCAGTCATCGATAGAGATGGACGGCACGCCTTTCGCCTTCCAGTCCTCCAGTCCGATCGGATTCACCAGCACAAGCTGCTCGGTCTCCTGCGGATACATCAGCGCATACCGCACGGCAATCATGCCGCCCGTGGAATGCGCGACGAGCGTCGCTTTTTTAACGCCGAGCGCCGCGAGCAACGCGTGCGTATTGCGCGCCAGTTGCTGGAACGTGTACTGGTACCGCACCGGCTTGGTCGATTTGCAGAAGCCGATCTGGTCCGGCGCAATCACGCGATACCCCGCGTCGGTCAGCACGTCGATGCTCTCCTTCCACGTCGCCGCGCAGAAGTTCTTGCCATGCAGTAGAACCACGGTGCGTCCGTTGGGATGCTTGGACGCAACGTCCATATAGGCCATGCGAACGATTTGCCGCTGCGATGAAATCGCGAAGCGGCCGACCGGATACGGATACTCGAAGCCCTGGAGTTCGGGGCCGTACACGGGACCGTCGTTGTCGGACGGCACCGAAGACGAAGCGACCGCGGCATCATCGGTGGAAGCGGCGAAAGCGGGCGACGCAATCAATACGGCTAAAGCTAAAACAGCGCAAAGCATGCGGCTGATCGGAGTCATGGGCGCGGAAGCTCGCAAAGGGAAACAAAGGACAAACCGGCAAATCGGACAAGGACCGTCGCGGCCCCACGATGCACGCATGCACCATGCGACGGCGGGGGAATTTTATCGCGTGTGCGTTTTCGCCGCCGATAGTATGAATACCGTCGATACCACCAATCTCATCGCCACGTGATGCACACGAGCGCCTTATACTCGCGCCTCGACGAAACCCGACCTCGCCCGCCGCATGAAAATCCGCCTCACGCATTTCAAGTACTTCAAGCATTTCCAGCACTTCGCTTCGTTTTTCCCATCGCTGCTCATAGGGTTGCTGGCCACGCTCGGCGCCACGGTGTCCCTCAACGTCCTCGCGGCGAGCGACTGTGCGCAGTTCAGCCCCGGTGGTCGCGCGCCCATTGTCACGAATGCGAAGATGCGCGCCTCGACGCAGCAACTTTGTTATTCCGACTTCGCCGTCCTGCATTCCGGCGTGACGCACGGGCCGTTGTGGTCGGCGGAACACCTGAGCGCAGAACACCTGGACGATGCCCGCGACAACACCCGCACCAACCGCTTCTTCGTCGATAAAAAACTGCCGCCCGGCGCCAGCGCCACGCTCTCGGACTACAAGAAGAGCGGTTACGATCGGGGCCATATGAGCCCGGCCGGTGACCGCTGGGACCAGAAGGGCATGATGGAATCGTTTTCGCTCGCGAACGTTGTGCCGCAAAATCCGTCGAACAACCGGCGCATCTGGTCACGTATCGAACAGTCTGTGCGCCGGCTGGTGGAACAATCCGGCGACGCCTACGTTGTCACCGGACCGCTGTTTTCCGGGCGGCAGTTGCAGACGATCGGGGAGTCGCGCGTACTCGTGCCCACGCAGTTGTATAAGGTGGTGTATTTGCCCGGACGCGACCTGGCGTTTGCGGTCGTGGTCGACAACACCCCCACGAACGAATACAAGGTCAAGACGGTCCGTGAACTGGAAGCCATGAGCGGGCTGCAATTTCCAGGCATTCCGGACACGCTGAAAGACCAACGCATTGGAGGACTGAAAGGTGTTTAAGCCATTTGCCAACGATACCGACACACTCAACATCAACGGCGACGCGCTCGTGATCGCCAATGACACCGCGCGGCTCTCCATTTCCGGCGATCTGGAAATCGCACGCGACAAGACCGGCCTGGCCACTGCGCTTGTGCTGCAAAAGGCGGTGAACGCCATCGTCGACGCGTTGCAGAGCGACGCAAGCTTACCCACGAAACTCGCCGATGAACCGCCGAAGCCAACGGGCAAGACGGATAATCCGTTCATCTGAGCGTCAGCAAAAAAATTGGCCGGAGACATATCTTGATCGAATGCCACATTGCACCGAGTCCGCTCGGTCACCTCGCGTATCGAGCGGAAGACGACTGCCTCACGGGCTTGTTTTTTGTCGGGCAGAAACACTTCCCCGCGGGTCTTATCGAAACAGGTCCGCCGAGCTCACGCGCGATCGTGATGGCGAAGGAGCAGATCGCCGAGTACTTCGCCGGTGAGCGCACCGTGTTTTCCGTGCCGTTGCGGCTCAATGGCACCGCGTTCCAGCAGCGTGTGTGGGCGGCATTGCAAGAGATCCCGTTCGGCGCCTCCTGGACCTACGGCGATCTCGCGCGCCGGATGGGCGTGGCTGCGGGAGCATCGCGCGCAGTGGGTGGAGCAAACGGGCGCAACCCCGTGGGGATCATCGTGCCGTGTCACCGGGTGATAGGCGCCGATGGAGAGCTGACCGGTTACGCAGGCGGCGTGGAGCGCAAGCAACATCTGCTGACGCTTGAAGGCGGACCAGGACGTGCGCAACTCACGTTGTTCTGAACGCTCAGCCCGGTAGTGTGTGGAAGAGCATGAAAAACCCCCGCAATCGCTACGCGATTGCGGGGGTTTTACGCTTCTGTACGCAAGGAAACAACGTCCACGACGTCAAGACTCACAGCATGCGTTACTGCTCGGATTACTGCGTGCTGACGCGAATTTCGACGCGACGATTCTTTGCGCGGCCAGCAACGGTCGAGTTCGACGCGACCGGGTTCGACGCGCCATAACCTTGAGCCGTGTAGCTTTGCGAACGCAGGCCGTGGGTCTTCAAATACTGCGCCACCGATTCCGCACGGCGTTGCGACAACTGGCGATTATGCGAAGCCGAACCCGTTGAATCCGTGTAGCCCGCAACGACGACCTGCCGCAACGTCACGCCCTGGGCGGCGGACACGAACTCGTCGAGCGTGTCTGCCGCTTTCGGCGTCAGCGCGGCGCTGTCGGTAGCGAAGTTGGCGTCACCGCTCAAGTCGATCTGGCGGGGCATTTCCGGCGCGGCTTGCGGCACGGGAGCCGGTGCGGGCGCCGGAGCAGCTTCCGGCTGAGCGGGCGCGCCGCACTGGAACGTCAGGATACGCGGGTCGCCCGACTCTTCAGACGTGGCGCGCAGGCGTTCCATGGTTTCAAGCTTGTACGCGGGCTTGTCGCCGCAGATTTTCTGGGCTTGCTTCACGCATGCCGCCACGCTTTCAAACAAACCATGACATTCCACGCGATAAACCTGCGCGCCATTAGCCGTCTGGATCTCGTTAGCGTTGAAAGTCGGGCCGGACGCGGTCGAACAACCGGCAAGCGCGCCAATTGACAACAGACCTGCAGCGATTAGTTTCTTGGACATTTTTTTACCATTCGTAAATTGAGTGTGACTGAGATATCGAGACAAATGCGTACTGGATGGGCCATCAGACAGTTACCCGATTTTCACAGCCACCTTATTCGCCTCAAGCCTTCGATCCGGATCTTGAAAATGATCTGGAATCCGAAATCGCGCGGCATGTTAGCACGTGAAAACTAGCATTCCTAAGTGGATAATTCCTAATTGATGAAACACTTTCGAGCGATTTTCGAAACAACGGATAAACGTAAACAATCGGAAAACTTTTGGCGTGCTATTGCGGCACGGGAAATGAAAAGCGGCCGCAAATGCGGCCGCTTTTTCAAAGCTTGAAATGCCATGAGGGGGTTCGAAGCGCGCACCCCGGACGACGTCCGGGCCGTCAGATGCGCGTTACTTCGGCAACGGCATCAAGTCGACATCCGACTGGCGTTGAAGATCCTGCACCTTGGTTTGCAATGCACGCAGTTGGGCCTGCGCGGCATCCTGTTCCGCGCGCAGCGAACGGATAGCTTCCTGCTGCTCCGCCTGCCGGTCCGCCACCTGGCTTTGCTGCGCCCGTGCGACATCCAGGTCAGCCTGCAGGCGATTCGCGCGCCCTTGCTGGACCGCGATCAGCCGGTCAGCAAAGTTCTTCTCCGCTTCGAGCTTGGTCCGGCGAATCTCGGTATCGGCGAGCGCCGCGCTGTTTTTTGCAAAGTCCGCATAGATGGTTTCTGCACGCGAATCCACTTGAGTCTTAACCACCCGCCAGAATTTCTTTTGCTGAAACAACGCAATATAGAACGTCATTTCATCGGGGTAAAACAGCATGCTCGCGCCATAGCTGCCGTTATACGTGGTGCGCAATTCCTTTACCTTTCCGTCGCGAATCATTTGCTGCAGTTCCGCGACGTTGCCATTCAGCGTCGCCTGCGGCTCGTCGGCTGCCCCGTTGGTCAGGAGACTGCGTCGTGCACCTGAATCGCCAAGTGCATCGGCTGCCGGCGCACTGCCTTGCATGGGCGCTGTAGGCCCGGCGGCACACGCTGCGCCGCACAGGACGAACCATGCCAAGACCAGTGCCCCGCCTCTCGTTGTATTGTTGGAGTTCATGGAATTTCCGGGTTGAACGCAATTAAGAATGCGAAAGCACCGGAATTATGGCAGATAGAAAAGCTAAAGCGGAAAATGCGTGGGGCTGCTTTTTACAGTCACCCGTTCGCCTGAAACACTCGACAGTTTGAAACGATTCGTGAAGCGATTCATGCAATGCTCATCGCTACGCGTTACACACTTCATTGCAGAATTCACGCGGTGCTTTATAGATCGTGACGCAAGCGCACGTCATCCTGAACGAACGTGGGAACGTGGGTGCCGGTGGTTGAACGCGTGGGCGAGAAGATACGCTTGTCGATCTGTTGTGTCGGCACTGCAGAGAAGATTCCGCGATCCGCCTTGAAAACGAACGGCGCACCCGAGTAGATGCCCGGGTCGACGGAGGTTGCCGCCATGCTCGGCGATATCTGGAACAAACCAGCCAATGCAATCAGGCTGACGGTCGCGAAAACTGAACGGGATGAACGGACATGCAATGACATGAGAAGGACTCGCGCAAAAAAGGCCTGCGCGCGAACAACCGCTGAACCGCGTACTCGTGACAGGCGTGGACCAGTGCGACATGAAGTCGCGTATGCAATTGTTTTAACCAGCCGAAAGGCTGGTCAGGAAACCGGTCGTTCCGTCGACCGTAGCCTACCGGTGCATGCGTTGTTGGCAACGACGACGTGTGAAGCCACCGGGACAACGTGGCTGGCCTCTGGCCTAGCTGTCTCCGTGAGGAGAGGTACCGCCTGCGAGCGTTGATGCGGGTGAGCTGCAAGGCTGGATAGTATGGTCAACATAAGTGAACTGCCACAGACATCGTTAGCCTGAACAAGCCCAAAACGCTGGTGGCTTGAACCAAAATGGTACGCGGTCGGATGTTTCCCCTGGTTCAGGAAACACACGGACATGCAGACCGCCGGTGGATAGGCAGGACCTACGCTATTCGTGTTGCATACGTGGAACATGGTAAGCCCGATGTGCCGCCAGGAATGGCAGGCGACCCGCAAGGGAAGCTGAGGGCGCAGCGGGTAGAGGAAAGCGGAGAAAGCGAACGCTGCCCTGTAATCGGGCAGATAGGGATTGCGTCGCGAGACAACATCATCTCACGCGAAAGCGGGCAGACTTCCGTATGGTCTTTCGTCACTAGATAGCTTGAACAACCTTTCAAGGAGGAGAAGCAGATGACTGTGCAGCAACCGGGCGCGGGTGCGTCCTCCGATCGCGCGAGACACTGGCACGGCATTAACTGGGCCGGGTGCCATCGTGAGGTTCGAAGGCTGCAGGCAAGAATAGTGAAGGCAATACAGGATGGCAAACACGGCAAGGTGAAAGCCCTGCAGTGGTTGCTGACCCATTCGTTCAGCGGCAAGGCGCTCGCCGTCAGACGGGTGACTGAGAATCAGGGCAGACGGACGCCGGGCGTGGATGGTGTCACCTGGTCCACACCGAAGTCCAAAATCAACGCAGTGTCGTCACTCAAACGGCGCGGCTATCGGCCGCGTCCACTGAGACGGATATATATCCCGAAGGCCAACGGGACAAAAATGCGGCCCCTTGGAATTCCTTGTATGGTCGACAGGGCTCAGCAGGCGCTGTACCTGCTCGCTCTGGAGCCGGTCGCCGAAACTACGGCGGACCCGAACTCGTATGGGTTTCGGTCCGCCCGTTCCACGGCCGACGCAATCGAACAATGCTTCCGGGCATTGGCACAAGCCGACTCTGCAACGTGGATTCTTGAGGCCGATATCCGCAGCTGCTTTGACGAAATTTCACATGACTGGCTGGTCGCCCACATCCCCACGGACAAAGCGATTCTGCGAAGGTGGTTGGAGGCTGGCTACCTTCACAACCGTGTCTTTCACTCAACGCAGGCGGGTACACCGCAAGGGGGAATAATCTCGCCTACGTTGATGAACATGACTCTCGACGGGCTGGAAAAAATGCTACGTGCAAAGTATCGCAAAGGCAGTAACAATCCGTCGAAGGTCAACATCGTTCGTTATGCGGATGACTTTATCATTACCGGCGCAACGCGTGAAGTGCTGGCTGATGACGTTCGTCCGACGGTCGAGCTGTTTCTGGCGGAGCGCGGTTTATCACTTTCTTCAGAAAAGACCCGGATCACGCATATCGACGAAGGGTTCGATTTCCTCGGCATGAACGTGCGCAAATATGGCGGCAAGCTGCTGATCAAGCCTGCCAGAGCAAGCGTTCAGCGCTTCCTGCGCAAGCTGCGGGAAACCGTGAAGAACAGTGCGACGGTACGACATGATCAACTGATACGTGAACTCAATCCATTGCTTCGCGGATGGGCGAACTACTACCGGCATGTCGTGGCGAAGCACACCTTTGGCAGAGTCAGTCACGAAATCTGGCGATGTTTGTGGCGCTGGGCGAAGCGCCGGCATCCGAACAAGAGCTCGCGCTGGGTCCGGCAGAAGTACTTCCGGATAGTAGGATTCCAGCATTGGGCCTTTGGCACGGAGACTGGCAATACGCTCAGCACAGGAAAGCCGGAACTCCTGATGTTATATGACATCGCAGGCACGCCGATCCGGCGACACCGGAAACTCAAGGCGGCCGCAAACCCGTTCGATGTGCAGTGGGAAAGCTATTTCGAGGAGCGTTTGGGATTCGCGATGCTGGACTCGCTCAAAGGTCGGGTGCGGTTGATTCGGTTATGGCTTGATCAGCGACGGTCGTGTCCGGTCTGTCGGCAGATGATCACGAAAACCAGTGGTTGGCGGCTCTACCACGTGGAACGAACGATCGATGGCGGTAAGGACACGAACCGAAATCTGGTCATGTTGCATCCGGAATGTCATCGGACTGCGCGTGCTCTCGGACTCTCGGTGGAAAAACCGGCTCATGACAAATGGGCTTAGAAAGGCTTGAGCGAAATGCGGCGAAAGTCGCACGTTTCGTTCTTAGGGGAGGATGCGACGGTAACGTCGCGTCCTTACCCGACAAAGAGGAGTTCGCGTGCACCCAATGAAAGCGCTCGCGACCAACCAAGATGAGACCATCTCCGTGTCGTCCGAACCATGAGCAAGTTCTGAATTTCTCCTCCATCGCCTTGATCGTTTCAAGCTTCTGCGAGTCAGTTGATCCAGCACAAGATAATCGGCAAGCAGACCGGCGCGCGATGTGTTCACACGCACCCGACGCGGTGCCGGCAATCGCGAGCCTCGTGCAAGCCCATCGAAAGGCCTTCGCCGAAGCATTGGAGCAACAGCAAGGTAGCAGGAGCGTGACCGGGTGCGAAACGTGCTGGCGCTATCGGATTGATGCGGAATTGATTCGGGATTGATGCCGGGTTTGCGCGGCCGGGGCTTGGATCAAGCCTTCAAATCAGGCGCCGGCAGGCAAGCGCTTGCCGTTCCCGTTCGATTCAATCAGCGGTTTGATCGACGACTCCACAAAATTTACACATGCCGGCATCGTTCGTCATCTCAGCGATAATCCGTTTTTACGCGATGCACGCACGGGCCAGGCGACGGCACTCGAGATATCCATGACCGACCAAGCAATTCCATCCAGCCAGACCGATTCCGATCAGACCACCGTGACGACCGGCGTGCCCGGCCTTGACGACATACTCGGCGGAGGCCTCGTCAAGGGCGGGTTGTACCTGATCGAAGGCATGGCGGGAGCGGGCAAGACCATCCTGTCAACGCAGATCGGGTTTCACCGGGTGACCGAGGGTGACACGGTGCTGTACATCACGCTGATCGCCGAGTCGCATTCGAAGCTGTTGTCGCACCTGAAAGGGCTCTCGTTCTACAACGCCGACGCTATCTCGGACAAAATGCTGTTCGTCTCCGGCTACCACGAACTGATGCGCGACGGCCTGAACGGTTTCCTCGCCTTGATCGCCTCGACCATCAAGACATGCCGGCCGCGTTTCATGGTGATCGACGGCTTTCGCAGCGCCCGCGAATTCAGCTCCACCGAACTGGAGTTGTCGCAGTTCATCCACGAACTCAGCGCGTTCGTGACTGCCGCGGGCTGCACCACGCTGATCCTGGCGCCGCTGTCGGGCAACGAGCCGCATCCGGAACACACGCTCGTCGATGGCCTGGTCGAGCTCAACCGCTTCGCGACCGGCATGCGGCGCGCGCGCGAAATTGAAGTGCATAAACTACGCGGCCGCGATCATCTGCTGGGACGTCACTTCTTCAAGATCACCGCCGACGGCCTCGTCACCTTCCCGCGCCTGGAAGCGCGGTCGCTGCTGCTGGAAGGTGCGCCGGACCTGAAAGCGAAACTATCGTTCGGCCTGCCGGACTTCGACGCCATGCTCGGCGGCGGCCTGGTGAAGGGGTCGACCACGACGCTGATCGGGCCATCGGGGATTGGCAAGACGCTGCTGTCGCTGAAATTCCTCGACGCCGGCGTGGCCAACGGCGAGCGCTGCGTGTATTTCGGCTTTTACGAATCGCCTGAGCGGCTGGTCGCCAAGGCGGAGTCCGTGTCGATCCATCTTGCCGATGCGGTTGCCGACGCTCGCCTGATCGTCGAGTGGCGGCCGGCGGTGGAGCTTGCTATCGATGAACTCGCGGCCGAGCTGATCTCCGTGGTGAAGCGCGCGGGCGCGTCGCGGCTGGTAGTGGACGGGATTGAAGGTTTCCACGATTCGGCGAACCGCATGGAGCGTTTCGGGTTGTTCCTGAACGCGTTGACGCACCGGCTACGCCAGGAAAGCGTCACGACGCTGCTTACCGAAGAGTTGCCGCTTTATGCCGACATGGCGCATGGGGGCTCGATCCGCGCGTCGGCGATGACCGAGAACATTGTGTTGATGAGATACGTGGAGACGACCACGTCGTTGTTTCGCATCATCTCCGTCATCAAGCAGCGCGAAAGCGCCCACGATCCGTCCATCCGCCGCTTCATCATCGATGAAAAGGGCTTGCATCTGGCGGATGGTTTCGTTGGAACAAGCACGTTGTTATCGGCGCGCGGCACGATCCCGCTCACGCTGTCCGACCAGGACGCCGGCACGCGGACATGAAAAAGATCCTCGTCGTAGACGATGAATTTGACCTCCTGACCACTTGGCGGCTTGTGCTCCAGATGGAAGGATACGAGGTCAGCACGGCGTCAAACGGCTTGTTGGCGCTCGAATCGGTGCGCGCAAATCAGCCCGACCTGATCATCACGGACTGGATGATGCCCACCATGGACGGCGTCGCGCTGTGCCACATGCTAGCCGCCGATGACACCCTCGCGCAGATTCCCGTCGTGCTCTCCAGCGCCGCTGCGCGCACCCCGACGGTCACGCATCCGCACCTCGAATTTCACCGGAAACCGCTTTCCATCGATGCGCTCATCGAGATCGTCACGCGTCTGATCGGCGCAGCTTGACCCGCGGTTCTCGCGCCTGGGCACGAACCCTGCTCAAACAAACGCTCCGGTACGCCGGATTCTTCGATAAACCGCTTCAACTGGAACGGGAGGCACCATGGTGCAAGATCAGGTAGAAGGCGCGGCGCAAACCGTCGTGGGCAAGATGCAGGATGCGGTCGGCGGTCTGACCGGCGACACGGCGACGCAGGCTGAAGGCAAGGCGCGCCAGATGCTCGGCAAGCTCCAGTTCAACTACGGGGAAACCGTTGATCAAGTGCGCGAGGCGGTGATTGCAAAGCCGATCAATGGCGTGCTGGTCGCGGGCGCAATCGGGTTTGTGCTTGGCGCGATCTGGGCACGGCAGCGATAAGTTGCGCTTTGCAGGCTGGCTGGCAGTTTGGGGGGATGGATAGGAAGCGGCTGGCCGCACTGAATGGCGCGGCCAGTTTTTTTGCATTGACGGGGTTGCGGTCCGTCCTACCTCGCGGAACGCGAATCCGCATTCCGGCGGTTTTGCCGCATCACCCAATCGTGCAGCAGATTCGGCACGCGCGGCAGCGCATGCGGCCAGTGCACGGCTTCCTTCGCCAGTTGCGCGACGAGGCCGTGCGAGCTGAACTGATCGAGCGCCAGACGCAGGATCACCCGGCGCGCGATCGACCATACATCGATATCCGGTGCGAGCCGCCGCGCCGTTTCCTCGATGCTCTGCACCGAGCGCGCGAGCAACGCCGCGCGGGACGCGATGCCCGTATGGGCGTCGCCGAACGCATGCTCCAGCGGCCCTTTGCTCAGCGCCGTGAAGAGATCGGCGGCAGTCCGGTGGCGCTGGGCATCGCCGGCAAATCGCTCCGCCTCCCGCCGATAGGTCGCTTCCACCCGTACCGCATGCTGCGGCTCGTGTTCGCCGGGACGACCATGCTGCATGTGCTCGCGGGCAGCCGCCTTGTGATCGCCGTGCAACAACGCGTGCGACCCGGCAACGAGGAAACTGCGCTCGTGGGCAGCGAAAAACGTAAGCGGCGAATCGCCGTCGAGCACGAGCGCCCCGAGGGTGTCCGGTTCGATACTGACTGCCGCGCCCGCCGCTTCCAGACCGGCGTGGAATACGCCCTCGCCCAGCGCGGTCTCGAAAAAAACCTCGATCCACGTGGCGATCAATCGGGCCGGGTCCAGGCCGTGGGCACGCAACCCGTCGGCGTCCGAGAGCGGCACGCTGCGCACCGCGCGCGTGACGAGCACCGTATCGCTGCAAAAATCCCAGAGCACCTCGGGCACGACAACGCGCGAGTCCTTGTTCACCTCGCGCAACCGGTAGCGCAGAAAACTTTGATCGGCGGCACGCTGGCGCAAGTCGAGCATGCCGGTAATCGACTCGGTCAGACGGGCGATGAGTGCACCGGCGTTCTGCTCTCGAACCTCACGCGAAAAACGCCCGGCCAGGCGTACTGCGGAGTTCGCCACGTCCAGGTCCTGTGCAAGCTCGGCACGCGTGTCGGCGCGAATCAGCGTGATGCGCGCGGCCACCGGCGCCGCGCTCCCGGCGCTGCGGGGAGTCGTGTCCAGCACGATCCGCGCGCGATGCGTCTGCTGCGCGATGCCGCAGCACTCGGGCTCGGCCTCCACGTCGATCAACCCGGCAGCCCGTCCCGGCGGCAGTGCGATTTCCAGCGCCCGGCGCAGCGGCGCGTCTTTCAGCGGTGTCTTGAGCGCGTCCAGCTCGGCAAGGGCGACGCGCACCGCTGTCTCCGCCAACCCCGGATGTTGCGCCAGCAGGCCCGACGCCATGCCCAGCACGCCGGACAGATTCTGCAATACCGGCACTCGCTGGGTCAGGCGGGTTGCGCCACGGGAACGCACGCCCGCAGCGAAAGAGCGCAGGACGCTATGGATTGGGGCGTCAGCGGCGGACTTAACACGGCTTTCCCGCGCGAACAGCACCGCGAGCCGCCAGATTGCGCGTACACGCTGCGTCATCGGTTCACCCCGCGGTTCACCCCGCGGTTCACCCGGCAAATGCTCAAATAGCTGATTTTCCACTCCTTGGGCGATGGTGGGTCGGATGGAACTCAGGTGTAGCACGCGACGGTTGAACCCCCAAGAGAGCGATCGTTGCGCATTTCACGTTGATCGCGCAAGCGTTTGGGGAGTTCTCATGGACAACGCCCGGGCCGCTGGCGGCAACACCGGTCTGGACACGATAACGCAGGACGATCCCGAGTGCGTCGAACCATGACGGGACACGTTGAGGAGCGACATTGCGGAATTGAGAACGAAGCTGATTAATAAACATACATTTAAATGCTTTTTCTTGGTTTATTATTAATTCACGGATTCGTTTCGAATTTCGATTTTCAACAACGAACTCGTTCACAGGGTTCGTCCCGGTAAAGGAAGGTCTATACGGCGGATCAAGCCGGGCTTTACCGACATGCGTTTCCGTTTTGAAATCACACTGCATATAGCATGCTTTAACTCCCTGACGGCCTTCTCGCGTGGCACCGGTACTCGAGCGCCAGCAGTGGTGATTTCGGCACCATTCTTCCCAATGCGTCAGAATCTGCAACGATGCTTCGCCTGGATTTCCCTAATCCTCAGTTCAACGCTCAATTAGGCATTCAGGGCGATACGTGAGTGGTTGGATTTTCCCGTTTTGAATAATTTTCACGGTGAATGAAGATGAAGTGCGTATTGCGATATGGCAGATACGGATTGTTTTTCTCAACTCGAAATAAACCTTCCTAATGCACGTTTTATCGATACGCAGATTTGAAACCCAAGCTGCAACAGATCAAAGATCTATTTCAGCTCAAAAAACGTTACGACCCATTGAATCGGAATTTTTTTCTTGTTTCATTTTGCATCGCACATTTCAATAAGAACAATTTACTGAAAACGCTCTAGTGTCCGAAACGCCGTCTATTCAAACACCATTGTTCCCTCTTCTGTCTGCCTTTGCGAGATAACGTCGAAGCATGCAGCGACTTCGCGAACAGGTCGTCTGCCTTGATTGGCACAGCTCATGCTTTCATGATCACACCAAGTTAGTCATTTTGTCGGATTTTTGTCCAACTATTGCTATACCACTATGCTAACTACCCCGGTGATCGAAACACATCTGAGCGCCTTCCATGAGGTGCTTGCAGAATGCACCGACCTCAAGAGCCGGGTTGAAACCGAGCGGGAAGCGGTCTCGGCGATTACAGCGGCGATCGTTCACGCGAGTGAAACCCTCGCGAAGCGCGGTTACATCTCGCCGCAAAAGGTGGAAGGCCTCACCGTATCAATGGAGGAAAACGCGCTCGATCTGAAAGCTGCGCTCGATGAAGTCGACGCGTCCATCCGGACGGCCATCGGTCCTGTCGAGAAGTTCGCTGCAGCGACGGAACGCATGAGGATAGCCCAACGGGGAACGCATCCGGATCACCTCGGACCGGCAGCCGATCAATCAGGAAGACCTGAACCCAGGATGTTCGATTCAATGGCGGCCCAGCATTCCGCCTTGTGCGAGCAGTTGCTCGAAAGCGTGCGGGAACTGGCCAACAAAGCCGCGTACCGGCTCGACGACCTGCGGGAAAAGATCGACCGGCTGCAATCGTCGTTTGGAGAAATCACCGCGGCGATGGCATCCTGACGCGTCAAGCCGCGGTCGCCGCGGCGGGCGAATGTCGTCCCTCGGGCAGGCTTTCCATCACCGCAGCGTAAAAGCCTGGGGAGGCGCCCTGCTCAATGCCGCTTGGCTCGCAGGCACCAACCCGTCGCCAAGTCGGTGCGCCCCTGAACACACGGCAGCACCGTGGAAATGGAGGATTCCGCATTGCACCGTGGCGTGCTATCGTTTTCATGCCGGGATCAAAACGTCCGGCACACGTCAATCATCTTCGTGAGCTCCGCCATGAACGATGTACGCCACAATCTCAGCCCGACCGACCGCGTGGAACTGCTCTGCTGGCTCACCTGCGGGTGCCTGGGCGCTTATTATCTGAACGGCTCCTGGCCTACGGCCGCTTTTCACGTGCAAGCAGCTCACAAGTGGCTGGACAGGCACAAGCGCCAGGCTGAATGGCTCGCCATCGCGAAACTCTCGGCCATTGCAGCCGACCTCGCCCAGCGGCACTCGGAACTCGTGGATGCCGACTGGGCCCGCGATGCCGTGGAAGAGATTCTCGACAGCGACGACCTCAACTATCAATCCGAGCTGGTGTTGCGCGTGCTCGATGAATGCAAGCGCGCGCTGGCCGACAAACGGCCGGCCGACTGATCCGGCAAAACCAGGGGCTTTCGTCGATTGGGCATCATCGATTCGACGAAAGGCCAGCACTGATTTTCGCGGGCGGCACGGTCCGTACGTCGGGAGGCTTTCAGTGCATCAGCTTCAGAACTTCGTGCGCATGCCGATCCGGATTGCCGTCGAAAAATCTCCCGAGCCCACATATACCCCGTTTGAAAACACCGGTGCCGACCCGCCGCCGAGAAACACCGGCGCGGCGCCCCCCGATACCCGCAAGTAGGTGGCGCTGGTATAGACATCGGTGCGCTTGGACAGCGCGTAGTCAAGCAGCAACGTCCCATTCTGGAACTTCTGCTCGCCAAGCTTGCTGTACCAGTAGCCGCCCATCAAGGTTGTCGCCGGCGTCAGCTGGAACACCTCGTTGAGCTCGTAGGTCGGCATTGAACCGTTGTCGTTGGCAATGCGAAAGTGGGTATCGGTAAAAAGCAGCCGTGTGAGGCTGCGTCCATACCGGTAGCTCGCACCCGCGCCGATCGTGCTGACGCTCGTGGCCACCACCGGTGCGCCCGACAAGTTCGGAAACAGCGTGGTACCCGCCTGGCTCGGACCGTTCAGACCGAGGTCGTGGGTGTCGGTATAGGCAACGCCTGCCTGGAAGGGACCACCGTCGTATCGCGCGCCGAACGCGATCACGCGGCCGGTGCCGGCCGAGACGGATTGCGAAGGGAACGCATAGAGGGCGCCGAAAGAGAAGCCATAATAGGTCGGCGACTTGTACTTGACCGCGTTGTTGATGTGCAAGGTGCCGGCGAGATGATCGAAATCGCCGGGATGCCAGGAGTACTGCCCCGCGAACTGGCCCATCGCGAACTGCGTGAGGTTGTCCCAGAAGAAGTCGTATTGCTTGCCAAGCGTGAGCGTGCCGTGGCTCGTATCCGTCAGGCCGACCCATGCCTGGCGGCTGAAGAGCACACCGGATTGAACCATGGTGCCGTTGTAGAGATTAAAGCCATTCTCCAACTGGAAAATAGCTTTGGCGCCGCCGCCAAGATCTTCGCTGCCCAGCAGCCCCCACCGATTCGACTGGATCGAACCGTCATTCGCCACGAAGGTCCCATGCCCGTTCAGGTTGCTGAAGTACGTGATACCGGCGTCGATAATGCCGTATAGCGTGACGCTGCTCTGCGCGTAGGCGCACGGGGCGGCCATCGCGGATATTGCCAATGCTGCGGCACTGCAGATCCATCTCTTCTTCATCGCGTTGTCTCCATTGGGTTTTTTTATGCAAAGCGATTCCCCGCCCCTTCGTCGAGGGGATGTCGGGCGTCGAATGACGACTGCTAAAGGATCTCGGTATGACTCAAGCTGGATGACTCAGCCGGGGGTGTCGACCGGGCAAGGGGCGGGTACGCGCGTGGCTGCGAATACCAGGCTGTTCAGGTGCCGAGCGCCAGCTTCCTTGCGTCAAGACAGCCGGCTGAGGGGAGTCCGTTCATCTTGTCTCCGTCTTTTGTTTTTGGGTTGAGACAGTATCGCCCGGCAAACAGTTTTGATTTATTCTTTCAATTAACGTTATTGATTTTTAAACCGAATCAATCAGTGGTCTTGACGACCTTGGCGAATGACGAGGAAGGTCAACGCAAAACGCCCGCATAAGCGGGCGTCGAGTGTTCGGCAAATCACTGCATGTCACTGCATCCTGGCAGGCGATCAATAGGTCTCGAGATGCAATCGTCCCTCCCGCTTGAGCGCTCGCCATAACGGCTCCCATTCAATGCCGTGCTTCTCGGCAATATCCCGCAGCGCCTGGAGCACGCCATCCTCCATCCCCTTCAGCCCGCACACGTAGATAAACGTATTGTCGTCGCGCAGCATCTGCCCCACGTCCGCCGCGCGTTCGCGCATCGCGTCCTGCACGTAACGCTTCGGCTGACCGGCGGTGCGCGAGAACGCCAGGTTTGTATCGATGAAATCCTTCGGCAGATTCACAAGCGGTCCGAAGTAAGGCAACTCCTCTTTGGTCCGCGCGCCAAAAAACAGCATCAGCTTGCCGGTCGCGCCCTTCAACCTCCTGCGCCGCCGGTACTCCGTCATCGCGCGCATCGGCGCCGACCCGGTGCCCGTGCAGATCATGAGCAGATGCGAGTTGGGATGATTCGGCATCAGGAAGGTACTGCCGAACGGACCGATCACATTGACCTTGTCGCCCTTCTTCACGTCGCACAGATAGTTCGAGCAGACGCCGTCTGCCTCATTACCGCGATGATCCTGCGTGACGCGCTTGACCGTCAGCGACAGGTTGTTATAACCCTCGCGTTCGCCGTCGCGCGGGCTCGCGATGGAGTACTGGCGCGCGTGATGCGCCTTGCCGTCTTTCGTCGTGCCCGGGGGCAGGATGCCGATCGACTGGCCTTCGACAACCGGAAACGGCGTCGTGCCGAAATCCAGCACGATATGATGAATATCGCTTTCGGCGGACTCAGCGGTCAGGCGGTAGTTGCCGACCACCGTCGCCGCCAGCGGCAGCTTGTGCGTGTACAGGTTCACGTACGGCTTGGCGGCCGACCAGGGCGGCAGCGTCGAGCCGCGAACCGTATCCACGTCGATGCCATCCGAGCTTTCACCGGTGTTGTCCGCCAGGCTGGCACCTGGCTCGAGCGCAGCGTCGGTATCCAGCGCTGTACTTGCCGTGGTGTTCTGCGCGGGCAGTTCGTCCCACGTGAACTGCTCTTCAATGCTATACGCCTGCGACTTCAGCACCGTGCGCCAGTTATCGATAGAGCCGGTCGGGCACGGCGAGATACACGCCATGCAACCATTGCAGACCTCCGCCTTGACGACATAGTTGTTGGAGTCGTGCGTAATGGCGTCGACCGGGCAGGTCTCTTCGCATGTGTTGCAGCGAATGCAGATCTCCGGGTCGATCAGATGCTGCCTGAGGACTTCCATGGGGGCTGGACCGTTCATTGTTGTCTCCTGCTGCGCCGGGACCGCAACGACGTTGCGTAGCGGTCCGGACACACTTGCTGAATAGCTTAGTTGAAGCGCACGTAATCGAAATCAATTGGCTGGCGATTGATGCCCATCGCCGGCGGTGCGATCCAGTTGGCGAACTTGCCCGGCTCGACCACGCGCCCCATCAGTGAAGCAACGTAGGCGCGATCCTCCGGTGTCGGCAGCCATTTCGCCTCGTTCGCTTTCCACTCGTTCTCATTGACCACGCGGCCGTCCGGCGCCACGCGCACGCCGGCAAAGGTGCCGATCTGGCGGTTGAAGGCCTTGTGCGGCACAGTCAGCCGAACGTCGATACCCGCCTTCTCCAGCACCTTGTTCCAGCGTCCGACCCCTGCCACCGAATCCCTGATGTAGTCGTCGCGCAGCACTTCGTTCATGGCGTTGAGCATGGGCACTTCGCGCTCGACCAGCTTGCCGTCCTGCACGTCCAGCAACTTGTAGCTCTGGCCGTTCAACTGATGATCGTCGTCGCGTTTGGTTTCTTCGTAACGGCCCTTGAGTCCCGAGCTATAGAAAGTCGCCGCATTCGACGAATGATCCGCGCCGAACAGATCGATGGTCACCGAGTAGTGGAAATTCAGATAACGCTGGATGGTTTCAAGGTCGATCACGCCGGCCGCGCGGATCTTGTTGACGTCGTCCGTCTTCAGTTCGTTCATGACCTGCGCGGTGCGCTGGACCACCCGCGAAACGCCCGATTCGCCCACGAACATATGATGCGCTTCTTCCGTCAGCATGAACTTGGTCGTGCGTGCGAGCGGGTCGAAGCCGGACTCGGCGAGTGCGGACAACTGGAACTTGCCGTCGCGATCCGTGAAGTAGGTGAACATGAAAAACGCCAGCCAGTCCGGCGTGCGCTCGTTGAACGCACCGAGTATGCGCGGATTGTTGTCGTCTCCTGAACGGCGGTCCAGCAATGCTTCGGCTTCCTCACGACCGTCGCGGCCGAAGTAACGATGCAGCAGGTACACCATCGCCCACAAATGACGCCCTTCCTCCACGTTGACCTGGAACAGGTTGCGCAAGTCGTACATGGACGGCGCGGTGAGCCCCAGATGCCGTTGTTGCTCGACCGACGCCGGCTCGGTATCGCCCTGCGTGACAATGATCCGCCGCAGGTTCGCGCGATGTTCGCCCGGCACTTCCTGCCACGCCGCCTCGCCCTTGTGCTCTCCAAAACTGATCTGCCGGTCCGCAATGCCAGGCGTGAGGAAAATGCCCCAGCGGTAGTCCGGCATCTTCACGTGATCGAAATGCGCCCAGCCACCGGCGTCCACGCTCACCGCCGTGCGCAGATACACATCGTAGTTCGGCGAGCCTTCCGGCCCCATGTCGCCCCACCAGGACAGGAAGTTCGGCTGCCATTGTTCGAGCGCGCGCTGCAGCGTGCGGTCGTCGGCGAGATTGACGTTGTTCGGGATCTTTTCGCTGTAATTGATTGTGGACATGGTTATTTCCTTGAAACCGTGGCGGTTACGAGCGTTGAATGAGCAGGACCGGACAGCAAGACGCGTCAGACCCGGTTGAGGTCGAACTGCGCCTTGCTGCCCTTGCCGTACACCTTGAGGGCGCCCTTCTCGCCCACTGCGTTTGGCCGGTTGAAGATCCAGTTCTGCCAGGCGGACAAGCGCCCGAAGATGCGCGTCTCCATCGTCTCGACGCCGTTGAAGCGCAGGTTGGCTTCAAGCCCGGTGAGCGCATCCGGCGACATGGCCGCGCGTTCTTCAATGGCAATACGGATCTCGTCGCCCCAGTCGATGTCATCCGGCGACGCGGTGACCAGTCCCAAACGCTCCGCCTCGACCGGCAAGACTCGCTGTCCGATCTGCGCGCGCGCGGCGTTCATCGGCTCGGTTTCGTCGTAGAAACGGCGACCGAGACGTGACTGGCCCGTAATCATCGGGTAGAGGCCGAAGTTCGCTTCCGAAAGCGTCAGCGCCGGCTCTTCTTCCTCGTTGCTCGGCAACGCCGCCATGTAGCTGCGGTCGCAAGCAAAGGCGAGCTCAGCGAAGGTACCGGCGAAACACGAACCCGGCTCGATCAGCGCGAACAGCGTGCGCGACGAGACGTCAATACGCGCCAGCGTGCGGCGCAGCATGCCGATGGTTTCGCGCACGAACCAGTGGTCACGATGCTCGAGGAGCGCAGCGTCGGCGGCGAGCAGCTTGCGTGCGTCGCCTTCGGTCTTGAAGATCCAGGTCCCGATATCGAGTTCATTCGTGCGCATGCACAGGATGGCGTCGTCGAGTTCGCGAGCGAACTGCAGCGGCCACCACCGCGCGCCGGCCGCGACGATTGCGTCTATATCCGCTTGCGGATTCGCCGACGGCGCTTTCGCGGTAAAGGTTGCGGTACGGCGAGCGCGATCGATGCTGACGTCGACGGTCGCATAGCTCAGGCCGTCGTCGCAGTCCGTGCGCTCGATACGCGTCAGGACAATGCCTGACGCTCCGGCCGGCCGGTCGCTTTGCGCGGCCAGTTCCAGCGCACGAGCCTGCACTGTTTCCTTGAATACGTTTGGCTTCACGACCTCATCAACCAGACGCCATTGCTTCGCGCGCTCGCCGCGCACCCCTTCAACAATGGTGCAGAAGATATCGGCACGGTCGTGGCGGACCTTGCGTTTGTCAGTCACGCGGGTGAGGCCGCCGGTGCCGGGCAGCACGCCGAGCAGCGGCACTTCGGGCAACGCGACGGACGAAGAGCGGTCGTCGACCAGATAGATTTCGTCGCAGGCGAGCGCCATTTCATATCCGCCGCCGGCGCACGCGCCGTTGACGGCCGCGAGGAACTTGATACCGGAGTGGCGCGACGTATCTTCTATGCCGTTGCGCGTCTCGTTGGTGAACTTGCAGAAGTTGACCTTCCACGCATGCGATGAAAGGCCGAGCATGAAAATGTTGGCGCCCGAGCAGAACACGCGGTCCTTGAGGCTCGTCACCACCACCGTACGCACTTCCGGGTGCTCGAAACGCACACGCTGCAAAGCGTCGTGCAATTCGATGTCGACACCCAGATCATACGAATTGAGTTTCAGCTTGTAGCCGTCGCGAATACCGCCGTCTTCGGCAATGTTGATGCCGAGCGTCGCGACCGCGCCGTCGAACTTGAGCGACCAGTGTTTATAGCGGGCGGGCTCGGTGCGGTAATCGACCCACTGACCAGCCGGCCCTGCCCCTGCCTGTACTGCGCTTGGCACTGCCTGGCCCGCAGGGGCCGTGCCGTTGACGCCTGCCTGCTCCGCTGATTGCGCGACTGCCATGGATGTCTCCTTCGTACATTGGATAGGTTATATGTACAATAGTGCATCTCATGATTCTAATCAAGCATTTTAATGCTTTTACCGGGTTAATGCTGAGTCCGGCCGCCCGCTATTCGGACGCAAGTCGCGCCGCCAGCCGGTCTCGCAACGATAAATAGCATTCCGCCAGCGACTTTCCGCTGGTGTCGAAGGTCATGTCCGCGCGGCCATACAGCTCGCTGCGCCCGGCCAGGATCCGCTTCAGGTCATCCATGGACTCCTTGTTACCTAGCATAGGGCGTAAATCCCCCTGCGCCACCACACGACGCATGTGGTCCTCGGGTGTAGCCTGGAGCCATACGGTAAAGCAGTGCGTCAGCAGCGCGTTCAAGGTAGCCGGCTCGGACACCAGGCCGCCCGGCGACGCAATCACCGCGCGCGGATGCTCCTGGATCACCGCCTCCAGCGCGCGATGCTCATATCGACGGTAAGCGGTTGCGCCATACAGAGCGTGGATTTCCGACGGCGGGCAGCCGGCCAGTTGCGCAATCACGCGGTTGATCTCGACGAACGGTACTTTCAGCTCGTCGGCAAGCATGCGGCCGAGCGTCGATTTACCCGCACCGCGCAACCCGATCAACGCAATCCTTTCCAGCCGATGCGGGTCCTGCGGCGCCGTGGCAAGCATCTCCTCCAGCGCGATCCGTGCGCGCTTGAGCGTGTCGTGATCGCGACCGCTCAGCAGCTCCCGGATGCGCAGCCAGTCGGGCGTCAACGTGGTTTCGTCCCCCACGATTTCCGCCAGGGTGCAGTTTAATGCCTTCATTAACTGCCGCAGAAACAGCACCGAGGCATTGCCAACGCCCGATTCCAGGTTCGCCAGATATCGCTCGGACACGTCGGCCTCTTTTGCCAGCGCTTTTCTCGTCAAACCACGGCGCGCACGCATCAGCCGAACGCGCTCGCCCATCCCGACCAGGAACGGATCGCGGCTCTCGCGCTCTTTTTCGACGTCCACGCTCGGATCTCCGCCCTCAATTGGCTGTAAAACGGCGGTTTGCTTCATATCGATAGGTCTCGGTAGGGTCTGTTAATGTACTATAGTGCTTGACATGTAGAGTGTCGCACGCTAAGTTTAATGCACCCACTACTAAGGAAGCTGATCTGTCGCGACAACAGGTTCAGCGTCGAACAGCGCTTTAGCGCGACGGAGATACGCATGTCCCCCAACGAGTTCCAGGGCCTTGTTGCGCGCGTGACCGGAGCAATCGCGTCCCGGCCACTCGATGCAGACCTTCAAGCGTGGTTGAACACCGAGTATGCGACTGGCAGTGAGCGATATACCGAGCTCGCGAACGCGTGCCGCGCCGGCGTGGAAGAAGGCTGGCTTGCCGATCGCGAGGCGGGCGGCATTCGCTACGGGCGCATCTTCAAGGCCCTGCCCGATACCCACGGCTTTTCCGTCGATGTCGTGCATATGAACGATATCGCCGGTCCCCATCATGTGCATCCGAACGGCGAGATCGATCTGATCGTGCCGCTTGACGGCGGCGCCACGTTCGACGGTCATGCCGCCGGCTGGTGCGTGTATGGACCCGGCAGCGCCCATCGGCCGACCGTGGCGGGAGGCAGCGCAATCGTGCTTTATCTGTTGCCCGAAGGCGCCATCGAATTCACGGAGCATGCGGCCCGAGCACAGGCGTCGACTCAATCAATGACCACCAAGGGCTTTTGAATGGCCGAACTATTACGAAATTACGTCGCGGGTAAATGGGTGGCGGGCAACGGCGACGGCACGCTGCTCACCGATCCCGTCACGGGCGAAGCCCTGGCCCGCGTGTCGAGCGACGGCCTCGATCTGCACGCCGCCTTTGACTACGCGCGCACGTCTGGCGGCGCGACATTGCGCGGTTTGACCTACGCCGCTCGCGCCGCGCAACTTTCGGATGTCGCGAAGCTGCTGCAAGCGCAACGCGACGACTACTACGCCATTTCGCTCGCGAACTCCGGAACGACGAAGAACGATTCGGCGGTCGATATCGACGGCGGGATTTTCACGCTTTCTTATTACGCGAAACTGGGCGCCACGCTGGGCGATGTGCACGCGTTGCGCGACGGAACGCCCGCGAGCCTGAGCCGCGACCAGAGTTTCACCTCGCAACATGTGCTCACGCCAACGCGTGGCTTAGCGCTCTTCATCAACGCATTCAACTTTCCGTCCTGGGGCCTGTGGGAAAAAGCGGCACCCGCACTACTCTCGGGCGTGCCGGTCATCGTCAAGCCCGCGACCGCGACGGCGTGGCTGACGCAACGCATGGTGGCCGATGTCGTCAATGCGGGAATTTTGCCGGCCGGCGCGTTGTCGGTGATCTGCGGCAGTTCAGCGGGTCTGCTCGACCAGATCGAAACGTTCGATGTCGTGTCGTTCACCGGCTCCGCGGAGACAGCCGCGAAGCTGCGTGCTCATCCCGCATTCGTCGCACGGGGCGCCCGCCTCAACGTGGAAGCCGACAGCCTCAACAGCGCCATCCTCGCAGCCGATGCCGCGCCCGGCACCGCCGCGTTCGACTTGTTCATCAAGGAGGTCGTGCGCGAGATGACGGTCAAGTCGGGCCAGAAATGCACGGCGATCCGCCGCGCGTTCGTGCCTAAGGATCATCTGGATGCCGCGACGGACGCGCTGGTCGCCAGGCTCTCAGCCGTGAGCGTGGGCAACCCGCGCAACGAGTCCGTGCGCATGGGCTCGCTTGTCAGCCGCGAACAATATGACGCGGTTCGTGACGGCATTGCGTCTTTGCGCGAAGAAGCGCGCCTGGCGTTCGACGGTTCGCAGGTCCGGCTCGTTGATGCCGATCCGGCCGTCGCCGCGTGCATCGCGCCGCATCTGTTCGTGATCGACGACGCAAGCCGCGCGGTAAGCGTTCACGATGTTGAAGTGTTCGGTCCCGTGGCGACACTATGCGGTTACGAAGTCACGACGGGTACTTCGCTGCTCGAAGAAGCTCAAGCCGTTGAACTTGCGCGGCGCGGCCAGGGCTCGCTGGTCGCTTCGGTGTATTCGAACGACGACACACGCCTTGCGCGCATCGCGCTGGAACTCGCCGACACGCACGGCCGTGTCCATGCCATCTCGCCCTCGGTCGCGCAGAGTCAGACAGGCCACGGCAACGTCATGCCGATGTCGCTGCATGGAGGACCCGGACGCGCCGGAGGCGGTGAAGAACTCGGCGGACTCCGTGCCCTGAATTTTTACCATCGCCGAGCGGCAATCCAGGGACCCGCCGCTTCTATCGATGCACTCACGGAATCAACAGGCAAGGTAGAAATCTGAAGCAATACGCTGACCGTTAGCGGCCGAGGTTCAACGCTCACCGGCCGCGAGCGATCCGCGCGTCACACAAAACCGAACGCACGGCGCACGGCACCTTTCGTAGCGCATAGGCGTCGCCCCACTATCAGGAAGGAGACAGCATGGACGCCATTATTGCGCCACCCACTACTGCCGGCCAACCGGCTGCCGCTGCACCGCCAGTCGAGTTCAACTTCGCGACGCATCTGTTCGCGCTGAATGAAGCGCGGGCGCAAAAAATTGCATACATAGACGATGACGGAACCACGACATATGGCGAACTGGCAGAGCAGGCACGCCGGTTTGCCTCGGTGCTGAATGCGCTGGGCATTCATCCCGAGGAGCGCGTCCTGCTGGTCATGCTTGACAGCGTGGACCTGCCTGTCGCGTTCCTCGGCGCGTTATACGCGGGTGTCGTGCCCGTTGTCGCGAACACCTTGCTGACGCCGGCGGACTACGCGTACATGCTCGATCACAGCAGGGCGCGCGCGGTCATTGCGTCGGGTCCGCTAGTGCCGGCCATCGCGCAAGCACTGGCCGATACCTCCAGCGAAGGCTGCACGCTGATCGTTTCTCACGCGCAAGACGACATGCTTGCGGGCGAGCGCGTATTCAGGCATCTGTTGGCCGATGCAGAACCGCGGCGCACTCCATTCGTCAGTCATGCTGATGGAATCGCGTTCTGGTTGTATTCATCGGGTTCAACCGGAAAGCCCAAAGGCGCCGTCCATACCCATGCGAACCTGTACTGGACCGCGGAACTCTATGCGAAGCAAGTGCTGGGGATCCGTGAAGACGATACCGTGTTTTCCGCGGCCAAGCTGTTCTTCGCCTATGGGTTGGGCAACGCGCTGACCTTCCCTCTTTCAGTGGGTGCGACCGCGGTGCTCATGGCCGAGCGCCCCACGCCGGCTGCTGTCTTCACACGCCTGACGCAATACCAGCCCACCATTTTCTGCGGTGTGCCCACGCTCTACGCCAACATGCTCGCTTCGCCCGACATGCCGGCGCGCGCCAATCTTCGCTTGCGGATGTGCACGTCGGCGGGAGAAGCGTTGCCGCGCGAGATCGGCGAGCATTTTGCAGCCCATGCGGGCTGCGAGATTCTCGACGGTATCGGCTCGACGGAGATGCTGCACATCTTCCTGTCGAATCGCGCAGGCCACGTCGCATACGGAACGACCGGCAAGGCCGTGCCCGGTTATGAAGTCGAACTCCGCGATGAAAACGGCCATCCGGTGCCGGACGGGGAGATTGGTGACCTTTACATCAGGGGCCCAAGCGCCGCGCTCATGTACTGGTGCAACCGCGAAAAGTCCCGCGCCACGTTTCTTGGCGACTGGCTCAGGAGCGGCGACAAATATCGTCGATTGCCCGATGGGAACTACGTCTACGAAGGCCGTGGCGATGACATGCTGAAGGTAAGCGGCCAGTTCGTGTCACCTGTAGAAGTCGAGATGGTCCTGATGCAGCATCATGACGTTCTCGAAGCGGCGGTTGTCGGCATTACGCGCGACGGGCTCGTCAAGACGCGTGCGTTCGTGGTGGTCAAACCCGGTGTGCCGGCCACGGACGAACTCGCGTTGGAACTCAAGGAGTTCGTCAAGGCCAGGATGGCGCCTCATAAATACCCGCGCGAGATCCTGTTTGTTGGAGATCTTCCAAAGACCGCGACTGGTAAGATCCAGAGGTTTAAATTGCGCGAACCGGCCTTCGATGCCTGAACGTTCCTCTTCATTGCCTGGCTGCAAATCATGGACCGCTTGATACAACACCCACCCGCCATCTGCATGGCCGATCTGCCCGCAACTGACGGCCGCGAAGCGCTTCGTCTCGAGTATCAATGGTTGAATGCCGACATGACCGGCGCCCCCATAGCCATCTTTTTGCATGAAGGGCTGGGCTCCATTGCCATGTGGAAGGACTGGCCGCAGAAGCTATGCGAACAACTGGGGTTCCGTGGACTCGTCTATTCGCGACCGGGTTATGGCGGTTCCACACCGCGCGCAGCGCAAGTGAAATGGCCGGTCGATTTCATGCACCGGCAGGCTCATGAGGTTCTCCCGGCGTTGCTCGACGGCCTTGCCATAGACAGCACCGAACGTGCCCGGATGTGGGTCATCGGTCATAGCGACGGTGGTTCTATCGCGTTGCTTTACGCGGCGGCTTTTCCTGACGCGCTGGATGGCGCGATTGCCATTGCGCCGCATGTGTTCGTTGAAGATGTGTCCGTCAAGGCAATCGCGGAGGCAACCGCTCTCTACACGCAGGGCGACCTGCGAACCAGGTTGTCGCGATACCACGCCGATGTCGATTCAGCCTTCTACGGATGGAACGATATCTGGCTGAACCCGGCGTTCAGGCACTGGGACATCACGGACCGCCTGTCTTCCATCCGGCGCCCGCTGCTCGCCGTGCAAGGCTATGACGACGAGTACGGGACAATGGCGCAGATCGACGCTATAGCAACACATGTGCCCCACGCCAGACTCGCAAAGTTGCCGGGGTGCGGACATTCGCCCCATCGCCAGTGTCCCGCCATGCTCGATGCCGCGATCCTGGCTTTCGTCACGCGTAGCTAACGCGTAGTTAAAGGCCGCCACTGACCACGCAGCGCTGAGGGGCTCGCCGCGCGGGCTGGTGAACCGAAATCTCGATACAATCGGTCACCCCTTACACCCGTCGCTTCCTTTCAAACCGCATGGCTGGTTCCTCGCTGTTCAAACCGAAGGTCTCGCCCAGCCTGCGTTGGCTCACCCTATGGGGACCGGGCCTGCTCGTCATGCTCGCCGACTGCGACGCCGGTAACGTGGTGACAGCGGCACAAAGCGGCGCGCAATGGGGCTCTCAGCTCCTGCTGGTCCTGCTGGCGCTCATCCCCTTGCTTTACATGGTCCAGGAACTCACCGTCCGGCTGGGTATCTTTACCGGGCAGGGTCACGGCGAGCTGATTCGCACACACTTCGGTCCTGCCTGGGCATGGGTCTCCGCAGCCGGATTATGCGTGGCAGTACTCGGCTCGCTGGTGACCGAGTTCACAGGGGTCGCCGGCATAGGAGAGATGTTCGGCGTCTCTCGGTCGATCACGCTGCCGCTCGCCGCGGCGTTCCTCGTAGGGATTGTGTTCACCGGCTCGCACAAGCGCGTGGACAAGTTCGCCATCGTCATTGGCGCTTTCGAACTGTCTTTCTTCGCCGTCGCCTGGCATGCCCACCCGGATCTCCCCGGCATGTTCCGGCAGATGACCCAGCTTCCGCTATCCGATCATCATTACGGTTATCTCGCCGCTGCGTTGATTGGCGCGACGTTCAATCCCTGGATGATCTTCTATCAGCAGGCCGCGATCGCCGATAAAAAACTGGGCGCCCAGGACTATTGCGCGGCGCGAATCGAAACTGCCGCCGGTGCAGTTCTCACGCAGTTGCTCACCGCAGCGGTGCTGGTCGCAGTGGCGGCAACCTTGTCGAGGAACGGTCAGCAACACGTCTTTGAAAGCGTGGGTGAGATCGGCGACGTCCTTGCCGCTGCAGTGGGTCCACACGTCGGACGTTTTCTGTTTGGCGCGGGGGTCCTCGGAGCATCGATGGTGGCCGCCATTGTCTGCTCGCTGTCGCTGGCCTGGGGGCTGGGTGAGGTCGCGGGATACAAACGCTCCCTTGAAGACCGGCCCGCGAGTGCGCCATGGTTCTACGGGGTGTATGCAGCATCGGTCGTTGGCAGCGCGACTCTCGTCTGGCTGGCGCCCAACCTCATTTCGCTGAATGTTGCCGCGCAGGTCGTTAACGCGCTGATGCTGCCGCTGGTAGTGGGCTTGCTGATTGCTCTCAGCGTGACTGCGCTGCCACCTCAGCATCGGCCTCGCGGCATCTACCTATGGCTTGTGTGCGGTATCGCCGCGGCAGTGTCCGTGGCCGGCGTCCTGGGTGCGGGCCTGAGCTTTTTCTCGTCGTAGGCTCCTGCGCCGCCCCGCGTCAGTCCAGCGTCTGGTGCAACGCCGGTATCGCATGCCGGATCATGTCTTTGGAGTCCTTCAAAGCGATCATCCGAAAAGTTTCGCCCTCTTCCCCGGGTAATCACTCGAAATATTTTTGACCGCTTGCGCATCCGTCTCGCGGTCGACATGCGTATCTACCCGTACGTGACATGAGAGGCGCCGGATCAGCCCTGCTGCTCCGCGTCGTGCTTCGTCACGTGGTCGTATCGCGTTTGACACAGGCAGCCCGCCTGGCGGCCCGTCGTCTGCTGCCCTCTGCTTTTTTCGTCTCTGGCTTTCATTGGGCGCAGTCGCCGTATCGGCTAGTTCACGGAACGGTTCAAGGAGATGTCATGTCAGAAGACTCAAAGGTCATGGATGTGCTCGTGCAGCGGGCGGACAAGCTCGCAAAACGCAGGCAGTTCTTCAGGAGTGCAGGAGGTGTCGGTCTTGGACTCATTGGCGGTACGATCCTTGGCGCGTGCGGTGGCGGCTCCTCGGGTGCATCTGCGCAAAGCAGTGGCCCGACAGATCCGGAAATACTCAACTTTGCACTCAACCTCGAGTACCTCGAAGCAACGTTCTATGCGTATGCAACTACCGGCGCGGGCCTTGCGGCCAGCCTGATGAGCGGTGCGGGTACGGCGGGGACAGTCATTTCGGGGCATGCCGTGACCTTCTCCGATCCGGTAGTCCAGGCGTATGCAAACGAGATCGCCAAAGACGAACTCGAACATGTCGCGTTCCTGCGCACGGCGCTGGGTGCATCGGCGGTAGCCATGCCCGCTCTCGACGTCGGCTACCAGAATCCGAACGGGGCCTTCTCCAAGGCAGCGCAAGCAGCCGGACTGGTTCCCGCGGGCACGGCCTTCGACCCTTACCTGAACGACGAAACCTTCCTGCTCGCCGCCTTCATTTTCGAGGATGTCGGCGTGACGGCTTACAAGGGCGCGGCGCCGCTGATCTCGAACCCGACCTATTTGTCAGCTGCCGCGGGCATTCTCGCCGCCGAGGCTTATCACGCTGGTCTTGTGCGCACGGTGCTGTACGCAAAAGGCATTGCGAACCCGTCGCTCGGACTCATCGCGTCGGCTAACGCAATCTCCGCTGCACGCGACTCGCTCGACAACGTCGGCAACGATGACCGGGGCATTTCCGGAGCAACACCCGGCAGCTCGAACATTGTCCCGCTCGATTCCAACGGCCTCGCGTTCAGCCGCAACTACGGGAATGTCCTGAACATTGTCTACCTGACGAGTGCGGCGGTCACGCAAGGCGGTTTCTTCCCGGTAGGCGTCAACGGTACGCTGCACATGAGCGCCTGACAGACCGCAGGAACATTCCAGCTGCACCGCGCTGGTTTTCAGCATTCAAGATGAAAACCAGCGTAACTTTGACATCCTCGACAACCGGATTGGAAGTTCCGTAAAAGAAGGTACAACTAACTTCTTTCGATTTGTCCTGTCCAGAGCCCGGGCGACCATCATCCCGGCGCGACGCATACAGGCGCGCTGCCACCACGGCGGGCCCGGCTGACCCGAGTTGAGTCCGGGCCTCTATCAAGCACATTCGCCAAGCGGCCGCAAGGCAATCGAAATGTCGTCGAGTCTCTCCAGCCTTCAAAAAATCCGATAAACCCCGCAGCTTGCTTATACGTTAAGCGGATGCTGACCTGACGTCGGCGCGCCGTTAGAACCCTCGCAGGTATGCGATCTTCAAAAAACCGCCTTAATAGCCCGGCAACGCCCGGAAAATATGGACAAGTTACGCCTCCGAGGTTGTGCCTGAAACACGGTTTGTAGTAGTGTCGGGCCGTCCAGAAAGAACGGTCGAAATTACCCGGGCAAATCGGTTCCGGGCTAGTCGCGTGCATGCTATTGCCTGGCCGCATTCCTTAACAATCAAACCTTACAGTTCACGTTTTTATCGCGGCTCAGTCGCATGCCGATGCGTTCATCTGTCTGCATCGGTGAATCAACGCATGGCGGCAACTCAAGGCCCGGACCCAGAAGGGCCGCCGTCATGTTTTCATGCATAGCTGTTCGGAGAATATATGGACTTCGGATTCAACCTGAACCGCACGGCTAACGCGTCCGCCTGGCGCCTGCTGCCTAACCGATGGGACTTCGTCGCGTTCCCGCTGATCATCTGCGTTATTGCAATGACGGCCATCGGCTTCCATCAGACCATGGCGCCGATCGCCACGCTCAAGACGCAGGTCATCTCGCTCGACCCGGCGAACCTGCCTGAATACGCACTGCGTACGACCTTGCGGATGCTCGCCGCCATGATCGCTTCGCTGTTGTTCACGCTCATCTACGGCACCCTCGCGGCCAAGAGCCGTCGCGCAGAAAAGGTGCTGGTGCCGATCCTGGACATCCTGCAGTCGGTTCCGGTCCTTGGCTATATCTCGTTCACCGTCACGTTCTTTATCGCGTTGTTTCCAACGCGCGTGGCGGGCGCTGAATGCGCGGCGATCTTCGCGATCTTCACGAGCCAGGCGTGGAACATGACGTTCAGCTTCTATCAGTCATTGCGCACGACGCCGCGAGATCTGCAGGAAGTCGCCCGCAGCTTCCACCTGACGGGATGGCAGCGATTCTGGAAACTGGAAGTCCCCTTCTCGATGCCGGGCCTCATCTGGAACATGATGATGTCGATGTCCGGCGGCTGGTTCTTCGTGGTGGCCTCCGAGGCGATCACGGTCGGCAACAACACGATCACGCTGCCGGGCATAGGCGCGTATCTCGCGCAGGCGATCACCGAAAGGAACATGGGCGCGATAGGCTGGGTCATCCTCGCGATGACCGTCGTGATCCTCGGCTACGACCAGTTGTTGTTTCGCCCGCTGGTCGCCTGGGCCGACAAGTTCCGCATGGAAACGAGCAGTTCCGGAGTCGCGCCGGAGTCGTGGGTGCTCGGTCTGGTTCGACGCACGCGCCTGATCCACCGCTTGCTCGTGCCGGCCGGCTGGGTCTTCGCCACCGCGGCACGCATCCCGATGCGCCTGCCTTCGTTCAGTGGCGCGAGCTTGCGGATGACGAAGCGCAAGACGCCCTCGCGCTTCGGCGACATCGTCTGGAGCATCCTGGTCATCGCGCTCACGCTTTATGTGGTCTGGCGCGTGGTCAGCTATGTGCGCACCGGTGTCGGCCTGGATGAAGTCGGCCACGTGTTTGTCCTCGGACTGATCACGTTGCTGCGCGTGGTGATCCTGATCGCGATCTCATCGATGATCTGGGTTCCGCTCGGCGTGATGATCGGATTGCGTCCCGCGCTCGCCGAGAAAGTGCAGCCGGTCGCGCAATTTCTGGCGGCCTTTCCGGCAAACCTTTTGTTTCCCATCTTCGTGATCGTGATTGTCCGCTTTCACCTGAACCCGGATATCTGGTTGTCGCCGCTTATCGTGCTTGGCACGCAGTGGTACATCCTGTTCAACGTGATTGCGGGCGCGACGTCGTACCCGAATGACTACCGCGAGGTGGCCACCAACTTCCGGATTCGCGGCTGGCAATGGTGGCGTCAGGCCATGCTGCCGGGCATTTTTCCGTATTACGTGACGGGTGCGATTACCGCCTCGGGCGGCGCGTGGAACGCCAGTATCGTGGCCGAGTTCGTCCAGTGGGGCGACACCAAGTTGGCCGCGCATGGCCTGGGCGCTTACATCGCGCAGACCACCGCTGCGGGCGACTATCCGAAGATCATCCTGGGCATCGCCGTCATGTCGTTGTTCGTCACGCTTTTCAACCGCCTACTGTGGCGCCCCATGTACACCTTTGCTGAAGCCAAGCTTCGAGCCGATTGAGGACCTATCTCCATGCCAAATTCAGACTTCAACGTGGCTTCCCCCGTGACGCCGGCGAGCCCCGCTTCCCGCGCTACTGAAGAGATACTGAACGTCAAGGATGTGTCCCGGGGCTTCAAGAAAAGCCAGGGCGACCTGCTCGTGCTCGACGGCGTGAACCTCTCGTTGCGCGAGGGTGAGATCGTCGGGTTGCTCGGACGCTCTGGCTCGGGCAAGTCGACGTTGCTGCGGATCATCGCGGGCCTGATCGAGCCGACCACCGGCAATGTCACCTATAAAGGCAAACCGCTGGAAGGCCCCGCCGACGGCGTCGCCATGGTGTTCCAGACCTTCGCGCTGTTCCCCTGGCTGACCGTGCTTCAGAACGTGGAAGCAGGGCTTGAGGCGCAGGGAGTGGGTGCTGCGCCTCGACGGGCGCGGGCGCTTGCAGCAATCGACCTGATCGGTCTCGACGGCTTCGAGAACGCCTACCCGCGCGAGCTGTCGGGCGGCATGCGCCAGCGCGTGGGGTTTGCGCGCGCGCTCGTCGTCGACCCTACGCTCTTGCTGATGGACGAGCCGTTCTCCGCGCTCGACGTGCTGACAGCCGAGAACTTGCGTACTGACCTGCTCGACCTCTGGACGCAGGGCAAGATGCCGATCAAGTCGGTGCTGATCGTGACGCACAACATTGAGGAAGCGGTGTTCATGTGTGACCGGATCATGGTGTTGTCGTCGAATCCGGGGCGGGTGATCGCCGAGATCAAGGTGCCGTTCCCGCATCCTCGCAATCGTCTCGATACGGCGTTCAGGTCGCTCGTTGATGAAATCTACGCCAAGATGACGGCACGGCAAGCCGAAGGAGCGACAAAGCAGACGCTCGAGTTTGGCAGCCGCTTGCCGCATGTGTCGACCAACTTGCTGGCCGGCCTGATTGAAACGCTCGCGGTGGCGCCCTACAACGGGCGTGCGGACATGCCGGTGATTGCGCGGTCGCTGCATCTGGAAGTGGACGACCTGTTCCCGATCGCGGAAATGCTGCAGCACCTGGGTTTCGCAGAACTGCGCGAAGGGGATATCTACCTGACGCCCGCGGCCCATGTGTTCGCCGAACTGGGTACCCACGAACGCAAGATGATGTTTGCCGATCATCTGTTGAAGCACGTGCCGCTGGCCGCGCGGATCAAGAAGGTGCTGAACGAGCGCCCGGGACACCGGGCTCCGCGGGTGCGCTTCGAGCAGGAGCTGGAAGATTTCCTGACCGATGGCGCCGCGGAAGACACGCTGGATTCGGTGATCAACTGGGGGCGCTACGGTGAAGTGTTCTCCTACAACGACCAGACCGAACTGTTCAGCCTGGAAGACGTAGAGTCCTGAAGGTTTTCGCTCGCGCCGGTGGACGTTTTGGTGGTTCTGGGGGTAGCGGTTGGGGTCAGTGCCGGTTGCTAGGTTCTGGGGTTAGCGGTTGGGGTCAGTGCCGGTTGCTAGGTTCTGGGGTTAGCGGTCGGGGTCAATGCCGGGTTGCTGCTTTCAGCGTTAGTGGTCTGCGAGAGTCGGATATTCTCTTTATCACTATTAGCCACTGTGCGTGGCGGCACGTCATTTCTTGGTCCTTAGCGACAAAGAAACGAAGCAAAGAAAACGCTTTTAACCGCACTACCCTAAGTGTCCACAGCGTGCAGTTTCTATTCATAGGTGCCCCAAAAGCACGGTGCTCGCCAGAGCGACGGATGTGTGAACCCCTCCTTCTCGCGAATCCTGACATGAACACGCTTCGCCACCAGTGCTCTCGGGCAAGCACTAATGCTGAGGAATCTGCTCGGCCTTACGCATTTTTGCTGCCTCATTTCCTGGTGGGTTGGCGACGTGGTTCGTGGTCCATATAAATTTGATGGAGGGGTTTACGCGGATAGCGCGGGATGTTCCTTGGGCAGGTTCAATCACTGGTGGCGAAGCGTGTGGGTATCCGTGTTCGGAGAAGGAGGGTTTCACACATCGGTGGCTCTGGCGAGCACCG
>NZ_FCOK02000055.1 GCF_001544555.2 Caballeronia udeis | reverse complement strand
AAATCTGCATCTCATCTTTAGACAAAGTAGTCCCCATCACTTATTTGGTGGGGACTACTTTGGACACTATCCAGCTGCCTGTACATGCGGCCTTCAGATGACGCTTACCCTTCAGGCGATTCAAGTGCTGCGTGTCCGGTGGATATCGTACCGTTGACATCGACTGCGGCTATATACCGGTCGACAACCGGATGATGCTGCGCGGGCGCCTTAGATGAACCGGTCGGTGTCCACACGTGTACCGTCAACGCTTGCTCGCTGTCGGCGGGAGGACCATCCCATTCGGTCCGATCAAATCTGGGTTCGTCGCCAGGACCATCGATGTCGGGCAACAATGCGGATCGCCGTGAGCTGCGTAGTGCCGGGTTACTCGCGAGGTGCCGGACACGCGTGGCAAGTGAAATCAGGTTAAGGCCGCCGAAGAGCAGGAACAGGCCGAGGCAATATGGGAGCGTACCAACATAGTGTGTCGGATAAGGCTGGTAAAAGAACACTGCTATGAGAATCTCAACGATGCCCCACGAGATAGTGACCTTCCATCGGCGATACCGAACGAGCCAGGCCGAAACACATTGAAGAAGTCCATCCACCAGGAAGAGTGTGCCGAAAATCATTGAGAGAATGAAATTACCGTGGTGATGCCCGGCGAAAATCAAAATGGACGCGCCCACCACCGCGAAGCCCTTGATGTAACGCAGCACACGCTGGCCACCCACACCGGTCCAAGCGACTGCAAGCGTTGCAAGACCTTCCGCCAGGAAGAGCCAGGCAAAGACGGTGATGGGGAAGTAAGACGCCCCGTCCAGGCCGTCAACGAAAACGACAAAGCCTGCCACCAGCCAGACCACTCCGATCCAGAAAATGGCGCGCGCTCGCGTACGCAGGTAATCAATGCCCAGCAGGAGCAATACCAGTCGAACCATAGCTTTCCCCATAGCCAGATACCGGCCATCCTGAAAACCAAAGCTCAGGAAGACATGGGCAATGGCTTCCGCCGCCCATCTTGATACAACGAGATCAACGGACCGGACGGAATCAAGTTCGTACACTGCGTCGTAATAGCCTGGCTCGCAGTCGTCGCGTGTGCGGTAAGCAAAATTCCGCACGCTCCTGATTATCGTGCGGGAGCTGTGCCATTCAACGCTCGCGGTTTGCGCATACTCCGTAACCCAGACACAGCGACCACGCACAGAACGGATCATTGACGATAGCAACCTCATGCATCTTTCCGTAGTATCCGAGTCCGCCCCCGTCCCTGCAGCGGAAAGGGAGATTCAACCTTCGTTACAGCCATTCCACAACAAGCGGGGAAAATCCGAGCTTTCCCGTATCCGGACTGATCCTCGCTCTATGTGGATCTCAAGATCGCGAACCGGAGAACGACAAGCGCATCGCTTCTCCTTGGACCGGATATTTTAAATCCAAAGAAAGGCGGGATTTTCAGAAATTTACGGCAAATAAAATGAAATTTGAGTCGTTGGGCGCCGGAGGAGACCTTCTGGAGTGGCCCATCGGAATTATTCTTTTATCAGGATTCCAGGCAGGGCTTCAAAATCCCCTCGAACCATTCGATGAATACATTCAGCCTGCGTGAGCGCTGCCGCCGGTGCGTATAAAGCACGGAGATTTCCATTGAAGGGGCGCGAAAGGTCGGCATGACTTCAACCAGGTCGCCCATGTCCAACAGATGCTGCACATCAAAACGCGGGATCTGGATCAGCCCCAGCCCCGCCCGGCAGCAGGCAATGTAGCTTTCGGCATTATTGACGATGACCCGGCTGGACACGGGCATCTGCTGCTCGCCATTCGCGTCCGGATATTCCCACGTCAGTTCCCGTCCTGTTGTCTTCGACGCGTAGCCGACAGCCCAGTGTCCCTCGGCAAGATCGCCGGGCTGCTCTGGAATACCGAACTCGCGCAGGTACGCGGGACTGGCACAATTGATCAACGCGATGCGTCCCATAGGACGCACCACCAGGCTGCTATCCCGCTGGCTGCCCACCCGTACGACGCAGTCCACGGCCTCGTGCACCAGGTCGATCGCACGGTCGGTCGAACCCAATGCCAATTGGAGGCGAGGATAGCGCCGCAACAAGCCTGGTAGTGCGGGAGCGATCAGCCGGCGGGCAATGCGGCTAGGGACGTCCACACTGAGACGCCCCGAAATCTTGCGCTGGCTGGCATGAAACAGCTGGTCGATGTCCTCCGCGTCTGCGAGAAGCGAACGCACACGCTCCAGCAACTGAACGCCATCCGCAGTCAATCGCACCTGGCGTGTCGTCCGATGCAGCAAGCGCGTACCCATGTTCGATTCGAGCTGCTGAATGGCGGCGGACACTGATGCGCGCGGCAACGCCAACGCATGGGCAGCTTTGATGAAACTGCCCATCTCGGCAACTTGAGTGAAGACGCGATACTGATCGAGTTTGTCCATTCGTCCTTCTGACCCGAACCCCGCCCAAGTTGGCAGCCCCACCCGGGCGATACGGGAAGCGGCCGAACTGGCTTACTTGGTGGTATAGCCGCCGTTGATCAGGATCGTCTGGCCGGTGATCCACCAGCCGTCGCTGACAAGGTGGCGAATGAACGGCACCACGTCCTCGATGTCGGTCAGGCCAGTCTTGCTGAACGGCGAGAGCGCCGCGGCCGTCTTATGGTACGCCACCGCATCGGCACCTTCAGCCGGGTAGAAGAATGGTGTGTCCATCGGGCCCGGACCGACTGCGGTTACCGAAATACCGCGTGCTCCGAATTCCTTCGATGCAGCCCGCGTGAAATGCTCCACGGGTGCTTTGGTTCCGGCATAAGCAGCGTAGAACGGGGTGTACGCACCCAGCAGCGACGTCACCAGGGTGCAGATCTTGCCGTTGTCATTGACGTGCTTGCCGGCTTCCTTCAGGAAGAAGAACGCGGTTTTCGAATTGACCGCCGTCATCTCGTCGTACTCAGCCTCGGTGATTTCCGTGAACGGCTTCTTCAGCACCTTGCCGACCGTGTTGATCGCAATGTCCGGACGGCCAATAGCGGCAACCGCGTCGGTGAACAGCTTCTCGACCGCGCCGGCTGTCGTCAGATCGGCCTGGATAGCGACTGCCCGCGCCCCGGCAGCCTCGATGGCCGCAACCGTGGCGTCAGCGTCGGCCTTGCTGCCTGCGCTGTTGTAATGGACGGCCACCGCCCGGGCACCGTGTCCGGCGAGGTCGCGAGCGATCAACCCGCCCAGATTCTTTGAGCCGCCCGCGATAAGGACGGTTTTGCCTTTGATTGAATGGTCTGCCATGTCAGATCTCCTGGACTGTTCGCGGAAATTGGAGTCTAACCGGACCCGGGAGACAGATAAGCCCGCTCCGTCTGGATAGATAGTCCAGAAAAACAACCCAATGGGATCGTGTTCGGCGATTCGGTAGGGTCGCTCCGGTTAGACGCGTCAGTAATCCGGTATTTAAATATTTAATCCAGAAAATCCCGAAGGATTACTTACAGCCAATCGCTATAATTTCATTAAGCTCCCGAATTTCAGGAGCGTTAGCCAAAATAATCAGAGTCATGAAGCGCCAATTGAAGACTACAAAACAATGTATTACCGAAAAATCGGATAAATACCCATAGGCCCCACCATATTACATTGGCTCCAGGCGACGAGACCGGCATAGGCGATTCGGATGCAGTGAATATACGGTTTCGATTTTCACTTCAAACGGGACACCTGGTGGAAGAAAGAAGACGTATACATTGGATGGTGGTCATTCATATAATATATTCTGGAACAGTCGTTACCGTGATATCGGTGAAGACGTGGATTAATTTGATTAGCTACTATTTATTGAAAAGATTCTAAGCTGATTATTGCGTAGGACCGTATAGTAGACGGATCATTTTGGGTTGTGCTACCCTACCGGCCTCGCTCACAAAAAGCCGCCTTCGAAGGCGGCTTTTTGATTTACAGCAGCGCCAGATAGTTGTCGCGTTTGCACGCAGTTCCGCTCAACCCAAGAACCGCCCGTTCCGATGACCCACGATTCCCCCTCCGACCAAGACGACAAAGCTGAAAGCGACGAAGCCGGCGAAGCCAAAGACAGCGGCACACTTCGTCACCGGCGGATTCGCAGCTTTGTCACGCGTGCGGGGCGGGTATCAACAGGACAGCGTCGTGCGCTCGATGAATTCGGACCACGCTTTGTCGTCCCGTTCACACCGCAACCGCTCGACTGGGACGCTGCATTCGGCCGCACTGCGCCGCGTGTGCTGGAGATCGGCTTCGGCATGGGTGCGACAACGGCTGAAATCGCGTCGGCGCGCCCCGCCGACGACTTTCTCGGCATCGAAGTGCATGAACCGGGCGTGGGCGCGTTGCTGAAGCTGATCGGCGAACAGGAGCTGACGAACATCCGCATGGTTCAGCACGACGCCGTGGAAGTGCTGGAACACATGATTGCGCCGGACAGCCTCGACGGAGTCCATATCTATTTCCCCGATCCGTGGCACAAGGCGCGTCACCATAAACGCCGGCTCATCCAGCCGAAGTTCGTTGCGCTGCTTGTTTCGCGGCTCAAGCCGGGTGGCTATATCCATCTCGCCACCGACTGGCAGAACTACGCCGAACAGATGCTCGAGGTCTTATCGGCCGAACCGGCGCTGGAAAACACGGCCGGCTCGGATTACGCGCCACGTCCCGATTACCGTCCCGTCACCAAATTCGAGCGACGCGGATTGAAACTCGGTCACGGCGTGTGGGATCTGGTGTTCAAGCGCCGTTGAACCGCGGCTAAATAATCCGTCGGCCCAACACGAAACTGGCCATTCCAACGCGAGTTGGAATGGCCAGTTTCGTATGCGTTTGCGGACTTTTACAGCGACGCTGAAATATCAGTCCGCCCAGCTCAACCCGCCGCTATACCCGACGATCAGGATCAGCAGCCCAAAACCAATCCGATACCACGCAAACGCGGTGAAATCGTGCGTGGCGACGTAACGCAACAGCCATCGAATACACACGAATGCGCTGAGAAACGCAGCCACCAGCCCGACGATAAACAAGCCCAGCGAATCGACGGACAGCGTGCGCCACTCTTTCGCGAGCTCGTAAAGCGTGGCGCCGAAAATGATGGGAATGGCCAGGAAGAATGAAAACTCGGTGGCGACTTTACGCTCCAGCCCGAACAACATCCCGCCGATAATGGTCGACCCCGAGCGCGATGTGCCCGGAATCAGCGCAAAACATTGGGCGAGCCCGACTTTGAGGGCATCGGCGTAAGAAAGATCGTCCACCGACGTCACTCTCGGCGCGACGTTGCGCTCGCGGTGCCGGGCTTCCGCCCACAAGATCACGATCCCGCCCACGATCAGCGCCACGGAGACCGGCACCGGCGCGAACAGCACGGCCTTGATGTGCTTTTCGAACAACAGGCCGAGCACGACAGCCGGAATGGTCGCAATGATCACGTTCAACGCAAACCGGCGGGCTTTAGGCTGCGTAGGCAACCCGGCCACCACCGAGCCGATCTTGCGCCGGTATTCCCAGACAATCGCCAGAATCGCGCCAAATTGAATCACGACGTCAAAGGTCTTTGCCTGGGCATTCGTGAAATTCAGCAGACTGCCTGCAACAATCAGGTGTCCCGTGCTCGATACCGGCAAAAACTCAGTCAAACCCTCTACCACACCCAGAATCAGCGCTTTGCAAAACAGAATCCAGTCCATCGCTCCGTCCTTTTGGCACAGTCTGGCCGTCGCCAGCCAGTCGTTCAGGCACGCGCGTACTGGACTTAATCGAGAAAAATTACTTCTCGACGATCTGCACGCGTATGCCGTTTGTAAGGACGGTGATTGTACCGGGTTCGTAGTTGACGCCGGCAAACTGTAATTGTTCTGGCTTGAATGTGTAGATGGGGTAACGGTCCAGGAACTGCGTCGCCATGACCGCGCCGACCGCGTTGATCTGCTCGTTGTATTGCGCAGCCTGGCCGGAGACCTGGGCATCGTCGACAGTCGGCGACATCAGAACGACCGAGTGGCTGGGCGCATCGTAAGTAAGTTGACTGGAAAGCGTAAATATTCCGGTGACCGGATTCGGCATGAATGGCGTGGCAAGCCGCGCGTCCAGCCGCACGGTGATCCGGTTGCGGTCGGGCGCGAGGCCAACCAGCGGATTGCTCAGCGTGACATCGAAAATCTGTGAGGCCCGACGCTCCAGCGGAAACTTACGCTGCACGGCGTCCTGGACTTGCGCCTGGCTGAACGTGTAGTGATCGGGGATGAACGGAAATATCGAAGCGGCGCATCCCTGGGTTCCCAGGGCCACCGCGCCCGCGCCGCCAACGGCAGCGAGCAGGAACCGGCGCCGCTTCGGCGCAACGGCTTGAGTCATGCGAAATTCTCCAGTGACTTGAACCTGAATTTGAAACTGAGCGGTGAGCATTCGACCGGCTAGACGCGCTCAGGTTGCGTATCGATTTCGAGTTGCGCGAGCCAGGCCAGCGCGTAAGTCCGCGTGTCGCCGCACATGGACTCCGATGGCTGCAGGCCCGAACAGCAGGCCGGCCTGCGCGGATCGCCGAAAATCGCACAGCGCAGATCCGCCCCTAGCTGAACACAACGCACGCCGGCCGGCTTGCCATCGGGCATGCCGGGAATCGCGCTCGAAATGGACGGCGCGATACAGCATGCGCCGCAGCTTTCGCGGCACGCGTGGACAGAGTTCGGATCGTGGGCAGTGGACATCGGTTCGGGCTGTTCGGGCACATTTGACGCGAGAGGCAACCCGCCATTGTGCCACTGCGCGGCTGCGGCGTTATCACGCAAGAACCGGGGAAACGTGTCGGCTAGACTCGGAGCACCCTCTTCAAGTCTGTCCACCATGTCCCTCTTCCGCCCCGATCTGCTCGCTAAATACGACGCGGCAGGTCCGCGCTACACGTCGTACCCAACCGCCGTTCAATTCACGGACACCTTCGATCCGGCCCATTACCATCGGGCGGCGGCGGACCCGGGTGCGGCATCGGCGGATCTTTCGCTCTACTTCCATATCCCATTCTGCGACACCGTCTGTTTCTATTGCGGCTGTAGCAAGATCGCTACGAAAAACCGTGCGCACGCACGTCCGTATCTTGATCGGCTGAAACGGGAGATCATCCTGCAAGCGGCTTGTTTCGATACCGCCCGGCCCGTCTCGCAATTGCATTGGGGCGGCGGTACACCCACGTTTTTGTCGCACGATGAAATGGCCGAGTTGATGGCCGCGACCGCCGAATCGTTTCGTTTGCTGCCTGACGCGCAGGCCGAATATTCGATCGAAGTCGATCCGCGTGAGGCATCGGTGGAAACCATCGGCGTATTGCGCGAGCTGGGTTTCAACCGGCTGAGCTTCGGCGTGCAGGACTTTGATCTGCGCGTGCAGCAAGCGGTCAATCGCGTGCAACCGCTCGAGATGACCCAAACGGTAATGTCCGCGGCACGCACCGAAGGATTCAAATCGGTCAGCGTCGACCTGATCTATGGCTTGCCGCATCAGAGCGTGGAGAGTTTCAGCCGAACGCTCGACACAATGATCACTCTCGCGCCCGACCGGCTTTCGGTGTTCGGCTATGCGCATATGCCGAGCGTTTTCAAGATGCAGCGGCAGATCGACGAAACCGCGTTGCCCTCGCCTGGCGCGCGTCTGGCGATCCTCGAACGGGTTATCGAGAAACTGACCGAGGCGGGTTACGTGTACATCGGGATGGATCATTTCGCTCTGCCTCACGATGAACTCGCGGTTGCGCAGCGGGCCGGGACGCTTCATCGCAACTTTCAGGGGTACAGCACGCAGGCGGATTGCAATCTGATCGGGTTGGGGGTTTCTGCGATCGGCAAAGTCGGCGATGTCTACGCGCAGAACGCCAAGGACATGGCCGGTTATGCCGCTGCGGTCGATCGTGGCGAGCTGGCTATTGCGCGTGGGGTCCGCCTGAGCGCCGACGATCGGCTGCGGCGCGACATCATCACCGCAATCATGTGTCAGTTTTCACTGCGCTTCGACGCTATGGAAGCGGCTTATGGGATTCGTTTCGACGAGGCTTTCGCGGATGAGCTGGAGCGGTTGAAACCGCTTGAATCTGATGGGCTGGTTAACGTGACACACGATGAGTTCGAGGTGCTTCCCGCCGGGCGCCTGCTCGTGCGCAACGTGGCGATGATCTTCGATCAGTATCTGGCCGGCAACCTTGCCGGTAACCTCGCCGGTAACACCCCGCAGCGGTTCTCACGGACGATTTAATCGCAGGCGTCAAGCTTGGGGCGGGCCTCTATACGACCTCCCGCAACTTTGACGCCCGCCAGCCGTAAATGCGCTATCGTGCGGCGTGCTTCCAGATCCAGATCCGCTCACTCGCAATGCATTCATCAAGAAAACGAAACATCGTCATCGCGGTAATCATTGTGGTCATCGTGCTGGCGCTCGGCATCGCGCACACGCTCAGGAAACGGGCAAGCGCCACCGTTCCGGCGTCAGCGTCAGCATCGGCTCCGTCCTCAACGGACGAGTCCGTCATTGAATTCACGCCCGGCGACCTTTCCATACTCACGCGCCACACACTGTCTGAAACGCTGCCGCTCACTGGGTCACTTCGCGCCGTCACACAGGCCGCTGTCAAAGCGAAAGTAGCCGGCTCGGCGCTCGACGTGCGGGCGCGTGAAGGCGATACCGTCAAAGCCGGACAAATACTCGCGACCATCGACGCCCGCGACTACACCGCGCGCGCCGAGCAATCACGCGGACAAATGGCCGCGATGGCTGGCCAGTTGAATATCGCGAAACAGACGCTCGAGAACAACCGGGTACTGGTCGAAAAAGGCTTCATCTCGAAAAATGCCTTCGATACCGCCCAAAGCCAGTACGCCATCGCCGCCGCGAATCTCGCCGCGGCGCGAGCGGCGCTGGCGTCGTCGAATCTGTCGGTGGCGGACACCGTCGTGCGTGCACCGTTCGGCGGACAGATCGCATCGCGCAGCATTGAACCTGGCGAACGGGTGGCCGTCGACAGCAAATTGTTCGACGTCGTCGACCTGACCCAGCTCGAACTCGAAGCGCCGGTGCCGGTCGGGGAAACCGGCCGCGTACGGATCGGCCAGACCGTTTCCATTCGCTTCGACGGCATCGATGCGCCCATCACGGCCGCGGTCACGCGCATCAATCCGGCAGCGCAACCAGGCTCGCGCTCGATCATGATTTATATCCGGGTGCCTAATCCAGCCGTGACACTGCGGGTCGGCATGTTTGGCACAGGCAGCCTGACGGTAGGCAGTACGCCGAATGCGCTGGTGGTGCCGGCATCGTCAGTGCGCACGGACGGCCCAAGCCACAGCGTCTACGCAATCTCCGGCGGCAAGCTCGTCGAGGTACCTGTCACCACGGCCGCAACGGGCGAAGCGGATGGCGCGAGATGGACCCAGCTCGTCGATCCACCGCTCAAGGAAGGCCAGCAGGTCGTAAAAAATAACCTCGGTGCGTTGCGTGTAGGCAGCGCCGTGCGCATGGCGGGACAAGCCGCCGCGGTGCCGGCGGCCGGGTCTGCGGCGACGGCCGCGGCCACTGCTCAATAGCGGAGCCGCAAGCCATGTGGTTCACGCGCGTCAGCATCAATAACCCCGTCTTCGCCGCCATGATGATGGCGGCGTTTCTCGTGATCGGACTGTTCTCGTACGAGCGCCTGAAGGTCGATCAATTTCCGGATATCGCCTTTCCCGTGGTCGTTGTCCAGACGGCGTATCCGGGGGCATCGCCGGAATCGGTCGAATCCGACGTCACCCGCAAGATCGAGGAAGCCGTCAACACGATCAGCGGTATCGACGAAATTTCATCGCACTCCTACGACGCGTTGTCGGTCGTGATCGTCCAGTTCGATCTCTCGACGAACGTCATGCAGGCCGCGCAGGACGTCCGCGACAAGGTGGCGCTGATCCGGCCCGATCTGCGCGACGGCGTGAAGGAACCGCGCGTGCTGCGTTATGACCCGGCCGACATGCCGATCGTCACGGTTGCCGTGTCCAACGCGCGGGGCTCCGCCCTGAGCACGCGCGACCTCACGACTGCCGCCGACCAGATCGTGCGCAAGCGCCTGGAAACGGTACGCGGCGTGGGCTCGGTGAGCATTGTGGGCGGCGTGAAACGGCAGGTTCGGATCGATGTCAGCCCGGACAAGCTGCAGGCGCTTTCGGTTGGCGTGGATCAGGTGATCCGTGCCGTGCAGAACGAAAATCAGGAGATTCCGGCGGGGCCGTTGACGTCCGCGGGCATTGAACAGACTGTGCAGGTCAAGGGCCGTTTCCAGACACCCGATGACTTCAAACGCATCATTGTCGCGCGCCGCGGCACGTCGAATGCAGCGCATCCCGTCACGCTGGATCAAGTGGCGCAAGTGGTCGACGGGCAGGAAGAGCCCGACAGCATGGCACTACTGAACGGCAATCGTGCGCTGTTTTTATCGGTGGTCAAGGCACAGGGCGAAAACACGGTCGACGTGGCGCATGGCATCCGGGCGGAGGTCGAGGCGCTGCGAAAAGCGCTGCCGCCAGGCGTCAAGCTCGACATCACCGACGACTCGTCGCTCGATATCGAAAACAGCGTGAACGAAGTCAAGGGCACGCTGCTCGAGGGCGCGCTGCTGACCATCGCGATCGTGTTCCTGTTCCTCGGCTCGTGGCGCAGCACCGTGATCACCGGGCTCACGCTGCCGATCGCGTTGATCGGCACGTTTGCGTTCATGTACGCGGCCGGGTTCACGATCAACGTCATCACGCTGATGGCGTTGTCGCTGTGCGTGGGTTTGCTGATCGACGACGCGATCGTGGTGCGCGAAAACATCGTCCGGCATGTTCAGCTTGGTTCGGATCACCGCACTGCCGCGCTCGATGGCACGAAGGAAATCGCTCTGGCCGTGCTCGCCACGACGTTTTCGATCGTCGCCGTATTCCTACCGGTGGGGTTCATGAGCGGCATCATTGGCCGGTTCTTTCACCAGTTCGGCGTGACGGTCGCGGCCGCGGTGCTGATCTCGATGTTCGTGTCGTTCACGCTCGACCCCATGCTCTCGTCGATCTGGCCCGATCCCGCGCTGCACGTTCGCGGTACACGCCATCTCACGCGTTTGCTGGCCTTCTTCGAACGCGGCGTAGAGCGGCTCGCGCGGTTCTACCAGCGGCTGCTCGGCTGGTCGCTCAGGCATCGCGTCACTACCCTTTCGGTCGCCGTTGCAACCTTTGTCGGCAGCCTGTTCCTCGTGCCGCTGATCGGCACTGAATTCATACCGAATGCCGACTTCTCCACCACGCAAATTGGCTTGAACACGCCGGTTGGAACCTCGCTGGAAGCGACCGCCGACAAAGTCCGGCAGGTTGAAGCGGTCCTCGCACAATTTCCTGAAGTCCGCTACAGCTACGCAACGATCAACTCCGGCAACGCGCAAGGGAAAAACAAGGCGCAGATCACCGTGCGCCTGAAAGAACGCCGTGAACGCACGCGCGGCGTGCAGGAGCTGAATCAGGTATTCCGCGCGCGCCTGCAGAGCATTGCCGGGATCGTGGTGACCGAAATCGGCATGTCAGACGGGGCCGGGTCCAGCAAGGCCGTGCAGTTCAGCCTGCAAGGCGACAACCTGGGCGAACTCAGGCGTCTCTCCGAAGAGGCGCAGCAGCGCTTGCGGAAGATCCCCGGCCTGGTCGACCTGGACGCGAGCCTGAAGGACGACAAGCCCATTGTCGCCATCGACGTCCGGCGCGAACTCGCGTCAGACCTCGGTGTGGGCGTAGCCGAAGTCGGCCAGGCACTGCGCCCGCTGCTGTCAGGCGACGCCATCAGCACATGGCGTGCGCCCGACGATCAGGATTACGACGTGAGCGTGCGTTTGCCCTCGGAGCAGCGTCGCAACGTGGACGACCTGTCAAAGCTGATGATCACCACCAGCCGCACCGACGCGAACGGCGCGCCGCTGCTCGTGCCGCTGCGCCAGGTTGCCGCCATTACCGAAACCACCGGACCGGACGTGATCGGGCGACGGGATTTGTCGCGGGAAGTCGAGATTTCGGCGAACGTCACGGGCCGCTCGCCAGGCGAAGTGGCCGCCGACGTGAAGAAAACGCTCGACGAGATGCGCCTTCCCGCTGGCTACCGCTACAGTTTCGGCGGCTCGACCAAGAGCATGAACGAGTCGTTCATCTACGCGGTCGAGGCGCTCGCGCTCGCCGTGATCTTCATCTACATGATCCTCGCGTCGCAATTCGGCAGCTTCCTGCAGCCGCTCGCGATCATGACGGCCTTGCCGCTGACGCTGGTGGGCGTACTGCTCGCGTTGCTGCTGTTCGGCAGCACGGTCAATATGTTCTCGATCATCGGCTTCATCATGCTGATGGGCCTTGTCACGAAGAACGCGATCCTGCTGGTCGACTTCGCGAATCAAGCGCGGCGCGGCACCCTGCTCGACGCGTCGGGCAAAGGCCACCCGATGACGCGCACCGACGCGTTGCCGGAAGCAGCACGCGTCAGGCTGCGGCCGATCCTGATGACCACGCTCGCGATGATCTTCGGCATGCTGCCGCTTGCGCTGGGCCTGGGCGAAGGCGGCGAACAACGCGGCCCGCTGGGCCAGACGGTGATTGGCGGCGTGATCACCTCGTCTTTATTGACGCTGGTGGTCGTTCCGGTGGCGTACACGGTCCTGGATGATTTCGGCGCGTGGGTGACCAGGAAATGGCGGCGCGGTGCAAAGGAAAAGATGCCCATTGCGCCCCCCGAACGTTCTCGCAGCATTCGCGCCGAGGTGGACCGCGTGCCTTGATGCGATGACGGCGCCGGCCGCGCAAGCGCGCCTGACCGAACGCCCGCTATTTCTTCGCGAGCATGGCACCTTCGTCACGCTCCACGCTTTCCACGGCGACCTTGCGCGGCCGGCCGCCACGTGCGCCGTTCGCGCGCGCCGCGGCAGCTTTGGATTCGCTGCGGCTGGAGCCCCCCTCCTTGCCCAGTCGCCTGGCCATGAACGATCGCGACCCCAGCACGCCGGCGAGCAACGGCGCCACGAGAATGTCGACGTCGACGGCAGGAAAATACAGACCCATGCCCGACGCGGTGATTTCGATGGTTCCCAAGTCGGTGTCCGAAGCGTTTTCCAAACCCTGGATAATCCGCGCGGGAATCGCGAACAACGCGCCATTCGATAATTCGATAGCCACCCGGGCATCAGCCGGATTGAACAAAGCCGACACGGCGACCGGATTGCCGGCAAGGTGCTTGCTCATCCGCTCTTCGGCTTCGCGCATCTGGTGCTCGGTGATCTCAACAAAAGCAGTCATGAAGTGTTTTCCATTCAGTGCACAGCGAGCCGACTACGTTTTGCATGCGGCGGGCAAAGGTGTTTGCATCAACGTGTGAAAAGCCGTGATTCCTTTGCAGGGTCGGCGGTCCCGCCGGACAGTGCAGGTCGAATATGGCATGTTGCTTGCCATCAAGAACATGCACGTGGGCAAAATGATGGTCGTTCAAATAAATCACGACGCGGGCAGCGCCGATGCGGAAAATCGTTGGCATGTAGTCACTCTATCTGTTGGTAGCGCACAAGTAAACCTAAACGCTTGGGTTTTTATAAGGCTGTTGTTTTCCGCTGTAAAAGACGCCTGCAGGACCTGACCAAGCTTAGGGAGGAAGCCGCTGCCGCGCTATCAGCCGAATGGCCGAGGAGCCCGGTTTATCAAGCGCCGCGCGCGTCGCGTCGAGTATTTCCTACTCGACTGGCTTAGAATGACAGCCACTTTTGAGCAAGTTATCCCAAGCGTTTCATGGTGGGCGTCAGCGCAGCAAAGCCGCGGCGCCATGGCGCGAACGGATCACTTCCCGCGCGTCCCAGCCCGTTTTGCAACGTCGTTTTGTAGCTCTGTTTGTAGCCCGTCAAGCCACCTGTTTCTCTCGACATCATGCCCACCACTTCGCCTCAGTTCGCGCCTCTCGCACAACTCGCCGCCTCGCTACGCGACGGCAAAACCACCAGCCGCGAGCTGGTGGAGCAGGCGCTCGAGCGCATTGCAGACCCTTCGGGACAAGGAGCGGTCTCCTTCCTGCACGTCGATGCAGAGCGTGCCCGCGCTGCCGCCGACGCCCACGACGCACTGCGCCGTGCCGGCACGGTGCTTTCGCCGCTGGCAGGCATTCCCGTGTCGATCAAGGACCTCTTCGACATCGAAGGCCAGGTGACACGCGCCGGCTCGCGTGTACTGGCTGACGCGTTGCCGGCCAAAACCGACGCCATCGCCGTGGCGCGGCTGCGGCGTGCGGGCGGCGTGATCGTCGGGCGTACCAACATGAGCGAATTCGCGTTCTCCGGACTCGGGCTGAACCCGCATTACGGAACGCCGCGCTCGCCGTATCGAAGGGATGTGCCGGGTGACGAGCGGATTGCCGGCGGCTCGTCGTCCGGGGCTGCGGCGTCCGTGGCGGACGGTATGGCCGCCATCGCACTCGGGACCGACACCGGCGGTTCCATCCGCATCCCTGCCGCGCTTTGCGGACTCACCGGTTTCAAACCGACCGCTGCCCGCGTGCCCACGCAAGGCGGCATCCCGCTCTCCACCACGCTCGACTCGTTCGGACCGATCGGCTTGTCGGTCGCGTGCTGCGCACTCGTGGACCGTATCCTGGCCGGGCGCGACTCCGGTGTGCCCGCTACGCGGCCACTGGATGGCGTGCGTCTTGGCGTGCTAACCAACTACGTCATGGACGGCATCGACGAAACGGTCGCCAGCGCATACTCCGCTGCGATCGGACATCTTTCGGCAGCTGGCGCCCTGGTGGAAGACGTGCGTTTCGCACCGCTCGAGCGGCTCGCCGGGATCAACCGCTTCAGCTTCGCGTCGGTCGAGGCTTATGCATGGCACCGGCCGCTGCTGCAGGCGCATGCCGATCAATATGATCCGCGCGTGCACGTACGGATCATGAAAGGCCAGCCCGCCAGTGCGGCTGACTACATAGACTTGTTGCAAGCGCGCGCGGCGATGATCGAGCAGGCGCGCGCGCTGTGGCAGCGGTTCGACGCCATCGTGTGTCCGACCGTGCCGGTCGTGCCGCCGCGCGTGGCCGGTCTCGAACACGACGACGAAGCGTTTGCCACGACCAACGCGCTGATCCTGCGCAACCCTTCCGTGTTCAATTTCCTCGATAGTTGCGCGTTGTCGGTGCCGTGCCATCCTCGGGGCGAAGCGCCGGTCGGCCTCATGCTGGCCGGGGCGCCGTTCGGTGACGACGCCCTGCTCTCCATCGGCCGTGCCGTGGAAGCCGTACTCGAAACCACGCGTTGAGCGACGCTTGCCGCGGCTGAAACTGTCCGGCGACACCGATCGCGATAGAATTCCGTCGCCGGATGCGCTCTTTCAGGTGCTTTTTTCTCGAACAGTTCGGAAAATATGAATAGATCCTTGAATCATTTCACGATGCACCACGACGAGCGCGGGATTCGCCGTGAACGACGATTGCTGGTTTTACTCGCAGTGATTTGTCTGGGGCTCGTTGCAGGCGCACTGTATCTTCAGTTCGTCAAAGGCGAAGATCCCTGTCCGCTGTGCATTATTCAACGATACTTTTTCGTGCTGATCGCAGTCTTTGCCCTGCTCGGCGCTTCCTTCAAGGGATGGCGCGGGATCGCATTGCTCGAGACGCTGGTCGCGCTTTCCGCCCTCGGGGGCGTGGTCGCAGCCGGACGGCATGTCTACGTGCAGGCGCATCCTGGGTTCAGCTGCGGGTTCGACGCACTTCAACCCGTCGTGGACGCTCTTCCCCCGGCGCAATGGCTGCCTCAGGTATTCAAGGTCGCGGGACTTTGCGAAACGCCCTATCCGCCCATTCTCGGGCTCTCGCTTCCGCAATGGGGCCTTATCGCATTTGCGGTGATCTTCCTGGCTGTCGCCGGCAGTTTGTGGGGCAAGCGCAGATTGCGGGCGGGCTGAACACGATTCCCGGGCGGTTCGGATCCTCACCGAACCGTTCTTCCTGCTTGACGCAAAGCCTCGGGTCACCGTGCGCGGCAGGCTCTTGGCTCCCCGAGGCACCCCGTACCTTTCTTGCGCCGCCGCCCTCGCCGTCCGGGTGCGGCCGGTTTGAACACCGGCGGCCAAGCCCTCGCCCATTCGGCTCGCCGCAGTCCCTTTCGTCCCCTCAATATCCCTCTGTATAGGGTTTTGGCGCTTTTTTCGCCTACCCTCATTCGGCTGTTCGCATAGTCTTGATACGCTCACCGGAATCTATTTGAGATATTGCGGTGATATCGTTATTTCTGGATGGCGATCCACGTGCGCTCTTTCGGCCAGGTTTCTTTTGAATCCCGGCGCCGATTTCGCGTAACGCGCGCCTGATCCGCAATGTCTCGGACTTCTATATGACAACGCAAACCATCCGGTTCTTTCAGCACAACGCCATCCGCGAAGTGCGCGACGTACCCGCCTCCCGTACGGTGCTCCAGCATTTGCGCGAGCATGACCAATGCACCGGCACCAAAGAGGGCTGCGCCGAAGGCGACTGCGGCGCCTGTACAGTCGTTATTGGTGAACTCGATGCGGACGGCCAACCCGTCCTCAAAGCGGTGAACGCCTGCATCCAGTTCATGCCGACACTTGATGGCCGGGCACTCTTTACTGTGGAAGACCTGCGCGCCAAGGACGGCACGCTGCATCCGGTCCAGCAAGCCATGGTCGATTGCCACGGCTCGCAATGCGGCTTCTGTACGCCGGGTTTCGTGATGTCGATGTGGGCGCTGTATCAGAATCAGCCCGCCGACGCGGGCCTCCCCACCCGCGACGAAATCAACGCCGCCCTCTCCGGCAATCTCTGCCGCTGCACGGGCTATCGGCCGATCGTCGATGCGTCACAGAAGATGTTCGAGTACCCTCGCGCGCCCCTCGATCGCGACCATCTCAAACGCCAGCTCGAAAGCATCCAGCGCAAGGAAACGTTCGAATACGCCGCGCCCGACGCACGCGGCGCCGCATTCGGCCACCCGACGTTCTTCGCGCCCGTCTCGCTTGCCGAGTTCGCCCGCTTGCGCGCCGACCATCCGGATGCGCGCATCCTGGCCGGCAGCACCGACGTCGGCCTGTGGGTCACCAAGCAATTCCGCAATCTCGGCGACATCCTGTATATCGGCAATGTGACCGAGCTCAAGTCGATCACCCGCGACGGCCAGTGGCTGACCATAGGCGCTGCGGCCTCGCTGGAAGATTCGTATGGCGCACTCTCGTCGGTTTATCCGGAACTCGCGGAATTGTGGACGCGCTTCGCATCGAGGCCTATCCGCAACGCCGGCACGCTCGGCGGTAATGTGGCAAACGGTTCCCCCATCGGTGACTCCATGCCCGCGCTGATCGCGCTCGATGCGGAAATCGTGCTGCAGAAAGCCGCCAAAGTCCGCACCATGCCGCTCGACGCCTTTTATCTCGGCTATCAAAAATCCGCGCTGGAACCCGGCGAATTTGTTGCGGGGGTTCGGGTGCCGCTGCCATCGGCGAAATTGCGCTTCCGGACCTACAAGATATCCAAGCGCTACGACCAGGACATCTCGGCTGTGTGCGCCGCGTTCGCCGTGACGCTCGACGGCACCCGCGTAAGCGCCGCGCGTTTCGCGTTTGGCGGCATGGCCGCCACGCCCAAACGGGCATCGAATGCGGAAGCCGTGCTGGTGAACGAAGAGTGGAACGAGGCCAATGTGGAAGCGGCCATGCACGCGCTGGACGTCGACTTCCAGCCGCTCACCGACATGCGGGCGTCGAGCGCGTACCGCAGCAAGGTGGCGCGCAACGTGCTGTGGCGTTTTTTCCTCGAGACCCGTGAAGATTCGCCGCTCGCACTCCACGATGTCAACGCGTTCGCATTCGACGTGCAATGATCGGCCTGACGTCACATCAGTCACGCCGCGCCACGCCACACCAAGCTTTAAGGACCACGCGATGAACAAGCGTACCGATCCACACCACATCGACCGTGCTGCCGACAAAGCACTCGCACTGCAAGCCGGCGCGGCAAAACCGCAGCGCGCAGCGATCGGCGTCGGCTTGCCGCACGAATCGGCGAACCTGCATGTCAGCGGCGAAGCGACTTACGTTGATGACATCGGCGAAGTGCGCGGCACGCTGCACGCGGCGCTCGGCCTGTCGCGGCATGCGCATGCGCGCATTGTCTCGATCAATCTCGACCTCGTGCTGGCCGCGCCCGGCGTGATCGCCGTGTTCACCGCCGACGACATCCCCGGCGAGAACAATTGCGGCCCCGTGCTCCACGACGACCCGATCCTCGCGAAAGACGAAGTGCTGTACCTCGGACAGCCGGTGTTCGTGGTGATCGCGGAAACGCACGATCTCGCGCGCCGTGCGGCAGCGCTGGCGAAGAGCGAAGAAGTGGTCCGGTACGAACCGCTCGAAGCCATCCTGACGCCGCGTGACGCGAAAGCGAAACAGCAGTTCGTGCTGCCGCCGCTGCATCTCAAACGCGGGGATCCGGACGGAAAAATCGCGTCGGCGGCGCATCGGCTGCAAGGTGAATTCGAAGTCGGCGGGCAGGAGCAGTTCTATCTCGAAGGGCAGATTGCCTATGCCATTCCGAAGGAACTCGACGGCTTGCTCGTCTACAGTTCCACGCAGCATCCGAGCGAGATGCAGCATCTGGTCGCGCACATGCTCGACTGGCCGACGCATAACGTCATCTGCGAATGCCGCCGGATGGGCGGCGGTTTTGGCGGCAAGGAATCGCAGTCGGGGATCTTTGCGTGCATCGCTTCGCTGGCGGCGCATTTGCTGCATCGGCCCGTGAAATTGCGCGCGGATCGTGACGACGACTTCATGATCACCGGCAAACGCCACGACGCCACCTACACCTACGAAGCCGGTTTCGACGACGACGGCCGCCTGCAAGGCGCGCGCGTGGAAATCGCGTTGCGCGCGGGTTATTCGGCGGATTTGTCGGGCGCGGTGGCCACCCGCGCCGTCTGCCACTTCGACAACGCGTATTACCTGCAGGACGTCGATATCACCGCGCTCTGCTGCCGCACCAACACGCAGTCGAACACGGCGTTCCGTGGTTTCGGCGGTCCGCAAGGCGCGCTGGTGATGGAAATCATGATGGATGAAATCGCCCACCGGCTGAAGCGCGATCCCGTCGATGTCCGCCGCGTGAACTACTACGGCATCACCGAACGCAACATAACGCCGTACGGCCAGACCGTGGAAGACAACGTGATCGCGCCGCTGACCGACGAACTGGTGGCATCGAGTGCGTATCTGCAGCGGCGCAAGGCAATTGCCACGTTCAATAAAACGAGTCCCGTGCTCAAGCGCGGCATCGCTTTCACGCCGGTCAAGTTCGGCATCTCGTTTAACGTACCGTTCCTGAACCAGGCCGGTGCGCTCGTACATGTCTATAAAGACGGTTCCGCGCTCGTGAATCACGGCGGCACCGAGATGGGCCAGGGCCTGAACACGAAGGTCGCACAGGTCGTGGCGAACGCGCTGGGCGTGCCGTTGTCGCGCGTGCGCGTGACCGCCACCGATACCTCGAAGATCGCGAATACATCGGCCACCGCTGCGTCCACCGGCAGCGACCTGAACGGCAAGGCGGCCGAAGCCGCCGCGCTCACCATTCGCGGACGGCTCGCGGAACTCGCGGCGAAGCAGCTCGGCGGACGCGCGGAAGACGTGCGTTTTCACGACGGCGTGGTCGAGTCGAACGGCGGCCAGATGCCGTTCGACCAACTGGTCGGGGCGGCCTATCTGGCACGCGTGCAGTTGTGGTCGGATGGTTTTTATGCCACCCCCAAGGTCAACTGGGATTCGAAAACGCTGACCGGCCAGCCCTTCTACTACTTCGCGTATGGCGCGGCGATCTCGGAAGTGGTCGTGGATACGCTCACCGGCGAGTGGCGCCTGTTGCGCGCGGACATCCTCCACGACGCAGGGCAGTCGATCAATCCATCGCTCGATATCGGCCAGGTCGAAGGGGGTTTTGTCCAGGGCATGGGCTGGCTCACAACAGAAGAACTCTGGTGGAATCGCGACGGCCGCCTGATGACGCATGCGCCGTCCACCTACAAGATTCCGTCGGTGAGCGATATCCCGGCCGCAATGAACGTCGCGCTCTACGAGAACCAGAACGTCGAGCCGACCGTGTTCCGCTCGAAAGCCGTGGGCGAACCGCCGTTGCTGCTGGGCTTCTCGGTGTTGCTGGCCATCCGCGCCGCGGTGGCGTCGGTCGCGCCGGACTCGGTCGACGCACCCGCCCTGCGCGCGCCCGCCACGCCCGAGTCGATCCTGAATGCGCTTGACGCGCAGGCATCGAAAGCGCTCGCCGCGACGGCTCCGGACGTCGCCCAGCCCGCGCCGGTCAACTAACGAAACCGGAGCCTGTTCGATGCAAGCCTGGCTGCACGATCTGCAACACCTCCTTGCACACGGCGACGCCGTCGTGCTGGTGACGGTCGCGCGCGTGGAAGGCTCGGCGCCGCGCGAAGCGGGCACGAAGATGATCGTCACACGCGACGACGCGCGCCACACCATTGGCGGTGGTCATCTGGAGTGGAAGGCTATCGAAACGGCGCGGCAGGTCCTGAAAGACGGCGCGCGCAGTCTGCACATGCGCCGGCTCGAGCGTTTCGCGCTTGGCCCGAGCCTCGGCCAGTGCTGCGGCGGCGCGGTCGTGCTGGCGTTCGAACGGCTGGATATCAGCGATCTTGGCTGGGTCACATCGCTGAACAAACGCATGGCGCAAAGACTATCCACCGTCCGCAGCGTCGGCTTTGGCCCGACTCAGGACGGAGTGATGATCTCTGATCCGGAACCGGGCGTGAGCGGTCCGGACTGCTTGCTCTGGGACGGTGCCGGTTTCGACGAAAGCGGCGCATTGCTGACCGAAATCATTACGTTGCGCGAGTTTCCGGTCGTGCTGTTCGGTGCCGGCCACGTGGGCGCGGCGCTGGTCAGGGTGCTCGCGAATTTGCCGTGCCACGTAGTGTGGGTGGACGAGCGCGATGAAACCTTCCCGCCCATGGACCGGCTCCCCCAAAACGTCACGATGGACGCCAGCGGAATCCCGGAAGCCGCCGTGGACGAGGCGCCGGCCAATAGTTACTTTTTGGTGATGACGCACAACCACGCGCTCGATCTCGCGCTCGCCGAACGGATCCTCCGGCGCGGCGATTTCGCCTATTTCGGCATGATCGGTTCGCATACGAAGAAGGTGCAGTTCGAAAGGCGGCTGGCGGCGCGGGGCATCGATAACATGCGAATCGGGCGCATGACGTGTCCCATCGGCGTGCCCGGCATAGCCGACAAAGCGCCGGAGATGATTGCCGTATCAGTCGCAGCGCAGTTGCTGCAGAAGGTCGAGGAACGCGCCGCGCACAGCTACAATTCCGCGCAGCATCCGCAAATCGCGTGATCCAGACCTTTTAAAGCACAAAACAAGCATGAATCCCACTCTCGCTGACAAGATCGCCCGCGCGCCCAAGGCCGAACTCCATATTCACATTGAAGGTTCGCTCGAACCCGAACTGATCTTCGAACTCGCAAAACGCAATGGCGTGACGCTTGCGTACGACTCTATCGACGCATTGCGCGCGGCCTACGCGTTCACCGACCTGCAGTCGTTCCTCGATATCTACTACGCAGGCGCGAGCGTGCTGCTGCACGAGCGGGATTTCCATGACATGACGATGGCGTACGTCGAACGTGCGCTCGCCGATCATGTCACGCACACCGAAATTTTCTTCGACCCGCAGACGCACACCGAACGCGGTGTATCAATCGCTACGGCGGTCGCGGGTATCGAAAGCGCGCTGGCCGAAGGTGAGCGGCGCGGTTTGACGAGCAAACTGATCCTCTGTTTCCTGCGCCATTTGCCGGAAGAAGATGCGCTCAATACGTTCGATGAAGCGTTGCCCCTGTTCGACCAATACAGGCATCGGCTGATTGGTGTAGGGCTGGACTCCTCCGAACGCGGTCATCCGCCTTCGAAGTTCGAGCGCGTGTTTGCGAAGGCACGTGAGAAAGGCCTGAAACTCGTGGCCCACGCGGGCGAAGAAGGGCCGCCTGCGTATGTGTACGAAGCGCTCGATCTGTTGAAAGTAGATCGCGTGGATCACGGCGTGCGCAGCATGGAAGACCCGGCGCTGGTCAGCCGTCTGGCCAGTGCGCGCATTGCATTGACCGTCTGCCCGCTGTCCAACCTGAAACTGCGCGTGTTCGACGACATGACGAAACACACGCTCAAGGCGCTGCTGGACCAGGGCGTGGCCGTGATGATCAATTCCGACGACCCCGCGTATTTCGGCGGCTACGTGAACGCCAACTACTTCGCGATCGCTGAAGCATTGAAACTCACCGATGCCGAAGTTTACACGCTGCTGAAAAACAGCCTGGAAGCGTCGTTCGTGACGGATGCCGAACGCCTCGCAATGGTCGCGAAACTCGATGCCTACTGGTACGCGGCGTGAGCGAGAACGCCATGGCCACGATTACCAACGACACAACCACGCTCGAACGCTTCTTCGGCATCCGCGCGGCGGGTTCGCGCACGAAGACCGAGATTGTTGCGGGCATCACGACCTTTCTCACGGCGATGTACATCATCGTCGTCAACCCCGGGATCCTGTCTCAGGCCGGCGTGCCCTTTCCGGCAGCGCTCACAGCCACCGTGATCGTCAGTTTCCTCGGCAGTTGCGCGATGGGCCTCTACGCGCGCAACCCGGTGCTCGTCGCGCCCGGCATGGGCATGAACGCGCTGTTCGCGTTCGTGATGGTTCACGCCGGCAAGATGCCCTGGCAGACGGCGCTCGGCTGCGTGTTCTGGTCCGGGGTGATCTTCGCGGTGCTTGCGGCGTTCAACGCACGCAAGCTGGTTGTCGATGCGATTCCGGCGAATCTGCGTCATGCGGTGTCCTGTGGCATCGGATTGTTTATCAGCCTGATCGGGCTGGTTAACGCGAAGTTTGTTGTCAGCGATCCGGTGACGATCGTGCATTCGGCGTCGCTGAATCCGGTGGTGATCACGTTCCTCATCGGTCTCGCGGTGACTACCATCCTGGTCGCGCGGCGCGTGACCGGCGCACTGATGCTCGGCATCATTTTCACGACCGTGATAGCCATTCCCATCGGCCGCTTCTGGGGCGACGGCACCGCTTACTGGCCAGCCGCCATTGCCACCAAAACGCTGGTGAACTGGAACGGTTTGTTCTCGGCGCCGGACTTTTCGGCGGTCGGCCAACTCGACCTGCTCGGCTCGCTGAAGCTGATCTACTGGCCGTTTATTTTCGTGATGCTGTTCACGTCTTTCTTCGACGCCCTCTCCACCTTCATGGCGATCTCGGAAGCCGGCAAGCTCTACGATAAAGACGGCAACCCGCGCAACATCCGCCAGTCGATGATGGTCGATTCGTTCGCCGCGCTGGTCTCCGCACCGCTCGGCACGAGCCCGGCGAATGCGTACATAGAATCGGCGGCGGGCATTTCCGCGGGCGGCCGCACAGGGCTGGTCGCGGTGGTCGCCGGCTTGTGTTTCCTGCCCTTCCTGTTCCTCTCGCCGCTGCTCTCGCTGGTGCCGGCCATTGCGACCGCGCCCGCGCTGGTGCTCGTCGGCGTGTTCATGATGGAGTCGATCACGCAGATCGAATGGAGCCGTTTCGACGAGGCCATTCCCGCCTTCCTCGCAATGATCCTGATCCCGCTGACGTATTCGATCACCGACGGCATTGCGTACGGTTTCCTCGCATTTGTCGTGATCAAGTCGTGCACTGGCCGCAGAAAAGAAATCAAGCCGGCGATGTGGATTGTCGCCGCGCTGTCGTTGCTGTTGTTGACACAGCTATAAGGGCGTTGACCCGCTTTACTGGAGACGTTTCACCCATGACTCAGACCGCTTACCGCGCACAGCTACTCACTTTCCGCGACGACCCCGCTTTTTCCGACGACAACGCGGTGTACGAAACCGACGGCCTGTTGCTGGTGGAAGATGACCGCGTGGTGGCGGCCGGCGCGTATGCGGCGTTGCGTGCCGCCATTGCGCCCGATGCAATCCTGAAGGACCTGCGGGACAAACTGATCGTGCCGGGTTTCATCGACTCGCACATTCACTATCCGCAGACCGACATGATCGCCTCTCCTGCGCCGGGTCTGTTGCCATGGCTGAACACGTACACGTTTCCGACCGAGCGCAAGTTCGAAGACCCGGCGTACGCACGTGAGACGGCGGGCTTTTTCATCGATGAACTGCTGGCTTGCGGCACAACCACAGCGCTTGTGTACTGCACGGTCCACAAGCAATCCGCCGATGCCTTCTTCAGCGAAAGCGAGTCGCGCAACCTGCGCATGATCGCGGGCAAGGTGCTGATGGATCGCAATTGCCCGGAGTATCTGCGTGACACAGCCCAATCGGGCTATGACGACAGCGCCGAACTTATCGCACGCTGGCATGGCCGTGGACGGCAGGAGTACGCGCTGACGCCGCGCTTTGCGCCAACCTCAACCGAAGCACAACTCGAAGCGTGCGCCGTGCTCGCACGCCAGCATCAGGATGTGTATATCCAGAGCCACGTTGCAGAAAACACCGATGAAATCAAATGGGTCGAAAGCCTGTTTCCGGGGCATCGCAGCTATCTGGATATCTACGATCACTACGACTTGCTGCGTGAGCGCGCGGTGTACGGCCATTGCATCTATCTCGACGATGCTGACCGTCAGCGCATGGCTGAAACCGGCGCGGTGGCGTCGCATTGCCCGACGTCGAACCTGTTCCTCGGCAGCGGTTTGTTCGACATAGAAAAGGCCGGCGCCGCGAAGATGCCGGTGGCGCTTGCAACCGACGTAGGCGGCGGCACGACGTTTTCGATGCTGCAAACCATGGGCGAAGCACACAAGATCGCGCGTCTGACGGGCCATCATCTGACCGCGGCGCGGATGTTCTGGCTCGCGACTACGGGCGCGGCTCAAGTGCTCGACATGTCGGACCGCGTCGGAACGTTGAAGCCCGGCAGCGAGGCTGATTTCGTCGTGCTGGACCCCGCCGGCACACCCCTGCTTGCGCGCCGGACGACGCGGGCGGAATCGCTGGAAGAACTGCTGTTCGCGTTCGCGATGCTCGGCGACGACCGCGCGGTGTTCGAGACGTATGCGGCGGGAAAATGTGTGCATCGGAGAGAGACGCGGCGCGGGACGGTGCCCGAGTTGGCCGCGGCTTGAGGGATTGCGGTTCGCTTGTCCTTCGCTATCCGGGTTGGTCGGAGCACGTTGGCTCCAGCCTGAGCGGACCGTGGCGCTACGGGCGTTCCATACGAACAATTCGAGCGCGCCGGGTAAATTCGGCGTGCTCGTTGCCTTCACCGCTGACGCCCGCTTGCGTGCCTTGATTTCGCTCGATTATCCTTGTTGACGGGGCGGGTTCAACTGCCTCTCACACTCGCTCCCACAGTTGATCTCAATTCCGCTGAAGATTATTCACCCGCTAATTTCACTGTGAACGGAGCGGAACGCACTTCCCGCAGCGCCCCGCCAGACGGGCTCTAAGCTCTTGTTTAAGCACACTTTCCAGCTTCCGGCTAAAGTTTAGGCTTTTGGCGACGCCGTGTGCGTGCTCACGTCGCGTCCTCCACGGACGCATGGATTGAAATAAATAAACAAACAAAGAAACAAAGAAACATGAAGTCACTCGTACAAGCCGTCCGCATCGGCTTATTCATATTTATTGGAGCATTGTCCACGCAGGCTTCGGCCTATGCACTGGACTCCCAGCTCGATTGCAAATCGACCGCGCATGCGTTCATCGCGCCGCTTCAGGAAAACCACACGATAGAAACCACGCCCATGCGCGTGGAATCGAATTCGATCAACGCTTTTAAACCAACCAACGGCAGTCATCTCACCGCGTTCGATTTCGGCGTGTTCGCGGTAGTTGGGTATCAGAAGAATGACGCGATTTTCAAGCAGGGCAGCGGCGAACCGATCGCAGATTCGGCTTATGGCGCCGTCGTGATAGGCGGGGAAGACTCGGTCAAGGAAAAAGTCCGCGCGGCCGGCAGCGACGCTGTTATTCGCCACGTCGCGCCCTTTATCACCGCGATTTTCTGCAACAACGACTGATCTGCGTCAGTTAGTTTGCGTCGCAAGGTCAAAGGCCGCGCCAATATCGGTTGGCGCGGCCTTTGGGTGATTCAGCAAACGCTTGAAGCAGGATCAGCGCGCGTCTAGCGTCCGATATGGGTTTGCAACCGGCGACGCACGTCTTCCGGCGTGATCGACGGGCGCGGCAGATCGTCCGGCGTGCCGGTATTGATCGACAGCCGCGCGAAACGTACCCCGTCGATGTCCTTCGCGTCGAACAGCTGGTCGATGATCGTAAGGTCATCGCCATCCAGCGCCAGCGCGTACCCGCACGCCGAAGCGATCCGCGCGAACTCGACACCTTGCGACACCGTCGCCTGACCGCCAGTCGACTCGTGCGCGCCGTTATCCAGCAGCAAGTGCGTGAGGTTGGCCGGGCCATAAGCGCCGAGCGTGGCGAACACGCCCATGCGCATCAGCGCGGCGCCGTCGCCGTCGAGCGCCACCACGTTCAGGTCAGGGCGCGACAACGCCAGGCCGAGCGCCATGGGCGTCACGCATCCCATTGATCCAACCAGGTACAGCTGGTTCTCGCGGTCATCGATAGCGTAAAGCTCCCGACCGCAAAATCCCGTCGATGCCAGCACGACCGTCGACTCTTTCGGTGTGTGCGCAATCACGCGCCGCAGCGCGTCGTGACGGGACACCCGTTCGCCCGTGCCTGCGAACGGCTGAACCTCGGCGCGCTCGTTCAATGCGCGTTGACGCACACCGCTCAAGCCCTTCTTGTTCAACTTGTACGGCGCGACACTGCCCTTCTGCATCACCAGCGCATACGGGCGCCCGGTGCTGTCCATATGCGCGGTTGCGCGATCGAGCGCGGGGCCGATTGCATCGGCTTCGGTCGGGAACAGCTCCCAGGCAATCTCCATGGTGTCGAGCATGGCCGGCGTGACCGGTCCCATCAGCGCGTGCTGAGGTTCATCGGCGACGCCCGGCTGACCGCGCCACGTGACGATCAGCAATTGCGGCAGCCTGAACGTCCACGTGAGCGAGGTCAGCGGGCTCACCGCGTTGCCGAGCCCGGAGTTCTGCATCATCGCAATACCGCGACGCGCCTTGAACGCACCCGATGCGCCAAGCGCCACGCCCGCGATCAACGCAACGGCGTCGCCCTCATTCGCCGCCGACACGTAATTCAGCGACTCGTCCTGCAGCACGTAGTTGATGAACGGCGTCAGGTACGAGCACGGCACGCCCGCGTACCAGTCGAAACCCCGCTCGCGCGCGGCTTCGACAAATTGTGCAGCTTCAATCACGCGCCAGCCTCCAAGGAGCCCGAGCCGTTCGATCCGTACGGCGCTTGTCCGTGGGCGAAATCGCCGGCCTGACGCAACTCGTCGAGGTCGTTCACGCCACGCCAGTGACCGTGCACGTACTGCACTTCGATCTTCTCGTCCGCGGCCACCAGCGCGTTGAGCAGCGCGGCCATGTCGAGCTTGTCGAAGTCATCGCGTTCCTGCAGTTTTTCGAGCATGGCGACAAGCCGTTCACGGCCCTCGCCGCGTACGTTGAGCAGGCCCATCCAGCGGCCCTGCGGTGTCTTCGAATTTGCCGGACCGGCCGAACTGGTTACGCTTTCCAGCCAGACCTTCTGTCCGAACAACGCGCGATCGTCAGCGGTCGAGCAGTACGCGAAGTCCGTCGACGCCCCGCCGGCTGCCGGCGTCTGCGACGAATCCACGACCACGCAGAAGTCGCTGTCCGACTCCACCAGATCGCGAAGAATGTAGCTGCGGAACAAGAGGTCGCCATAGGAGATCACGGTGTCGGCGGTAAACGACTTCGCCGCGCATGCCAGCGACGCCAGTTCGCCCGTTTGCTCGTGCTTCTCGTTCACCACCAGCCGGATCCCCGATGTATCGATGGCGTCAGCCCGATAACCGCCCACCACCGTAATGTCGTTGATACCTTCTTTCTTGAACGCTTCGACCAGACGGCGCAAGAGCGGCTTGCCCGCGATCGGCAGCATGACCTTGGGTTTATCGGCGGTAACGGCTTCCAGCCCGGCACCCCGGCTGGCCGCGAGCACGACGGCATTGCGCGATGCGCTCGCCGACGACAGATACACGCTCTCAGCGGCCGAATATTCCTCGGCGTCCTGGAGACGGAAGATTTCGTTCACCGTCGCCACGCGATCTTCCACGTTCACGAGCGTCTCGCTGCTGTGGATTTCCTTCGCGATCGCCTGCATGGTCGACGCCGCGCCGCGCAGTAAATGGTTCGCCCAGATCACCGTGCTGATGCCCGCCTTGCGGAACACATCGGTTGGCGTGCTGTAGTACTTGGTCGGCACGATCACGAGCGGGCCGCGGCCGGCCCATTCGCGCGCGAACGTGAGGATTTCGTCCGGCTTCGAGAGCTTGCTGTGAATCAGGATGGCGTCCGCACCGGCCTGGCGATAAGCCTCCGCGCGCTTCAACGCTTCTTCCATGCCCCAGCCCGCGATCAACGCTTCCACGCGCGCCACGATGGAGAAATTCGGATCGCTCTGCGAGTCCTTGCCCGCCTTGATCTTGCCGCAGAATTCGTCCATCTCGGCGAGCGGCTGACGCTCGCCGTTGAGAAAACTATTGGTCTTCGGAAACTGCTTGTCTTCAATGCAGACGCCGGCAATGCCGCGTTGCTCCAGCTTTTTCACCAGCCGGCGCACGTTGTTGAAGTTGCCGTAGCCGGTGTCGCCATCCAGCAGGATAGGCAGGTCGCTCGCGTCCGCCATGAACTCGAGCGTGTCGACCACCTGGGTCCAGCTCGCTTCGTTGTTATCACGTACGCCGAACTGCGCGGAGATCGTGAGACCCGATCCCCAAATTGCCTTGAAACCGGCTTCCTTCACAATGCGCGCGGACAAGCCGTTATGCGCTTCCATCAGGAATTCGAGCTGATTGCTCTGCAGCATCTCGCGCAGGCGAAGGCTGCGGGCATAGGCAGCGGGTAGTTGATACGGTGCGTTCATCGTAGAGCTCCTGCAAGCTGACGCAGTTGCGGCAAGACTTCGTCGGCCGCGCGTTTAACGTCGTTCTGAAAATCGATTTCTATCCACGGCGCGCCGGTTACGTCGGCCACCTCGAATACCTGGCTGCGTTCCAGCAGCAAATCACGCACGGCCTCCTCGTGCGGCAAGTTGGCACGGCCCGTCGCGACATAACCCGCGACGAGTTCGGCCAGACGCCGCGCCGCGGTTTCGTCGAAGCGGAAAAAGCCGACTGATTCGCCGATCACATCGAATTGCAGGTCCGCCAGCACTTGCTTGCGCAACTCCACCGGCACGCCGTTCGCGACACAAAGCTTCACCGGTTCATCGCCGGCTTCGAAGTCACGGTCGATCAACAACCGGTTCACCGGTCCCGCGCCCGCCACCAGCGGGTCGAGAATGCGTTCGTCGTAGAGCACGTCGGCGTCCATCAGCAGCACGTCGCCGCCGCGGGTCAGCGCTTCGGCCGCCGTATGCACGGACAGCACGCTGCCGAGCGAAAACTCGCGGTTCACGACCACTTCCGTATGCGGTTTCCAGTCGATCGCGGCGAGTTCCGCTTCCACCTGTTCATGCTTGAAGCCGAGCACAAAGACGATTTCATCAACGCCGGCCGTCTTCAGCAGTTGGAGATGGCGTTCGAGCAGCGACGACTCGCCGAAACGCAGCAGGCACTTCGGCTGTTGCTGCCCTTCCGGCTGAACGAGACGCAAACCCATCCCGGCGGCAAGAATAATTGCGCGCATGTTGATCCTGTCGGTGATGCTTTATTCGATTTCCGGCACGCGCGCGAGACGACGGCGCTGCCAGCCCTTTTCAGCGAAATGCAGATAAACGATACCCGGCAGGCCGAGCAGCAACTCCCGCGCGCGCTTGGCTAACGAAAGCGCGAGCGCGGCCTCCGGCGGCAAGCCGATCAGGCGCGCGAGCAGCAAATAGCCGCCCTCCTGGACGCCGAGCGAACCGGGAATGGCGAATGCCGCGCCCCGAATAGCCTGGCCGAGACTTTCCAGCATCAGCGCTTCGCCCCAGCCAACCGGCGAGCCCAGCAAATGCAGCGCAAGCCACACCTCGCCGGTACCCACGATCCAGCCCAGCAAACTCAATGCGAAACTGACCGCGACCGGTCCTGGCTTTTTGTAGAGATCGACCACGGCGGTATCCACCGCTTCGGCGCGCGACACCAGCGACGACCAGTCGCGCTTCTTTGAAAACCGGGCGGCAAATTGCGAAGCGAAACGCGTCGCGCGGGCGAACAAACCCTTGCGCTGCGCGAAAAAAAACCCGACCACCATCAGGGAGCACACCACGATCACGATCAGCACCGGCAGCAGCATGCCCACACCCGACGCGTAGCTGCTAAGCAACGCGAGGCCGATCATGGCGAAGATCATTTGCCCGACAGATTGCATCGTCGTGCTGACGGTGATGACCGCAGCAGCGTCGCGCGCCCGCATGCCGCGCTGTGACAGATAGCGCACCATCAGCATGGGCCCGCCGATCTGCCCCGCCGGCATCAGGCTGTTCACCGACTCACCGGTCCAGCGCGCGAGCAGCGCGTCGCGGAAGCTCACATCGCGTTCATGGCGGGGAAAGAGCGTTTCGATAGCCAGCGCGTCGATCACGACGGGCAGCAGGTGGAACGCCGCCACCGCGAGCAGGCCCCAGCCTGCAGCCGCGAGCGCGGTCGCGACGGAACCGAAGCCCTGCCAGCTCAGCAGCGCGATGAACAACACCACGCCGAGCGACAGGAGGACCGTTCCGGCGCGGCTCATGCGGCGCCGTTCTTCCCGCCTTTGCGGCGGAAAACCTGCCCGAAGCCGAAGTACGCGATCGAGTCCTTCATGTTCGAGATGAAACGCTGCCACGGCCGCATGTTCGGATTCGTGACGTACTCGAATGTCAGCGACACGCGGAATTCATTCGCGCGAGCCGGCGTGATGCGATGACGCAGCTTGTCGCCATCGAAGAAAACGAGGCCGCCCGGGGGGATTTGCACCGAACCCGGCTGGTCGGGAATCTCCGGCGTACGGGTATGCAGCTCGTACTCGAGACGGCACGACGAGTCGTCCATTACGCCCAGCAGCAGCGTGTAGCGGCGCCCTTCGTAGTACGACGTATCGTAGTGCCAGCCAATATGGTCACCCGCCTTTGTATAGAAATACAGCGCGTACGCGTGCGGATCGTCGGCGGGCGACTCCTGCAGCGTGTCGCCGCTGATTTTCTCCAGCCAGCTGAGCAGCGCCGGCGACCGGTACAACTCGGCAATGAACGGCGCGAGTTCGTCGATCGCGTGCCTGCTCACGCTGCCGCCCTGCTTGTGTCCCGGCAGGTAATTGCGGTTGATGGCGGGCGTGACGGCGTGGACGGCCGCGACCAGCTTCTCGGTGAATTCGCGCGGCAGAAAGTCGTCCAGGTACAGGAAGGCACCTTGGGTTTCGAACGTTTCGTGCAGCTTCGCGGTCTGGCGCTCAGGAGACAGGTGCTGGAGATGCGCGGCGAGGGTTTCGTCGGGAGCGTGAAGGCTCTTGCGCTCAGCGGACTTGCCGCCAACCGCACGGGGGGATAAGGAATCGACCGATGAATTCATTGAACAGCCTGCAAATCTTGACCGTCGGCGTCTTTGGCACGCGCCGTGGCCTGGGCGAAACACCGGAGCGCGCGCTGATAGTCCACGACAACCCACACGGCAAACAGCGGAGCGCCAATGGAGGCGGCCACCAGGAACGGTGTCATGCCGTTGAGCAGCGTCACCACCGGCAGCAGATACAAGACGTCTTCGGTCTCGAAACCCGCCATGGCGGCCTGCTTCGTGCCGCTCTTGCCCGCCATTGACTCAATCCGCATCCGCAGGAAGAAGATCAGCGCGACGGCGACGCCCGCAATCCCGCCAAGCCACTCAGCCGGCACGATCATGGACGGATGATGCACGCTCACATAGAACCCGAGACCGACGAACAGCAGCACAGTCACCACCGAATCGCACGCGAGGTCGTAAAAATGACCGATTTTGCTCGATTGCCCGCTGATTCGCGCGAGCTCGCCGTCGGTGTGGTCGACGAAATTGGAGAGCGCGATCAGCAAAGCACCCAAACTGCACAACCAGAAGCTGCCGCCCGACAGGTAATAAGCGCCGGCAATGCCAATCAGCAAGCGCAGCGTGGTCAGGTGATTCGGTGTAATCGGGGTGCTGACGAGCGGTGTAACGAGCCGCCGGGCGAGCCGCGCATCCCAGGTTGCGGGCTCGGGAAGCGTATGGGATTGGGCGTTGCGGGGTTTGTTCATCTTCGAAATATATCTCGTTTCGAATTTAATTGCATATCAGGGCACTGTGCCACACGCCTGTAAGAATGCTGTTTTTTGTCCGGAATCCGAGTGTTTTCGCAAACCGAAACGGAGGCAGCGACCGGATCAGTCTGCCGGCCTTCGTAACGGTAAATATTTCTTGACTTGGTGCGGAGGCCGAGTCAGCTCGCCGGCTACTGCACAGGTACCGGTGCCGGAACAGGCGCCGGGGCGGCGGCCTTCTCGTTCGTCCCTACTGCAACCGGGGCTTCATTCCCGGCACCGCCCGTCTTGTCGAGCGGAATCTTCACTGTGCGCACCGTGCCGTTGCCCAGCGGAAAGTCCGCGAGCGCGCTGCGGATCAGATAAGGCATGGCCCGGACCAGCGACGATTCGCCGCCTGAATTGCTCGCCGTCACTTTGTACACTTCGCGCCCGCTCTCACGTTCGGTCATGCGGATCCGCAGCGAGTGGACGAAGATCAGATAGCTTTGGTCGACATACCCCGTCGGCCCCATGTCCCACCCTCCCCACGGCCCCCACCCTTCATATCCGCCCCAGCCGTAAGGCCGGCCGTACCAGCCGCCGTACATGGGCCACGGATCGTAGTAGACGGGCTGCCGCACCGTGACCATGTCGCCGCGGATCGAATAGGACAATTCCACGCGATAGTTCGCGCTGGCGTCGGGAACCTGCTTGAACGAATGGGTGGCAAGCTCGTTCGCGGCGAGCACTTCGTACGTCTTCTGTTCAATGCTGTTTTGCTGCTGCGCCGAGCGCACGAACGCGTAGGTCCGCGTGGCGTCGGTCCCGGACCAGTCAGAGAACGCCGCGACCTGCGTCTGAACGTAGGTGGTACACCCTCCGAGCAACGCGAAACCCGCTATCAGCGTCACGCGCACCGCACCCTTCCACTCCCCGCGCAACCGTCCCAACGTCATGGCCGACCTCATTTGTCTTGTTGATTTTCTTTGCGATGTTGTTTGTGAAACAGCAACCATGAAGTGTTGCATGCACTGCACGAAAACTGCCTGATTCCACTTGTTTAGAGACCGTCGCAGTCCATTGAAGTTCGGGAAACAGGCCATTCGGCCGACCCCGAATCGAGCACACGATCCCGCGAGCCTTTGTACAATGATCCGACACCAGGCCGCCTGGAAAGCAAAGGCACCCGCTCAACTCAATCAGAACCGCCATGTCCAACTCGACTGCACCTGCCGTAATCCGCCGCGCCGACTACACGCCGCCCGCATTCCTGATTGACACCGTCGCGCTCGAATTCGACCTCGTCCCCGAACGCACGGTGGTTCGCAACACCATGCGGCTGCGCCGCAATCCGGACGCCGCGCCTGCGGCCACCATGGAATTGATGGGCGAGCATATGGAGTTCATCGGCGCAACGCTGGACGGGCGCCCGCATGCGGATGTCCGCGTAACTGAGAACGGTTTGTCGGTGAGCAATATTCCCGACGCGTTTGAACTGACTCTGGAAAGCGCGTGCAATCCGGGTGAGAACACCAGCTTGTCGGGCCTGTATGTATCCGGAGGCAATTTCTTTACGCAATGCGAGGCCGAAGGCTTCCGGCGCATCACGTATTTCCTTGACCGCCCCGATGTCATGGCCACGTACACGGTCACGCTGCGGGCGGACAGGGCAGAGTACCCGGTGCTGTTGTCGAACGGCAACCTGATCGAAGAAGGTGATCTGGAAGACGGCCGGCACTTCGCACGCTGGGAAGACCCGTTCAAGAAACCAAGCTACCTGTTCGCGCTGGTGGCCGGCAAGCTGGTCAAGCTCGAGCAGCGCATGAAGACCGGCTCGGGCAAGGAAAAGCTGCTGCAGGTCTGGGTGGAACCCCACGATCTCGACAAGACCCAGCACGCCATGGATTCGCTGGTTCATTCCATCGAATGGGACGAACGCCGCTTTGGGCTTGAGCTCGACCTGGACCGCTTCATGATTGTCGCCGTGAGCGACTTCAACATGGGTGCGATGGAAAACAAGGGCTTGAACATCTTCAACACGAAGTACGTGCTCGCGAATCCTGAAACAGCTACGGACGTGGATTTCAGCAACATTGAAGCCGTGGTCGGCCATGAGTACTTCCACAACTGGACGGGCAACCGCGTGACCTGCCGCGACTGGTTCCAGTTGAGTCTGAAGGAAGGCCTGACCGTGTTCCGCGACCAGGAATTTTCCGCCGACATGGCCGCCGGGCTGGAACCCGGCGCGGCCAGCGACGCGGCGCGCGCAACCAAACGCATTGACGACGTCCGGGTGCTGCGCCAGATGCAGTTCGCCGAGGACGCAGGTCCGATGGCGCACCCGGTGCGTCCGGAAAGCTACGTGGAGATCAACAATTTCTACACGATGACCGTCTATGAAAAAGGCTCGGAAGTCGTGCGCATGTATCAGACGCTGCTCGGCCGCGACGGCTTCCGGCGCGGCATGGACCTGTATTTCCAGCGCCACGATGGCCAGGCCGTCACTTGCGACGACTTCCGCCACGCAATGGCTGACGCGAACGGCCGCGACCTGGCGCAATTCGAGCGCTGGTACAGCCAGGCCGGCACGCCCCGGATCACGGTAAGCACGCGCTACGACGCCGCCACGAAGCGTTATGCGCTGACGCTCACGCAAGGCTATGGCGAGGCATCGGAGGCGGCGCGCGCGACCCAGAAGGGGCCGCTGCTGATTCCCTTCTCGGTCGGCCTGATCGGCAAGAGCGGCGCCGACTCGCCGCTGAAACTTGAAGGCGAGAAAGAGGCACAAGGCACCACGCGCGTTCTGGAATTCACGGAACAGGAACAAACCTTTACGTTCACCGACGTCGCTGAAGAGCCGTTGCCTTCGTTGTTGCGCAATTTCTCGGCGCCGGTCGTGGTGGACTACGACTACACCAACGAAGAACTGGCCTTCCTGCTTGCTCACGACAGCGATCCGTTCAACCGGTGGGAAGCCGGGCAGCGCCTTGCCACGCGCGAACTGCTCGCGCTGGCGGATCGGGCATCGAAGGGTGAGGAGCTGACGCTCGACGACCAGGTGGTGTCCGCGTTTGCCCAGGTACTAGACGACAGCACGCTTACCCCGGCATTCCAGGAACTGGCGCTGATGTTGCCGTCCGAGGGATATCTCGCAGAACAGATGGCGGTGTCGGACCCCGCCGCCGTCCACGCGGCTCGCGTGTTCGTCAGCCGCCGCCTCGCCACGGGCCTGCGCGACCGGTGGCTCGCCGTGTACGAAGCGAATCGCACACCGGGCGAATATCGCGCGACGCCGGACGACGCCGGCAAGCGCGGCCTGAAGAATCTCGCCCTCGCCTACCTGAGCCAACTCGACGACCCCACCCGCGCCATCGAACTGGCGAGCGCCCAGTACGAAGCCGCGAACAACATGACCGACCGGTCGGCTGCGTTGTCCGCGCTGCTGACGGCGGGCGCGTCAGGTTCGGTCGATACCACCCTCGCCAACGCGGCGCTCAGCGACTTCTACCAACGCTTCGAGAAAGAACCGCTTGTCATCGACAAATGGTTCGCGCTGCAGGCCACGCAACGCGGCGGACCGAAGCGCAATGTGCTCGACATCGTGCGCAGGCTGATGGAACACCCGGCGTTCACGTTGAAAAATCCGAATCGCGCCCGCTCGCTGATCTTCAGCTTCTGCGGCGCGAACCCGGCGCAATTCCACGCCGCCGACGGTTCCGGGTACGCGTTCTGGGCCGAACAGGTTGTTGCGCTCGACGCAATGAATCCCCAGGTGGCTGCACGCCTCGCGCGCACGCTCGAGCAATGGCGCCGGTACACGCCGGCCTTGAGCGAGAAGGCGCACGCGGCGCTGGAACAGGTGGCGTCGAAAGTTAAATCGCGCGATGTGCGCGAGATCGTGGAAAAAGCGCTGGGCTGAGGGTTCAATCGTTGGTCCCGGTTGACGGAAACCGGCGCTGCGGCGCCGGTTTTTTTATGCGAAGACGCCTCGAAAACCAGCAGGTACCCGCTTCGCAGAAATCCGTTGAACGTGCGCCACATTCCTGTGACATCGGGAGACACATTCCGAGCGGGTAGAATCTGAGGCATTCGTCTAACGCTCCTGGAGCCAACGCAATGTCGACCCCCTCATCCATTTCCCGCCGCACCACGCTGACCAAGTATCTGATCGAGCAGCAGCGGGAACATCAAAACCTTCCCGCCGACCTGCGGCTGTTGATCGAAGTGATCGCACGCGCATGCAAACAGATCGGCTATCAAGTGAGCAAGGGCGCGTTGGGTGAAGCGCTGGGCACCGCCGGCAGCGAGAACGTTCAAGGCGAAGTGCAGAAGAAACTGGACATCCTGTCGAACGAAATCCTGCTTGAAGCCAACGAATGGGGCGGCAACCTGGCCGCGATGGCGTCGGAGGAAATGGAAAAGATCTTCCCGATTCCGAACCGCTATCCGAAGGGCAATTATTTGCTCACGTTCGATCCGCTCGACGGCTCGTCGAACATCGACGTGAATGTGTCTATCGGCACGATCTTTTCAGTGCTCCGATGCCCGGATGGCATGGAGCCGAGCGAGCAGGCGTTCATGCAGCCGGGCTCGGCGCAGGTTGCGGCCGGTTATGCGGTCTATGGTCCGCAAACTGTGTTCGTGCTGACCACCGGCTACGGCGTGAACTGTTTCACGCTCGACCGCGAACTCGGTTCGTGGGTGCTCACGCATAGCAACATGCAGATCCCCGCCGACACCCGCGAATACGCAATCAACGCATCGAACAGCCGCCATTGGTATGAGCCGGTGCAAAAGTATGTGAACGAGCTCAACGAAGGCAAGGACGGTCCGCGCAAGGAAGACTTCAACATGCGCTGGATTGCGTCGATGGTGGCGGATGTGCACCGTATCCTGAACCGCGGCGGCGTGTTCATGTACCCCGCCGACAAACGCACGCCGGATCGTCCTGGCAAACTGCGCCTGCTGTATGAAGCGAACCCGATGGCGTTCATTGTTGAGCAGGCGGGCGGCGCTGCGACGGATGGCGAGCAGCGCATCCTCGACATCGTTCCGACCAACCTGCATCAGCGCGTGCCGGTGTTCCTCGGATCGAAAAACGAAGTGGAGCGCGTGACGCTTTATCACGCAGAAAAGAATTGATCCAAGGTCTTGCCAAAATCGCCGGAAGGTACTTATAATCTCGTTTCTCTGATGCCGGAATAGCTCAGACGGTAGAGCAGCGCATTCGTAATGCGAAGGTCGGGGGTTCGATTCCTCTTTCCGGCACCAAATAGAATCAAGCAATTTAGCCCAGTCCCCGGACTGGGCTTTTTGTTTTTCGATTCTGAAGTTTTTCGATGCTCAAGTAACCGCCAAGCAACCGGATTGACACAATACCCCGGCGCTCCACGCGCAGGCATCCCTCACTGCGGCGGCCATGCGGCTTGTCCATGCTGTCTATACTGATCAGCTTCACCAGGGACCTACCCTTTGTAGCTCCTGAAGAAAACCGTTGCTCGTCCGCAACCGAATCGCAGTCGCGGGTTCAGGCTGGGTTAAAAGAATGTCATGCTGGAATCCTCATGTAAATCAACGCCGGGAGCCACGAAAATGGCTAAGTCCAGCGACACACACGAGCTCACGCCGGAGCAGACGACGCGATGCAAGCGCCAGATCGGTTTGGCGACTGCAGCGGCCGTCATAGTTGCCGCATTCCTATGGGTCGTCGCTGTTCGACTCGGCCTCACCAGCTTGTGATCAGCAGCTGCATGGCAGACAGAAATTGCTCGTGCTAGCATTTTCGCTGTCCGATCTGCCCCGTTTGACATGTTCAAATCCGCTTGTTTGATCGTGTTGTGCGCCGTCGCGCGAACTGCGTTGGCCGGCGATTTCACTGTGCCAGTCACAATGACCAGCGAGACGCAGCTGGGCGAGGCCGCTGAACTTCAATTTGATCCCGGGACCGGCAAGGTCGGGAAACTGTTGATCCTCGGAGACAACATGGCCGGTGCGCAGACTGAACGGAAGTTCACCTATGACGTCTCTGGTGCCGACCGGAAGACCGCGCGCGGAGCAACCGTCGTCGTCAGCTTTGACGACAAGCAGTCCCTCGAAATCTCTTGTGATCCGATGGCCGATAACTGCATCTCGTCGGGATTTGTCACGGAAAACGGTTCAACATTTTCGATTTCGTGGACGATTACGAATCACTAATCTCGCGATCTCGCCGTTCATGCTCGTGGCCAGAACGCACGCTCCTGTTAAATGAAGCAGGAATTAAGGGTTTACACCTAAAAACCGCAAAAGCCAATTGCGCGTCCAGATCTTAATTTTAAGGGATCTCTTACCTACACTTGGATCACCGGCTTCGAACAACGGTTCGCAGCCAAACCCAAGACTGGAGGTTCATCATGAAATCGCTTATTCAAGCAGTAGTGGTTGCCGCAGTGCTCGCCGTACCCGCCGTTTCGTTCGCTCAATCGAATGCGCCGCAGCAGGACGCTACTGCGTCCAGCTACGGTGGTGTTGCCGACGGTACATCGGCGTCGGGTGCACATCGTGCGCTTCGTTCGTTCGATCGAGTGGTCCATCGCGTGGATAACAAGATCCGTTCGTCGATTCGCCCGGATGCCAATGACGGCATGCAACCGGTATATTTCGGTTCCTGAATTCGACAAGAGTGTCAAAGTCGCCACGGCATACTGTGGCGACTGACTCGGGCACACGGGCACGTGGTGAATCCCGAGAAAGGTGCGAGAAGCTGACGTGTCTGTCGCGTTAGCTGATCCGACAGATCCATTCAAGTCCCCAAAACCCTCCGCTATACAGCGCGTTAATGTGGCCGGCCAGTATTCGGGCACACGGCCACAATCATTAACAATTTCGAATTTGTGCACGCTTCAGCTTAAAAGGTAATAAAAGTTGTCAGGCAGCGGAAAGCGTCGAAATGAATGGGCCGCGCTGGTAAAGTCCCCGTGATTTTTCTGGCTTTACTACGGTCTTCATTGACCTCGCCCCACCTCACCGCGCCGCAATGCCGTTCAAGCCAAATCAAAGAAGCGCCCGCGACTGGATTGCGTACCGCACACGGTATCTTCCGGCCGTTGCGTCGCTGAGTCTGTCCTTGCAGGGATGCACGCTGCATGGCGCACCATCTTATGAAATCTTCGGCGCGTATTTTCCGCTCTGGCTGCTAAGTGCCGTGCTCGGACTCGTCGGTGCGCTCATCGCCCATCGACTATTGGTTTCCACGGGATGGGCGCAGATCGTCCCGTTTCAGCTCTTTGTCTGTATGGCCATCGGCTTGACCGTCGCCGTGATTTTTGGGCTTTCGGTAAACGGACAGCTCCTACGAAAATAACCGGCTTGCGCAAAGGCGCTCTCAAAGGCCGCATAGTCGCGTGCGCGATCGTCGCGCTTGGTATTGCCGCGCTGTATTACGCCTCTGACCGGTCAACCCGATATCCGTCAACGGACGACGCAACGATCGATGCCGACGTCGTGCATATTGCATCGCCGGTGAGTGGCCGGATCATCCGGCTCGCTGTGACAGACAACCAGCGGGTCGCGAAAGGCGACGTGCTGTTCGAGGTTGACCCGGTTCCGTATCAGCTCCTCGTGGCGCAGACCCAGGCTGACCTCGACCTGGCCCGCGCCGCGTTGGACACGCGCCGCAGGACCCTGGTCGGCGAGCGCGCGAATTCGGTCATCGCAGGTGACCAGACCGGCAAGGCGGCGCACAACTATGAACTGAGCTCGCGCAGCGTTCAGCGGCTCACGCCACTCGCGGCAAAAGGATATGTCCCGACCCAGCAACTGGACCAGGCGCAAGTCGCGCAACACGATGCCGAGCTATCGCTTAAGCAGGCACGAGAGCAAAAGCGGGCGGCCGCGCAGACAATAGGTGATGAGTCAGGCGCCATCGCCGTGGTGCGCGCACGCGAAGCAGCGCTCGCACTCGCGCAGCACAGCCTTGACTCAACGGTTGTACGCGCGCCGCACAACGGTTTTGTCACAGGCCTCTCGGTGCTGGCGGGCGAGACAGTCGCACCGAATCAGTCGATCTTCACACTCATCCACGCGGACGAATGGTTCGCCGTCGCGAACTTCCGGGAAACAGCGCTTGGCGCAATCCAGCCGGGTGATTGTGCGACCGTCTATTCGATGATCGACCGAAGCCGGGCGATCCACGGCAAAGTGGTCGGCATTGGCGCGGGCGTTGCCGATTCTGACCGGATCAATTTGCCGCGCGCGTTGCCCATCGTGCAACAGTCCGTGAACTGGGTGCGGGTTGCGCAGCGCTTTCCCGTGCGTGTGCGCCTGGATGAGCCGGCTGCCCGGCTGGTCCGGATCGGTGCAAGCGCGATAGTCGAGGTCCGGCATGGCGCGGCCTGCCGGTGATCTCGCCCGCCCAGGCGCGGCCGATTTCCTGAAACTGCTTGCGCCCTATCCGGGGCGAGCGGAAATGGCCTGCCGCGTCGCATTGATCTGCGCGCTGACGGTATGGGTGACGAGCGCCTACGGCACGCCGGAAGCAGCAATCTCGGCCTACGTCGTGTTCTTCCTGAACCAGCCAGACCGGGTATTGAGCGTGGTGCAGGGCCTGGCAATGCTGGTGCTGGTCACGCTGGTCGTTGTGCTGATAACGGTCGTGGCCCTATTCGCACTCGACGATCCCGTCTGGCGGGTCGCGTGCATCGCTGGGCTGTCGCTCGCCCTGCTGTTCGTCACGTCGGCGAGCAAGCTGCGGCCGGTAGGCGCGATCGTTGCGATGATCGTCGGATTCACGCTCGACGAACTCGGCAGCGTGCCGTTCGGCGAAGCGGCGACGCGCGCCTTGCTTTACTCTTGGGTAATGGTCGCGATTCCAATCGGGGTATCGATCTGCGTCAACCTGACGCTTGCGCCGTCGCCACGGCGGCTCGCCGGCCGCGAGTTGGCGAAGCGCCTGCGGCTCGCGGCCCGCAGCCTCGCTGAACCCGAGGCAACGCGCGACGCGCTCGGTGCCTGCCTGCGCCAAGGGGACGCGCAGATAAGCTCGTGGCTGGCGCTTTCGGCGGTCGACGGATCGTCGGCACGTGCCGATGTTGCGCCGCTGCGGCAAGCCGTGTCGTCGACGCTTGCGATCCTCGTCGCAGCGGATCTGGCGGCCCGCGAACCGTCGAGCCGGCTGCCAACATCGTTCGTCATGCCGATCATCGACACGCTGGAGAATATGGCCCGCATGCTCGAGGCGGGCGGCTATCCGGTGGATATCGAACTCAGTCTGCCCGGCGCGACCGAACTGACGCCGCTCGCGCGCATCGTGGCTGAAGAACTGCAGCACGCAATCACCCGCTTCGCCGTGGCCGAACCCGATGTAAAAACCGGTGCCGAAAGCTCCCCGCCTGCCGACAAGCGTGGCGGGTTCTTCCTGCCCGACGCGTTCACGAATCCCGAGCACATCCGCTACGCGTTGAAGACCACCGCAGCGGCAATGTTTTGCTATCTGCTTTATTCGCAGCTCAACTGGCCGGGTATCCACACCTGCTTCATCACGGTCTACATGGTGTCGCTCGGCACCACCGCCGAAACCGTCGAGAAAATGACGCTGCGCATCGCGGGGTGCCTCGCGGGCGCGCCCCTCGGTACCGCGGCGGTCGTGTTCGTGATACCCGCGATGACCTCCGTCGTGGGGTTGATGGGTATCGTGTTCCTCGGTGCATTGCTGTCGGCGTGGATTGCTTTCGGTTCGCCGCGCATCTCTTATGCAGGATTTCAGATCGCATTGGTTTTTTTCATGTGCGTGATCCAGGGCGCCGCGCCCGGCTTCGATCTGACGGTCGCGCGAGATCGCACGATCGGGATACTGATCGGCAACGTGGTCGTGTATCTGATCTTCACTCGCGTGTGGCCCGTCAGTGTGGCCGAGCGCGTCGATACCACGCTCACCTCGCTGCATCATCAGTGGGAACGGCTCTCGGCGCTGGCGAATTCCGCCGCGCGCCGCGCGCAGGCCTCGAGCGCAATGGCTCAGCGCGGGGCGCTGGAACAGGACCTGGCGCTGATGCATTACGAGCCGTCGTGGGTTCATCCGGGACCGCAGTGGATCGCCGAACGTCGCGGCGTGCTGGCAAAGCTCAGTGCGCTCGAAGGGCCGATATTCCTGTTTGCCGAACAAAGACCGGGCGATGCCGCGATCGGCGTCTGGCTCAGACGGATCATGGGCAATCCGCCGCAACAGCCGGCTGAAACCAGCGCGATAACCGCGTTGCAGCCATTGGCGGACGCGCATGCGCCAATCGGTGACACACGTGCAGCATTGCTACACCTGGGCGATGCACGCCTCGCTCAACTCGAACACGCCGCGCCGAGTGACGCGGCGAAGGACCTCACGACCCATGCTCCGGCTTGATCCTTCATTCGCACTGGCGATCCTGGCCGTAGCGAGTTTGGCCGGTTGCGCCACGTCGTCCGTAGACATGGCTCCCGACAGCCCCGACCGTCCCTGGCAACCTCTGAAGGACGCGGACGGCGCCATCGTGCCCGGCCCGGCGGCACCGATCGGATCGACCGGATCGACCGCAACGGGACGTAGCTACACGTTACCCGCGAATCCCGCGCTCGCCACCGTACCCCCTCCGCCGACGCTGACCCGGTGCATGCGTACGAGCTGCCCGAGCTGATCGACCTCGCGGAATCGGCGAACCCGCTGACTCGTATCGCATGGAACGATGCTCGCAACATGGCGCTCGCGGCCGGCATCGCGAAGAGCGCGTATCTTCCCCAACTGTCGGTTGCCGCGATGGGGCAGTACGCAGGCGCTCAGAATTCGCGCTCGTCCATACCCGGTGCTTCGTCAACCGGCGGAACGGGACATGGCACGACCTCGGCGCTGTCGCTGCAATGGCTGCTCTTCGATTTCGGCGGACGCGCTGCGCGTGTCGAGGCTGCGTCGCAGGCATCGGTGGTAGCGAACATCGGCTTCACCGCGGTCCATCAGCAGGTGATCTTCGATGTCAGCGTCGCGTTCTACGGGTACCAGGCCGCGCGCGCCCGCGTCGCCACGACCGGCCAAGGTGTCGGCAACGCCGCAGCAATCCTGGCGGCAGCGCAATCGCGCTACAAGCATGGAATCGGCACGGTTATTGAAGTGGCGCAGGCCAACCAGAATCGCGCGCAGGCGAAGCTCGCGCTGATCCAGGCGCAGGGAGCCGAAAGCAACAGCTATCTGGCGCTGATCTCCGCAATGGGTATCTCGCCGCTCTCGAAACCCATGATCGCGGAGATGCCGGCACACACGCTGCCGGCGCCGACGAGCGACTCGATCGAGCAGATCGTGTCTTCCGCCATCGCCCGGCGCCCGGATGTGTTGAGCGCATATGCCGCCGAGCGCATCAATCTGGCGAAGGTGAAGGCAGCCGAATCGGAATTCTTGCCGAAGGTATTTCTCTCGGCTAACGGTGCGTACAACACCGGTAGCTCATCGATTTCGGCCATTCCATCCATCGGCCAGCAATTACCGACGGTGAACCTGAGCGGCGGCCGGTATGGCGGCAGCGTGATCGTCGGCGTGACAATTCCGCTGTATGACGGCGGCTTGCGCCAGGCCGTACTCGCGCAGGCACGCAACGATGCAGACAGCGCATCGACCCGCCTCGCCCGAAGCCGCGAAGAAGCAGTCCGGCAGATCGTCGTCGCCCAGAATACGCTGCAGACCAGCCTGAGCGCGCACACTGCGGCCAAAGAGCTGCTGGCCGCCGCGCAGACAACCTACGACGCCGCATTCGATGCGTACGGCCAAGGGATCGGCTCGGTCACCGATTCGCTGCTTGCACAAAATCAGTTGTTGGCGGCGAGGAACGCCGCGGCCGATAGCTACAGCAGCGCGCTGTCGGCTGCGGCCGCGCTCGCGCTGGCCACCGGCTCAGTCGCTTCGATACCAACACAGCCCGACTGGCGCTGAACGTTTCGAGTATCGAGTTCAGCCATATCCGTTCGCTGCATTGCTCCGGGCGGTTAACTTAAGGTAACGCCTTAGGTTAACAACGGTTAAGCGACTGCTCACTCAGCGCAAATCGAACATTTCACGTCGCCTCGCCGATGCTTAGGATTTATCCAATTTGCGAACATGAGCTTGTGTGCATATGTGCGCTTGCGGACACATTGAAGAGAGGAAATTCCCTAAAAGATAATAAACCGGTCAACCGCGCGCATTTACTGCCGTTATCCATATTAGGGGGGCACGTTATACGGCGTAACTACGCGGCGTAACTACGGCGGCTTGCGCCACCTCAGGCAACGCCGGAATCGCATCGAGTTGAGTTTGAAACGTCTTGCGAAATAGTTACCGCAAAGCAGCACATGGCATCGGTAATAGAGCTAACCACGAATAGCCGCTTTGCACTGTGAAGGAAGGAACGGCAGTGAATTGGGTCATCGGGGGAAACGCAAACGGCGCCATTAACTGTGACGTGCCTGAGTCACGCGATTGGTGTTCCGTTAAAGCAACAGAGCAGCCGGTAAAAGTTCCGACAGCGCATTCGGCGCTAGCAGGAAGCCAGAGTCGAGATTGATAATCGACCCATACAAGGAGAGAAAGTGATGGACGCCAAGCCGACCAAAATCCCGACACCCGACAAGGTGCAATGTCCGGATCAAGAACCGGTCGCAGTTGAATTTCTCGCGGAATTGCCCGAACACGTCCGGGCTTTCTTCGACGAACAGCGCAACCTGTGCGATTCGAAGTAATTGCTGGAACTTGCCGGCGTGCGCTCAACGCATGTGACCGTCATGCGGTGTTTTTGCGGACCTCGGGCAGGCTGCGGGTTTCGTACGCTTGAACAACGCGGCATCTCTCATTGGCGATGCCGCGAAGGCGCGCAAGCGTCGGGTTGAGCCAGCGCCAACTGAATTAACACGAACCAGGATTGCCAATCTTGCGTCGCGCAGGATGATCGCCGCGAACACGATGAGTTAAGCTGCAGATCTTTGCACGCCATCGGTCACTCATGTTTTCCACTCGCTTCTCACGCACCCTGCGGGCCATTGCCTCATTGCTCGCTGTCTCGTCACTTATCGCACTATGCCAGTCGGCCGCTCGCGCTGATGGCGACGACACGCCTTTCACCAACCTCATCGCATTGTCGTCACAACGGCTGGCGCTCGCAGAGCCGGTCGCGCGCTGGAAATGGGCGCACCACGAACCGATCACCGATCAACCCCGCGAAGCCGCGCTGCTGGCCGGTATCAATAATCGCGCGAAGTCCGCCGGTATCGACCCGGCATTTGCGCAGCTGTTCTTTCGCGATCAGATAGAGGCAAGCAAGGACGTTCAGAACGCCCTCTTCAATAACTGGCGGAAGTCACGTGCGCCCGAAGGGACGCCACCGGATCTTGCCCTCGATACCCGGCCGAAGCTCGATAGCGTGACCAACGCGTTGCTCTCCGCGCTAGCTGGCGTCGAGCCGATGCGCCATGCCGACGACTGCCCGCTGCGGCTGGCCGACAGCATCGCGCGCTGGAAACATCTCACCCGCTACGATTCCGCCCAGAACGCGCCGCTGGCGCGCGCGTTGTCGCACGTGTGTGCATCGGGCGGCGTGGGCGCGGTCGGCTAGACCGGCTCGCCCGACAGGCACGGCGTGGCCGTGAGCGGCACGATTGTCAGTCCGTGCGACAGCCGTTCGCTGAGGACTCGATATGTCGATAACTCGAAGCCTGCCGCAGGCGCCGCGGCTCGCAGTTGCGCGGCTTCGGCGAGTGACCCGGCCATGCCGAAATACTCCCAGGCGTCGACCACGTGCCACACGCGCGCGCAGGTGGTCGCATCCGTTTCCTCTATCGCTATGGCGCCGGGATACGTCCAGGGTGCGTGGCTCGGGTCATCGCCGCGCGCTTTGGACAGCCGGTTATGTGCCGGACGCAGCCGCGCGATCGAGCGCCCTTCCGCCAGCATCGCCCCGATCTCACCGCCGGTCGCGGTCCATTCCACTCGCCGGACGAGTTCCGCGAGCCGCAGATCCTTCGCCGAACGTTTCGGACCCGACAGATGCGCACGCACCCGCTGGCGCAAGCGCACGCTTCGCCCGACGTACAGCGGCACATCGTCCTCGCCATAGAACACATAAATGCCGCAGCCGGCCGGAATCTGTTCGATGGTGTCCTCGTCGATATCGCCGGCAAGCCGGAAACGTCGCGCAACCTGTTCTATATAGCCATGCAGGACATCGGTGGACAATGCGCGATGCAGGTGCTGCCAGAATTGCCAGAGCAGGTCGGCGTCGGCCAGCGCGCGGTGACGGGCGGCAGGAACAAGCGCGTGCCGCTCGATCAGCGCATCGAGCCCATGCCGGCGCTCCGCCGGATAGATGGCGCGCGACAACTGCACCGTGCACAGCACGTCGGGCTGGAACTTGATGCCGGCACGCTTGAATTCGCTGCGCAGGAAGCCATGATCGAACCGGGCGTTGTGTGCAATAAACAGCCGCCCGTCGAGGCGGGCCAGCAAATCATGCGCGATGGACTCGAACGTTGGTGCATTGCGCACCATCGAATCGCTGATACCGGTGAGTTGCTGGATAAAGAACGGAATCGGCTGCTCCGGATTGACGAGCGAGCTCCACTGCGTCACACCGGCCGGCCCGACCTCGACCACCCCGATTTCAGTGATGCGATTCACGCCGAAGGTACCGCCCGTCGTTTCGAGATCGACGAAAACCAGCGGTTCTGAACTGACTATATTGGCAACGATTGGGAGCACAGCGCTGACCGCTAAAAGAGGAATGGACGCGATCCGCGCAGGAAGAAGGCGTATCGATCGAACATTTTAGCTCACGTCCATTCGAGCGCGGCCGGTTGGACGCTCCTGCCTGCAGCAACACCGGCTACTCCGCGCTCCGACGCACCGACGGCGCGAACCACGAGCGGCCCCGTATGGATCTCCATTTACTCGGGTTTAAAAGAAAAAACCGATCGTAATAATTCGGGATTTAAACCGTCCAGATCCGTCAAAAGGAAATATTTACTCGGTTTGTAACTGTTCTTATCCAACCGTAAGCGTTTACGAGCCTTGTTACCGAAACGAGCCGTCGGCATCATAAAAGGGTACCGCAAGCACTTTTAAAGGAGGTCATTGCTGTGACGACCGAACTCAAAAGCATGTTTTCGTGGATCAGGACATTGGTAGCGCCCCAGGCAGTATTGGAACCGCATTCAGCTCTGGATTTCGATCCGGCATGGCATGGTGACCACTGGCAGAACCTGTTGTCCTCGCCAATGGATGCGCGCCGTTATGTAATGGAAGACTGGACAATATCGAGTCCGCCGGCATTCGATAACAACGAAGCAGCGGAATCACCCGCAGTTGAGAATGAAGCCGAAGCTATCCGGGAAGAAGAACTGGAAGCGGCTAACTAAGTAAACGACGCCTGAGGCGGGTTCGGCATCCGAGTCCGTTCAGGCAAAAAAAAGCGCGACTGGGAAGTCGCGCCGACAAGGTTTGGAGATCTTTTCCGTCAACGAAAAAGTCTGCTTTGGAAAGCAGCACATGAAGTATAACGGCGCACCATCTCGCAATCATCAACAGATCTGGCAATCATCTATTGCGGTTCCGTCAACAATCCCCTTTTAGGATTATTGGCGTTGTATTTTAACGATAGCGCATGTAGCAATTGCGCAACGACGGCCTGTTGACACTCCGCACTAACCCCCGCCATTCCCCCGCGAAGCCTTATCCATAAAGGCTTAGAGCGCGTTTCTTAATCATTGCCGATCGCAGAATACTTTATTGCGTAAATCGGAATGCCATCACTGTAACGCCGTCTTTACACTTCGTCTGGTCCGGAAACGACTGTGTCTTCTGTTGGCACATGAAATCACCTGACAGCGCCTCTCGCAGCGCGTCGGAGTGAAGGTTTCCTTCAAGCCTGGGTTGTCAGACCCAAATTGCTCTCGGAGTTACAAAGATGAAAAAGACTCTCATGGTCGCCGCCCTGTCGGGCGTATTTGCTACCGCTGCTCACGCTCAAAGCAGCGTGACGCTGTACGGTTTGATCGACGCTGGCCTGACCTACACGAACAACCAAGGCGGCTCACATAACTTCAAGATGACGAGCGGCTCGGTAAACGGCAGCCGTTGGGGCCTGCGCGGTTCTGAAGACCTCGGTGGTGGCCTGAAGGCAATCTTCACGTTGGAAAACGGCTTCAGCATTGCTAACGGCACGCTGGGTCAAGGTGGTCGTGAGTTCGGCCGTCAGGCATTCGTCGGTCTGTCGAGCAGCCAATACGGTGCTGTGACTCTCGGTCGTCAATATGACTCCGTGGTCGACTATCTCGGCCCGTTGGCTCTGACCGGCACGCAATACGGTGGCACGCAGTTCGCACACCCGTTCGACAACGACAACCTCGACAACTCGTTCCGTATCAACAACTCGGTCAAGTACCAGAGCGCGAACTACGCTGGCTTCAAGTTCGGCGCACAGTACGGCTTCTCGAACCAGGCTGCTGGCTTCTCGAACAACCGCGCTTACAGCGTCGGCGCATCGTATAACTACGGTCCGTTGAACGTTGCTGCAGCTTACTTGCAGTTGAACAACTCGGTGACGGGCGCGGGAGCCGCTGCGGCGCTTTCGAACAGCGGCGGCGCTGTCGCTGGCGACAACACGTTCGTAGCAGGCCTGCAGCGCACGTTCGGTGCTGGCGTGAACTACGCGTTCGGTCCGGCAACGGTTGGCTTCGTGTTCACGCAAACGAAGCTTGAAGACGCATCAGGTATCTCCGGCGGCGCAATCGGCACGACGAACGGCGTTGGAATTGGTAACTACGCTCGCTTCAACAACTATGAGGTGAATGGCCGTTACGCACTGACCCCGGCCCTGAGCCTGGCTGGTGTGTTCACGTACACGGACGCTCGCCTTGATGGCGTGAAGCCCAAGTTCGAACAGGTCGGCCTGCAAACGGCGTACTCGCTGTCGAAGCGTACGGACGTGTACCTGCAAGGTGAATACGTTCACGCGTCCGACCTGGGCGGCACCGGCCTGGGCGCACCGATCACGGGCGTAGGCATGTCGTCGACCCCGAACCAAGTCTCGGCAACGGTTGGCATTCGTCACCGCTTCTAAGTCTTGTTCAAGGTTGTACCGATGTGAAAAAGGCGCCGCTTGCGGCGCCTTTTTTTCGTCCGGAGTTTCCTGACGTGATTGCCTCGGGTGAAGCGTCTCAGGTTTTGGGCGGATAACGCACATCGAGGATATCGATCTGCTGGACACCGGCAGGCGTATGCAGCGTGACCGTATCGCCAACTTTCGCCTTGAGCAAAGCGCGGGCGATAGGCGAGATCCAGCTTACGTGCCCAACGTCCAGATTCACTTCGTCCACGCCGACGACGGTCACCGTGTGCACTTCCCCGTCGTCGCCCGCATATTCCACCGTGGCGCCGAAAAACACCTGGTCGACGTTTTCCTGCCGGCTGCTGTCCACCACTTCAGCCAGATCAAGCCGCTTCGTCAAAAAGCGAATCCGCCGGTCGATTTCCCGCAACCGCCGCTTGCCGTAGATGTAGTCGCCGTTCTCCGAGCGATCGCCGTTGGACGCCGCCCAGGAAAGCAATTTCACGACATCCGGCCGCTCCACATCCAGCAGATGCAGCAGTTCGTCGCGCAGGCGCTGGTGCCCTGCGGGCGTGATGTAGTTCTTGGTGCCGGGAGGCACGCCCGGCGGCTGTTCGAGATCGAGATCGTCGTCGCTCTCGTCCGATTCCTTTACAAATGCTTTATTCATGGTGCAAACCGCTCAAAATAACGTGATGAGGAGCGAGATAGCTCCTCTGCACGGTAACACGAAGGAGATCGGCATTACAGAAATCGAGGCGTAACCCTTCCTTTTTTGGGAGAGCTTGGCTATACTCTTGGTCTCGCGTGCGGCTGTAGCTCAGATGGATAGAGTACTTGGCTACGAACCAAGGGGTCGTGGGTTCGAATCCTGCCAGCCGCACCACTTCTTCAAAGCGTTTAGTTGTTTTGTTTCAAGCAAGCGTTTCCTGTCTCAGCTTTTTGTATTACCCTGCTTTATGCGCGGCTGTAGCTCAGATGGATAGAGTACTTGGCTACGAACCAAGGGGTCGTGGGTTCGAATCCTGCCAGCCGCACCACTTCTTCAAAGCGTTTAGTTGTTTTGTTTCAAGCAAGCGTTTCCTGTCTCAGCTTTTTGTATTACCCTGCTTTATGCGCGGCTGTAGCTCAGATGGATAGAGTACTTGGCTACGAACCAAGGGGTCGTGGGTTCGAATCCTGCCAGCCGCACCAGTTTTAGAAGGGCCTTCCTCACGGAAGGCCCTTTTTGTTTGTGGGGCCGGAAAGCCGCGCGCAGGTCGAGCGGGTTTGCGGCGAGCCTTCACGAGCGTGGACAAGGCAAGCTTACTGTCGCGCAGTCGATCCAATATCGCCGATACGACCGTCCGGCAACGGCGCATCTTCAACCGTCGCCGCCGCGCTCTGCTCCCCCAGCAATTCTGCCCGTTCCCCGAGCAGCATTTGCGAACGATGCGGAAACTCGTCGTCCACTGTATCTCCGAACGCATGCCGCAGAAACGCTCGCAGCAACGCGATGCGCAACGACGCCCCGCGCCCTTCCACTTGCGCACCGGCCTTCCCGAATATCGCCGTGCACACGACTTCGCCGCGTCCGTGGTCGTTCATCTCCAGCCGGCACGCGCGCTCCAGCACGACAGACGCCGCTTCCCACGACGTCGATGGCAGGAAGCGCCCGTCCCATGCCCGGCCACGGTCGTTGCCGCGGATGGCGAGCGTCTGGCCGCCATCGGTGAAATGGATTTCGCGGATGAAGTCATGCAGCCCGCGCGCGACCCAATAGTCGAGCTCGGTGCCTTCCAGTTCTGATGTTTTCATAAGTGCCCCTGTGTACGCAGAATGGGTACAGGCACGCAGGTCGCGTTCCAACGGCGGCGTATCGAGCTCAGACCCAGACTCAGGCCGCGCCGGCCGCCGCGCCAGGGGGCGAACCCCAGGCGTTAATAATCGCCGCGTTCGCGATCGATCCGCATGCCGCCTTCGGTGTTGCGATGATGCGGCTCGTCACTCGGCCGCTCACGCGCGATGCGCATTACGTCCGGATTCGTGCGCACGCGCCGCATGACGTTCGCCAGATGCACGCGATCGCTGACCTGGATCACGAAACGCAGCACGGTGGATTCCTGCGTCACGTCCTCGTCCATGGCGATATGGACAATGTTGGCATCGGCGGACGTGATATCAGCCGCAACGCGGGCAAACACGCCCTTCGACGTGCTGACGAGCACCTTGATGGAGACGTCGAACAAGCGGCCCGGCTGCGGCGCCCAGGCTACGTCAATCCACCGACCCGGATCGCGCTTGTGAATCCGCTGGGCCACACGGCATTCAGTGGTGTGGATCGCCATACCCAGCCCAATGCCGATGTAGCCCATGATGTCGTCGCCGGGAATCGGGCGGCAACAGGCGGACAACTGCACCGACATGCCTTCGGTGCCGGTGATCACGACCGGCGGCGCGGTATTCGTGCTGAAGCTCTCGCGCGGGGAATCGTCGTCGTCGCGGCCGGTCATCAGCACTTCGATACGCTTCGCCATCACGGCGGCCACGCGCCGGCCAAGGCCGATATCCGCGAAAATTTCCTGACGGCTCTTGTTGCCCGTCCACTGCGCGAGCCTCTCCCAGACTTCCGGCGTCACTTCGGACAACGCCAGGCCATAACCCTTGAGACTTTGATCGACGAGCCGTTCACCCAGTTGCACCGACTCGTTCAAGCGCATGGTCTTGAGATAGTGGCGAATGGCCGAACGCGCCTTGCCCGTACGCACGAAGCCGAGCCATGCGGGATTCGGCTTCGAATAAGGCGCCGTGATCACTTCCACAATGTCACCGCTCTTCAACTCGGTGCGCAGCGGCAGCAACTCGTTATTGATCTTCACCGCGACGCATTGATTGCCGAGGTCGCTGTGAATGGAATAGGCGAAATCCAACGCCGTCGCGCCGCGCGGCAGCGGCATGATCTTCGACTTGGGCGTGAATACGTAGACCGCATCGGGGAACAGGTCGATCTTGACGTGTTCGAGGAATTCGCTGGAATCCCCGGCTTCACTCTGGATGTCGAGCAGCGACTTGAGCCACTGGTGCGCGCGCTTTTGCACGTCGTTCAGATCTGCGCCGCCATTCTTGTAAAGCCAATGCGCGGCCACGCCCGCTTCCGCGATTTCGTGCATCTTGCGCGTGCGGATCTGGAACTCGATCGGCGCACCAAACGGGCCCACCAGCGTGGTGTGCAACGACTGATAGCCGTTCACCTTCGGAATGGCGATGTAATCCTTGAACTTGCCCGGCACCGGTTTGTACAACGCGTGCAGCGCGCCAATGCACGTATAACATTCGAGCGCGGTATCCACCACCACGCGAAAGCCGTAGACGTCGAGCACTTGCGAGAACGACAACTGCTTGTCACGCATCTTCTTGTAGATGCTGAAGATGGTTTTCTCGCGGCCGGTCACGTCGGCCTTGATTTTCGCGTCCGCAATGGTGCGCTGGACCGCTTCCAGGATCTTGCCCACGACTTCACGCCGGTTGCCGCGCGCGGCCTTCACGGCGCGCTCGAGCGTGGCATACCGATGCGGATTGAAGTTCGCGAAGCTCAGGTCCTGCAGCTCGCGATACGTGTTGTTCAGCCCAAGCCGATGCGCGATAGGCGCATAAATGTCGATGGTTTCGCGCGCCACGCGACGCCGCTTTTCCGGCGGCACCGCACCCAGCGTGCGCATGTTGTGCAAGCGGTCTGCCAGCTTGACGAGAATCACGCGGACGTCGCGCGCCATGGCGAGCAGCATCTTGCGGAAGTTTTCCGCCTGCGCTTCCTCCCGATTGCGGAACTCCATCTTGTCCAGTTTCGACAAGCCATCGACAAGTTCTGCAACCTTCGGCCCGAAACGTTCCGCAATCTCGGTCTTCGTCACGCCCTGATCTTCGATCACGTCATGCAGCAACGCGGCCATGATCGATTGATCGTCAAGTTTCCAGCTGGCGCAGATTTCCGCGACCGCGACCGGATGCGTGATATACGGCTCACCGCTCTGGCGATATTGCCCGAGATGGGCTTCATCGCTGAAATGGAAAGCCAGCTTGACCTGCTTGATTTCTTCCGGCGAAAGGTACGCGGCCAGCTCGGTGGTCAGTTTCGCAATGGAAACTACGTCGTGGCGGCGCGGCTTTTCCGGTGTGGCAGTTGGCCCGAACAGATGGCGAAACGATTGTTCGAGGACTGCGTCGATGTACTTGCGCGCCGCCGAGGGCGAATCGGCATCATGAGCAGTGTCATGATCGTGCGCGTGGTCTTCGGAATGTGACCCGGAATGAGACTCTGTACTGAAGACGTCGTTATGCGGATCCACAGAGACGGACGATGGAACAGGATTCATGGTCGCCTCCGTGGTTAGCTGACGCGGTTAGTGACAATGCGCGTAGACGTCCGGACCGGCTATCAGACCGGCACCTTCTTCAACATCTCGACACCGACCTGGCCGGCTGCGATTTCGCGCAGCGCAACAACAGTCGGTTTGTCGCGGCTTTCGATCTTCGGCGTATGGCCTTGAGCGAGCTGGCGCGCGCGATACGTTGCTGCGAGCGCGAGCTCGAAGCGATTGGGGATCATTTTCAGACAGTCTTCGACGGTGATGCGGGCCATGGTTGATTCCTTCTCGATATGTTCTTCATTCTACCTTATGTGACCGGAAAGCCCCGTTCACTCGGCGTGCGGCGAGTGTATGCCTAACTCGACAAACAACTGCGTATGACGGGCGTACTGTGAACCGAAACGTAGCCGTGTGGCTGCAACGAGACACTGCAACTCGCCGAGAGCGCGCTCGAAGTTCTCGTTGATCAGCACGTATTCGGCTTCCGGCGCATGCGCCATCTCGCTGCCGGCCGCCAGCAAACGGCGCACGATGACGTTCGGAGCGTCCTGGCCGCGCTTCTTCAAGCGCTCTTCGAGCGCATCCAGCGACGGCGGCAGGATAAAGATTTCCACTGCGTTGCGAAAGCGTTTCTTGACCTGTTGCGCGCCTTGCCAGTCGATTTCAAGCAGCACGTCGTGGCCGCTTTTCATCTGCTCCTCAATCCATACGCGCGACGTGGCGTAGTAGTTACCATGCACTTCCGCGCTTTCGAGGAACTCGCCGGCGGCGTGGCGCGCCATGAAGTCATCGACGGAAGCGAAATGGTATTGAACGCCATCCTGCTCGCCCGGACGCGGTTGGCGCGTCGTGTACGACACAGACAGGCGGATCGCCTGGTCCTGCGCGAGCAGCGCGTTGACCAGCGTCGACTTGCCGGCGCCCGAGGGCGCCACAACCATGAACAGGTTGCCCGGATAAACCCCGGCGTAGGTGTTGCGTTGTGCGTCGTTCATAGCGGCGTTACTCCAGGTTTTGCACTTGCTCGCGCATCTGTTCGATGAGCAATTTGAGCGTCATCGACGAATCCGCCAACTCTTTCGCAGCCGCCTTCGACCCGAGCGTGTTCGCTTCGCGATTCAACTCCTGCATCATGAAGTCGAGCCGCTTACCCACTTTCCCGCCCTTTTGCAGCACGTGGCGTGTTTCCGTGAGATGCGCGGAAAGACGCTGCAATTCCTCGGTGATGTCGATACGGATGCCGTACATGGTCACTTCCTGGCGAATCCGTTCCGCAATCTCCTCGCGCGGAATGCTGGTTTGCGTGCCTTCCGGCGATGCAATCCCCAGCGCGTCCTGCAAACGCTCGACAATTTTCTGCTGATGCTTCGTGATCAGTTCCGGCACGAGCGGCGTGACCCGGGCAACGATCGCCTCCATTTCCGTCACGTTCGCGATCAGCACGGCGGCGAGCGCGGCGCCTTCGCGGGCACGGACATCGATGAGTTCGGTAATCGCCTGCTTGCCGCACGCGAGCACCGCGTCGCGCAGCGTTTCCGCCGATACCCCGCTCTCCGACAAAATGCCCGGCCAGCGCAGGATCTCGCCGGTGCGCATGCGTTCGGCGTCGGGGAAGATATCCAGCACCGAGCGCTCGAGCGCGGCCAGTTGCGACAGCGCATCGCGATTGAGCACGCCCGCAATGGTGGTCTGCTCCGCGCGATTCAGGTTGATGCGGATATCGACCTTGCCGCGCGACAGCTTGTTCATCAGCATTTCGCGCAATTGCGGCTCGCAGGCGCGCACGTCTTCGGGCATGCGGAAATTCATGTCGAGGAAGCGCGAATTCACCGTGCGCAGTTCCACCGATACCCCCACGCCCGAGCCATTGGCGCCCGCACCGTCCGACGCTACTTCGCGCGTTGCGCTGGCGTAGCCTGTCATGCTGTAGATCATTGTCGCGTCCGTGATTGAAGGCCGTGGCGGCATCGCTGCTTGCTTGCGTGTTACTTGTTGCTTGCTTGGCTGCTTGCGCGGCACGGCCAGTTCGCTTCGAAACGCCCGGCGTGAAGCTGCGCTGAATGGCAGGCAATGTTGGCCGGGCGAGGAAGCTGGCATTATCCCATTTTTGCCGATCCCGCCCTGGGAAACGCAATGCCGCAATGCGGCGGGCGAAGATCAATACGGGACGCTGGCCCGGACGCTCGCTCCGATTGCGGATAAAATTCGAACCTTGGCGCGATTTTTACGCTTTTTTTACCGTGCGCCCAAGCTCCTTTCACTGCATTTCTTTCACTTTGCCTCCTCCATGACCGACTCCACGCTGAACCCGTCCGCCCCGTTCAATCGCCCGAGCGGCCGTCGCGCAGACCAATTGCGCGACGTGCGCATCACGCGGCATTACACGAAGCATGCGGAAGGGTCGGTTCTCGTCGAGTTCGGCGACACCAAAGTGATCTGCACCGCGAGCATTTCCGAGCGCGTGCCCGAATTCCTGCGCGGACGGGATCAGGGCTGGCTGACGGCCGAATACGGCATGCTGCCGCGTGCCACCAACACCCGTAACGACCGTGAAGCCGCGCGCGGCAAGCAAACCGGCCGCACGCAGGAAATCCAGCGCCTGATCGGGCGCGCGCTGCGTTCCGTGTTCGATCTGAACAAACTGGGCGCGCGCACGCTGCATATCGACTGCGATGTGATCCAGGCCGACGGCGGCACGCGCACGGCAAGCATCACGGGCGCGTTTGTCGCGGCTCACGATGCTGTTGCCAAGCTGCTGGCCGCCGGCAAGATCGCGGAATCGCCGATCAATCAATTTGTCGCGGCAATCTCGGTGGGCGTGTACAACGGCCAGCCGGTGCTCGATCTCGACTACGACGAAGACTCGCAGTGCGACACGGACATGAACGTTGTGATGACCGGCGCGGGCGGTTTTGTGGAAGTACAGGGGACGGCCGAAGGCGTTCCGTTCACGCGCGCCGAAATGAACGCGCTGATGGATCTGGCGCAAAGCGGTATTGAAACGTTGATCGCGAAGCAAAAGGTCGCGCTGGAGCTGCTCAGTGTCTGATTCCGATTCCGTTAGCGCCTTTGGACGCGTCGTACTCGCGTCCAATAACCCGGGCAAATTGCGCGAATTTGCAGCGTTGCTGAGCACGGCCGGCATCGATCTCGTGACGCAGGGCGAACTGGGCGTGTCCGAGGCCGAGGAACCGCATGTGACCTTCGTCGAGAATGCGCTCGCGAAGGCGCGGCATGCATCGGCGGCAACCGGATTGCCTGCGCTCGCCGACGATTCCGGCCTGTGCGTGCACGTGTTGCGCGGGGCTCCCGGCGTGTATTCGGCGCGCTATGCGCAGTTGCTCAACGGCGGCGAGAAAAGCGACGCCGCCAACAACGCGCGGCTCGTGAAGGACCTCGCTGGTGAAACCGATCGTCGAGCGTATTTCTTCTCCGTACTCGTGCTGGTGCGTCATGCCGACGATCCGGAACCGCTGATTGCTGAAGGCCGCTGGCACGGCGAGGTCATCGATACCCCGCGCGGCGCAAACGGCTTCGGTTATGACGCACATTTCCTGGTGCCGTCGCTCGGACAGACCGCCGCCGAACTCGATCCCGCGGTGAAAAACGCCAGCAGCCATCGGGCAATTGCGCTTAGCCATCTGCTGGCCCGGTTGAAGGAAGTATCGTGACAGCCAGCTCGAGTGGTCCTCAGGCAATCAACGTGGTCAAGGCGTTCACGTCGCCGGGCAGTATCCGGCTGACGTCGCTGCCGCCGTTGTCGTTGTACGTGCATTTCCCGTGGTGCGTGCGCAAATGCCCGTATTGCGATTTCAACTCGCACGAGTGGAAAGGTGAGACCTTTCCCGAGGATCGTTATCTCGATGCATTGCGCGCCGATCTCGAGCGCGCATTGCCGATGGTCTGGGGCCGCCAGGTGCACACTATTTTCATTGGCGGCGGCACGCCCAGTTTGCTGTCGGCGAAAGGATTGGACCGCCTGCTTTCCGATGCCCGCGCGCTGCTGCCGCTCGACGCCGACGCCGAAATCACGCTTGAGGCTAACCCCGGTACGTTCGAAGCCGCGAAGTTCGCGCAGTTCCGGGCGAGCGGCGTGAACCGTTTATCGATAGGTATTCAAAGTTTCAACGAGCAGCATCTGAAGGCGCTCGGCCGGATTCACGATGCAACGCAAGCGCGTCAGGCGGTGGAAATCGCGGCAAGGAACTTCGATAACTTCAACCTCGACCTGATGTTCGCGCTGCCCAAGCAGACCCTCGACGAATGCCGGGCGGACATTGAAACGGCGATCAGCTTCTCGCCGCCGCATTTGTCGCTGTATCACCTGACGCTCGAACCGAACACGATGTTCGCCAAGTACCCGCCGCCCGTTCCCGACGACGACGCGTCCGCCGACATGCAGGACTGGATCCACGAGCGCACGGCTTCAGCAGGTTATGAGCGTTATGAGGTGTCGGCCTATGCGAAGCCGCACAGGAAGAGCCGGCACAACCTGAACTACTGGCGCTTTGGCGACTATCTCGGCATTGGGGCGGGCGCGCATACCAAGCTGTCGTTTCCGCAGAAGATCGTGCGCCAGGTGCGTTACAAGCATCCGGGAACGTACATGGACGAAGCGCTTGCCGGCGCAGCGGTGCAGGAAGAGCACGAGGTCGGACCGCGCGACCTGCCATTCGAATTCATGCTGAACACGTTGCGGCTCGTGGAAGGGTTTCCGGTGCACTCGTTCAACGAACGAACCGGGCTTGCGATGTCCGCGATCGAGCCGGGACTGGTCGAAGCGGAACGTCGCGGCTTGATCACGCGCGATATTGAACGCATTGCGCCAACGCAGCGCGGGCAGGATTTTCTCAACGACTTGCAGGCGCTCTTTCTCAGGGACACACCCTCCATAACGATCAGGGAAGATCGTTAAATTGGACGCGCCCGCCCCTGCTCTATCCGCCAGTTCCGTCATGCGCCACCGGCCCTTCGCGCTCTTCTGCAGCGCGCGGGTGATGTCATCGGTTGCGTTCCAGATGATGTCGGTCGCAATTGGTTGGCAGATCTACTCAATTACACATAGCGCGTTCGCACTCGGGCTCGTCGGCCTCTCGCAATTCCTGCCGATGTTCGTGCTCACACTGGTGGTCGGCCATGTGGCGGACCGCTACGACCGCCGCACGATCGCGTTCGTTTGCCAGGCGATCCAGGGCATGGCTGCCTTGACGCTTTGCATGGCGACGTGGCGCGGGATGACCAGTCAGGGGCTGATCTATTTGATCGCGGCAGTCGCCGGGTCGGCACGCGCGTTCGAGTCGCCGTCGATGTCCGCGCTTTTGCCCAACCTGATTCCACGCGCCCAGTTGCAGTACGCGACCGCGTGGTCGACGTCGGCGAACCAGACCGCACAGATCCTCGGACCGGCAATGGGCGGTTTGCTCTACGGCCTCGGGGCGCTTACCGTGTACGGAGCGGTGGCGGTGGCGTTCATCGGCGCGGCGGTCGTGTTGTCATCGATAAAAATTGAACAGGTGGTGAGAACTCGCACGCCGCTGACGCTCGAGTCGCTCTTTTCCGGCATCGCTTTCATTCGACGCAAGCCGGTGATCCTGGGAGCGTTATCGCTGGATCTGTTCGCGGTGTTGCTTGGCGGCGCGACCGCGTTGCTGCCCGTTTTCGCCCGCGATATCCTGCACGCCGGTCCGTGGGCGCTCGGCGTATTGCGCGCGGCGCCCGCGGTCGGCGCGCTGGCCGGATCGGTTTATCTCGCGCACTTTCCGCTGCGGCAACGGGCCGGCACAGCGCTGTTCGGCGGCGTGATCGCGTTTGGCATCGCAACGATCGTGTTCGGGTTATCGCGGAATTTGTACGTTTCGCTGATCGCGCTGGCCGCGCTCGGCGCCTCCGATGTGATCAGCGTCGTCGTGCGCATGTCGCTCGTTCAACTGCAAACGCCCGACGATATGCGAGGACGCGTGGGGGCTATCAATTCGCTGTTTATCGGGACATCGAATCAGCTGGGCGAGTTCGAGTCGGGGATGACGGCCGGGCTGTTCGGCGCGGTGCCGGCGGTATTGATCGGCGGCGTGGGAACGATCGCCGTTGCGTTGCTATGGATGCGATTGTTTCCGGGTTTGCGGGCGACCAGGTCGCTGGAAGGGTGAGACGGTTTTGCTTGCTGGACGCCGGGGAAAGTTGCGCTACAATACGCGCCTTGCCGGAAAGGTGTGGCGCGGTTGATCGCACTTTTCCCGGTATTGCTGTGTGTGAAACGTGGAAGCGTGGCCGAGCGGTTTAAGGCACTAGTCTTGAAAACTAGCGACGGGGTGACTCGTCCGTGAGTTCGAATCTCACCGCTTCCGCCACAGAGCCTTACACATCAAGCCTTACAGCCAATCTCCAAGCCGTACCCGCCAAACGCCCCACCAAAACGAAAAGTGTTGTTTTCACGACATGGCCGACTCTGAAAACATCGATCGCTTCAACAAAGTGGCGTCTGAAGCATTCTCGATCCTCTACTCGTTCTTCCCTCAGCCCTGCAACTTCGATCCGTCCGACTTCGACATACCGAAGGATGAGAATGGATGCGTGCAGCAGACCGATGCCGCATTCGTTGCCGCCACGGTTTGGTGGCTCGAAGATGAGGGCTACGTGCGCATTGGGGGCAAGGGCATGGACGGGACGGTTCATGCAGCCGTGCTGACGGGCAAAGGCTTGGCCGTGCTTCGACTGATACCGGATTCCCTCAAGAACGATGCGCCTCTCGGTGAACAGATCCAGACCGCAGTCAAGAGCGGTGCTGGTAAGGTCGCGATGAAGTTAGTCGACAAGGTGCTCGACGCCGGCATTCGATACACGATGGCGCACGCGGGCGTGCCGATCTGACGCGAGTTCAGTCCTGCTTTGGACAAGTCGCTTGCTCGCGCTCGGTTATGCAGTCCAGCGTATCGGCACAGCAAGCCACCGCTAGAATTGGACTTTAGACGCGAGGTCTGGACATGCCGATCAAAAAAACTGCACTGCCTCCCCGCACGCCTCCAATTCGCCGTGATTTTGAGGACGAAATCCGGCGCCTCAAAAACGACCTATTTGTTACACGGCAAGCCCTGGTCGATCTCCTGGATACGCAGGATCTGCTGAGCGGCTATTTTGGCTGCAAAGACTTCGACCAGATCGACAAATGGCGCCTCGAACGAGCATCGGCCGTGATCGAAGCAGCTTGGGTTCGACCCGGTGCTGAAATGGGGGATCCGCGCTGGCCGCGCGCGATATGCCCGCTGTGTCGGCAAGGCGCTCAGGGAACGCGTGATGTCCAGGGCTATGCAGTACCAGAGGGATTACGACGGCATCTACTCGGCGAGCTCAACTCTCGCCAGTGCGCCGTATTTGCCGCGGCCGAGCAGATCGCTCGAGATGGAGCCGTCAGGCATCGCGGCTGGTAGCCGTAGGACACCAATGCTTTGACCAAAGCTCCGCAGCGCGGCGAGCAGCGAACCGGGGTTTAGGGTTGCGCCATGTCATTTTTGTTCTTTCGGTAATTCATCAAGATCGATTGAAACGATGAGCGATCGAATTACCGGAATCATCACGGCCCCAGACTTGACGGACGTTTTCGCGCTTTCTTGACGCTGGAGTTTCAGTTCTAACGTTACTGCATTGGCCAACTTTTCCACATCGCGCCGTGTCCAGTTTGGCCCCGAATGGTTGAACGACTTTTTCGGAATAGCGAAACTGATAATCTTCGTGGCCGGATTCCAGGAGCGCGATCAAACCATCCATGTTGTGGGGCGCTCGCAGCTCGATACCTTCACGTTTTGCTGCGTGCCAAAGTCGCCGTAGATCGTGTCTAAACGGCTTTTCGGCATGATGATTCTTCAGGCGAAGATACTCCTTCAAAAACAGTTCTACTGCGTGCGAGTACAGGAACATTGGAAATATCTTGTGACCAGCGAGCGAATTGCAATCAGATAGTTGGTCAACCAAAAGATCAGCTGATGCTCGGTACGACACCGCAAGTTCATACGTGGAGACCGCAGGATTGTCTTTTTTCGTCAATTGAGTGGCCCCCAAGTCGGTTTATCTCATGGCAAGGTGTAACCGGGCCGTTGACCTGGCGTCGATGCCGCGAGTGAGTAGGCGCTCTACAGTCACGATAGCTTCAATGCGTTCCGCGTCTCTGAGCGGATGAAGTCGTATGCCCATGCTTCTCCTGAATAGAAATCAAACAGCCACAACAAGTCTTTGATGGCCAAAAGTATAGGTTCGAGTGTCTCAATTTTCGGAGGCGTTCCGCCGACATGAGCAACGGTGTTTCGAATCGACACTCCGTTTTTCACTGCGGTACAGATATCTTCAGGCGGTGGAATTATTATTTGACCGCTCGCCATACGGCCCTTCAGCGTTGGTAGGAAATCAGTAAGTAAGCGCAACAACGGAGGAGACGGAACGTTCACTGCCAGCCACGCTGCGTCGGGAGCAAGGTTAGCGATTAAGTTTTTCACTGCAACTTCCAAGCTGACAATTCCGACGATAATTGAACTGCGAGGATTTGTATTTCTTTGCGCCCACGCTTCTCTAAATAATTCGTGCCCTAGCGGCTCTGCAGTGCGGTCATCGACCAATCGTTCAATATCTTCCCGTTCTCTCTGACTAATGCCTCTCGGAGAAAATGATTCCATGCGAACGTTCAGACTTGGTGCAGTGGGATGCCAGAAGGATCTGTCCGAGGACCAAAGAAATCCAAACCCGCGGGAGGCCAGCGCACGTGGAGGTCCTTCAATCGCGCTGCGCCATCTGTACGCGTTCGTCACTGCGGCGATTGCTGTCGACAGTTCGCGATCCACTCTCTTGAGGAAATCTGAAAAGTGGCTCGGGATGTCTCTCGGAAGTCTGACCTTCAGACCGTCTTTGTTTGTGTATTCGATGGCAAAATTGTGCTCCGTTGCTTGAACGTTTCCAGACTCGATTAAATCAAAATATGATTGATTTTTGGCGCTGGGAGTGATCTGGGCTTCAGCGATGCAGAGTACTATTCGACGACCCTTGTAGAGCGCCCTGTCTTCTTCCGTTAATGCTTTCAGTACTACTTCAACAGTATTTTCACGTTCGACCACGAACTCGCAAGAGTCGTTATCGGGAAGCCAAGCATCGTTCAGAAGATGTTCAAGCTTGAAAAACATTGTGTCTCACCTTGGTGTAGTAACTTCGAGTATGGTGGATAGTGACAGAACGACGAGACGCCGTGAACCGCGCCGACGATTTTTTATCAGTACCGGCTAACGATTTGAGGATTGATTTGAGTACCGATTCGTTGATCATCGGAACAGTCCAAGCCAATAGCTAGTCAGTTGAACCATTGAAATTGCACTGATCTAACGGTGCATGGACAAGATGAATCTGAGCGAAGCCGAGCGCGA
>NZ_FCOK02000054.1 GCF_001544555.2 Caballeronia udeis | reverse complement strand
AATCCGGAGCGCATGCAGCCGGAAGAACTAAAGCAGTTTGCTTGAAGTGACACGACAAGTACGTTGACAACCGCCGTGAACGGACGTTCTCCGGTGATTTAGTAAGGGCATTCGAACGTCCGCTTTCCATCTTCCGACGGCCGATCGCGTCTGATCAGCGCACTCAAGTCTGATTTTACGACGTCGTAAAGGCTGCGCGATTATCGAAGACGTTATCTGGGACAGGTAAGTTCCACGACAATTGCTTCGGGAGCCCCAGTCTCTCTCTCGGCTCTAAAAAAATAACTAATATCACCGATTACGATTTTTCTTGCGTTTGCACCGCCTCCCCACTCAAGATTGCGACCGATCGCTGAAGCGTAATAATAGTAGCTTCCGTGAGTAGTGTGTAATGGGCCGTCTCCATTCACAGGAATTATGCTTCCACCAGCGCGCACTGTATAAAATGATGTAGTTTTGTAATCAGAGATCGTATTATCGAAATAGGAAATAGAAATATTGATTGGATATTCACAAGAATTTTTCACTAAAAACATCCATCCAAGATTATCGATCATCTGATTTGCCTTCCCAATTGCATCGCGCTCAAACGAAACAGAATCATGAACGTTGATACTTCGGTTGGCGATTATTTGTCCCGCGGAATGTAAGATGTACTCGCTTAAGAAAGGTTGCTCTCCACCTCGTTGAACCCATTGAACGGTATGTTGCAACTCATGCAGCATCAATTGATTACCACTTCGAGTTCCAAGGCTGACTGCTCCGACAAGGAAGACGTGATAGCCCAAAGTTATGTTTTGGCCATGGACAGTATCTATTCCTTCAGCATATCGGATCTGACTCAACGAAATCTCAGGGTAGTTTTTGGAGAATTGATTGACAAACCAAGCTGGAAGTGGCTGCCACTTACCGTTCGCTTGACTAAACAAGTGCGCTTTATAGCTATCTATAATTGGTTGGATGGCAAGAGAAGGGATGCTAGAGACAATATACTGCGGGCAACGTTCTATATTTTTAATACACGCGTCAGCTATTTGGTAACCGGGAATCGATTGCACCGTCGCTCTTGGACACGCATTCAGATCGGACAGGCACCTGTTTACCGAATCGAACGGATTTGGAATCCCATTGCACGCGGCGGCCTTTGCTGCTTCGCATGAAACATCGTGCCCCATTTGGGAACATCCACCAGTGAAGACGTTTCGCAGGATGCAAGCATCGCAGTTCGAATTGCAATCCCACGCCTTCGCAACATTTAAGTCACTAAGGAGTACTCCGAGAACGAGCCACTTCGCGATGCTTGGGCGCATGTTTGCTCCGGGGACGCAAGTTACCGCTCAGCGATTGCTCAACTATTTTGGAACGCCGGTTAACTGCTCCTCAATACCTACCATTTAATGGGATGCAATTGGTTGTTACCAATGCTAGACGTACTTGGTCCCAAATCACAGAGAAGTTTCAGCGACTTTGGCGCACGCTTAGCCCTTCGTTAGCCGCAACATGATGGCGTCGGACACAACCGCTCTCTCCGGCAGAAGTAGGAGCTTGTGAGGCCGAAGAAGCCGAAGAACCTTGCAAGGTGCGCTTGGAGAGGGGCGGGGGCCAAGGGATTCACCAGAGACCCGAAGGAACGAATGATCGTTGCTGCTTGGTAGCTGTCATTGGGTAGGGGCGCGTCGAAAGGCGGAGGTGGGTCGAGATGTGCCTGAGGCGTCGGGCAGCACGCGGCCAGTTGCCGCCATTCGCCAGCGCCGTCATGGGGTCATTCGAGCGTCGACTCCGCACGAATCAATGGACATTCACGGGTCGTCCTTGCCCGGCGCATCGTCGGATTTTGCAGATTGCCTCGGATGGTGCCAGAGACCGATTAGCACCGGGACGTGGACGTCCGCTGTTGAAAATGCTGAGAGCCGCTCCCCATCGATTTCGCGTGACTGAAGACCGGCTTCTCGCCGTCCAGCTCGGACTGATCGCAGATCCCACGTTTCCTGATTCAGTACATGAGTCGCTCCGGCGCTTGGTGCAGCTACCGCTCCCTCGCACTTATGTGTGAGCCATGCACTCGAGTTCAATGACCAACTCGGGGCGCGGGAGTGCCCCAACAATGACGGTTGAGCGAGCTGGTGGATTCGACGGAAACGTGTTCCGCCAGACCTCGTTCATACCCGCGAAATCCGTCTGGCGCGTGAGAAACACCGTACATTTGTCGATGCTGGACATCGCTGCTCCAGCGGCCTCGACAATGGCTTGAATTTTTTTGAGGGCTAATTCGGTTTGAGGACGGATGTCGGGTCCTGCCTCGCCAGCAATCTGGCCGGAGATATAGATGATGTTACCCACGCGCACACCTGGCGAGTATGGGGTAGCCCCTGCGCTTGCACCGGCAGGCAAGACGACCTCGCGCTTGGTAAGGTGACTTTCTGGCGCGGCGCAACCGGCGAGGAGGAATCCTGCTGCGCACATGAGTACAGCCACCCGCGCACCGACGTTGAACATGATCGTGCTCCTAGTTTCGAGAATATGGGCAGGCATAACGCTAAGCAGACCTTCGTTTCATTATTCCGATTGGTTCTCAATGGATGGTAGGTGATTCTATCGACTAGTCAACCGGAAACCATGGAACTAGCGAACGACCGAGACTGTTGGCGATTGTCCTCGGACGCAGAAACGCTACGCCGTAGTCGCACACCCGCGGCCTTAACCGGCGCCAAGCTCCTGCTGGCCGAGGCATTAGAGAACCAAAGGGTTAGCGGGATCGACCAAGCTAACGCGAGGGAAGAACCCACGAGTGCCAGCGAACATTCACTGCCGTAGACAAAGCTGCACTGGCATCCCACTCGGCACCATCGTGAACGCGGCCACCTCGCGAATAGAACTCATATCGACTGCAAGCCGCGAAACAAACCCGGCCGATAACATCGAAATGACAAGCCGCATTTCGACCGTCGAAAGATGCCGTCCGGGACATACCCGGGGTCCCCCGCCAAACTGCAAATGCGCACGCGTCTCGTGCGCTCCCCGCTCCGATATTCGTTCATGCATCCAGCGCTCCGGATCAAATTTCTCGGGATGCTCGAAATTGCTCGCATCGAGCATGGAGGGACGCGTCAAAAAGAACATTCTGGAACCCGCAGGCAAGCGAATCCCGCGATGCTCGACGTCCTGCAGCGGCTCAAATGCATGAACGGGCACTACGGGCCTGAACCGGCTCGCTTCAGTGCACACGGCCTCACACAAGTCGAGCGTCTTGAGTGTTTCGTAAGTCGGGCACACGCCAGCGGCTCCCAACACGGCGCGTGACCGGTTTGAAACCCGACTCTGCAACGCGTCGTCGGAGGTCAGATACAGAAGCGCCCACGCGATCGAATGCGCCGTGGTGTCTTCACCCGCGAGCAACATAGTCAGCACGTTGGCGGCCACTTGATCATCGGTAAACCCAGAGCCCGGTATGTCGCGAATTTGCAGCATGGCCTCGAGTAAATTGCCGGGTTCGTCATGAGGCAGGTCTCGGATGCGTTCGCGCGCACGATTAATCGTCAAGCGCACGAAGCGATGCACTTCCACTAGGGAGTGATTGAGCCGGCGATCTCGTGGTAGCTTGACGTATCTCCAATAGGGGAACGGGGCGTTTATCCGGTTCATTAGTATAGGAAAAATCAACGCCAGATGTTCCTGGATGACGTTGCCGTCCTGCTCCAGTGTTCTCGGATCGTCGCCGAACGCGAGCGCGCTGGTGACATCGACCGTATAACGTTTAAGATCTTCAGTCATTTCGACCACGCGGTTGCTATTCGCCGCACGTTCCCACCGTACTCTGAGACGCTCAGTGATGGCCGCCAAGGTGGGATAGAACGCCTTGATATGTGCTACGGAGAGGGCCTGCATAACCAGCTTTCGTTGCGGTTCCCATGCGGCGCCCTCGACAGAAAACAGGCCGTTGCTGCCCATCTCGTCAAGAGTCTCCTCAATCGACGAATACCGCCGATTTCCGTGTGGTCGCTCGCGCATGATCGAATGACAAAGCTCCGTGTCGTCCCAGACCGTCACAGGCCGTGAGCCGATCTGGAAACGATAGGGCGTGCCAAGCTGCTGCGCCCACCGCTCGAGAATGAGATGCGCGCGCGAGGGAGTCAACTGGTGCGCATTTCCAATAAGCGGGAGGCCTCGCGGCGCCGGAAGATCGGCGATTTCACGTATCTTCAAGGTTCCTGCCGGCGCAATGGCCATGTTTCATCTCCGTCAGCAAACCTTAGCAATGGTATGAAGACCGGGATCGTTTTGACGACACCGCACAGTTAAAGCATAGGTCATGCGGAGAGTTGCAAGTCTCGGCGACAAGCCTTTATCTAACGTGCCTACGCCTTTTTAACTCGCCGCCGGCGCCACATGAAGACTCGAACCAATGTATGAAGAGGCTGACGAATCATGGCAAGGACCAGTCGCGATACTGCCGGCTGCGATGGCAGAGAAAGTTACGCCGGGCGGGATGGCATGGATGGCCGCTAAACCTTGCCAACAGCCGCTGACTGCGGACGGGGTCAAACGGCCGGTGAGGGTCGGGAGCACTCATTCGCTGACAGTGAGACCTGACATTCGCGGCCATCGGTACGGGAACGGCAGGAAAGCGACCTATAGCCGCCTCACCGACGCCGTCACGTCAACGTCCGCAAAGGCCGATGACCCGCCTCACGAAACAGAAGAAGGAACGGCCGTTGTACATTGGAAGCGGTCGTTGCCATGGCAAAAGTCTGAACGGCGGTTCAGGGTCGCAGAACAACCCTTAACGACAAGCGACTATCGCGACTGGCAGCAGGTGCTCAGCAGCGCAAACGCAACGCGCTCAGACGTCGGAGGCAAATAGGTGCTAGGCGACCAGTCGCGGGTCTTTTTCGGCTACGGACCCGGCCTCAATCGCCTCCAGCCAGTCGGACCAAGCCTGCATCATTTCGCGCCGCTCTGGTAGGTACTTCGCATGGTTGTAAGCAGCGCGGGTCTGGTTTTTATCTTTGTGGGCAAGCTGTATCTCGATCACTTCGTCGCGCCAGCCCATCTCGTGTAGATAGGTCGAAGCCGTGGCGCGAAAGTCGTGTCCAGTAATCGGTTCAGGATGGTTAGGCAAGAGGTACCGCATCGCATGGTTCACAGTCGCGCGGCTCATGTGGCCGTTCTTCGTGTTGCTGTGGAGAGTTGGAAGCAAAAACCCTTTTGCGCCATACATCTCCCGCAGTTCAAGCGAAAATAGCTTTCGCCTGTCGAGACACCGGGACCACATGCAGTCGCCGTGCCTTGATCTTGTGCGGTGGAATTCGCCATTCGTCAATTTCCAGGTCAAATTCATCCCAGTCAGCACAGACGAGTTCGGACGTGCGAGTGAAAAACATCATGAGCAGCTTAAGAGCGAGGACCGTACGTCTGCTTTTATAGAAAGGCATCGTTCGATAAATGGCGGATATTTCCTCTTTAGCCAGGTCGCGCGAATGCTGTATTGTTGGCTTAATCACTGCACCGCGCAGCACAGATGCTGGGTCCGCATCGGCCCGCTGCGTAATGACCGCGTACTGAAATGCCGATGACATGTACTGCCGCACCTTGATTGCCACGCTTGGAGAACCACGTTCTTCCACGCGCTGCATTACTGCGAGGATGTGACGGGCGGTTATCGTTCGTATTGGCAGTGAGCCGATGGACGGATACGTGTCGGCCACCATCATCCGCGACACTTCGTCATAGTGCTTCAACGTCCAAAGCTTCCTCATTTTGCCAAGCCATTCGTCGCAGATGGCTTTGAACGTCTCTCGGCCGACTTCGATCGAGGTGGTTAATTCGACGCGTCGAGCATATGCCGGATGAGTACCTTTCTTGACTAACGCGCGGGCAGCATCGCGTTCCGCCCGGGCCGCTTGCAGGCTTACCTCTGGATACTCGCCGATCGCGAACACGTTCTCCTTGCCGCCCAGTTCGTACCTATATCTCCAGAGCTTAGATCCACTTGGCTTTACTTCAATATAGAGCCCGTTGGAGTCAGTGATTTTAATGGGCTTGTTCGCAGCCTTGGCCTGTCGGATCTTGACGTCGGTGAGTGGCATGGGTGGGAAAACCGGGTATCAGAAGACCAAATATTAACCTCTTACCCGGTTTAATACCCGGTTTTTTCGTGGATGGATGTGTACCTCCATATACTTCCGTGGACTGCGCGATTACGTAAAAGGCATAGCAGATGGGCGATCTAGCCGATCTGTTATACATCTATAAACAGCAATGGACTCTAATGATTTTCATATTCTCATGTGTGATCGACATGGCGTCGTTGAAAGAGGCCGCCTGAATCTCAGCCAACTTATCGGCCAAGCTACAAGCTACGGGCGAAACCCGCGCGAACCCGGAACCCGGGCCGAAACCTGCAGCCTTTCGGTCCACTTGCTCGGCCGCTTCGTGTCCTCATAAATGAGGATGCAGGATGCTTGTTAATCAGTTAAGTTCTTAAACAGAGCGGGGGGCTTCACCGTCTACACCGCACTCCGATGGCAAAGCGAACGTGCCCGAGAATATCCACGCGTTCCGCCATACGAAACTGAGAGACTAAGACCCGCCTTGTGCGGGTCTTTTTTTGGATCAACGCTCCGCGAACCCGGGTTTCAACGCCAGCCGCTCGCCTCCCTGTTCTCACTGGTCGATGCACCACTGTGGTCGTATTGGGGCGACATATTGTCCAGCGGGTGCTCGGCACGACACTGCCACTTAGGCTCCGGATCACGGCGCACACCGCATTAATGCCCGTTTGCAGCGCGCCTTCCACCCATCCGCCAGTGAACGAGCAACTGTCTCCGGCCAGATAGATGAAGGGGTCCGTCGCGGGCTGAGGCTGCCCTGGAACTGGAAGAACAGCTGCTGGCTCTGGGTGTCGCCGCCCGCAAAAATTGCCGCTTATACCCGCGCCAATAATCGCAATCGTCGAATTGCCGGCCGCGGGCAGTGTGCCCAGTGAATTCGCGACGCGGCGAGCAATGCGCCGTAATCGAACAGGGTATCGATTTAACCAAAGCTTGGTCGCGCGGCGGAAGCGGCTTCACCGACTGCAATGGCGGGTTTGCGACGACGTAGATTCGGAATGAAGGCCATGCATTTCCCCATTTGGCAGAAGTATTTCCCCGTTGGCAGGCGTCGGAATTGTGTGACGGCGGCCTGGATTACCGCCGTTTCGCGATACGTTCGAGCGATTGGCCCGTCAGTTGAAATAATGGTTAACTCGTTAACGGCGCGAATAAAACAGACTTGAATCAGCAATATCGTCCGTGTAGTCTGCGAAGCAGTATTTCAAAATGTGGCGGCTTGCGCGTGGAGAAAACGCAGGCGAGCTATTAACCCGGGACCGACCAGGATGTTCGTGAAATGTATTTGACGAGCCGCGAAACTGGCCTGGTTTCCGACATCTTCGCTGTGCTTGCCGATTCACTTCCTGAGCAGGTGATGCGGCAGGAGGTGGGCATTCGCATGCTCAGCTTGCTGCGTGCGGACCACCTGGGGTCATATGTCTGGGACGAGACGAAGAAGGAATTCGTTAATCGGGTCTCGTTCAACATGTCCGAAGACAACTTGTCCGAGTACGAGCACTACTATCAGTACCGCGATACCGTGACCCCGAGGCTGCAAAATTGCCGCGAGGCGGTTCGTGTGACCAATGTGATTCCGCAAGGCGAGCTGATGCGGACCGAACTGTTCAACGACTTTCTGCGTCGTGACGGTTTGCACTGGGGCATGAACGTTTATGCGTGGGCCGGCGATTCCAATATTGGCGACTTGCGTATCTGGCGAGGCAAACATCGGGATGACTTCTCCGATCATGACCTCGCCATGGCCGAGTTCATTCGCCCGGCTTTTACCGCAGCGCTCGCGCGAGCACGCACCGCAGCAGGGTTGACAGAGCCGTCCGGCCCGCAAGCCAGGCCGATTTCAGAAGACGTGCTGAAGAACCTGACGGCGCGCGAGCGGGATGTGGTCCGGCTGGTGGTGGAAGGCTTGCTCGACAAGGAAATCGCGTTCCGGCTGGGCATTTCTTATACAACTGTCCGTACGCATATTGACCGTTCTTTCCACAAGCTGGGCGTTGGAAGCAGGTCCAAACTGATTCGCGCAGTGCAGACGAACGGCCGATAACGCGCCGCGCAGTCTAAAATCACTCCAATAAATAGCCAATGGCCAGAAAATAACCCGCGCTGAATGCTGTGCGCAGTCGACGCGTTGCTTTAATTAGAACATGGTGTTCGAATAACTGCTTCAGCAAAAATCCGATGATAATGCCATCCTGGCATACAAACGCAATTGAATTCAGTTTGCTTATCTCCCGTTCTGGACAGCATTCCGCTTTTCCCTATAATGGCCCTTTGTGACGCCGGCGCGGTGCGCCTATGCACCCTTGCTTATCGGTTTTGGCCGAAAATAATTACTAGAGGTTACCGTCTAGTTAAAATCCTCAAAATTGGGGATTCGCTGTAGATAAAGTCACGGTAATGTCGGGTGCTTTGTCTTTGTTACTGGAGCATGAGCCGTGAGCTTTGACCAGACCTTCCCAAACGCCGGCCGACATCCGTTATTGATTGAGCAGGAGATTGCACACCTGGCGCGGATTGTTCCGCGCTGGAGTGAAGGGGGCCGCGGTTCGGTACTCGGCCAGGCTTATTGGCGCAAGCGTGTAATTGATCTGGCGCGTTTTCCAGAACTGACGCCAACCCAGCACGCCATCGTGCAGCGAATACTCGAACGCGTGAACACGGCAGTTTGATCGTGGCGCTTGAGTTGCGGGACCGCTCGAATTGAAAGGACGGGTGCACGCAAAATTCGATTACCCGGGCTTTGGTTTACGTTTTGGCATATTGATTCGTATGCGCTGCGCATCGATGCCTCGACATCGGGAACGTCTCTGGTTTTTTTCCTGGTTCCATTGCCTCAAACTAAGTTGAGAGAGTTGAATATGGAAATGCAATACCGAGGATCGACCATACGGCCCGTGGTTGCTCCCGCCCAAGGCGCCTTCGATTCATTCGTGATCATTCGGGACGAGCATGGAAATCAACGTTCGCACGGCACGCTTGGCCGTTTCGCTTCGCATAATGCCGCCACGAATTTTGCGGTCACCTGGGCAATAGCCAGCGTGGACGGAGAGGCAGTACCGAGGGCGCCGTTTCAGCTCATCTGACAGCGGCAATCATGGAAGGCTTGATAAGGCTGCTGCCCCGTTGGTAGCGGCCCGCTTCTACGGTCTCGCCGCAAGGCGCTGCGCGCGGCGGCGCAAATAAAGGTTGTTGCGAATCAGCGCGGCGCCGGTCATGCAAGCACCTGCAATCTGCATGTGTGTCGGGATCAATCCGCTGATCGCCGACACAACAAATGTGGTCACGGGAAGCACATCCATGAACAGCACGCCATTGAGCGGCGTAAGGATCCTGTTCCCCATGTTCCAGAACAGAATGGCGATAAAACCCGCTACAGGTCCCATATAAAGCAGGTGCGGGAGAATGGCGATCAGCGTGGCCGCTGTCGGAACGGGCACCGCATGCAGCGCAAATAACAGCAGGTTGAGCCCCATGATCGTAGTCAGGCCGAGCCAGGTTGTCATGGTCGTGTATTTGAGCGCGGACCATGTCTTGAAGTACGACGCACTGAACGTGTAGATCACCCAGCACAGCGCACCCGCCACAATCAACGCGTTCGCCGAATAGTGCCGAGGCTCGCTCAGGAGCGCAGCGATATCGCCCTTCGTCACCACCAGCGCGACCCCGGCAAACGACATCAGGATAAACAGGAACGAATACAGCGGCGGCAGGACGCCGCGCACGACGGAATTCACGATCAAGCCCATCATAGGCTGGGTTGCCATCATGATCGATGCAGTCAGCGCGCCGTCGCGTCCGGCCAATTGCTGCCCAAGAAAAACGAAGGAACCGAATCCGCAAAAGCCGATCGAGCCCAGCAACCAGGCAAGCGCGACAGGTTCTCCTTTGAACCGGAATGCGCTTCGACCCTCCTTCATCCGCAGCAGGATCAGAAACGCGCTGCCGGCAATCAGGTAGCGCAACGACGTGAACGTGAATGGATCGACGTGCCGCAGTGCGCTTGTCATGATGGGAAACATGACGCCCATCAGAACGGTCGCGCTCATGCATAGCAGCACGCCTTTCAGGTATCCGGCGCGCATGGCGGCAACGGGAACGCGTGGGACCGGAGCCGGCTGACCTGCGGCAGTCGCTTGATGCTCGAATAATTTATTCATGACTTATCGTTCAAAAATTATGGAAAAATTTTTAGAGCAGCGCGCGCAGGGTCATGTCGACGATGCCGACCAGCTTCTTTTCACTTACTTCGACTTTGCCCAGCACCCGCAGCCCCTGCACGATGCATAGCAAGAAAGTGCCAACGGCGTTTTCGTCGAGATCCGCATTGAAATCTCCCGCTTGCTGGCCGCGGATCACGGCTGCAGTCAATTGGGCACCGATGCGCTGCAGGGTAGTTTCGATGTAAGGCCGCAATACGTCGTCGGCGGGAAGCAGTTCAAGCGCCGCGTTGGTGATGAAACACCCGTGGCGCCCGGCGAGGTCGGCGCTGAGCCGGGTGTAGTGGAGCAACGCCTCCCGCAGGCATTCACGCGGCGGCAGATCGGCTTCAAGACGCTCCTTGAGCCGGGCAACCGCGCCGTCGGCATAACGTTCGAACGCGACAATCAACAACCCGTGCTTGTCGCCGAATGCACCGTAGAGGCTGCCGCGCAGCAGCCCGGTTGCATCGCATAAGGTCCCGACCGAGGTCGCGTGATATCCCCCCTCCCAGAACACCCGGCCGGCGGCAGCAACGACTTCGTCGAGATCAAATTCACGGGGTCGCCCGCGCTCTTGTGAGCGCTCGGCGGCCTGTGGCAGGGAGGCAGGTTTTGTCATGCGTGGATATTATGACCTATCGTTCAACAAATCAAGGCCGCACTGAAAACGACTTGAATCCCGGCACCTCTCAATCGTTCATCGAGGCAGAACGGCGCAGACGGACCCGGCGAATTGCACGGTGACGGTTTGCTCATTTCGCGTATGCCGCTGGACGAGGCCGATTTCGCGAGCGAAGGTCTCGTCTCCAAGAGACAAAGCACGGACGGTCTCCGGCATGTGCAACGCGGACGACTGCGGGATAAGCGCAATACCTACCCCGTGCGCCACGAGCCCGACGATCCCCTGCAATTCATCGAGTTCGACCACGTCCTGCACGGTCACGCGAATCCTCCTGAGAAAGCGGTCCACGAGGCGGCCGCCAAAGGAACTCCGGTCGTACCGGATAAACGGCTCCGACTTGAGCAGCGAGCGCCACGGCCGGTCCGCCAGCTCGCTCGGGACCAGCAGCACGAAGGTTTCGGTGAGCAGGGTGCGCCAGTGCAGTTCGGCGGGCAACGCGAAAGGGGGCTTGATGATCACCGCGACATCGACTTCGCCCGAGTCCACCTGCGCCAGCAGGTTGAGCGACACCCCGGGAACCACGCGGATTCGCCACCCGGGCGAGGTCTGCCGGAACAATTCGATGGCACTGACCAGAAACGACGCCTGAGCCGAAGCAATAGCCCCAACCCGCAGCAGGCCGGACTGTTCCGCTGTGCCGCCGCGTGCGGCGAGGCGGGCGTAGACCGACAACAATTCTTCGGCCGATTCGACCGTCTGCCTGCCCGCTGCGTTGAGCGTGGCCGAGCGGCCCGTCCGGTCGAACAGGGGAAAACCCAGGTCTTCCTCCAGCCGCTGGATCTGCGCGCTGACAGCCGATTGCGTCAACCCGATATGCGCGCCCGCACTCGCGAACGTTCCGAAACGCACCACGGCCAGAAAGGTTTTCAGCTCTCGCATCATGGTTTTATCGACCGGCTCAAGGGTTTTAATTGATCGATTTTAGTGATGCTGAGCCAAAAAAACTATCGCTATTCAACTATTATCGTTGCCCCTACACTGTCTTTTCGTGGCGTGACATTCATTTTTCACACGCCATGAGGGCGGCGCGGACAGAACGTGTCCGTGTCGTCGAAGACGACTTACTCAATCGATATCCGGACCCCGCCATGAGCAATACCACTGCTGCCATTTCCCCTTTTCATCTCGCCTTTCCGGTTCACGACATCGCGGCCGCCCGTGCGTTTTATGGCGACCTGCTTGGCTGTCCGGAAGGCCGCAGCGCGCCCGACTGGGTGGACTTCAATTTCTACGGGCACCAGATCGTCGCTCACCTTGCACCGGACGAAATCGGTCATCGGAAGACGAGCGAGGTAGACGGCGATGCAGTGCCGGTCCGGCACTTCGGCGTCGTGCTGCCGATGGACCAGTGGCAAGCGGCATCGGACAAACTCACGGCGGCCGGGGTGGAATTCATCATCGAACCGCATGTGCGCTTCAAGGGCGAAGTCGGCGAACAGGCGACCATGTTCTTCCTGGACCCGTCGGGTAACGCGCTCGAGATCAAGGCGTTTGCGAACATCGCCTCGCTGTTTGCCAAGTAGTCCGGCAGCCATTCTCCCCACGCACTGAACTGCGGCATCCGCCGGTTTGCCGGCCGATGCCGCGTGGCCGTTCCCCGGTCATTTATCCGCGGATGTGGTCCAGCAGGCATACCGGTCAGCCGGGATCGCGGCAATCTACCGCCATTACCGGATACAGCCGCCTGGTCAGCGTTTCCCACGGTCGCGTTGCAGCTCGCCATTCCCGGCGAAGCGACCCGACGGCAACGCACAAGGCACAGCGGGACTCGTGACAGAGTCCGTTGCATTCAGGCGTATTCGCGTGAACCGGGGAGCAAGAGATGAATAACGAAAGCACCCGCAAGCTGTTTCGCGAGGCCATGGCGTACCTGTCTGCGGCGGTCAACATCATCACCACCGACGGCCCGCGCGGGCGCTGCGGCATGACCGCAAGCGCGGTGTGTTCGGTCACCGACACACCGCCGACCATGCTTGTCTGCGTGAACCAGTCAAGCTCGGCGCATGCCGTGCTTGCGGGCAACGGCAACGTCTGCATCAACGTGCTGCCCGCTGATCACCAGGAGCTGGCGCGCCATTTCGCCGGCATGACCAAGCTGCCGATGAACGAACGATTCGAGCAGCAGGCGTGGACCGCGGGACGCCTCGGCTTGCCCGTTCTCTGCGATGCGCTCGCTAGTCTTGAAGGCCGTATTGTCGATACGAAGACCGTGGGCTCGCACTCGGTGATGTTCGTGGAAGTAGCGGACATCGTGGTGCGGGGCGACGGCGACAGCCTGATCTATTTCGGCCGCCACTTCCATCGGCTGGCTCGTACGGCGCCCGCACTTTGCTGAGCCTGCTTGAGTACGTCGTGCTGTTTTATTGAGGCTCACAGACCACGCTGAACCTCACCAGCGTGGTGGCGCCGAAGGTGTTGCTCAACGCGACATCGGCGGCGTCACGGCCTCGCGCCATCAACACGCGGCCGGTACGCGGCGCGTTATTGCGGGGATCGAACGTGTGCCACGAGTTGCCCAGGTACACCTCGATCCAGGCGCAGAAATCCATGGGTGCATAGGGCGGCGGCAAACCGACGTCGCTGATATACCCCGTGCAATAGCGTGCCGGAATGTTCATCGCGCGGCATAGCGCGACGGCCAGATGCGCAAAGTCCCGGCATACGCCCACGCCTTCCTGATACGCCTGGAATGCCGTCTTGGTTGGACGCGCGCAGTTGTAATCAAAGCGGATGTGCCGATGAACAAAGTCGCAAATAGCCTGCACCCGGGCGCGTCCGAGCGGTGTATGGCCGAACATCTGCCAGGCGGCGTCGGACAGCAGGTCGGTCTCGCAGTAGCGGCTGCCGAGCAGGAACTGCATGCACTCGTCGGGCAGTTCTTCAACGGCGTGCTGATAAGCGTTTTGTTCCGGCAACTCCGGATAAGGCGGCACGTCGATCAACCCCTGCGTGGACAGCGTGAGCCAGCCTTGCGGCGCGACCAGCCGGCTGCACAGATTGCCGAACGAGTCGCGATACTGCGAGTAGGGTACGCCCGGGTCAACCCTCAGGATGTCGGGTACAAGGATGTTCTGCGCACGTGACGCGTGCATGTTCAGCATCAGCAGCATCGGAGTCGGCTGCACGCATTCATAGACCAGTTCGTAACCAACGCGGAGCTTCATCGGACTGACCTTTCTGGGTTGGGCGCGTGAGTGGCCGTGGAGCCACTGGCATCGTCCTGGCGTGTTTCACCATGGGCGATGGTTGAGACAGAGTCAAATAGCTCGAACTCCTGATTATTTGCCGATCAACTGGTCGCCGCAGACTGTTCCTGCGGGTCTTGGTCGATCTCCGGCTTGATTTCTTGCTGAACGTCAGCGCTCGGTTCGTTCGCTGGCTTCCGGGCACCGGCGCCTGCGATCACTTTATGCACGAAACGCAGCTTGGCGACGACCTTCGGCGAGAGCGTGAACGGGTATGCATCGGCCAGCCCCAGGCTTCGATTCAAGCTGTTCAATGCGTACATCAGCGGAAACCATTGCTTCATGAGTTTATCGAAACTGGTGTTCTCGATCGGCTCGATCTCGGTAAGCGACGGTTCGTTGTCGGACTTTGGATCGAGCTTGAATCCGCAGGCGGCAGCAGTGTCCACCGTATCGACGATATGCAGGTAATGAGCCCACGTCTCCGCCCAGTCTTCCCACGGATGCATGGTGGCGTAGGCGCTCACATAAGACTGGTCCCAGTCGGCCGGCGGTCCATTGTCGTAATGCGCCTGCATCGCCTGGGCGTAGTCAACGCGTTCGTCGCCGAACATCTCTCGAAACGGCGCTTCCCAGTTCGTATTCGTCACCAACCGGTCGAAATAGTAGTGGCCTATCTCATGCCGGAAATGTCCCAGCAGCGTGCGGTACGGCTCGTGCATTTCCGCGCGCATGCGTTCACGCAGCGCGTCGTCGGCTTCGGCTATGTTCATCGTAATGAGGCCGTTGTCGTGACCGGTCAGGACTTTCGGCCCCATGTCACCGTCCTCAAGAAACTCGAACTGCAAACCGGTGTCCGGATTGGTCCGCCTGGAATCCGTGTTCAGGCCGAGTGCCGAGAGCGCAAACAGCAAGCGCCGCTTGGCCGTCTCCAGCTTGTACCAGTAGACGCGATTGTCAGGCTGGGAAAGATTGGGGATGGTTCGCGTCAGGCTGCAAGCCGGGCACAATATGTCCGGCGAATCCGCCGGGATCATCCAGTTGCAGACATTCTCCAGCGCGTAGTTATTGCACTGCCGGAACAGCGCACCGTTCGCCGATGGATTCAACGCACGCCACAGCGCAATACCGGACGAATCGCCGGCCGTGTTGCCAGCCGGTTCGAACGCGCAAACTTCGGACAATTCAGGGACGAAGCCCAGCAACGCCGCACAGGATTCGCATTTCACGTTCTCGAAAAAAACGTGATGCTGGCAACGGCCGCAATGGAATGTTTTCATATTGAAGAGATAGGCTGGCAAGCAAGGCGCGGTGACTGCGATGCTGGCTTTCCAGCAAGGCACGTGCCGCCGCGAGAACGGTCCGGTCCAGACGCAAAGGGCGTTTTACGCGCCAGTTTGGTGCATCAGCGGATGCTGAGAACGGTTTAAACGCAGTATTGAGTGCATGGAAGTTGTCGGGAGCCTTGCCCGATGGTGCGTTCGACCAAACGGCATGGAGTTTGCTTTTGAACATTGCCAAAATTCGTCCAGGAGTCAGGTGTGTCAATCCGTGTCGCGTTGAACCATGTCACGCACTACCGTTATGACCGCCTCGTCGGCCTTTCCCCGCAGGTCGTGCGCCTGCGGCCTGCGCCGCATTGCCGTACCCCAATCGTTTCGTATTCGATGCGGGTCGAGCCAGCCGACCATTTCATCAACTGGCAGCAGGACGCGTTTGCCAACTATCAGGCGCGGCTCGTCTTTCCCGAGAAGACGAAGGAATTCAAGATCACGGTCGATCTGGTCGCCGAGATGGCGGTGTACAACCCCTTCGACTTTTTCCTCGAGCCCTACGCCGAGAAATTCCCGTTCGAGTACGAACCCCAGCTCGCGGCTGAGCTTGCGCCGTACCTGATCAAGCGCGAGCCCACGCCGTTGCTGGCCAGGTTTGTCGAGAGCATCGACAGGACACCCAAGATAACGGCCGATTTCCTGGTCGAACTGAACCAGAGGCTGCAGCACGATATTGGCTACGTGATCCGCATGGAGCCAGGCGTCCAGACGCCGGAGGAAACGCTCGAAAAGGCGTTGGGATCGTGCCGCGACACGGGTTGGCTGCTCGTTGAAACCTTGCGGCAACTCGGGCTCGCCGCGCGTTTCGTGTCGGGGTACCTGATCCAGCTCACGCCTGACCAGAAGTCACTCGATGGCCCGAGCGGTACCGAAGTCGACTTCACCGACCTGCACGCGTGGTGCGAGGTCTTCCTGCCCGGCGCGGGCTGGATCGGGCTCGACCCCACCTCCGGGTTGCTGGCAGGAGAGGGACATATCCCCGTCGCCTGCACGCCCGAACCGGGCAGCGCCGCGCCTATCTCCGGAGCGGTCGATGAAAGCGAAGTCGAGTTCGAGCACATCATGCAAGTGCAGCGCGTGCTCGAAACCCCGCGCGTCACGAAACCGTACACGGAAGAAGTGTGGTCGGCGGTGCAGAAGATGGGCGCCCAGGTCGACCAGCAACTGACCGACATGGACGTACGCCTGACAATGGGCGGCGAGCCCACGTTCGTCGCCGTAAGCGACCGCGATGCGGCCGAATGGAACACCGACGCACTGGGGCCGACGAAGCGTGGGTATGCCGTCTCACTCATGGACAAGCTGCGTGCGCGTTATGGCGTGGGTGGTTTCCTGCATCTGGGCCAGGGCAAGTGGTATCCGGGCGAGCAATTGCCGCGCTGGGCGATGTCGCTGTTCTGGCGCGCGGATGGCGAGCCGATCTGGGAAGACCCGAAGCTCTTCGCCGATGAACGCGATCCCGGCCAGTACACCGCAGAAGATGCGCGGCGGTTTATCGAACATCTGGCTGGCAAGGTCTCGCTGGATCCTTCGTATATCCAGCCCGGCTACGAAGACACGTTCTACTACCTGTGGCGTGAACGCCGCCTGCCGGTGAACGTGGACCCGTTTGAATCCGAACTCGACGACGAGATGGAGCGCATGCGCTTGCGTCGCGTGTTCGACGCGGGCTTGTCGCAAGTGACGGGCTACGTGCTGCCTATCGCGCGTGAACGCGATATCCCGATGCGAGAGCCGGCATGGGTCAGCGGCCCCTGGTTTTTCCGCGATGGCCGCATGTACCTGATCCCCGGCGACTCGCCAATGGGGTACCGCTTGCCGCTGGAATCGCTGCCGTGGGTGAGCGCCGGGGACTATCCGTATCAACATCCGCACGACCCGTTCGGGCCGCCCGCGCCGTTGCGTCAGGCGATGGAATTGCGCATGCAATATCGCGGCGAAGCGGTTCCAGCGGACGGTATGGAAGGAAGAGCGGGCGAGGGTGCCGGAGCGGGAGCGGGAGCGGGTACAGGCGCAGCAGCAGGCACCGGGCAACGGCCTGCAACCTCAACCCGCGAGCCGTCGCGCGGCGAGTCCGCTTCGTGGATCCGGCGTACGGCGTTGTGTGTTGAGGCGCGTGATCCGGCGCGTGCTGCGGGACCGGACGTCGAAGCGGAATCGTTTGGAAGCGGCAAGACCCTGCTGCATGTGTTCATGCCGCCGCTGACCGAACTCGATGACTACCTCGACCTGCTCGCGGCCATTGAGGCAACGGCCGCCGATCTGCGCATGAAGGTGGTGATAGAAGGGTATCCGCCGCCACGCGATGCGCGTCTCAAGATGCTGCAAGTGACTCCTGACCCGGGCGTGATCGAAGTGAACATTCACCCGGCTTCGAGCTGGGATCAACTCGTCGATCACACCGAGTTCCTGTATCAGTCGGCGCACGAAAGTTATCTCAGCACCGAGAAGTTCATGACCGACGGCCGTCACACCGGCACCGGCGGCGGCAATCACTTCGTGCTTGGCGGCGCGACGCCTGCCGACAGCCCGTTCCTGCGGCGTCCGGACCTGCTGGCCGGCCTGATTGCGTACTTCATCAACCATCCGTCGATGTCGTACCTGTTCTCGGGATTGTTCCTCGGGCCGACGAGCCAGGCGCCGCGTGTTGACGAAGCCCGCAACGACCAGCTTTACGAGCTGGAGATTGCGTTCAAGGAGATCGAACATCAGCTCGAACGCCTGGGCGGACGCGATAGCGCGCTGTTGCCGCCGTGGCTGATCGACCGGACGCTGCGCAACCTGCTGATCGATGTGACCGGCAACACGCACCGCGCGGAATTCTGCATCGACAAGCTCTATTCCCCCGATGGTCCGACCGGCCGCCTCGGCCTGCTGGAACTGCGGGGTTTTGAAATGCCGCCGCACGCGCGCATGAGCCTCGTGCAGCAATTGCTCCTGCGTGCGCTCGTCGCGCGGTTCTGGGACAAGCCGTACACCACGCGTCTCACGCGCTGGGATACGGAACTGCATGACCGCTTCATGCTCGGCACGTTCATCGAAATGGATTTCCACGATGTCATCGCGGACCTCAATGAAGCCGGTTATGCATTCGATGCCGCGTGGTTCGCGCCGCATTTCGAGTTCCGTTTCCCGATGGTGGGAGCGGTCCAGACGAACGGCATCGAACTGACGGTGCGCAGCGCGCTGGAGCCGTGGCACGTGATGGGCGAGCAGGGGTCGCCGGGCGGTACGGTGCGTTACGTGGATTCGTCGGTGGAACGGCTTGAAGTGCGGGTGCTCGGGCTCAACGACAACCGCCATGTGGTGACGGTCAACGGCGTGCCGCTGCCGTTGCAACCCACCGGGCGGGTGAGTGAACATGTGGCCGGCGTGCGCTTCAGGGCATGGTCCCAGCCGACGGCGCTGCATCCGTCAATTGGCGTGGATGCGCCGCTCACCTTTGACATAGTTGACACCTGGAGCAACCGGTCGGTGGGCGGATGCCGGTATCATGTAGCCCATCCGGGTGGCCGCAACTACGTGACCTATCCGGTCAACGCATACGAGGCGGAAAGCCGGCGGCGTTCGCGCTTTTTCAGGATCGGCCATACACCTGGACGGATGGTCGTGGAGGAACCAAAGCGCAGCCTGGAATTTCCGTTCACACTCGATTTGCGCCGACGGTAGCCTTATCAACGAAAACTACTCAATTTGGCCTTCCAATCCACGCTTCCGTTTGAAGCAATCACGAACCGCGCGAGTGTGTCGTCACACCTTCGCGCGGTACCGGCCCGGGAGGGCCATTGGGACGAACTGCGCGACGCGTCGGGCCAGTTGCGTGCTCCCTGGCAGCAATTCTTCGATCTGCTCGGCGACGACGGCATAGCCGACCTCGACCGGGCGACCGCTTCCATCGCGCAGCAGGTCCGCGACAACGACATCAGCTACAACGTCTATGCGGACGGGGGCGAGCCTCGCCCTTGGGCGCTGGACCTGCTGCCGTTTCTGATCGATGAAGGCGAGTGGGCAGTGATCGAGCGCGCGGTGACGCAGCGCGCGAAGTTGCTCAACGCCGTCGTCGCCGACATCTACGGGCCTCAGACCCTGCTGCACGACGGCCTGCTGCCGCCCGCGCTGGTATTCGGGCATCCCGGGTATCTGCGCTCGGTGAAGGGCTTCGTGCCGCCCGGCGCGCAGTATCTGCAACTGGTTGCCGTGGACCTGACGCGCGCTCCCAACGGCACATGGACCGTGATGGCGCACCGGACGGAAGCGCCGTCAGGACTCGGTTATGCGCTGGAAAACCGGTTGATCGTCTCGGATGTATTCGCCGAGCCGTTCCGCTCCATGAAGGTCCAGAGGCTTGCGCCGTTCTATTCGCAACTCATCGCCGCGCTGGTCCAGGGCGGCCGGGCGATGATGTCCGGCGAAGGCTCGCCGCACATTGCGCTGCTGACGCCCGGGCCGTTCAGCGAAACCTTCTTCGAGCATGCGTTCCTGGCTCGTTACCTCGGCGTTACGCTGGTTGAAGGCAAGGACCTGACCGTGCGCGACGACATGCTGTTCCTCAAGACCTTCGCCGGACTGGAACGGGTTCATGTGCTGATGCGCCGCCTGGACGATGCATTCTGCGATCCGGTCGAATTGCGCGCCGATTCCACCATCGGCGTGCCGGGTCTGCTGCAGGTAATGCGCGCCGGCAACGTGATGGTGTCCAACGTGCCGGGCTCGGGTTTTGTCGAGTCGCCGGCGCTGCATGGTTTCCTGCCCGCCATCTCGCGGGCGCTGCTGAACGAGCCGCTGGAACTCGCCAGCGTGCCCACGTGGTGGTGCGGTGAACAAGCAGCGCGCGAAGCGGTGCTGGCACGTCTGGACAAGGCTTTCGTGATTCCCACCTGGCCGGGCTTGCCGCTCAACGGCGGCGGCCCGCGCGGTTTCGGCGACGGCCTGCAACCCCTCGCCGGCTGGCGCGCGCGGATCGACGCCATGCCGGACGCGTTCACCATCCAGAACCTGTTTCCGAGTTCGCACGCGCCGCGTTATGAAGACAACACGCTGACCGGCCGGCCCTCGGTGCTGCGGGTTTATGCGATTGCGAACATCGACGGCGGCTGGTCCGTGATGCCCGGCGGGTTCACGCGGCTGGGGGCGGAGCGCCAACCCTCGGTATCGATGCAATACGGCAGCAGCAGCGTCGACACCTGGGTGCTGTCGAGCAAGCCGGCTTCAAGCCTCTCGCTGCTCCCCACGCCAATAAAACCGGCTGACCTTGCGCGCAAGCATCGGACGGTATCGAGCCGGGCAGCGGAAAACCTCTTCTGGGCCGGACGATACGGAGAGCGCGCCGAGAACAATGTGCGGCTGCTGCGCGTGATCCTCTCGTCGATAGACAACAACGACTCCGAGGGCATGCTGGAGACCATGGTGGACCTCGCGTGGCAATGTGGCCTGCTGCCCCCCGGCACGCCGCTGCAGGGGCACACGGCGCGCGGACTTGAGCGGTTGCTGGTCGCCAATATTGGCGAGAACGGCGCGGCGGCGAGTATTGGCCAGAACCTGGCGAGCCAGGTGCGCGCGAGCGGCGAGATTCGCGGACGTCTTTCGACCGATCACTGGCGCACGATCCTGGCCGCGCGCAACGATTTCCGCGACGCCATCCAGAAATTCAAGCCAGGACCCGGCGTGGAGCGTTACGACCGCGTGAAGCTGACGCGCACGCTCGAGACTCTGTCGACGCAACTGCTCTCGATCAGCGGTGCGCAGGGCGACCGCATGACGCGCGATGAAGCATGGAAGCTGGTGTTCGCCGGACGGCATATCGAACGCGTATGGACCATGACCACCTTCCTGCGCGTGGCCGCCGAGCATGGCCAGATGACGACGCCGGCCGGGTTCGATCTGCTGCTGCAATTGTTCGACAGCACGCTTACGTATCGATCGCTGTACCCGGGCCGTTTCGAGGTTCCCGCGCTGATCGACCTGCTGGTGGTCGAGCCGACCAACCCGCGCGGGCTGTACGGCGTGTACTCGCGCTTATGCACCAAGCTCAACGAGATTTCGATTGCAGCCGGCAACACGAACCACGGCGCATTCAGCGACGCAACGCAGCTGCTGAAGTCCCTGCGCGGACTCGAGCAACTGTGCACGACCGACGAAGACGGCAGTTATGGCGAACTCGTGCGGGCCTGTGAGGAACTCGGCGATCACGTCAGCGCCGCTGCGCATGAAATCAGCGCACGTTACTTCAGCCACGCGAATACGCAGGCATTGCAGGTGTCGTCGTGAAGATTCCGAAAACCGTGTTGTGGGTGTCGCACCGGACGACCTACCGTTATTCAACGTACGTGGAAACGGCTCAGCATCTCGCGACTATCCGGCCGCAGAACTGCGCGTGGCAGCGGGTGATCTCACACACCGAAAGCATTGATCCCAAGCCGCCTTACATCAACAGCCGCGTGGACACCTTCGGTAACGACGTACTGTATTTTTCGCTCGAGTCACCGCACCGCTCATTGCAGATGGTCAGCGAAACGACCGTCGAACTGACACCGCGATGGGCCTCGCTCGATCCGGCGACCACCCCGGCGTGGGACGAGGTCGCGAAGGGCATGCGTTTTAGCGCTCGTGCACCGTTTCGCCCTGAGGCGGAGTTTTGCTTTGCATCGCCGAATATCAGTCTCGGGCAGGACCTGCGGGATTACGCGCTGGAGAGTTTTCCCGCGGGCAAGCCCCTGGCGGAGGGGGCGATCGACCTGATGCACCGGATTCATGGCGAATTCAAGTACAAGCCCCTGGCGACGTCCTACGACACGCCGGCTCATCGCGCGTTTGAAATGCGCCGGGGCGTCTGTCAGGATTTTGCGCAGGTGATGATTGGCTGCATGCGCTCGCTCGGGTTGCCGGCCCGGTACGTGAGCGGATATTTGCGCAATGATCCCGCGCCGGGGCAGGAGAAGCTGATCGGTGCGGATGCATCGCATGCGTGGGTGTCGGTGTTTTGCCCCGGCAGCGGGTGGATCGATCTTGATCCGACCAACGACGTGCTCGCCGATCTCGAGCATGTGACGCTTGCTACGGGACGGGACTATAGCGACGTGTCGCTGCTGCGGGGGATGATTCTCGGCGGCGGGTCACATCGGGTCGATGTGGGGGTGACCGTGCTGGCGCTGGATCCCGAGTCTGACGCCGACGCTGATTAAGGGCGCGTTGTACATACGCGCCGGACGGGGTTCAGTCAGTCTGAGGCGGCTGCCCGTCTCCAACGTTCATTCCGGCGGCGTGCTTTCGAACGCGGGCTGCCGCTCGGCGAAAGCCGAGAATGATTGCAGGTTGGGATACTCTGCAGCGACAACAATCTTCGGCACCATCATCTGGGTGAATCTCCAGGCGACCGCGACTATCACGCCCGCCTGTCCAAGCCGTCCCGCGTCGAGGGGCAGGGTACCCAAGCCCAGTTCAGCTTCGAGCACCGCGTACGCCGCCAGCAATTGAGTGCTGACTCGATCGATCCATGGCTCGTGCTGTTTTTCGGCAGGACGCAAGTTGCGTTCATAAACAATCTGAACCGTCTTGTCACACGCGGCCAACGCGAGCCCGGTGAGCCTGGTTGCGCGCAAACGATCCTCAGCGTGCTCCGCCGCCGACGTGATGTCGGACTTCGCAATGGCTGTCACATAGTCGAGGATCAACGTGGAATCCATCAGGCTTTGACCATCGTCGAGGATCAGGGTTGGTGCTTTCACGACCGGGTTGAGCTTGCGGAATTCCTCGAAGCCACTGAATACCGAAACGGAATGATGTTCGAAATCAAGCTCAAGCAGCTTGAGGCCGATTGCCACCCGGCGCACATAAGGCGAGTCCAGCATTCCGATCAGTTTCATACGCTTCCCGTTAGAATATCTATCATGCAGCCGTTGTTGCGCCTTCGTCCAAGCGTGCTGATGCAAGGATATAAGACGGCTATTTCCATCAGGTTAAACATTTAGCCGGCGCATGAAAAGCGACATATACAAACGTCTTCGGTAAGAAAAACTTACATGAAAAACATCCCGCCCATGACCGCGCTCAAATGTTTCGAAGCGGCAGCCAGGCTCGGTGGCGTCACGCTCGCTGCCCGCGAACTCCACGTGACGCACTCGGCAGTCAGTCAGCAGATCAGGATTCTCGAAGACACCATGGGCGTTGCGCTCTTCGTGCGTGAAGCGAGAGGGTTGCGGCTGACGGAAGAGGGACGTCTCTATGCGCTCGAAATACGCTCGGCGCTTCGCGACATTGCAAACGCGACGCTTCTGGCCCAGGCCCGCCCGCAAGAGAGCGAACTGGTCATTGCAACGCTGCCGTCGTTTGCGTTGCATTGGCTGCTGCCTCGTCTGTCCGGTTTCCGCGAGCGCCATCCGTATTACCGTGTCCGCCTGCAGACGAGTCTTGAGATACAGGACATGCGGCACGGTCTGGCCGACGTCAGCATTCGAATGGGGCAAGGCCACTGGCCCGGTCTCGCCCAGAAAGAGTTGTTCAGCGACGAACTGCTGATCGTGGCTGCACCGCATTTCAACGGAGGTCAGCTTCCTCGCTCCGCTGAGGAGACCCTGGCGTGTCCATTGATCAGAAGCACCGATGCACCCTGGACCGACTGGTGCCGCGCGGCCAACGTGCGCGAACCTGACAATGCAAGCGGGCTCTTCGCGAACGATTCGAACGTCGTATTGGGCGCCGTGCGGCTGGGGCAGGGCATTGCGCTTGAACGGCGCACGCTCGTTGCAGATGCCATGAGTCGCGGCGAGCTTGTTCAGATCACCGATATCCACGTGCCATACCCGTATCCGTATTGGCTCGTCTGGCAGCAGCGTGAGGTGTTGAGCGTGAAGCAGGCCCATTTCATGGAATGGATCGACGCCGAAGTAAAGCGCTATCTTGCCCACGCCGCTTGATGGGAAACGGTGCGCTCGCCGATACTCCGACAATATCAATCGCAGACCTGAACGATGAAGAAAATCGAAACGATAGTCCTGGTAGCCGATCTTGCGGGCACGGCCGTGTTTGCCGCCGAAGGGGCGATCAGCGCCATGCAGGGCGGACTCGACCTGCTCGGGGTGATGGTCCTGTCGTTTGCCGTGGCGCTTGGCGGCGGCGTGATTCGCGATCTGCTGATCGGCGCGACGCCCCCTAATGCCGTGCGCGACTGGCGCTACCCGGCGCTTGCGTTCCTCACGGGCTTGCTGACTTTCATCTTTCATAGCGAGGCCCGCACCCTCTCGGCGCCCTTGCTCATGGCGCTGGACGCGGCCGGGCTTGCGCTATTCGCCGTCGCCGGCGCGCAGAAGGCGCTGAGCTACGGCATCGGGCCATTTATATCAACATTGATGGGTACGATCACCGGCGTGGGCGGTGGCGTGGTACGCGACATCCTGCTGGCCCGCGTGCCGATGGTCCTGGTCGCCGATATCTATGCGAGCGCCGCGTTCGCGGGAGCGGTCGTGCTGGTCGTCAGCCGCCGCTTCGGGCTTTCGCCGATGGCCGCCGCGCTCCTCGGTGGCGCCGCGTGTTTCATCTTGCGCGTGGCTTCTGTGACCTACGGGTGGCAGTTGCCGAAGGTCGCCCACTGGTGAAAGACATCGCTCGGCAGCTTCAACCCGCGATCATCCCGGGAATCTCGGCGACCAGTGCGTCAATAGCGCGGCGCGTCTTCGAAGGCAGGTAGCGCGTCTGCGGCCACACGGCATGAATATCCTGCGGCAGCATCCCACAGCTATTCATGACGACCACCAGTTCACCGGTCTTCTCGTAACGCGACAGCAGCCAGCTAGGCAGCCACGCCAACCCAAAGCCTTCGATGGCCGCCGCGGCTATTGCCTGCACATCACCAGGCTCACCTGCGGCTGGATGCGCGCCTGCCGCACCTGGCCGTCGACATCCCGAACCTGCCAGGGCGACAACGCGCCGGCGCGCGAGTAAGCAATGCCTGCATGTCCGTCCATCTCTTCGAGACTCGCGGGCAGCCCGTGCCGTGCCACATACGCCGGCGCGGCGCCAATGCTCGAGTACTGCGTACCCAGACGGCGCGCGGCGAGGCTCACGCTGTCGCGTAATTCGCCGATCCGAACGGCAAGGTCGAAACCTTCTTCCACCAGATCCATTTGCGGGCTGGCGCAGAGCGTTTCGGTATTGATTGTGAGCCGCTTTCTTCAAGGGATAGCCGGCGGGGCAATGCTGATTTGCCAGGTAGCGGTTTTATCGCATCAGTTCCAGGAAGGACAGGCCCGTACGAGAGCCTTTGGCGCCTGGGGAATCATATTCGGGATTGGCCTGGGTTTTGGGCCGATTGTGGGCGGGGTAATCGTGGCGGTATCGGATTGGCAGTGGGTATTTCTAATCCACGTTCTGATCGCAATGGTGACGTTGGCCCTCGTTTTCAAAGGGGTTAACGAATCCAGCGATCCGCAGGCCAAAAAACTGGACCTGCTGGGAATTGTCACGCTTTCCCTGTCGGTTTTCGGCCTGGCGCATTTCATTACGCAAGGGCCGGACCTTGGTTTTACCAGCATCACGGGAATTAGCAATTCTGATTGCGGCGGTGATCAGTTTTATCCTCTTTATATTCGCGGAGAAAATGAATGTTCATCCCATGTTCGATTTTTCCGTATTCAGGATACGCAATTTTTCGGGGGCGCTGTTTGGATCGATGGGCATGAATTTCAGCTTCTGGCCATTCATGATTTATCTGCCGATCTATTTTCAGAGCAGCCTCGGTTACGACAGCGTCACTGCCGGATCAGCGCTTCTGGCTTATACGCTTCCCACGCTGGTGATACCGCCGCTGGCCGAACGCCTCTCGTTTCGATACCACCCGGGTGTAGTCATTCCGCTGGGCCTGTTCACGATTGGCACGGGTTTTATCCTGATGCGGGCGGGCAGCGCCGCGGAGCATGCCAGCTGGCTGACCATGCTGCCGGGTTGCCTGTTGGCCGGCATCGGATTGGGACTGACCAATACGCCCGTTACCAATACGACGACCAGTTCGGTTCCGAGCACGCGCGCGGGCATGGCTTCGGGCATAGACATGAGTACCAGGCTCATCTCGCTGGCCATCAACATCGCCTTGATGGGATACATCCTGATAGAAGGGATCCTGTCGTCTTTGAGAAGCTCGTTGTCAGGATCTCTCGATGCACGGCAACTGCGCGCCCTGGCGGAAAGAATAGCCGCGGGCGATCTTGGGGTGCTTAGCCAGGGGTTTCCAGGATCAGGCTCCCTGGATTCTTCAGGAACGGCCGTTCATGCAGCGCTCGTGCATGGATTTGGTCTCGTGATGCTGTACGGGTGTATTGGCGCCTGGGTGTTGGCCGTGGCCAGTTTCGTGATGTTCGGTCCGAGAGAAAGGGTGCGCGAGATAAGTCCCATGGTTTGAAGTGCAGGTTGCGGTTCTTGGCTGACGGGCACTCAACGCGCACGGAACTGCCTGAGTTCGCCCGCAGAGGTCTTGGTCTTGATCGCCTCATTTTCACCTCGTCACCTGATTCTTAGATCATTTTTCGACATTTCGATCCCGTGGGAACGTCGAAATGGATGGTTAAAGAGCCCAAAAATTTGATGACGACCGCTTACTCTTAAGCCTCTGTTTACCTATCATGGAAATGCAAGGGCAGAAGACGTGGGAGGCATCATGGACGAGTTTGTCAATACGGTAATGGACATTGTGGGAACCGCGTCGCGATTGACCTTGCACAGTTCCGCCATCGATTTGATCAACGTTCTGGTTGGCCTTGGCGGCTTGGCGCTCGTAGCAATTATCCTGTTAGTTAACGAGTCGAAATCGCCAGATAAAAAACGCGGTCACACGGCCGATCACCACCGGCATTGGTGGATGCATCATCGGCACTGAGCAGGACCCGTGCCGTCGTTTTCGGCACGGGTTGAGCAGACCCCTGTGTCGGTCGCAGGAGCAGTGGATTTGCCACTGAAAAGCGCTCCGAATAATAATCAGGATACCTACTGTTTACCTCGGTGACTCTATCTCGCCAGGCGTCCATCTCTCGCGTCTAAATGCTTCCGTCCGTCGCAGTAAAAGCAATTCGGCATGCTTCGAATTCCCTGAGTGCGCGGCTGCACAAACAGGGTCTCCAACCTCCGGATAGTTGCGCTCCGGCCCCGCTCAGGGCAAACCCTCTTAATGAAAATACATTTTTTTTGAGAAAAATTTTGTGCAAATATACTTTCATTGTTACTTCTTCGGCTTCCCGCTGATTTTTCTTCATGGCAGATCGTCCGTCCGCGGCATCCGCTCCGTCCGGACTGAGCATCGCGGCACTTATCGTGGCGGCAATGCCGGGCCTGACGCCTATCCATCGCCGGATGGGCGCGTATGTGCAGGCCAACCTGTTCCGCGCGGCGACCATGCGTATTGATGAACTGGCAGATGCTGTCGGCGCTTCCGTGGCGACCGCAAACCGCTTCGCACGCGCGCTTGGCTTCGACGGTTACCCGGCATTTCGCGGCGCGCTGGTGCGCGGTTTCGAAGCGACGCTTGCGCCGGTCGAGCGCTTGCGTTCAGCGCAGGAATCACCCGCGAGCGGCGACGAGTTGCTCGGCGCGTCACTTGAACAGGCCGCGGTCAATTTGCGTTTGACACGCACTGACATTAACGGCGCCGCGGCGGATGCGGCAGTCGAAGCCATTCTTGCCGCGCGTCGCGTGTTCGTGCTCGGCGCAGGCTCGAGCGCGTTTCTGGCCGGGCTGATGGAGCACGGCCTGATGCCTTATCACGACAACGTGCAATCGCTTGCGTTCGTTGGCGGGCCGACGCACGCAGCGCGCCGCCTCTTCAGCGCAGGCAAGGGTGATCTTGTGATCGGCATTGCGTTTCCCCGTTATGTAGACGACACCATCCAGCTCGCGCGCCGCGCCGCGAGCCTGGGCGCGCGCGTGCTCGCGTTGACCGACAGCGTCAACTCGCCGCTTGGGCAATTCGCGGACCTCACGCTGTGCGTCCGCTCGGAACGGCGGCTCGCGGCGAACTCCGACGCAGCGGTGCTGGCCGTGATCGAAGCACTCTGCGACGCCGTTGCGTACCGCACCAAACGCTCGGCAAAAGCCGCCGCGGACATGACCGAATTCGTGTTGCCGTGGCTGACCGAGACACCGTCCGGCGAAAGCAACTCGTCAACGCCAGGCACGTCGAATCGTCCCGCGAGAAAGGCCCGGAAATCCAGTACTCCACGATCCAACAGGCAGCCGAAACGATGAACCAGACCGCAGTCATTGCCATTCATGGCGGCGCAGGCACGATCCTGCGCACGCTGATGGACCCGGACGCCGAGCAGCGCTACCACGCAAGCCTGCGCGACATCCTGGCGGCAGGCCAGAGCATCCTGGCCGGCGGCGGCAGCGCACTCGACGCCGTGAGCGAAGCCGTGCGTCTGCTAGAAGACAACCCGTTGTTCAACGCCGGGCGCGGTGCCGTTTTCACAGCCGATGGCACGCATGAACTCGACGCTGCGATCATGGACGGCAGCACGCTCGAAGCAGGCGCGATCTGCTGCGTGACGCGTCTGCGCAACCCGATCCTCGTCGCGCGCCGCGTGCTCGAAGCCAGCGACCATGTGATGTTCACCGGCGCCGGCGCGCAAGCATTTGCCGTGGCGCAGGGGTTCGAATTGGTCGACCCCGCATATTTCCATACCGACGCCCGTCACAAGCAATGGCTGCTCGCACGGGGCGAGCAGCGCGTGATGCTCGATCACGACGGCGCCACGTTGGCGGATGGCGAGACAGAGCCGACGCCGCACGAACCCATCGATCCGAACAAGAAGTTCGGCACGGTCGGCGCCGTCGCGCTTGACCAACGCGGGCATCTGGCAGCCGCCACATCAACAGGCGGTGTCACCAACAAGCAGGCCGGGCGGGTGGGCGATACCCCGTTGATCGGCGCTGGCTGCTACGCCGACGATGCAACCTGTGCGGTGTCCACGACGGGCTCCGGCGAGATGTTCATGCGGATGGTCGCCGCTTACGACGTCGCGGCGCAAATGGCGTATCGCGGAGTATCGCTGGAAGAAGCGGCCGCCGATGTCGTGATGAAGCGCCTGCCGCGTATTAATGGCCGAGGCGGACTGATCGCCGTCGACGCGCGCGGCAACGTCACGTTGCCGTTCAATACCGACGGCATGTACCGCGGTTTCGTGCGGGTAGGCGTTGCACCGGTTACGGCAATCTATCGCTGACGCTTGTTCGTCTGTTGCCCGGCACGGCGCGAATCATCGTCCGAGCCGCGTTCATTCCTTGAGGAAAACATCGTGGCGACTTCACCGCACATTGCGCACCCACGTCTGGACACCTTGCCGCCTCAACGCGTGCTGGCCGTCGACGATCTTTCGATCGCGTTCCGCCAGGGCGACAAGGCCTTCAACGCGGTGCGCAACCTGTCGCTGACAGTGGATCGCGGCGAGACCCTGGCGATCGTCGGTGAATCGGGGTCCGGCAAGTCGGTGACGTCCCTCGCACTGATGCGTCTGATCGAGCATGGCGGCGGCCGTATTGCCGGGGGTTCCATTGCGTTCCGGCGGCGTGACGGCCAGGTGCTTGATCTCGCGCGCGCTTCGTCCGGCACGATGCGTTCGATCCGTGGTGCCGACATCGCGATGATCTTCCAGGAGCCGATGACGTCGCTGAACCCGGTGTTCACCGTGGGCGACCAGATCGGCGAGGCGATCGCGCTGCATCAGCACAAGAGCCGGAGTGCCGCCCGCGCGGAAACCTTGCGTTTGCTCGAACTCGTGCGGATTCCCGAAGCGCGCCGCGTGGCCGCGCGGTATCCGCATCAGTTGTCAGGCGGCATGCGCCAGCGGGTGATGATTGCGATGGCGCTGTCCTGCAGACCGGCGCTGCTGATCGCCGACGAACCGACCACCGCGCTCGACGTCACGATCCAGGCGCAGATCCTGCAACTGATCCGCGGCTTGCAGGACGAGATGAACATGGGCGTGATTTTTATCACGCATGACATGGGTGTGGTCGCCGAAGTGGCCGACCGCGTGCTGGTGATGTACCACGGCGAGAAGGTGGAGGAGGGCGAATCCGGACCGCTGTTCGCCGCACCGTCGCACCCCTATACGAAGGCGTTGCTGGCTGCTGTCCCGCGTCTTGGCGCAATGTCGGGCACCGACTCGCCGGCCAAGTTCCCGATTCTCACGGTGGAACAGGCCGGTGCCGATGAAACACTGGTTCCGGCGCCGGCGGTCGCGCACGAAGCGCAGCCGCCTATTGCGAATACCACGCCGCCGATCCTCCGCGTGCGCGATCTGGTGACGCGCTTCCCGGTCCGGACAGGATTGTTCGGACGCTTGACGGGTCGCGTGCATGCCGTGGAGCGAGTCAGTTTCGACTTGCGCCCGGGCGAAACGCTCGCGCTGGTGGGGGAATCAGGCTGCGGCAAATCCACCACGGGCCGTTCGTTGCTGCGACTCGTGGAAAGCCAGAGCGGCTCCATCGAGTTTGACGGCAATGAGATCAGTTCGCTGACCGGACCCGCCTTGCAGGCATTGCGCCGCGACGTCCAGTTTATTTTCCAGGACCCGTTCGCGTCCCTGAATCCGCGCCTGACGGTCGGCTTCTCGATCATGGAGCCTCTGCTCGTGCACGGCGTATCGCAAGGCGCCGAGGCACAGGCGCGGGTTGCATGGTTGCTGGACAAGGTGGGTCTCCCGGCCGAAGCCGCGCGCCGCTATCCGCACGAGTTTTCCGGCGGGCAACGCCAGCGCATAGCCATTGCCCGTGCGCTCGCATTGAACCCGAAAGTAGTGATCGCCGATGAATCCGTGTCGGCGCTCGATGTGTCCGTGCAAGCGCAGATCGTGAACCTGATGCTCGATCTGCAGCGTGAACTCGGCGTGGCTTATCTGTTCATTTCGCATGACATGGCGGTAGTCGAGCGGGTCAGCCATCGCGTGGCGGTGATGTATCTCGGGCAGATCGTCGAGATCGGGCCGCGCCGAGCGGTGTTCGAAGCGCCACAGCATGCCTATACGAAAAAACTCATGGGCGCGGTGCCGGTTGCCGATCCGGCGCGACGTCACGCGAAGCGCGTGCTGGCCGCCGATGAAATGCCGAGCCCGATTCGCGCGCTCGACGACCAGCCGGTGTTCGCCCCGCTGGTCATGGTCGGTCCGGACCATTTCGTAGCCGAGCATCGCATTGGCGGTGCGTACTGAACGTTACTGATTGTTCGGCATGCAAACCGTTTCTGATTGCAACCTTGTTTATCCGCATTTATTACCAAGCTGCCTGGAGCCCACCCCTATGAACTCGCATGTCCCGTCTTCTCCGTTTCGTTTGCGCGCGTTGCTGGCCGGCAGCGCGGCAGTCTTCGCCATGCTCGCGAGCGGGGCGGCGCACGCCGAACAAACCGCCGTGATGGCCGTTGCATCGACCTTTACAAGTCTCGACCCCTACGACGCCAACGACACGCTCTCGCAAGCCGCCGCGAAGTCGTTCTATCAAGGCCTGTTCGGTTTTGACAAGGATATGAAACTCATCAACGTGCTCGCGACCAGCTACGAAGCCAGTCCCGATGCAAGGGTCTATACATTCAAGCTGCGCCAGGGCGTCAAGTTCCAGGACGGCACCGACTTCAACGCGGCGGCGGTGAAGGCCAACTTCGACCGGGTGACCGATCCGGCGAACAAGCTCAAGCGCTACAACCTGTTCAACCGCATCGATAAAACCGAGGTGATCGATCCGTACACGGTCAGGATCACGCTCAAGACGCCGTTCTCGGCGTTCATCAACGTGCTCGCGCATCCGTCTGCGGTCATGATCTCGCCGGCTGCCATGACGAAATGGGGCAAGGACATCGGCTTTCATCCGGTCGGTACAGGTCCGTTCGAATTCGTGAAATGGGACCCGGCGGGCGACCTGACGGTGAAGAAGTTCACCGGCTATTGGAAGACGGGGTATCCGAAAATTGATGCGATCGACTGGAAGCCTGTTGTCGACAACAACACGCGTTCCGCGCTGATGCGCACCGGCGAAGCCGACTTCGCCTTTCAGGTGCCCTATGAACAGGCTGCCATGCTCAAGGCCGACCCCAAGGTCGACCTGTTCGCGGGACCGTCGATCATCGTGCGTTATATCAGCCTGAACGTGATGAAAAAACCGTTCGATAACCCGAAGGTCCGCGAAGCGCTGAACTACGCGGTGAACAAGGACGCGCTCACGAAGGTTGCGTTCTCCGGCTACGCCACGCCGGCCGATGGTGTCGTGCCCCAAGGCGTGGATTACGCAACGAAAACCGGACCTTGGCCGTACGATCCCGCCAAGGCGCGCGCCCTGCTGAAAGAGGCCGGTTATCCGGACGGTTTCGAGTCCACCCTCTGGTCGGCGTATAACAACTCGACCTCGCAGAAGGTCATTCAATTCGTGCAGCAGCAACTCGCGCAGGTCGGCGTGAAGGTGCAAGTGGAAGCACTCGAAGCAGGGCAGCGTGTGGCGAAGGTCGAGAGTGCACCGGACCCGGCAACCGCGCCCGTTAGGATGTATTACGCCGGCTGGTCGTCGTCGACCGGTGAAGCCGACTGGGCGATCTCGCCGCTGCTGGCCTCGGTTTCAATGCCGCCGAAGCTTACGAATACCGCTTACTACAAGAACGACGCAGTCGACACCGACCTGTCGAAGGCGCTCGAGACTCCCGACCGCGCGCAGAAAACGGCGCTGTACGCGGACGCGCAAAAGCGCATCTGGGCCGACGCGCCGTGGATCTTCCTGGTCCAGGAAAAGCTGCTCTATGCGCGCAGCAAACGTCTGTCGGGGGCCTATGTAGCGCCGGACGGTTCGTTCAACTTCGACGAGATCGCGATCAAGTAAGGTTGTTTGCCCGGGTCCGGTAGTTTTTCTAGTTGTGCCGGACTCCTCCGTATTCTTTTTGCTGTTGTGCGCAGTGGCCGGCAACATCCTGCCACTGCGGCTGCATCACAGCCGGATCGCCGTCATGCTGAACTTTCTCGCCAAACGTCTGCTGGGCCTGCTGCCGACGCTTTTTATCGTCGCCGTGCTGGTGTTTCTATTCGTGCATCTGTTGCCGGGGGACCCGGCGCGTCTTGCCGCCGGTCCCGAAGCCGACGACGCCACCGTCGCCCTGGTACGCAGTGACCTCGGTCTCGACAAGCCGTTGCCGCAGCAATTCGTGCAATTTTTCTGGCGCATTGCGCATGGCGATTTTGGCGTCTCGACACGCAGCAAGCGGCCTGTCAGCGCCGAGATCGGTGAGCGGTTCATGCCGACCCTGCTGCTGACGCTGGTGAGCATGGTGTGGGCAGTAATCTTTGGAATGGCCGTGGGGATAACGTCGGCGGTGTGGCGTAATCGATGGCCTGACCGTCTCGGCATGACGCTGGCGGTGTCGGGCATCTCGTTTCCGGCGTTCGCGCTCGGCATGCTGCTGATGGAAATCTTCTCGGTGAAACTGGGCTGGCTGCCGGTGGTCGGTGACGGTTCATGGCAAAGCTACGTGCTGCCTTCGCTGACGCTGGGCGCAGCGGTCGCAGCAGTCATGGCGCGCTTCACGCGAGCGTCTTTCGTCGAAGTGATGCATGAGGATTTCGTGCGCACCGCGCGCGCCAAAGGCGTGCCGGAGTGGCTGGTGATCGTGAAGCACAGCCTGCGCAACGCAATGATTCCGGTCGTCACCATGATGGGGCTGCAGTTCGGTTTCCTGCTCGGCGGTTCCATTGTGGTCGAGGTCGTATTCAACTGGCCGGGACTCGGGCGCCTGCTGGTCGATGCCGTTGCCATGCGCGACTATCCCGTGATCCAGGCGGAGGTGCTGCTGTTTTCGCTTGAGTTCATTGTCATCAATCTGGTTGTCGACGTGCTGTATGCCGTCATCAATCCGACCATCCGTTTCAAGTGAGGTCAGCATGAGCACGACAGGCAGTGAGGCGAATATCGTGGCGCCGAGAACGCAGGCGGACAGCGCGATCCGCACGCCTTGGGGCGAGTTCTGGCGCAAGTTCCGTAAGCAACATGTGGCGCTTGCGGCGGGCGTGCTGGTGCTGCTGCTCGTGGTGGCGGCGATCGTTGCGCCGCACATTGTTCCGTATGATCCGGAAAACTATTTCGACTACGACGCGCTGAACGCGGGGCCATCGATGGCACACTGGTTTGGTGTCGACTCGCTGGGCCGGGACATTTTCAGCCGGATCTTGTCGGGTACGCGCATCTCGCTTTCAGCGGGTTTCCTTTCGGTTGCCATCGGTGCAGCGATCGGTACGTTCTTCGGACTGCTTGCCGGTTACTACGAAGGCTGGTGGGATCGCATCACCATGCGCGTGGCGGATGTCCTGTTTGCATTTCCGGGCATCCTGCTCGCGATCGGCGTGGTGGCCATTCTTGGCAACGGCATGGTCAACGTGATCTGCGCGGTGTCCATCTTCAGCATTCCGGCGTTCGCGCGGCTCGTGCGCGGCAATACACTGATGCTCAAGCAACTGACCTATATTGAAGCAGCGCGAAGCATAGGCGCGTCGGACTGGACCATCATCATGCGGCATATCCTGCCGGGAACCATATCGTCGATCGTCGTGTATTTCACGATGCGCATTGGTACCTCGATCATCACCGCAGCGAGCCTGTCGTTCCTCGGTCTTGGCGCACAACCGCCTACGCCGGAGTGGGGCGCAATGCTCAACGAGGCACGCGCAGACATGGTGACGGCGCCGCATATCGCGTTGTTTCCGAGCCTCGCCATTTTCGTGACCGTGCTTGCGTTCAACCTGCTCGGCGACGGCTTGCGTGACGCGCTCGATCCAAAGCTCGACCGGCAATGAGCGATATGCTCCTCGCACGCCGGCCCTCTATTGGGGCGTATTGCCGTGCGGGCCGCGACGGCCATCGACGTCTTTCATTACTCGACGCCGCGCCCGATCTCGCGCGGCTGTTGATCTGACCTGGTCTAAATTTTCCCGATGAACGTCCTGATTTCAGTCGATATAGAAGGCATTGCCGGTGTGTTCCATCCCGAGCAAACGCGTGCGGGCAATGGCGAATATGAACGCGCCCGCCGCTGGATGACGCTTGAAGCCAACGCCGCTATACAAGGGGCATTTGCCGGCGGCGCAACCCAGGTCCGGGTCAACGATTCGCATGGCGGCTTCCGCAACCTGCTGCCGGATCTGCTGGATGCCCGGGCGCAGGCCGTGCTCGGCAAGCCCCGGACGCTTGGCATGATGGCGGGGCTGGAATACGGAGCCGAACTCGTATTCATGATCGGATACCACGCGATGTCGCAGAGCCGCGGCATTCTCGCGCACACCATCAACAGCTTCGCGTTTGCGCGGGTGTTGCTGAACGGCGTAGAGACCGGTGAAGCAGGGTTGTATGGCGCGCTGGCGGCGGAATACGGTGCGAAGGTCGCGCTGCTTTCGGGCGACGATATTTTCGCCGAGGAAACGCGAGCGCAATTTCCCGACGCAAGCTTCGTCATTACCAAGAACGCGACCGGTCACGCGAGCGGCATGACACAGACGCCGGAAAGCGCGTGCGTGGCGATCGAGCGCGCGGCACGTGCGGTGGTTGAACGTCACGTCGCGGCCGGCGCAATCCGCGACTCCGACCGTGTGTTACCCGCACCGGTTGAATGCGAGCTGCGTGTGCAGACTACCGCGCTTGCCGATCTGTTTTGCCAGTGGCCGTCGCTTACGCGGATGGATGGCGTGACGCTGCGCTTTAACGCAGCGTCCGCCGAACATGTGGTGCGGATGTTGAACTGCCTGTCGGCGATGTCGTTCATGCTGAGATGAGTGCTCGGAGTCTCACGCAGGGCGTTACGGGGCGGTCCATGTGGTACTGACTGCACGCCTCGGCGGCGCGTCCGCCTGGTCCGCCTGGTCCGCCTAATCCGAAGAGGCGAGGCGAAACGATCCTTCCATTACGCTGACACATTTGCCGCCAATCCGGATCCTTGTCTTGCCGTGGTGCGTATCCACACTGGCGATCAAGACGCTCGGCCGCCCCATGTCTACCCCTTGACCCACGCGCAGCACCAGGTTCGACACGCCCCGGACCTGGGCAACGAGTGCGGCCATGGCCCCTGTCGCACTGCCCGTTGCCGGGTCTTCGGTCATGCGTGGCGTGAACATACGGGCTTGCAGATCGCAGTCGGCGTTGGTCACGTCCTGGCCTGCATCGCGCGTATAGGCGTAGATAGACACCGCCCCGTCGATTGGCAACACCCTTTTGTAAGCGCCCAGGTCAGGCGTACATCTGCGGAGTGCGTCCCGGGACCTAAGCTCGGCAATGACGAACGGGAGGCCGACCGAGGCCACTTGAGGCAGGTGAGCGTCGACCAGGATATCGGCGGGGTCGAGTGAAAGACAGGCTGCTACACGGTCTTGCGGCACGTGCGACAGCCGGGTTAGCGGCTCCGGCGCAACGAGTTCCGCTCCGACCAGCTTCCCGTCCTCTTTCAGTTGAGTGACCGGCACCAGGCCCGCTGCCTCCTCAAACACGAGTTGATCGGGTAGAGGTGTTGGACCCGATACCGCTCTTGCGGCCAGGACAAATGCCGTACCGATGTTCGGGTGCCCCGCGAATGGAATCTCGCGGCTTGGCGTAAAGATTCTTACCCAGGCAGTGTTGGCGGGATCGCGAGGCGGCAAGACAAAGGTTGTTTCGCTATACCCGAATTCGGCCGTAATCGCCTGCATCTGATTCGTCGACAAGCCCTCGGCGTCCAGCACGACAGCAATCGGATTGCCCTTGAATTTTTCGTCCGTGAATACATCTGCCGTGACATAGCGCCGGTTCATGATTACTCCCTGGGTTCGTTAAGCTTGATTGAGCTCGATTAAACTCACCAACGGCGACCCCCATTGTTACGCGATGAACGGTCAACGCGCCCTGTACAGATACGCAATGATGAATCGGGCCAGTAGCGCCAATTCAATGCGCTCATGCGCGACTGCCTTGCATGCTGCTCTTGAGACACTCCAGCCGGTCAATGATCTCTTTGGGCAGGCGCCTTGCCCGCGCGATGTCCACCGCATCGCGGCCCGCGGAATCCGCTATAGCCGGGTTCGCGCCCGCTTTGATGAGGAGGTCGAGTGTCTTGAGCCGCTTAAGCCGGGCGGCATAGAAAATGGGTGTCTCACCATGCGCTCTGAGATTGAGATCAGGCTGGGATTTGAGAAGCGCGCGACATAGAACATCGTCGTCGCGCCATACTGCCGCCCAAAGTGAATAGCTGGCGTTCGCGCCGCGTTGCAAAAGGAATTTGACCAGAGGCAGGTTCTCCCCTCGGGCGACTGCATACCATAGCGGCGTTGCCCGAAAATCCCCTTCGTCCTCGTTCATGGGCACTTCGCGTTCAAGCTCCGCACCGGCTTCGAGAAGGGTGGTCACGGTGCTGATCCCGTTCGGTTCGCGGAGTTGGGGACTACTCCCAGGCTTGACCGCGCAAGCACGATGCAGGGCGGTACGTCCCTGCGGATCGGTGACCCCGGCCAACTCCGGCGCCGAGGCCAGCGCCGCTTCGATCGAAGCGGCGTCCCACAGGCTGGCAGCGGTAAACAGTGATGTTCTGGAAGGCTTGGCCATCTCCGAATCCCGTATGCGACTGGCGCAAACATGACGCGCTGTATTTCCAGCAGAAGTGACTCGAGTCGTGACCCCGGTCGTGATCCTCGCTACTCTTTACGAAGCCTTCATTCCTCCCGCAGCAAACCCCGTTTGCGCAACATCGGCTGGGCGCGCGGATCACGTCCGCGAAATGCCTGGAACGCCGAGCGTTGTTCGCGGCTGTCGCCTGCGCTGTACACATACCGCTGCAGTTTGTCTGCCAGCGCGGAATCGAATGCGTTGCCGGCTTCTTCGAATGCATCGAATGCGTCGGCTTCGAGGACCTCGGCCCACATGTAGACGTAATACCCGGCCGCGTAATAAGCGCCGCTGAAGATATGGCCGAAGTGGGGCAACCGGTGGCGCATGCCCACCTCGCGCGGTACGCCGATACGCTCCCGCTCCGTCGCCTCGAAGCGGGCGATGTCGATACCCGCAGGTTCCCTCTGCAGATGCAGCGCCATATCGATCAAAGCCGACGACGTGTAGGCCACCGTCTCAAACCCCTGGTTGAAGGTCTGTGAGGCCCTTATCCGCTCGATCAGTTCAGCCGGAATAGGCTCGCCAGTCGTCACGTGAAGGGCATGCTTCGCAAGCACTTCCGGCACGGTGGCCCAGTTCTCCATCAACTGCGAAGGGAGCTCCACATAGTCTTGCGGGACGTTGGTACCCGACAGACGGCCGTAGTTCACATCAGAGAGCAAGCCATGCAGGCCGTGGCCGAATTCATGAAACAGCGTGCGCACGTCGTCGAAACTGAGCAGCGTCGGACCGTTGTCAGTGCGGGCAAAATTGTTGTTGTTCACCACGATCGGCGTCACCTTGCCGCCATTGCGTGTTTGCCTGCGATAGATGTGCATCCACGCGCCGCCCTGTTTGTTGGGCCGGGCATAGTTGTCGCCGAGGAAGATACCCACCTGTTCACCACCGCGGCGCACCTCCCACAGGCGAACGTCCGGGTGATACAGCGGCACGCCGGTTTGCTCGCTGGTTTGCTCGACAAACTGCAAACCAAACAAGCGTCCCGCGCAATCGAACATGGCGGCCAGCATCGCGTCCAGGCTGAAGTACGGTTTCACTTGTGCATCGTCGAGTGCATAGCGGGCGACCCGTACTTTTTCGGCCAGGTAATACCAGTCCCAAGGTTCGATCGATGTGGGTTCACCCAGTACGGCAGCTTGCTCCGCCAACGCCTGCCGCTCCTGCCCGGCGCTGGCCTTCGCCGGCTCCCATACCTGGCTAAGCAGTGCGTGAACCGCGGAGGCGTTGCCGGCCATGCGATCGGCGAGTGCGTAGTCGGCGAAGTTCTCGTAGCCTAACAAACGCGCCTGCTCCTGCCGCAGCATCAGTATTTCGCGAGCGAGCGGCCGGTTGTCGCGTGCCGGGTTTTCTCCACGGCTGGTCCACGCGCGCCATGCGGTCTCGCGCAGATCCCGACGGGTCGACCATGTGAGGAAGGGCTGCACCAGCGAACGCGAAAGCGTGATCACGTAGCCCTCCACACCGCGTTCCCTGGCGGCGCTCTGTGCCGACTCACGCAGAAAATCGGGCAAGCCGCCCAAGTCCGCTTCGGAGACCAGCGGCAACTGGTAGGTGGATTCGTCGGCGAGTATGTTCTGCGCGAACTGCGTCTGCAGCTCAGCAAGCCGCGTGGCGATGGCCGCGAAACGCTCGCGTGCAGCCCCTTGCAACGTGGCGCCCGTACGAACGAAATCAGTATGCAGGCGTTGCAGCAAGCGCTGCTGCTCCTCGCTGAGATCCAGCATGTCGGCTTGCTGGTGGACAGCGTCGAGCCTGGCAAAGAAACCGGCGTGCATCGCCACCTTGCTGTCGTAGGCCGCCAGCAGCGGCGCCATTTCGCGCTGCACCGCCTGCAACGCGGGTGGCGACTCGGAGGAGCACAGGTTTTCGAACGTCAGCCTGACACGATCAAGCCGGGCGCCGGCTGCATCGAACGCGGCTACGGTATTGTCGAATGTCGGCGCGGCCGGGTTTTCAGCCAGTGCATCGATTTCCGCCAGATGCCGCTCGAAGAGCACCGCGAAGGCGGGCGCGAAGTGTTCGCACCGGAGCTGCTGGAACGGCGGCAACTGATACGGCGTGTGCCAGTCCTGTAGCAGCGGGTTACCGTTGTCGGTCATGTCGATCCGCCTCGCGCGGTAGGGATGGTCGGGAAGTGAACATGATATGACATTGCCGATGAACGTTTTCGGCGCGGTCAGCCCGGCGCTTTGGAGGCCCAGGCTGCACGCCTGCTTCAAAAGTTGGATGATTGACCGTGGGGCATCATTCATGTTCACCTGGGATGCTCAGCGAGAATCTGCTTCAGGAACCGTTATCGGGTTGCCAATCACCTCGTGCTGCATTCTAATGCTCCGTTGCACCATTGCCGGGAGGCCGGCGCCGTCAAGATAATTGCGTTGTGTACGCTATTTATCCTGCGGTTTTCGCGGCCAGTTTGTTCGTGTATTTTTTTGATTCAGTAAACTGAAGAATGCCAAGTGAATATTGAAACGAAGCCTGGTTTCAAAGGGGTGCACCGGGCGATATCACCCGGCATGCTTCACGCATGAGAAATGAAAATAACAGGTGTACGCTCTTTTTGACTGTGTAATCTAAAGCAATTGATCCTCTCTCTATCCTGGTCCGGAGTAACCAATGAAGTCATTCATCACGCGTGCGGTCACGTCGTTTAGTGTGTCACTGCTCCTCGCAGCCGCTCCCGGGCGATTCAACGTCGCGCATGCTGATGAAATCTCGGTAACGCAATGGGGCAGCAGTTTATATGGGCTTCCGTATGCAGTCGCCATGCATGACGGACTCTTCAAGAAGGCGGGCGTCGACATCACCGGCATCCTCAGCTCCGGCGGCGGAGGCACGACCGTTCGCAATATTCTCGCCAGTAAGACACCCTACGGCGAAGTGGCTGTTTCGGCGGCGCTCGCGGCTCAGCGCCAGGGACTCGACCTCGTTATCGTGAATGTGGGGACACGCAGTGTCGCCGAGGCCTCGATGGTGACCATGCCCAACTCCGACGTCAAAAATGTAGGCGACCTCGCCGGCAAGAAGGTCGCCATTACATCGCCGAAAGGGGTATCTGAAATGTTGCTGCTGATGGTCCTCAAGGAAAAGGGCATAGACGCGAGCAAGGTCACGCGGATCGCATCGGGCGGGTATGTCAACGGCTTGACGCTGCTGGAGCAGGGTGGCGTGTCAGGAGCCGTATTGATCGAACCTCTTTCAATCATTCGCAACACTAAGTACCGCACGGTCTATCGCGCCGGCGATATCCTCCAGCCCATGACCACCTCGGTTGGCATCACTACCCGCGAGTTTGCAAAAGAACATCCTGATACCTTGCGTGCGATCATCGCCGGACGGCGCGCGGGTGTCGATGCGACCTACGCCAATCCAGCCGCCGCGGCAGCATTGCTGCAGGAGAGTTTCAAACTGACGCCTGAAGTGGCAAAGACAGCAGTGGACAACATGGTCAAGTCGCACATGTGGAGCACCGGCGAGTTCGATCGTACAGAACTCGATCGCATGACAGACGGTCTCAAGCTGATCGGCGAACTCAACGGTAACGTGGATTGGCCCAAGCTTGTTGACACAAGTTTCCTTCCCGCAGACTTGAAGGCCAAAGGAAAACTATGACCGCGGCGAACACATCCTTGAACCGGTCGGCGCCACTCAGGGTCCTGGACACGTTGCCATCGCAGACGCCTGAGGAGGTGCATGCGACGCTCACCGGCGTTACGCGGCATTTCACGAAGAATGGTTCCAAGGAACTTTTTCATGCGCTGGGCCCGATCGACCTGACCCTGATAAAGGGTGAATTCTTCTCGGTGGTCGGGCCCTCGGGCTGCGGCAAGTCCACCTTGCTCGACGCACTCGCGGGCCTGTCCGAACCGAGCAGCGGAACCGTCATGTTCGAGGGACGCCCGGTCAAGGGCGTACCGGATGGCGTGGGCGTCGTCTTTCAGGAAGACGCGTCGTTCCCCTGGCTGAATGTGCGCGACAACATTTCGTTCGGGTTACGCATGGCGGGCATGGACGGCGCCGAAATCAAGCGCAGGACCGACTACGCGATGGGCTTCATGGGCCTGAAGGATTTCGCGGGCGCTTATCCGGCGCAATTGTCGGGGGGCATGCGCCAGCGCGTGTGCATCGCCCGTACGCTTGTAACGCAACCGAGACTGATCCTGCTCGATGAACCCTTTGGCGCACTCGACCAGCAAACGCGGCTGCTCATGGGAGACGAATTGCTGCGGCTGTGGCGCGAGACTTCCGCCACCGTTCTGCTGATTACGCACGCGCTCGACGAAGCCGCGATGCTGTCCGATCGTGTCGGCGTGATGTCGGCACGCCCCGGTTTGTTTATCGACGTTGTGGAAACGGGTTGGAACCGGTCGCGCGACAGCCGCATTGTCTCAACGCCGCGTTTTGGCGAAGTCAACGCACGGTTGTGGGAAAAGCTGCGCGTTGAATCTATGAAGGTGATGGGCACGGCCGCCGCCGCGCACTAACCAACCGGAACTCAACGTGAAGACCGAGAACATTTTGCGGGCGGTGGTGGTCATCAGCTTCATCGCGCTGATCGAAGTGCTATGCCGCCTGGGCGTCATCCCGGCGAGCGTGCTGCTGGCCCCTTCGGCAATGGTGACGCACGGTGTCGAGTTGCTGCGCGCAGGCAAGTTCAATCACGACATAGGGATCAGCCTCCTGGAGATCGTGACGGCATCAGTCGTCTCGGTACTGCTGGGCTTTGTTGCCGGTTTGAGTATTCATGCGTTACCGCGGATGCGTCGGGCGCTTGAGCCCCTGTTGTCCAGCTACTACGCGGTGCCTACGTTCATATTTTATCCGGTGTTCATCGTGGTGCTGGGCGTGGGCCCGCTGCCGATCATCGCCATCGCGGTATTGCTCGCCGTGGTGACCATGATTACCGCGACCCTTGACGGCCTCGATCGCATTCCCCGTGCGCTTCACAAAAGCGGGCTGGTCATGCGCCTGCCGGCATGGCGCTCGGCTTTTTTCATCAAACTGCCCGCCGCGCTCCCGTATCTTTTCACGGGGGTAAAGCTGGCGGTGGCGTATTCGTTCATCGGCGTGATTGCGTCTGAATTCATCTTGTCCGGATCGGGCGTTGGGTATGCGATCGGCTACGCCTATAACAACTTCCAGAACGACGACATGTACTCGCTGATGTTGCTGATCCTGATTACCGTGACCCTGGTGAACATGGTGCTGAATCGCATCGATCACCGGTTCCAGTCCCGCCGTCAGCGCTAATCAAACCTCACGCCTCATGCCATCCGCCGGAGCGCCCATGAAACATACCTACGACCCGTTGATTGTTGCAGTGGTCATTGTTGCTTGCTGGCAAGTGCTGCATCTGACGGTTGGGGACGGTTCGCTGTCCTCGCCCTGGTCGACGCTGACCGAACTCGCGCATATGCTTGGCACTCAAGCCTTCTGGTCCAATGCAAGCGAGACCGCAAAGGCGCTTGGGCTGGCGCTCATTATTGCGCTCGCGGGAGGCATTCTGCTGGGTGTGGTGCTCGGCGTGAACCGCATGTCCGGCGTTGTCGCCGAGCCGATTTTGCTGAACCTCTATTCGCTGCCGAAAGTGACGCTTTACCCGCTGGTGCTACTCGTGTTTGGTCTTGGACTGTCGGCCAAGGTCGCGTTCGGCGTCATGCACGGATTGATCCCCATTTTGATGTTCACCATGAATGCGATCCGCCAGATGCGGCCGGTGTATCTGCGCACGTCGCGGACAATGCGCCTGCCGCTGCATCGAACGATCCTGCATGTGGTGCTGCCCGCTGTGTTCCCCGAGATTGTCTCGGGACTGCGCCTGGGATTCTCCCTGACGCTGCTGGGTGTGCTGATTGGTGAAATGTTCGCGTCACAGCGTGGGCTTGGCTACATGCTCACCAGCGCAATGAACCTTGGCGATATTCGCACCATCATGGCCGTCGCGTTGTTCCTTACCTTGTTTGCGCTGCTGTGCAACGGCCTGCTGTTGATGGCGAACCGCCGTCTGCATCATGGTTAACTGTCATGATTCATCGTCATCATTGAGGTTGACCATGATGTACAAGGTCCTCCCGACGGGACCCACGCTTTGCGTTTTCCACTCGACTGTTTATGCCGCGCCCGGAACAGGTGATCGGGCACGAAACAGCGAGTGCTACTCTGGATAAGTGACGATGCAAACTATCATTGTGTCGAGTTGGCAAGAGTTCATGGACCTGACCATTGAACTCGATGGTTGGGCGTTTCGGGGTCAGCAAGACGCCCGATGGCAATTGCAAAGCTCGTTATCGCGCTACCTGTCCGCGTTCGTTCCGGACCGCTCGGCGTGGCGCATTCAGGAACAGCGCGCCATTCGCATCTTCAGGCGCAAGGCGCACAACTATCTTTCCGATGTTCGCGCGCTGTCCGACGACCTGCGTTGCCTTGGCTTGATGCAGCATCACGGCGCACCAACCAGGCTGCTCGATTTCACCAAGTCGCCCTTTGTTGCCGCGTTCTTTGCGCTTGAGCGAGCGGTGTCCAACGCCGCTGTTTTTGCAGTCAATACGCCGGCACTGTGGACGGATCGCGCCGTTCCCGTTTCGGCGCCGCATCTGGTGCGCGAGATGATCGACCCGCGTCTGGCCGGGAACTTCGAAAAGTTTTATCTCAGCGACGAAAACCCGGTGATGTGGTTCGGGGAGCCCGCCGAAATGGATCAGCGGCTGATTGCGCAAGCAGGCACCTTTGTGTTGCCCGGCCTGTTGCGCCAGCCGCTGGACATGATCCTCGATCAATACACCTGCAGTGACGAACTGCTGCGCAAGATCGTGTTGCCGTCGGATCTACGGGACGAAGCCATGCGTTCGCTCTACAGGATGAACATCACGAACGCATCGCTGTTCCCGGACCTTGAAGGACTCGCGCGTTCAATTGCGCTTGAACTGGAGATCGTATGGCCTGCAATCGCGCGACAGCACACTGTCAGGAATCCTCCTTAAATTACTCGTGGGCTCACGGGAATGCCGGGGTGGCACTTTCGTCTCAACGCGCGCGCTCTGACGTTCTGCCCGATAGATAAAACCGAACGATTAATATAGAAAGCATTTCGTAATATTGCATCCTTGCAATGCATTGTGAACGACTGCGGGAACGCCATTAACCGCCCGCGTCGTAGCTCTAAAGTTTGAGCCGAGCACATTATATTTTTCGATAGATATTATGATTTGTTTGATAATTCGCTAATACCATTTATGATCCGGTCAACCTGTATCTCGCGCCGGCTGTGCGCTGAAAAGTGCCCTGGAGTAGAAGCAGCCGGCAAGCGAGGCACGTCGGCATGGTGAGTGCCACGCGCACGGCGGGCGCCTGAGCGCGACGTTTAATATCTGCGTTTTCACACGTTTCACACGATGTTGCGTAAGCATGCTGCAGTTGTGGTTTGAACCCAAACAATGCGTAGCGTGGAGACGAGAACACATGCCCCATGCTTGGCGCTCCCAAGCAAAACAAGAATTCCCCGCTGATCATCGGCCCAATGGCACAACTAATCGAGCTTCGCCAATCCAGCGACCTGAAAATATGCTTGGGGCGACGTGCGCCTCAATCGATCATTAAGTGTTTATCAGCTTATTCATCAGACAATATAACCAACACTCTTCAAGTGCTGCGCGACAGCAATTTAATGGATTCCAGCGGCCGTCTTCACGCAAAGACTGGTCTTTTGCGGAAATCCCGCTGCATCTAAAAATGCTGGACTCCCGCCGCACAGGCGGGGGCTTTCATCTTTCCGCACCGAAATGAACAATGATAAAACTCGATAAAGTTTCGATGTTTCTTGTGACCACCAGCGTGTTTCTAAGCGCATGCGGAGGCGGCGGAGGGGGCAGCGACGCCTCCAGCGCATCGGGTCAACCCAATGGCGTTTCCGGCTCGGCAAGTAGTCCGTCTGCCGCCAGCTCGCCGGCCAGCAGCGCAAGCAGCCCTGCCGCGGCTTCAAGTTCCTCAGGCGCTGCAACGGGGTCATCCAGTCCCGCGTCGGCGGCTAGCAGCCCGGCGGCATCAACGCCCGCTCAAACCTCGTCAGCCGGTTCGAGCACGTCGATGCCGGGCGCCATTGTCATGCCCCTGGAAGTGATGAGTGCCAGCAGCGGCAAGATCATCAGTGCAACGCTTAGTGTTCCAAACGGCGCGTCGGCTAAAGTCCTGACCATGCAGGTCAACAATCTGTCGTACGACGCTAAGGGGTCCATTCAGATAAATGGCGGAAACTGGATTGATCTGACCAATGCGAACGTCACGGTGCTGGGCAATGCAAAATTGTACGGCGGCATAGGAGGGGGCTACGACACAATCAGCTTGAATGTGCCCGTCTCCGGTGCGGTCAATGGCAGCAACGTGGTTAACTTCCGGTTCAACACAACGGATGGCGTCAGTTCCGGATACAGGGTTTTGTCGTTCAACCTGCAGGATGGCTCCGGGCAAAATTTAATCCCGGCCAGTGCTTTCACTCAAGACGATCCTACCCAATGGACTGCGCCACTTCCCGGAGCCAGTGACATCAGTGCAGGCCAGACACTGTGGCAAAGCGCCACGTTGATAGATTCCCCAATCAACGCGGGTCAGCAACTTAAGGCTCACTGCATGGACTGTCATTCCGCCAGCGGCAGTGACTTGTTCAAATTCAATTTTTCGAATAATTCGATTGTTGTGCGAAGCGAATATCACGGGTTGACTCAAAACCAGGGTCTGCAAATCGCCAGCTATATCCGGAGCCTGGCGAACCGGTACCCCACGCCGGGTCCCAAGTGCAGACCGTGGAACCCGCCTTATCAGCCGGGGCCGGGGTTGGACAGCGCTCCCGTGAGCGACTGGACATGCGGCGCCGGAATTGACGCGGTATCCGAGAATGACCTGGACACGCTTGCCGCGATCTTTCCGAGCGGGATAAATAAAGCCGCCATAGCGACCAAAGGTCAGATCAACATTCGCGAAATACCCATCGGTTTTCAGTTGCCAGACTGGAATCACTGGGTTTCGCACATTCATCCCAAGGACGCGTGGGGCGACTATTTCACCAACAGCAACTTGAACAAGTTATATGCGGGTGAGGGTACGGGGAACGGAACATACAATATGAAAACGCAGCTTGCGACGGGCGGGACGCCTTACGCGCAAGGCAAGACGGGCGATATTTTCAACGATCTCTATTACTGGGGAGTCGCGCTCGGCGAAAACTTCGCCCCACCCAATGCGGGGGTGTCAGGAAGCTATACCATTCCTCAACAAGAAAATCTCTATGGGACGGTGCAGTGGCAGCTTGTGAAGTCCTGGGAACTGGCCCAGGACTACTCCCTGGAAGTCAATTGCCCGGTCGCATGGGTCAATGAGGAGCAAGCTCCCAAGGCTGAAGCACGAGGCTGGTGCGGATATTGGCGGTTCATATTCAATGCCTCCCCGCAAATACAGAATTTTCCGGTTGCCAACAGCATGTTCGGTAGTCCCGTTGCCCATTACGTGAAGGCAAATCAATGGTACTACCTGCAGATTTTGCTGAACCCTGGATCGGGAGCTCACAACGTTCATTTGCCGACCGACTGGCAATATGCGTATGGCCTGCTTAACAACCTCTATCAGAGCAGCGGCAGACCCGAGCCGATCAGGAATTTCCTGTATGTCCTGAAGGGCGCCCAGGAAATGGATAACGGCGTAGGGGTCACCAACGTCGACCGTGGCTGGACCATTCGGGATTCCAGCCCCCTGGATGTGTGGAACGGCGGACAGACCGGCGTTTGGAAAGGCACCAGCCTCGCGACGGAGCAGGCGATTGTCGGTGCATTCCTGTCGAACTGGATGGATACGACTACAAGCTTCGGCATCAACACGTGGCAACGTGAGGGCCAGCCGAACGCTGTACCCGGTGAAACGACCTGCTACTGGAGCATGAGGAGCTTATGCGAGATCGGCTATGTCCACGGAACGCTGTCCGGCGGCACGGTCGAAAACTTCCCCACCTGGACGTGGAACCAGATCCCTCTGATGCAAGGCGAGGGAATCGACAAGGTGCAGGTGAACCGGCTGGCGACGTGGCTGAACACTGCCTATCCGAGCGGCAATTACCTGAGCCTGCTGCAGAACTGACTAGCCGCTGCGCGTCAGGTTTGAGGCTCGCGCGGCAAGACACGCGCAGGATGCCCGATCAGTTCTATCGGGCATCCTGCGGCATTGTCGTGCAGCGGCCATTGGCGAAAGGGCGCGTGTCCGGCAGTGCGCTTGACGAATCCGATCTGGGAGTTGCCAGGAATACGGTCAGGATGACGAACAGGCCTCCGGCTGGTTAGCCGGAGGCAATAAGCTATTCATGGAGCGCTATTTGAAAGGAGAGGATTGCGATGTAATCTCCGCAGGGACGAATTCTTGTCTGTACATTCCCCGGCTCTCCGATGGTCCCTTTGCGGCCGTTTGAGGCGTCTGTTGTTCAACGTAAGACCATAGCTGTTCCGCAGCTCGACCTCTCTGCTTGCCGGAACGGTACAGACGTATTTCCAGTTCGGTAGTCCACGCGTCAGAGCTTGCCCGGACAAGCGTGCCGTCGCTCAATTCCTTGGCAATGCAGCTCTCGGGCAGCCAGCCGATACCGTGACCAGCCACCACCATACCTTTCAAGGCTTCGGACATGTGGGTCTCGAAGCATCTGTACAGGGCGTACGGCTCGGTTGCATTCAGCAACAGCATTTCGACCACGTTCCCGAGGAACGCTCCGGACGAATAAGCCAGCAGAGGCAGGGGTTTGCTGCTTTTTCCAGGTAGCTCGAATAACGGTTTACCGTTGCTGCCCGCGGCAGAGACCGGCAGAACCCGCTCGACACCCAAGGTAAGGAACGGAAAGAGATTGGGGTCCAGTCCAATGGGAAGGTGCGGATGGTGGTAGCCCATCAGCAGGTCGCTGTCACCGGCGAGGAGATGTTGCACGCCTTCTGGGACATTGACCGCCTGGACCCGGGCCATGATGTCGCCGAACTTGCCATTAAGCCGCTTGAGCCAGTCCGGGAAAAGCGTGAACACCAGCGTGTGAGCAACCGAAAAATGAATCACATGATCACTGTCGGCAAACTGTTCATAACCGCCCACCATATTACGGGCAGCATACATACTCTTCAAAATGTCCGTTGCCAGGCTGCGGAATATCCGGCCCGCGGGCGTGAGCGAGATCGGGTTGACGCTGCGGTCCACCAGTTTCGTGCCCATCCAGGTCTCGAGGGCGACAATGCGCCGGCTAAATGCCGACTGCGTTAAATCCCGGTTGCGGGCTGACCGGGAAAAGCTTTTTGTCTCCGCAAGACTGAGGAAATCTTCCAGCCATTTCGCTTCCATAGTCATCGCTCTTTTAAGGACGTCGACCGCTGCCATGGGTCAATGAGTTTCTCTAGCGTGCCACAGGTCGACTAACTGCCAATATCTATTTTCGAATGGCGTTAGTCGAAAATTGCATAGGCATTGCACCCGCCAATTTGGCACCCTAATTTGGGGCTTCCCTGGCTAAGTCCCCATGTCGCCCGGCATGTCGATCAGGGTCTACGTCACTTGATAGCGTTTGCAAGACTGAGCCGGGAGGCTTTGGACAGGCACGACCATACCGCCAAAGCTCAGCGCCAGTCTGTCAAATTTTGAAAACCGTTCTTGAGCAGGAGATGATTATGGCTACAGCACCCGATCAATCATCGGTTCAAACGCCTGGTGAGTTGGATAAGCAAAGCTGGCTGGAATCCCATGAAGCGGGATACCACAAGACTTTAGGTAATCGTCAGGTTCAGATGATTGCAATCGGCGGCGCCATTGGCACCGGACTATTCTTGGGCGCGGGCGCGCGTTTGCAAATAGCCGGTCCGGCCCTGGCGCTGGTCTATCTGGTGTGCGGTGTCTTCTCATTCCTGATCCTGCGCGCTCTGGGCGAACTGGTCATGCACCGGCCGAGCAGCGGCAGCTTTGTCTCGTACGCGCGTGAGTTCCTGGGGGAGAAGGCGTCGTTTGTCGCCGGCTGGATGTACTTCCTCAACTGGGCAATGACCGGCATTGTCGACATCACCGCGGTCGCGCTGTACATGCATTATTGGGCGGCATTCAGCGCCGTTCCCCAATGGTTGTTCGCATTCCTTGCCTTATGTATTGTCGCCACGATGAACCTGATCGGCGTGAAATGGTTCGCCGAAATGGAGTTCTGGTTCGCCTTGATCAAGGTGGCGGCAATCTCGCTGTTCCTGCTGATCGGCGTCGCCATCCTGGGCACGGGTACACCCGTTGCCGGACACGCAACGGGCTCTCATCTGATCACGGAGAACGGCGGCCTGTTCCCGCACGGCCTGATGGCTGCGTTGGTCCTCGTTCAGGGTGTGGTGTTCGCATTTGCGGGGGTGGAACTGGTCGGCACGGCCGCGGGCGAATGCAAGGATGCCCGCAAGGTGCTGCCGCGTGCGATCAACAGCGTGATCTGGCGTATCGCGCTCTTTTACGTGGGATCCGTGGTCCTTCTCGTTTGCTTGCTGCCCTGGAGCGCCTACAAGGCGGGGCAGAGCCCGTTCGTCACGTTCTTTGGCGCGCTTGGCGTGCCTGGCGTCGGCTCGGTGATGAACATCGTGGTGCTCTCGGCGGCGCTGTCGAGCCTCAACTCGGGACTGTACTCGACCGGACGCGTATTGCGCGCACTGTCAATGGGCGGCTCCGCGCCGCACTTCCTCTCGCGCATGAGTTCGCAATCGGTTCCGTACGCCGGCATCCTGGTGACGGTGGCGATCTACATCCTGGGCGTGGTGCTCAACTATCTCGTTCCGTCGAGCGTGTTTGAGATCGTGCTCAATGTGGCGTCGCTTGGCATTCTCAGCACCTGGGGGTTCATCGTCGTCTGCCAGATGAAGTTGCGCCAGGCGGTGGCCCGCGGTGAAGCCGCGCCCGCTACCTTCAAGATGCCCGGCGCGCCGGTGACGTCCTGGCTGACACTGGCGTTTCTCCTGGGCGTACTGGTGTTGATGGCATTCGACTACCCGAACGGAACGTGGACTGTTGCGTCGATTCCCGTGGTGGTCCTGCTGCTGGTAGCCGGGTGGTACGGGGTGCGCCGCCGCGCACTGACCATGATGAAACCGACGATCCCGTCGGTCACCCTGACCCAGAGCATTCTCGAGGACAACCCGCGCTAGAGGCAGAGGCATGGCCGCGATCGCGGCGCCCAGATGCGCTGCGGCCGCGTGCTTTCCGATCGCGCCGGCTGATCTTCAGGCCACGCGAGCCCCCTCCAATCCAACAAAAACCGCGGAGAAGTTACGTGAAGCCATTCGACGAGATGCTGACAACCGGTGATGGAGTCCGCCCGCCGTATAACCTGCTCAAGCAATGGCTGGATACGCAGAACCCCATGAATCTCGCGCAGAAGGCGCGCGACGCAGAAAGCGTTTTCCGCAAAACGGGCATTACGTTCGCCGTGTACGGAGAAGCAGAGGCAGTTGAACGCTTGATACCGTTCGACATCATTCCTCGTATCATTTCGGATACCGAATGGAATCGCCTGTCGCAAGGGATTGAGCAGCGTGTCATTGCGATCAATGCGTTTCTTCACGACATCTATCATCGGCAGGAGATCGTGCGGGCCGGGATCATTCCCAAGGAACTGATTGCCCATAACGAAGCCTTCCTGCCGGAGATGATCGGGTTTCGACCGCCGGGGAATGTCTACACGCACGTCATTGGCGTGGATATCGTGCGCACGGCTGAAAACCAGTTCTATGTGCTGGAAGACAATGCCCGCACGCCATCGGGCGTCTCCTACATGCTGGAGAACCGCGAGACGATGATGCAGCTTTTCCCCGAGCTTTTTCAAAGGGTCAAGGTGCGTCCGGTCGAAACCTATCCGCAACTGCTGCGGCAGTCGCTGGCGGCCGTGTGTCCGCCTGGCGGTAACGAAGCCAATCCGGCCATCGCCGTGCTCACGCCCGGCATCCACAATTCCGCCTACTACGAACACTCGTTCCTCGCCGACCAGATGGGCGTTCATCTGGTCGAGGGCAGCGACCTTCAGGTGGTGGACGGCAGGGTAGTCATGCGCATGACGGAAGGCTTTCGCCCGATCGACGTGCTGTATCGCCGGCTGGATGACGCCTTCCTCGATCCACTGACCTTCCGGCCCGATTCGGTACTGGGCGTGCCGGGCATCATGGATGTCTACCGCGCCGGGAATATCACCATTGCCAACGCGCCCGGCACCGGGATCGCGGACGACAAGGCGATCTATTCCTACATGCCCGAGATTGTCGAGTTCTATACGGGCCGCAAGTCGATCCTGGTGAACGTGCCGACCTGGCGCTGTGCCGATCCGGACAGTCTTCGATACGTGCTGGACCATCTTGAAAAGCTCGTCGTGAAGGAAGTCCACGGTTCGGGCGGTTACGGCATGCTGGTCGGGCCGGCTGCATCGAAGCTGGAGCGGGAAGAGTTCGCCGTCAAGCTCAAGACCCGGCCGGGCAACTACATCGCGCAACCTACGCTTGCGCTCTCCACCACGCCGATCCTGACCGAACAAGGCCTCGCGCCGCGCCACGTCGATCTTCGTCCGTTTGTGCTGGTGTCCGACCGTATCCGCATTACTCCCGGTGGATTGACACGGGTGGCATTGAAGGAAGGCTCGCTCGTGGTCAATTCGAGCCAGGGCGGCGGCACCAAGGATACCTGGGTGCTGGCTGAATAAGCCGGTTGAATGAGCCGGCTTGCGCGGCGTTGCATGTCATTCGTGCCGGGACGCGAGCGGGCCTCGCAGAGGGTCCACGGCACTAAACAAATATTGGAGTTGGACAGGACATGCTTCTTGGACGTACTGCAAGCGGTCTCTACTGGATGCACCGCTATATCGAGCGCGCTGAAAACATGGCGCGGATTGTCGACGCGGGCCTACGCATGGCGCTGACCCGAACCTCCGATGCTCCCGCGGAATGGTCATCCGTCGTGGTGAGCGCGGGTACCGAGGACGGCTTCAGCAAGAAGCACGACGTCTATTCCGCCGGCACGGTCTCCGACTACCTGCTGCGCGACAGCGACAATCCGTCGAGCGTCCTGTCATGCATCGAGGCGGCGCGCTCGAACGCCCGCATGGTTCGCACGGCGCTGACTCGCGAGGCCTGGGAGAGTGTCAACGAAGCGTGGATGGTGATCAGGAGGGCACTGGGGAGCGCTGTGCCGGCCAGTGATCTACCGGTTGTGCTTGACCAGATCAAGCGCGAGACCGCGCTCATTTGCGGCACCTTCCACGGCACGATGCTCAGGAACGAAATCTTCGACTTCGCGCGCATTGGGACGTTCATTGAACGCGCCGACAACACGGCTCGCATCCTTGACGTCAAGTATCACCTGCTGTTGCCGTCGGTGTCATATGTAGGCACGACCCTCGACAACTATCAGTGGGAGTCGATCCTTCGTTCCGTCGCCGCGCACAGGTCGTACCGCTGGGTCTACGATGTCCAGTACAAGCCCGTGCATATAGCCGACTATCTGATGCTCAACGGGCGCATGCCGCGTTCGCTGCATTTCTGCTATCTCAACATTGTCGAGAACCTGGGCTATCTCGCTGAAGACTACGGTATCCGCCACGCTTGCCACGAGACAGCTGACGACACACTGGCCACGCTCAAGGGCAACACGACCCAAAAGATCTTTGCGGATGGCCTGCACGAATTCCTGACCCGGTTCATCGGCCAGAACAACCGTCTCGGCTTCGATATTGCCGAAACCTACAACTTCGATTGAGCCCGGCCATGCGTCTCGCGATCCGTCATATTTCCCGGTATCACTACGATCAGCCCGTGCCTTACGCGCTGCAGCTGCGGCTTCGTCCCCAGTCGGGTCCGGGGCAAAACGTCGTCGACTGGCAGGTGAGCGTCGATGGTATTGAGCCGACAGTGTCATATGTTGACGGGTTCGGTAATCGCGTCGATCTCGTCCGTCACGAGCGCAATACACGGAAGATCGTGATTGTGGCGGCAGGGACGGTGGAAACCGAAGACACAGCCGGAATATTCGGCACGGCGGATGGCGTCGCACCGCCCTGGATCTTCGAGCGGGTGACTACGCTGACGCGTGCCGGAGAATGTATCGAGGCGCTCACGGCTTCCCTTCGTTCCGGAGGCACGCAGCTCGACTTGCTGCATGAGTTGATGAGCGGATTGCACAGCCGCATCGCTTACCGGCCCGGTACAACCGAAGTCGGCACGGACGCGGAGACGGCGTTACGCAACGGGCAGGGGGTTTGCCAGGACCACGCGCATGTCTTTATTGCCGCTGCGCGTCTTCTGCGAATTCCCGCGCGCTACGTTTCGGGCTATCTGCTGATGGACGACACGCCGGCGCAAACAGCGAGCCATGCGTGGGCCGAAGCGTACCTCGACGGACTTGGTTGGGTCGGGTTCGACGCAGCGAATGACACCTGTCCGGATGAGCGTTACGTGCGGATCGCGACCGGCCTGGATTATCGCGATGCAATGCCCATTTCGGGTGTGCGCACGGGGAAGGGTGCGGAGACGTTGTCAGTTGAGATCGAAATCGTGCGTTCGCCGGTTTGACGCTGACGGCGGTTGAGGGCTCGGAGCCATGACGCTCCCTTGGAACGATTGCTTTAGATGTTGTGTTTTCCTAACCATGAGTATGGAGGTACTAGCGTGTCAGATTCCTACAATGCGGTGAACGATGTGGATAAAACTCTGGAAACGGGGACACTTGACTCTCGCAAGGTACGTGCACGTCTTAAGCACGCCCGGAAAAAGGTGGCCGATGCCCAGGTCGTGGTCATCACGCGCGGGCGGGAATCGGCGAAGCTGGCGGACAGCTACGTGCACGAACGTCCATGGGAGACGGCTGGAGTGGCCCTGGGTGTCGGGTTACTCATTGGGTGGCTGGCCGGCCGGAAATAGCGGCCGGTGATGGAACAGTGACAGGCGCGCTCGGCCATCGGTTCAGCGGGGGGCGGGGTTGCCGAGCGCCAACCTGCGTCCAGCACCGCCCGTCTATCTGAAGCTCCCCACGGGCCAGGAAGCATGCCGCTCTCGTCTTGCATGTGCGCCCCGGAGCAACGGCGCATACTGGTGCAGCTCTCGCGGCGCGATGTCGAACGCACGGCGGAATGCGCGGGTAAAGCTCGACGCATCATTGAAACCCAGCCCCGAGGCGATGTCCTGCACCTCCACATGCGGAAAGCGAACCAGTTCATCGGCCGCCCTTCGCAATCTGCGGCTACGGATATAAGCGGCCAGGCCGCCTTCGTACTCGAATAGACGGTACACGCTGGCGCGCGATAACCGCAGCGATGCCAGCACGCTTTCGGGCGACAACCCCGGGTCATGCAGATTGGCCTCCACGTAGCGCCGCACGTGTTCATAGACTGCGGCGCGCAACGCCGCGCGGGCGTTGCCGGAAAGACCTACTTGCCGGCTGAACACCGCGGCCAGCAGCTCAACCGCGGTGAGCATGGAGTGATGCGCCGCGTCTTTGCTCAGGCCGGCGATTTGCCGATTGAGTGCCACCAGGTGCGCTATCAGCGTGCGCGCCAAGGGCGTGGTGGCCTGAACCAGGCGTCCATGCAGCGAGGCAGCGTCCGGAAACGCCTTTTCGATCATCGCACGCGGTACGAAAAGCAGCAGTACCCGGCCATGAGAACTCCGGATGGTGCATGGCTGATCCATGTCCAGCGCGAGGATGGTTGGCACAGACGGAACGTGCGGTACGTCGGACCGTTGCTTGTTGCCCAGGAAATGCCCGGGCGGACCTTCCAGGAACACGCTGAAGCTGACATCGCAAATGCTTTCCGTCGACACGCGCCCCAGGGATCGCACGGCCAGGTTGGGGCTGGTGCGGATATCGAAGAAACTCAGATTGTCGATCGAGTAGCGAGACAGTCCCGCGTCGAACGTTTCCTCACCGTGCTTCGATGAAGGCTGTAGGTCGTAGACGGGACTCATGCGTTCCTGCCAGGCCAGGAAGCTGTGACGGGCATCACCTTGCACGCTGAAGCTGCTGTGCACAATGCCCGGCGCAAGCGTGGGTGTCTCCGGCGGCAACAACAGGCGGCTCAGCGACATATCCGCGGGTGGCAGGCCTGGTCCATGGGTGTGCATTGCTGGTTTCGATCCAGTTGTGATCCGCCCGGCGCGGTGGTTTTCAGGTTGAGCCCCAAGCCCGCCCCGTGCGCGCTGATACGGGTAGCGAAGCTTATCCTGTCCAGGCTATCGAAGCCAAGGGGCGGCAGCGCGTGACACTACGGCTTGGCGATCCGCCAGAAACCCGCAAAAGATCAAGCAAACAGGGGGTGTCGAAACAAAATGATGATGCCAATGACGAGCAACATGACCGAGGCCGTGACCGTGGTCCTGGTCTTTAGTGCAGATGTCCCGGTTGAACAGTCTGCTTCCCGGGCGAGAAAAGCAAGGCCAATGACGGCGAGCAATAAGCCAACAACAGTTGCCAATATCATGTGTAGCCAATGCCGCGGGGAGTCATCGTCAAGTAAGGCAATTGCGAAGTTCAGTGTGCTCAGGCGGCAAGCAGTGGGTGAGCCAGGGTGCCGGCGGTCACCGGGAATCCCTGCGAGAAAGGGAAGTTTGAATCTAATTCGAAGGCAGCCCTGGCACCTTGACGCCGCAAGTCTGCAGCAGCAAAACCGTATTCAAAGCGAGAATAATTATGGTGGCCACGACCGCCACCATGTGGGTCAGACGGCTGTTGGCAAACTCGCCCATGATGTCCTTGCGGCGAGTGAAGAGGACCAGGGCCACCATGGGGATCGGCAAGGCGAATGACAGTACGACCTGGCTGAGCACCAGTGCCTGCGTGGCATTCACCCCAAGCGCGACAACAATGAAGGCAGGCACGATGGTGACCAGGCGCCGCAGCCAGACGGGGATGCGGAAGCCGACGAAGCCCTGCATGATCATCTGGCCGGCCATCGTGCCAACCACCGAACTGGAAACGCCGGAACTGATGAGGGAAATCAGGAACACGGCAGCAGCGCCGGCGCCCAGCAGCGGGGTGAGTGTGTGGTAAGCGGTTTCGATTTCCGCTACATCGCTGTGGCCGGCATGAAAAGCGGAACTCGCCATGATGACCATCGCCATATTGATGAGGCCGGCGATCGAAAGGGCAATGACGACCTCCCAGTTCGAGAACCGCAGCAGAATCCGCCTTTCGCGCGGATTGCTCCCCGGGACTCTCCCCTGCGTCAGCCCCGAGTGGAGGTAAATTGCGTGTGGCATAACGGTCGCTCCGACAATGCCGATCGAGATCGTCAGTGCTTCGGCGTTAGGCAGGGTCGGGACGACGGAATGAAAACCTACCAGTCCCCAAGCGACAGGCGCGATAAACATCTCGGCGAGGTAGCACAGCCCGATCACGCCCACGAACGCCCCAATGATGATCTCCATTGGCCGGAAACCGTTCTTTTCAAACAGCAGGATGCCGTACGTAACGATCGCCGTGATCAACATGCCGGCGATCAGAGGCAGCTTGAAAAGTAGTGACAGTGCAATCGCACCACCGAGAAATTCGGCCAGGTCAGTGGCCATGGCAGCCACTTCACTTACGCCCCACATTGCAAGAACCACCGGGCGGGAAAACTGCTCACGGCACATCTCGGCCAGGTTGCGGCCCGTCACTATCCCGAGTTTGGCCGACAATGCCTGGAACAGCATCGCAATCAAATTGGCCATCAGCACAACCCAAAGCAGCGAATAGCCGAACTTCGACCCTGCCTGGATATTCGTGGCGAAGTTGCCGGGATCCATATAAGCGATCGACGCAATCACCGCGGGCCCCGCGAACAGCAACACCGAACGCAGCCCTTGCCGCCGGCCTGCCAGCACGTCTTGAATCGCCTCTGTAGTGCGATCGGTCAGGGTACTGCTGCTCGTGCTACTCGACATGGGTATCCTTTGTTCGCGACGGCGCTTTGTTGACATCGATTGTCAATTGCTATGCAGCTGATGATCGAGAGCATCGTGTCGCCAAATTGCACGCCCCCGGCTAAATCAGTCGACCACTACCCGAGCTCATGTATCCGACCGATACGCTATGACTGGCCTTTAATTTCAGGACCGGCAATTCCACACTGATGGGGTAGTCGACGCACTTCGCCTGTAATGCATTACGTGTTCCTGGTGAATTTAGATGCAATCCAAATCCACCAGGAGTCGCTATGGCTCTACTATATACCCTTAGCTATATTACATCGACGATGCTTGTTTTCAACGGTCCGGAGCATGACTAGTTAACGTATACCCTCAAGAAAGAATCAAAGCGTATGCTATAAATATTGAAGATGTTGCATGATGGTCCACACTATAAAGAACACGGAAACATATGCGCGAATTCGTGCCACGTGAGAAGCCGCTTATCGATGCCGACAGCCATTCGGAAGGGTTTCGTCATGCACGCGAGGCCAGTCGTCTGGCGCTGGTCGAAGACTATGTTGAGCTGATTGCTGATTTGATAGAAGACGGCAATGAAGCACGGCAGGTAGATATTGCCGCACGGCTCGGCGTCGCGCAGCCAACCGTGGCGAAGATGCTGGCGCGCCTGACGGCGAAGGGCCTGATTTCGCGCAAGCCTTATCGTGGCGTCTTTTTAACCGAAGCAGGTCGCGAAGTCGCGCATCAAAGCCGGGTGCGCCACCAGATCGTCGAAGGTTTTCTTCTCTCGCTCGGCGTGAGCGCCGAAACGGCCCGGCGCGATGCCGAAGGAATCGAGCATTACGTCAGTGCGGAGACCCTTAAAGCGTTCCGTCGCGCCATGAGCAAGGTGCGGTGAGTCGAAGGCGATCAGGAGTCAAGGGCGCGCGCCGAGGACCATTAGCGGATGACTACGCACCCTGGAACTCGAAGACGCCCGATGATCGATGGTGGTGGTTGTCGACAATGACAACGGGTGAGGGCAGAAAAGAGCGTCTGTCATACGTCGGAGGAAACCATTCGAACGGGGTACCGCTGCGGGCATTAGAATGGCTTGGACGCTCTCCGTCGGATATCTCGACGAGAGACCCTGTCACATTGATTAAGAACTGGGAGAGATGTGGATATTTTTTATCATTGGAAGGACTTCGCGCTCGATGTGAAGGAGGGCCGCATTGGTACGCTCGGGTCTGACGGAGCCGCGCTGGAACAACTGAAGGAGCGCCTCCCGCGCAAGGTGTGGACGTTTACGACGCCGAAGGGGAGAAAGGATCGGCTACAACTTATCGGCTCGTTTTTAATCACCGAGTCGAAGCCTGTCTCATTTGTCCCTAAATGGAAACACAACCTGTTTTACGACGCAGCGTCACCCCGATCAGTCCTTTATACCGACTCGGATCTCCCGGAAAAAATCGACGAGGTGAGCGACTACTTCAATCGGCGATTCAACGCGACGGGCAAATTCAGTTTGCATGGGGAGAAGGGCATCCGGGAAATGGAAGCGGATGTGGTGCGCGGTTTCGAAAATCTGGTGCAAGGCTATGCGAGGGTGCAGTTAATGGATGGATTGGCCGGGATGCTCTGACTCCCGGATCAGGAACATGCAGTGGACGCATTTCGACGGCAAAGGTGCGAATGGAAAGTTCTCGTAACCGGAAAGCAATAACCGTGGAAAAGCGCTTCTGCATTCTTGATCGCCCAATGGGTAACTCCCGCCTCGCTTGAAATCTGCATGAAAGCGCTTGGGTGGCTGAACCCGAGCGCTTCAGCGGTATCGCTCACCGAACTTTCTGCCGCCAGCCATCAATCAGCGCCCGCAGCGGCGCGGTCTTCTCGAAGCACGGTTTGCATCCGCGTCACGTCCCGTTTCGGGGATGCGCCGAACATGCGTGCATATTCCCGGCTGAACTGCGACGGGCTTTCATAGCCGACCAGAACGGAGGCCGTCTCAGCGTTAACGGCGCTCGAAATCATCAGCCGGCGTGCATCCAGCAGGCGGAGCTGCTTCTGATACTGCAGGGGCGTTAATGACGTCAGCGCCTTGAACTGACGATGGAAAGCCGAAGGGCTCATCTGCGCGACCTCAGCCAGTTCCGCGATCCGAACCGTCTCCCTGAAGCGATTCCGCAAGCTGTGCATGGCGTTCATCACCCGCTGCGATGGTCCGTTCGCCAAGGTCATTCTGGCGACATCTCGCCCATGGGGACCTGTCAGTAGCCAATAGCAAATTTCGCGCATGACGACCGGATAGAGCGTGGGAATCGCCTTGGGCGTATCCAGCAGGCGTACCAGCCGCAGCGCGCAGTCGGCCAGCGGGCCTCGAAAATCCGTCACGAAGACGCCGCGGCCGGGTTCCCCGCCAGGCTTGGGCGGCGCATCCAATCCATCCGCAACGCTGCGCATGATCGCGAGGTCGAGTTCAAACGCAAGGACAAGACACGGCTCGCCTGGACTCGCTTCGACAACCCGGCCGATGGAGGGCGCCTCAACGCCTACTACGAGTGCCTGTCCCGCCCTGTACTCAAGCCGATTGCCGCCGAAGATTGCCCACTTGGCACCCTGGGCCACGATGCACATGGCTGGTTTGGACATCATGTGAGTGGGTGGCTTTGGATGATCCGACCGCAGGATGGCAAGTCCGGCGATCGGCGTCATAAACGGGCTCGTGCCGGGCTGACCATCTGTATAGCGCAGCAGCGCTTGCGCCAATTGATCTGGCATATCCGACCTTCCTTTTGCGTTGGAACCGCGGTCAAATGTATCTCTATCGCTAGGAATAGGCAAGAAAACGGCGTGTTTCGGCATTCCGGTAGCGGCCTTTGGCCGTCACAATGAATGAACGTAACCAGCCGCGATATACGCGATTCCTACAGGAAGATCAGTTATGCGAAATAGTAAGCTTGCGATCGTCACCGGCGGCAGCCGGGGAATTGGCCGTAACACTGTCCTCTGTCTTGCCAAGCGAGGGGTTCGCTCAATATTCACCTACAACTCGAATCGTGCAGAAGCCGACAAGGTCGTCGCACTAGCCGCGGAGGCCGGCGCGCAGACAATCGCTCTGCAGCTGGACACAGGAAATGTTGCCGCGTTCGACAGCTTCATTGGTCATGTGAAGGAAGCGCTTGCCGAACTGGAAGTTGAGCGCTTCGATTACCTCGTCAACAATGCCGGCACCTCATCCAATGCCAGCCTTGAGACCATAACCGAAGTAGAGATGGACGCGCTCTATAACGTTCACTTCAAGGGCGTATTGTTCCTGACGCAAAAATTGCTGCCGCTCATGAACGACGGCGGCCGCATCGTGAACATTTCCTCGGGACTGGCTCGTTTCGCCATGCCAAACCGTGTTGGATACGGTCCGATAAAAGCGGCTGTAGAGGCGCTGACCCGCTACATGGCCGTTGAGCTGGCACCCCGCCGGATCGCGGCCAATGTGATCGCACCAGGCGCCATCGCCACCGATTTCAGCGGTGGCATTGTCCGGGACAATCCACAGGTCAACAAGGCGGTCTCCGATCACACCGCGCTCGGACGCGCCGGCATGCCGGAGGATGTTGGGCCGGTGATCGCTGCGCTACTGTCTGACGACTTCGGCTGGGTCAATGCCCAGCGGATCGAAGTCGCGGGCGGCATCCATATTTAACGCGCCGCCATGCAAGCACCACCCCTGAAAAACGCCGCCAGTCGCAAGGCGTACATCATCACCGGTCCGACTTCGGGCATGGGTCGGCTAGCGGCGCTCGAACTGGCCACCTACGGCGTGGTCGTCCTGGTCGGCCGCGACCGCCAGAAGCTCGAGGAGGTCCGAAAGATCATCGAGGAAGGAGGGCAGCGCGCGGTGTCGGTGGTATGCGACCTGGCGGATATTCCGAGCGTGCGGCGCGCGGCGGCGGAGATCGTTGCGCTGGATCTGCCGATTGCCGGCCTGCTCAACAATGCGGGCATCATGTCGGCGCGCGCGATGAAAAACGCGATGGGGTGGGACATGACGTTCGCGACGAACCACCTCGGCCCGTTCGCGCTGACAGATGCGCTCGCTCCCCATCTGCCCGACGGCGCGCACGTCGTTTTCGTCGCCTCCGGTGTTGAAGACCCTGAGCGAAAACTCGCCAAGGCCGCTGGATTCCGTGGAGGCCGCTACCTCTCCGCGGAGGCTAGTGTGCACGGAGAGTGGAGCCCCGGCGGCTCCAGGAATGCCGGCTTTGATGCCTACGCGACGTTGAAGCAGTGCATCCTCGCTGCATCGATGGCGCTCGCACGAGAGAACCCGCGGTTGCGCTTCAATGCGATCGAGCCGGGCTTTACGCCGAACACGAGCTTGGGACGCGACGCCAACGCTGTGCAGAAATGGGTGGCGAACACCATCCTTCCGCTGCTTGCGCCCTTCATGAAGTATTGGAGTACCCCGAAGCGGGCCGCGCGACTTGAGGCCAAGGTGCTGACCGATCAATCCGCACAGACCGGCATTTACTATGACGAGAGGGGACATCCGATGATCAGCTCCACGCTCGTACAAGATCCGAAGTTCCAGGACCGAGTGGTCGCGGAGACGCGCGCCTTGCTGGCGTCGATTTGACCATCACAAAGAAGCGGAAATCGCTAACGACCTTGCACCGGGCGCAGACATGCCGGTATCGATACGAGGGCCTGCTTCGCTCATATCGCACGGTCCGAGGCGTACCGGGAAACTTCCAGCTTTATGCGTGCTTGAACGACGATTAGTCCACGAGTAAAGCGATTGCCGACACCACGTCTGAGCCGATCCCCGAGGAGATCTGAAATCCTGCGGTCGTTGCAGATTTCGGTATATTTACAGCAACGGGAACTCGTCAAGGAAATCGACATGCAGCCACTTTCCGTCGCCATTTTTGCCGGTGCATTGCTGCTGAACGCAGCGACTCCCGGCCCAAGCATCGCCGCGCTGGTCTCGCGCGTCATCACCACCGGATGGCGCGGCGTGATCCCCTTCATCGCTGCCATGTGGATTGGCGAGGTGATCTGGCTCAGCATGGCAATGGCAGGGCTGACGGCGCTCGCCCAGACCTTTCAGTCGGGTTTTCACATCATCAAATGGCTTGGGTGCGCTTATTTGTGCTGGCTTGCCTTCAAGATGTGGCGGCAACCAGTCGGGAAGACGGAGAGCGACTTACCCCGTCGGTCTTCGCCACTATCAATGTTCGGAGCGGGCATGGCCGTCACCTTGGGTAACCCCAAGCTCATGGTGTTCTACATCGCCCTGTTGCCGTCGCTCATTGATCTCTCGTCCGCAGGTTTTCAGGAGTGGGCCATTCTTTCGTTCGTCACGCTCGTCACGTTGGCTACGATCGACTTGAGCTGGACATTTCTGGCCCATAAAGCGCGCCTCCTTTTGCAGACACCTCGCGCGGTTCGCATCGCCAATCGTGTTGGCGCGTTTGCACTCGGCGGTGCAGCGGCCGCTATTGCGAGCCGCAACTGAAGGAGGCGGAGGAATGCAACTGGAAAGCAGGGAGGTCGGCCCAACGGACCTTTCGGTCGGAAACCGGGCTACCTTGAAACAGGACGGCGTGCACATCTGACGCGCCTCGATTCCACGATTGTCGACATGGCGAAAGCCCCTGACCTGAAGACCTTGCTTCTTCAACGGCGACTCCATTCGAGGAATCGGTGACAACTTTATTGTGGTCTACGCCATCGGAGTCAAATGCGCAATCCCGATCAAACCAGCCGCCCCGCCACTCGCTATGCTGGGTTCATGCCGACATGAGAGTTGATATGAACCCGGTCGAAAAGGCGCTCTGGTATATCGAAAGCTACTATCCTCACGAACTGACGCTCGACGAAATCGCGAGGTCCAGCTGCGTCTCGCGCTATCACCTGTCGCGCGCCTTCGAAGCGGCAACAGGCCGCTCGGTAATGCGCTACGTACGGACACGACGCCTTACCGAAGCGGCGCGGCGTCTGGCAGGCGGTGCGCCCGATATTCTGGCGGTAGCGATCGAAGCGGGGTACGGATCTCACGAGGCATTCACGCGCGCGTTTCGCGAGCAGTTCGGGCTCACGCCCGAGGCGCTGCGCGCGCAGGGACATCTCGACAACCTCCCTCTCGTGGAGCCAATCAAAATGGATCCATCCAGTCTTGCCAACCTCGCGCCGCCTCGCTTTGAAGACGGCAGGCTGCTACTCATCGCAGGCTCGGCCGAGCGCTATAACTCCGACAACTGCGTGACGATTGCGGCCCAGTGGCAACGCTTTGGCGAATACTTCGGCAAGGTACCAGGCCAAGTCAGCAATGTTGCCTACGGTGTCTGCTATAACACCGACGATACTGGCAATTTTGACTATCTCTGTGGCGTCGAAGTGACTGATTTTTCTAACTTACCTGCTACGTTGACGCGCATGCGCTTGCCACAACAACGCTACGCGGTTTTCCCGCACCGCGAGCATATAGCGATAATCCGACGCACATGGATGACCATCTGGGCCAAATGGCTGCCGGAGTCAGGACACACTCCCGCGGACGCGCCGAGCTTCGAACGCTACAGCGAGCAATTCGATCCCATCACGGGATTGGGGGGCGTCGAGGTCTGGCTGCCGCTCAAGACTTGATGGTTCTCCGATGAGCATCGAGATTTCGTTCACGAGATCGTGAATTCGCTGATGGTGGAAGCTGCCATCATTCACCCGATGCCGTTCGTCGTCTTCCGGATGCAGGTACTGGTTAGTAGTCGAGATCGATTGTAAGCGCGCGATTTCGCACACCTAGCTTGCGTTGTTGAGAAGGCTCACGATTGCGTCCGCAACCTCACTTTGCGGACGCAATCCATGACAGAAGATGACCTCAGCTTTTTGCCTCTACGCGTGACGCGTGTTGGTGTCGGCGGCAAGCGAAGCTTCGATCCAACGGACAAACGACGACTCGTCGAAGCCTGTCTGCGGCCAGGCGCTTCGCTATCGGGCCTCGCCCTGAAGGCAGGCGTTAATGCCAACCAGTTGCATAAATGGGTTCAGGCGAGTAATCGCGCCCGGCCCCCGATCGGGTACAACGAGCCGGTCGCACCGTCAGCGTTTGTTCCGGTCGTAGCGATCGACGAGCCGACAGCGGTCATGGCGTCCGCGCCCGCGTCGCACCACGCCACCAGAGCAGGATCATCCCGCGTTTCGCCACGCTCAACACGACTGGCACGGCTGTCTGCCCACCTGCCCAACGGCGTGAAGCTCGAGCTCGAGCTCGAATGTTCAGCAGAGGACGTGGCAATCGTCAATGCGATGGTTGCCGCATTGGGAGCGCGTTGATGT
>NZ_FCOK02000053.1 GCF_001544555.2 Caballeronia udeis | reverse complement strand
ATTCCTCAAACTAGCCTGCTCACTCGTCTGCTGGAACATCTTCAGCCGAACTGAGCAGCCTTTTTGAACTGCCCTCTAAGCAATTCCAAACGATCCCAGCATCACATACGTGCTGGTCGTGAACGCCGACAGCGTGATGATCGACGACAGCAGCATGCCGCCGACCATACAGGTCTTGCGCGACTTCGTCAGGCTCCAGCCGCGTTTATACAGCGCATCCGAAACAATGCCGCCCAGCCAGCCTCCGGGAATGGAAATGAGCGCGGGAATCATGCCGAGCGTGCCGAGCGACTTGAGCGAAAAGCCGCGCGTCTGCACGAGATAACTCGGGAACCACGTGATGAAAAGTAGATCACGAAGTTCAGGCAGAAGAAGCCGAGCATCATGCCCCACAGCGTGCGATGCCTGAAGAGCGAGGCCCACGTAACGTTCTGGCCAGACGTTTTTTCGCGCGGCACAGGCGCTGCGTTTTCATCGCCGGTCAGGTCGCCACGCGACGGATTGCGATAGATCACGAACCAGCCGAGCACCCACAGCAAACCGACTGCGCCCGTCGCGACGAACGATGCTTCCCAGCCGAAGCCGCTGATGATCAGCGCGACAATCGGGATGGAGAGTGCGGAGCCGACTCGTGAGCCGCTGTCAAAGATACTGGTGGCGAACGCGCGCTGCGCCGGTTTGAACCATTGCGCGACGAGCTTCGCACACGCCGGATAAGCGCCCGCCTCACCCACGCCGAGCATCAGGCGGCAGCCGAACATGCCCGCCACGCTCGTGGTCGCTGCTGTCAGCGCGGTGAACACCGACCACCATCCGACTGCAAGCGGTAGCGCAATGCGTGCGCCGACTTTATCGACGAACCAGCCGAACGGCATTTGCATCAGCGCGTAGGTCCAGAAAAAACCGCTCATGACCAGGCCCATTTGCGCCGGGCCGATGTTGAGCGCCTTCTCTATCTGGGGAGCTGCGACTGCGAGATTCGCGCGATCAACATAGTTGATCGCGATTGCCAGGAAGCATAGAAATATGACCATCCAGCGCATCTTGCGCATACTTTGTCTCCTCCGGTACGGCACGTTTTTTTATCTACGATGCTCGGGATTCAAGCGACACCGCGAGCAAGCGCAGGATCGGCCCGGTCAAGCACGGTGAGTGCGATGGTGATTGTGTTTGCCGAGGCGTTACATGCTACTCGCAAATTGCGGATGTCTGCACGGCCGGTATCGGGAGGGCTCTGCCGGAGTTTCCGGGCGAACGCTCAGTGTGGAAAGAAGCCATGCCGGCAAGTCGACATGGCTTAGTGGCTGAAGGCACTCGCCGCGTGGGCGCGGCGAGCCGGTTGATCACGGTGTCCAACGATAAACAACAACGCTGCTACCGTTGTAGTTGTCCTTCGTGACCACGTACTCGCCGGTCGACCGAAGGTACGACCTGAGGCCGTACATGGAATCCACGTCATTGCCTACGTACACGGTGCTGGGGCTGCTGTTGATCAACGTGATGTCCAGGTTGCCCGTGGTCAGGTTGAAAGCATCGACGTTGGGCACGGTGTGTACGTATCCGACGAACAGATAGTTGCCGGCAGCTGTGATCGACTTGGGATTGGCGCTGGTGACGTTGATCACCGGGTTGGGAGCGGTGGTGTTGCCCGCGAGCCAGCCGTGATACACCTCGACCCTCGTTCCAATCGACGTCCAGCCTGAGCCTCCGGTAAGTCCTTGGGCCAGGATCATGGTGTCGCTTTCGGGCAGGTAGATGATCCGCGACAACGGTGTGATCGTGCCCGGAATGGGTGTTGCGTTTCCGGCTCCCCATGTCGGCTTGCCGGTGCCATCGAAGCCGGTCAGCGGGTAGTGCCAGATCGCATTCGTCTTGTCCAGACCAGCCCAGACGTCTCCTTTGCTGTCGAGGCAGAATCCGTCCCTGACCGGTGCGGTCGCATTGAACAATGTCCCCGGAATCGAGCCGTCCGGGATGGCGATGTAGCCATTCGCGGCATTGAAGTGAAAGAAGTAGAAGTGGTCAGGATTCTGGCCGGACGCCACAAGGATCCGGTTTCCGCCGACGCTGGCGACCTGACCGAAGTGCTCATCGCGCGAGGTATCGGCGAGGTTGATTCGTGGATCGGAGGGATAGTCGATCGGATCGACCGTGTTCGCTACGAAGGTTCCTCCAGCGGTGCCGGAGTAAATGTTGGTGCCGCCATAGAAGTAGGCTCCGTCAGTACCCGGGTCCGGAGCGGCGACTCCCTCGAAGTGGAGAGACTGAAGCTTCCATTGCAGGGTGCCGGTGCTGCTGTAGGAGTGGATATCGGTGCCACCGTCGCGGCCGAGGTCCCAGCTTCCGCCCCATGGGTTGTTGAGCACGTACAGGTTGCCGGCCGAGTCCTTGCCTATGCCGGTGACGCGGGTGAACCGCTTGTCGCCGACCTGGCCTTTCGTTCCAGCTGTGGTGTCCAGATATCCGCCCTGGATACCAAACGTGCTGACCAGCAATGGCGTGCTCGAGATGTTGTAGATCTTGATGTTCATGTCGGGGCCCTCGTCGCCGATCATGAGATACCCGCTCGATGAATCGAAATACAGCGCCGACGGTCGAGAGGTGGCGGGCATCTGGATGGTGTTCAGCGGTGCACCGGCCGGATTGAATTCGAGGATCGTGCCGGTGCTCTTCTGCGCAACCCAGATGTCTCCTGCGCTGTCCACGGCGAGCGCGCCCGGGCTCGGGACGTTGATGTCCTGTCGCCAGGTGCCGTCGGTGGTGTAGACGCGAACGCGATTTCCCGGGAAGTCGCTCGCATAAAGGAGCGAGCCCGACGTCGCGAGACCGGTGATGACATCAGTCAACTGCGCCGTTGTTGTCGCGCTGACGGAGAGAAGCAAATCGCGGGCTTGAGTGGTCCGGTTGTACCGCCCTACTGTGCCGCCGCCATTGGCGGTGGTGAATGCCAACGCGGCAAAGATTGAAGTTGCGTTGCCCGTGATTGCCCCGCCCTGGAAATCGCCGTGACCGCCTATGGAGCCCGTGCTTTGACCATTCTGGTAGATGGCGACGCCGCCCTCGTTTTCGTCCCACAGTGAAGCGGTGTAGATGACGCCCTCGGGCGCTACCCACATGGAGCGCGCAACGCTACCCACGCGGGTGGCGTTGGTCCCGTAGGTGTTTGCCACCCAGTCGGTGGTGTATTGCGCCTGGCACGCGGGCGCAATCGTAGCGATCAGCAGCGCGGCAAGGAAGGTGGTGTGGATTCTTCGTTTCATGATCGTGGAGAGCGCCTTTTGTAGGCAGGTGAATTTGGGTGGTTGTGGGTTTGGACAGGCTCGTGGCTTTGATAACCTGGTCTCTACGTGGAGAGCTACCGATGGCGTCTGTTGCGGCCTTCGTTTTCGTGCAGAGATGCACGGCCAGGGGGCTGGAGGATTCTTCGATCTGGAACGGTTTTCTACGCGACGTGACCCGGCGCCGCCCGCCCGTTCAGCGAGCGGCGTTTCGTGGGACGTTGCCCTGGTCCACTCGCCGCTCCGCTAAGGGTCACATCTGTCCAATCCGATGCTGCCTTCAGGCGGTATATCGGCGGGGGGAGAGGAAAGTTGAGTCGTTCGCGTTTGCTGTACAGGCAAACGCGCTAGACCGAGTGGCGGTTTCAGCCGGTCCGCAAGGTGGCCGAGGTTTCACATGTGAACGGGAGGCTCGGGGTTGGCAAGCGTGGCGCGCGAGCGGCTGGCTTCGTGGAAGCCGCCGCTCTGCCTGAAAAATGCGACAGGTTCTCTGGAAAAACACCCACGTTTTTCAGTCGAGCTCGCGCAAGCGCTCGTGCATGACTTCGACCCGCTGTAAGTGATTGTTGTCCCGTTCGAGCAGGTGTTCGGCAACCAGTGAGCAGATCAGATTGACCACCGCCGTCATGCCGACCGTGCTGTCGAACAGCATCAGGCCATCCGTGTGGCACCGGATCACCCAGCGCGCGAGTCGCGCCGGTTTCCCCGCAATGACATCCGACATATACAGTATCGGCACGCCAGCCTCGGCGAGTGCGACTGCGGCCAAACCGACCGCCGGCACACGGCGCCGCAAGCCGACGATGATCACGACATCCTTCGCGGTCAGGTCGCCGAGATATTCGCCAATCGTGTCGCCCGGGGCGGGCAATAACACCACGTCGGAGCGCACCTGAATCAGTTCGCGCCTGATCATCGTGGCCACCGTATGGCTATGCCGATATCCGATAATCACTACGCGCCGCGCGCGCGCAACCGCATCGACCACCTCGCTCAGCATGCGCGTATCGAGCGACCGGTACGTGTTCGCCAGATTCTCGACCTCGTGCCGCAGGTGCGCCTGAATCACATCGTCCAGTTTCGTACTCGCATTCTTGCGGCCCCGATCCTGTAGATACAACGGTGAACCGCCGACTTGCGCCGCGCGCGCAACCGCGCGCGCGGCGTCATAAGACGCATACCCGAGCTTCTGAAAAAAACGCGTCGTAGTCGCTTTCGACACCTGCGCGGTCGTCGCCAGTTCGGTGGCGGTTTGCATTGCCAGTTGTCCCGGCGCACTCAGAATGACATCGGCCAGCCGTTGATCGATCTCGGACAGTTCGTCATAGCGTTCGGCGATGCGATTCTCGATCGACTGCGGTGCGCGCTTCTCTTGTTTCGTTTGAGCGTTTGACATTTCGGCTTGTGAGTAAGTGGAGAACCCGTCGTGGTGCGACGCCGGCACCGCGAATGTGCATCGCTATTCTCTTGCACGCACTGGGTGCAGACCGTCGGTATCTCGCGATGACGTCATTATAGGTCGGACCGCGGGATGTGAAATTGGCGTTTCTTGAAAACCCTTATAGAAACATATGTTTTTAGAGTTATGTATGTGAAACACGTGTTTCACATATCGGGCTGGTACGAATCATGCATTGGAGTGGCATCGTCCACCTGTCTACGGGAGTTCCCCTGATGCTGAAGCGCCGCCTCTCAAGCATTGCCCTTGCCGCGTTGTTGCCGTTTGCCGCGTTGATCCACTCGGTAGCCGCGAACGCCGATACGCTCGACGACATCAAGAGTCGCGGCACGATGACCGTCGCGATCGATCCGACCTTCGCGCCGTACGAGTACACCGACGCCAACAACAACATCGTCGGTTTCGATCCGGCCATCATGGCTGCCGTCGCGAAACATCTCGGCGTAAAGATCGAATATCAGCGCATGTCGTTCAGCGGGATCATTCCAGGCCTGCTCGCGCATTCGTTCGATATCGAAGGCTCGGCGCTGAACGTAACCGCCGAACGCGCGAAGCGCCTCGCGTACGTGGTGCCGACCAGCAAGACGGTGAACGGTGCACTGGTGCGCTCCGACTTCAAGAAGATTCCGCAGCAAGCAACCATCGAATCGCTCGCGGGTTTGACCGGCGCGGTCAAGAGCGCGAGCGCGCCCGAACAGATCCTCAAGCAGTTCAACGAGACGCTGAAGGCCAAGGGTCTTGCGCCGATCCAACTGATCAGCGTGGACAGCGTCGATCAAACGGTGGCTGCGCTGATGACGGGTCGTGCCGATTTCGTGTTCGACGATATGACCGTGCTCGCAGGCGTCATCAAACAGAATCCGGGCAAGCTGAAGTCAACCGGCGAACTTGGACCGTCGCAATGGATTGCCTGGGCGACCCGTCCTGACGACACGCGTCTGAACAAGGCGATCAGCGACCAGATCATCGCGATGAAAAAGTCCGGCGAACTCGCACGCCTGCAAAAGGCCAACCTCGGCGTGAGCTTCGATACGCCGACGTCCGACTTCCTCCCCGCCCAGTAAATCGAGCAGACCGAACACATGACAGATCCAGTACAGACTCTCACCGTCAAGGCAGGACACGGACGCACCTTCGAAGTGAAGGCGGGTCAGCGGCTGACGATCATCGACCTCGAAGGCCAGCAGGCCGCCGACTTCGTCGCAGTGGTCGCGTCGAACCATGAAGAAAAACTGTCGCCGACGCATACGCGCCGTCAGCTCCGGACGCTGTTTTTCAACGTCGGCGACGCGCTGTACTCGTCGCTGGGGCGTCCTTTGTTGCGGGTGGCCGAAGACACCGTCGGCATTCACGACGCCAACGTGCCCGCCTGCGACGACACGCGTTTCACAGTCGATTTCAACGTGACCGGGCATCGCAACTGCCTCGACAACATGCACGCGGGTCTCGCGCTGTACGGACTGTCGCCGTTCGATGTGCCCGAGCCGTTCAACCTGTTTCAGAACGGCCCGGTCACGCGCGATTGCCGGATGCAGGTCACCGATCCGACCAGCAAGCCCGGCGACTACATCACGTTCGACGTGTTCGAAGACCTGGTGTGCGCGGTGTCGTCGTGTCCGCAGGACATCATTCCCGGCAACGGCCTGAAGGTCACCGACATCGCCATTTCCATCCTGCCCGCGACGCCTGTCGCCGCCTGAACGGACTCAACATGCTGCTTCTTAAAGAACCGCCTTCGCGCGCCCCGCTGCCCCCGCAAACCGTCGCCGTGCCTGCAGGGGAATCGCGCGCGATCGACGTCAAGGCAGGCCAGATCCTGCGTATCGAGGCGAAAGAGCCGGGCGCGGTCGCGTCCATGTTCGGCTTCAGCCGGATCAACGACGACGTGTATATGTCGGTCCATCACACACGCGTGTTCAGCAATTCGTACGTGTTGCAGGCGGGCATGCGGATCGTCAGCAACCGCCGCCGCGCGCTGATGGTGCTCGGCAAGGATTCCAGCGGCAAACACGATCTGCTGCTCCCCGCATCGACGAGCGCGTATCTCGCGGAGCAGGGCTACGCGGCACAGACCGGCTGCGTCGAATCGGTCGGCGCGTTGATTGGATCGCTGGGCCTGAATCCGCCAAAAATTCCCGACCCGATCAACCTGTTCATGCACGTTGCATTGCATCAGGATGGCCGTATCGAACCACTGCCCAACACTACGCGTGCGGGCGATTTCGTCGCGTGCCGGGTGGTGACGGACATGGTGTTCATCGTGTCGGCCTGCTGCACCGGCATTCCCGGCAACGACGCACCCGGCGCGCTCGAATTGTCGGTGGCCGAAGAACTCGATGAACTCTGATTCCGGGAACCGAGCGTGATGGGGTTTGACCCACAAGTGATCCATAGCCTGCCGACACTCATCGACGGCTGGCTGCTGACCGTGGAATTGACGCTGCTCGGCGCAACCGGCAGTCTCGTGTTCGGCCATCTCGCGCTCGCGATGCAACTGACACGGGTCGCGCCGGTGCGTTGGGCCGCGCGGCTCTACATCAGCTTCATGCGCGGCACGCCCGCCCTCGTGCAGCTGTTCGTGCTGTTCTTCGCGTTGCCATTGATCGGGCTGGGCGGCCGTCCGATGCTGGCCGCCGCGCTCACGCTCGGCCTGAATAGCGGCGCCTACACGGCGGAAATCCTGCGGGGCAATCTGCGGGTGATCACGGCTGGTCAGTACGAAGCGGCCATTGCGCTCGGTATGCCACCCTGGCGCATCGCGTTGAGGATCGCGCTGCCGCAGATGCTGAAGGCCAGCCTGCCCGCACTCATCAACGAATTCACGATCCTGCTGAAAACCACGCCGCTCGCGTCGGTCGTCGCCGTCACCGAACTGACGTACGCGGGACAGATGGTGATCGCGCGAACCTACACGTCGGCGCAAGTGATGCTGCTGGTCAGCGTCGGCTATCTGGCGGTCGCGTTGCCGGTCATCTACGCCGCGCGACGCACACAGCGTTCGCCACGCGCGCCCGGCGTCGAACGGGTCGCGGCAGGGGTTGCGCGATGACCTTCGATCTCAGCGTTCTGTCCGGCTACTGGCCGGAGCTTGCGACAGGACTTGGCAGCACGGTCTGGTTGTGCGCGTCCGGCGCCGCTATGTCGGGCGTGCTTGGAGTTCTGCTAACGGTCGGCCAGCGACGCGGCGGTCCGTGGCTTGCCGCGATGATTCGCGGTTACACCGCGTTGACGCTTGGCTTGCCGCTGCTCGTGCTGCTGTACGTAACGTTTTTCGTACTACCGGATTTCGGTGTGCTGCTGCCCGCGCCATTAGTCGGCACGCTCACCCTCGCGATCTATTACGGCCCATATGTCGCAGAAGTGATTCAGGCTGCTGTCGCCGCCGTGCCCGCAGGAACCATTGAAGCGGGCGTCGCGATCGGTATGTCTCCGATTGCGATCGCGCGCCGCATCATCGCCCCCCAGGCGTTGCCGCTGCTGCTGCCCACCTTGACGGGTCTGCTGATCGGCCTCGTTAAAGATTCCGCGTTGCTGTCGGTGATCTCGGTGCACGAGTTCATGTTCGCCGCGAAGGCCGTCGTGTCCGACACGTACGCGCCGCTCGAAGTCTATTTCGTCGTCGCGATGGTCTACTGGGCCGTGACATCCGTCATTCACTTTTCGACTCGTCATTGGGAGCGCCGTCTCGGCCGCGCCCATCGGGTCGCCCTGCCTCGGGGACCAGCATGAACCCATCCGACAGCACGCCGCCCGTGGCATTGAAGGCGAGCGGCATCGTCAAGTCGTTCGGCGCGAACCGCATTCTCGACGGCGTCGATCTGACGGTCGCACGCGGTGAAACGGTCTGCGTGCTCGGTCCGTCGGGCTCCGGAAAATCAACGCTGCTGCGCTGCCTGAACTGGCTCTCGCCGCCCGACGAAGGCGCGATCTGGATCGGCGGCGAGCGGATCGGTTTGCGCGAGAACCCGAACGGCGCGACGAGCCCGCGTCCCGACCGCGAGATACGCGCGCAGCGCAGCCGGATCGGCATGGTGTTTCAGAGTTTCAATCTGTGGCCGCATATGACGGCGCTCGAAAACGTGATGGAAGGATTGCTGTCGGTCAAACGGATGAACCGTCTCGCCGCCACTGACCTCGCCATAGAAGCGCTGCGCCAGGTTGGCCTGAGCGGCAAGCACACGTCGATGCCCGCGAACCTGTCGGGTGGCCAGCAGCAGCGCGTCGGCATTGCCCGCACGCTCGCGATGGCGCCCGAGGTAATCCTGTTTGACGAGCCGACCAGCGCGCTCGATCCCGAGCTGGTTGGCGAAGTGCTGGCCGTGATGCGCGGACTTGCCGCGAACGACACGACGATGATCGTCGTCACGCATGAAATCGGTTTTGCGCGCGATGTCGCGGATCGCGTGATCTTCATGGATGGCGGACACATCGTCGAACAGGGGCCGCCAGCACAAGTGCTCGATACACCGTCGTCGCCGCGACTTCAGCAGTTTCTCTATCGTTTTACTCCGGAAAATTCACGCTCATGAGCTATACGAATCAACCTACACAGACCGTTGCCGCCGGGCACGGCAAGGCAGTCCGACTGAAAGCGGGTCAAGCCGTGCGCGTCATCAACACCCATGGCACACAAGTCGTGGACTGCTGGGCCTGGAATGCGTACGACCTGAACGAATACATGTGCATGGAGACCACGCGCGTGTGGAACCAGCGGCTCAATCCGGTGATTGGCGACAGCTTCGTGACCAATCAGCGTCATCCGGTGCTGACCGTCGTGGAGGACACGACGCCCGGCGTCCACGACACCTTCATGGCGGCTTGCGATCGCAAGCGCTACGAATTGCTCGGCGTGCGCGGCTATCATCGCAACTGCTGCGACAACATGTTCGAAGGCATGTTTGAACTCGGCGTCACGCCACCGCGCCAGAACCTCGCGTCGTTCAATATCTTCATGAATATCCGCGTGCAGCCGGACGGCATCACGCTGCATACGTTGCCCACCGTGACGAAGCCTGGCGAGTACATCACGCTACGCGCCGAAATGGATTGCTTCGTTGCGTTTTCCGCGTGTCCGCAGGACATCGTCAAGATTCAGGGGCAAGGCGACAACACGCCGCAACCGGTTGAGATCGCCGTGTTCGACGACTTCGTATCCGATCTGCAAGGCACGCAATCGTGGGTTCCGGACGCCTGAGCGTTCTTCATTTCAACAATCCCGGATAGACCCTCACGCACATGGCAATTCCCACTTTCGACTCTAACGCTCCGGCGTTTACGCGCGCGGGCATCAACCTCGCGGACCCACGTCTCGGCGCGCAAGCGGTGCTTACCAGTGACGATTTTTTTGCACCGATGGCCCGCATGCTGGCTCCGGAACCGGCCGTGTTCATCCCTGGTAAATACGATGACAACGGCAAATGGATGGACGGCTGGGAATCGCGGCGCAAGCGCGTGACCGGCCACGATTTCTGCATCGTGAAGCTGGGAGTGGCGGGCGAACTGATGGGCGTCGATATCGACACGAGCCATTTCACCGGCAACTTTCCTCCAGCGGCATCGATCGACGCGTGCCGCTCGGATGACGACATTCCGCCCGCCGGCGCGCAATGGACCGAAGTGCTGCCCGCGATGGCGCTGAGCGGCAACGCGCATCACTTTCGCGCGATCGAAGCGGCCGCGGGCGTGGTCTACACGCACGTACGACTGAATATTTACCCGGACGGAGGTGTCGCGCGATTGCGCGTATTCGGCCGTCCGCGCCGCGAACTCGCGCCGGACGCCGAATTCAATCTCGCGTCAGCGATGATTGGTGCACGGATCATCGCGGTGAACGACCAGCATTTCGGCTTGGCGTCAAATCTGCTTCTGCCCACGCGTGCGGCAAACATAGGCGAAGGCTGGGAAACCCGCCGGCGTCGCGAACCGGGCTGTGACTGGTGCATCGTCGAACTCGCGGTGCCTGGCGAGATCAGCAAGATCGATGTCGACACCGCGCATTTCAAAGGCAATTTCGCGGACCGTTGCTCGCTGCAAGGCGCGTTCGTCACGGCCGGGACCGACGAATCCCTGATCACGCAATCGATGTTCTGGCCCGTATTGCTCGACGAGCAGAAGCTGGGAATGGACCGTTTGCATTCGTTCACGCCCGAGCGGATCTTGCCGGTGACGCATGTGCGCTTCAATATTCTGCCCGACGGCGGCGTGTCGCGACTTCGTCTGATCGGGCACGCGCCGGGCTGATCCACACCGCCTGAAGGCGCTGGTTTTAAAGCAACCTGTGCCGGATCAGGAACCCTTGCAAATCTCATGCAGCGCATTGAGCCTGCGCACCGGATCGGCCACGTACGGATTTGATTCATCCCACGCGTAGCCCGCCAGCACCGCGCTGATAAAACGCTGGATATGCGGTGTCTTATGCGGATAAAAGATGATGTCCTGCAACTCGCCCGTGTACCAGCGTTCGACGAAAGCACGGAACGTATCAATGCCCTTTCTTAGTGGCACATCGTAAGCCGCTTGCCAGTCGGGCACCTCGCCGTTGAAATGCCGCTCAAGCGTTTGTACCGCCAGATGCGCGGAGCGCAGCGCGATCGTGACGCCCGACGAAAACACCGGATCGAGGAACTCCCCGGCGTTACCGAGCAGCGCGTAACCCGGACCATGGAGCCGCTCGACGTTCGCCGAATATCCGCCGATATGCCGCACCGGCATCAGGAACGGCGCATCCCCGATGAGCCTGTTGAGCGTTGGCTCCTGCTGGATCAGCCCGCGCAGCTTTGCATCGCGTTCGTTCTCGGGAACCTCCAGGAAACTCGCTTCGGCTACGCACCCGACCGACGAACGTCCGCCTGCCAGCGGAATCATCCAGAACCAGACATTGCGATGCTCTGGATGCGTCGCGACACAGATCTTGTTCCGGTCCGTGGCGCCAGCCGGAATGCCATCGCGCACATGCGTAAAGATGGCCGCACGCGCAGGCATCCGCGTAGGCGCTTCAAGATTCAGGAGACGCGGCAATACACGGCCGAAGCCGCTTGCATCGAGTACAAAACGCGCGTGCACGTGGTAGGCAACGCCCGCTTCATCGATCACGTCCAGCACGGGGGCGGTGCCGGTTTGCATCGCCTGTACGGTGTGGCCGAAACGCACTTCAGCGCCCTGCTTTGCAGCGCATTGGATCAGCAGGTCGTCGAATACCGCGCGTTCGACCTGGTAGGTCGTGCCCCATCCCGGCGAATGTTTATCGCGGAAATCGAAGGACGACGACTGGTCGCGATAAATAAAATGCGCGCCGTTCTTGTACTGGAACCCGGCCTCGACGACCGCCTGCAGCATGCCGGCTTCTTCCAGGTACGCCATGCTTTGCGGCAGCAGACTCTCGCCGACCGAAAAGCGCGGAAAGTGCTGGCGCTCGAGCACGAGCACCGAACGGCCCGCCTTTCTCAGCAGCGCGGCCGCGACCGCACCCGAGGGGCCGGCGCCAATAATGGCTACATCGACAGTCGTGTCCAGCTTCGAAGAATCAGTGTTCAAAGGTGCCTCGCTTGGCCCGGGGGCTATCTGTGGAGTTTCGTGCGGCGCACATTGCGTCGATCATTCAAGTGGCCCATCTGCATCGCTCATCTTTCCCGCTCTTGCTTCTATGCATTCCATGCTTGGCATTACAATGGCGTGCGCCCTGTTCGCATGCTTTCGCATTCCCTGTTGCCGGAGAGAGACTCGTGTCGTCATCCGAAATATCCAGCGTTTCCTTCGTGCCGGAGACGGCCTTCGGGCTCTGGTTCCTGCGTACTGCAACGTGGGAGCATCACGTGCTGCGGGTAGCGATCGACGATCTCAAGCGCCTGGTCGATACAACCTTGCCCGCGGCACCTGTGATTGTTGATGTGGGCTGCGGGCAAGGCCAGGCGTTCCGGCTGCTTGGTAACGCGTTCAGGCCCGGCCGCATTATCGGAGTCGATTTCCATGAGCCTTCGCTCCTGGCAGCCCGGGATGTTGCGCAGGCTTGCTCGAAGGACGACGGCTGGGCAAGCGAAAGCGAGATCGAGTTGCTTCAAGGTGACTGCGCGTGCCTGCCCTTGCCCGATGCGAGCGCCGACATTGTGTTCTGCCATCAGACCTTTCGTCATCTCGTGGATCAAGGCCGCTCCCTGGGTGAATTTCGCCGGGTTCTGAAACCCGGTGGGGTGTTGCTGTTCGCTGAATCCACCGATGCGTATATCAAGTCCTGGGTGATCCGCTTGCTGTTTCGCCATCCCATGCACGTGCAGAAAAGCGCCGGCGCTTAGCTCGATATGATCCGCAACGCCGGCTTCACATTCGGTTCACAAAACGTTTCCATGCCCTACCTGTGGTGGAGCCGTGCCGCGGACTTCGGGCTCCTCGAACGGCTTGGCCTGCATCGGCCGCTACCGGGCAAGCGTCGTGAAACGCTGGTCAATGTGGCTGCGGTCAAGGCCGTTTGAATCGGCCTTTATCGCAGTTTTGCTTGAGCAGAACACCATCCCCACGCACGCCGCTTTTCAAACACCCTTCCACGCGTCGAAGACCAGGCTGGCGCAACTGCCGCCGAAGCCGAAAGAAATCGACATTGCTGTATCTATCTTCAAGGTCCGCGATGCGCGCACGAGCGGCATGCCGTTCAAGCGCGGATCGGGTGTTTCTATCGGCCCTGTCCCGGCGACAAACCCATCACGCATCATCAGCAAGGCGTAGATCGCCTCATGCACGCCGCATGCTCCAAGCGGATGACCGGACAATCCCTTCGTCGATGAAAACAGCGGGACGTCCTCGCCAAATACATCACACAACGCATGCAGCTCTTCAATGTCACCGAGGCGCGTGGAAGGTGCGTGCGTGTTGATATAGGACGGACGTGTGCCTGCTTCGTCGAGTGCGCCACGCATGGCGCGTGCGATGCCCGATGCATGCGGGCTCACCATGCCCGCACCGTCCGTGCAATGACCAAAGCCCGTCAGTTCAGCGTGAATGCGTGCGCCCCGTGACAACGCATGGTCCAGCGACTCAAGCACCAGCACGCCCCCGCCCGACGCAATCACGAAACCATCGCGCGTGCTGTCATAGGGACGCGAGGCGCGTTCCGGGACGTCGTTAAAACGCCTCGACAATGCCCCCATTGCGTCGAACAACAGGGTCGTGTTGTCGTGCAAACCTTCGCTGCCGCCCGCGAGTACGATCTGCTGGCGGCCGGTCTGGATCAGTTGCATCGCCTGTCCGATCGCGAGAGCCGATGTGGTGCAGGCCGACGACGGCGAATAGGTCATGCCCTCCAGCCCGAACACCTGCGCCACGTTCGCCGACGTGGTGCTGCCCATCACTTGCGGGACCGCATACGGCGGCACTTTCTCGATACCGCGCGCATGAGCAATTGCAATCGCCGTGTCATAGGCGGAGAGCGCGCCGGTGCCCGAGCCGATCACCGCGCCGGCACGCGGTGAACGCAACAGAGAGGGGGCGAGATTGGCATCGTGTATTGCTTTACGCGCCGCATGGCATGCAAAACGCGCCGTGTCGCCCATGAAACGCTCGAGCTTGCGATCGAACGGCGGCTCGTCCGCGATCGACGCCACGCCCGCCACCTGGCTAGCCAGGCCGAGTTCACGCCATGCATCGACGCGCGTAATTCCACTTCGGCCGTGGCGCAAGGCAGCGGAGACTTCATCCAGCGTGTTACCCAGGCACGACACAATGCCCATGCCCGTCACGACCACGCGTGACAAGCCACGAGGCGCAGGCGTGGATGCAGGCATTACCGCACTCATGGCAGGCGCCTGAAAATCAGCGACGTATTGATGCCACCGAACGCGAAGTTGTTGCTCATGACATATTCGGCATCGATGGTACGGCCGCTATCCACGATGTAGTCGAGCGGCGCGCAAGCCGGATCGACCTGCGTCAGGTTGAGCGTCGGTGCATACCAGTTCCGTTTCATCATCTCGATGGTCCACCACGCCTCCAGCGCCCCGCACGCACCCAGCGTGTGGCCGACGTAACTCTTCAGCGAGCTGATCGGCAAACGCGCGCCGAAGGTTTGCGCGGTCGCGTGGCTTTCGGCTACATCGCCGCGATCCGTCGACGTGCCATGCGCGTTGACGTAAGCAATGGCTTCGGCCGGAAGTTGCGCGTCGCGCAGCGCGAGCTGCATCGCGAAGGCCATGGTGCCGGCCGATGGCTGCGTCATGTGCGCCCCGTCCGAGTTACAGCCAAAGCCAATCACCTCCGCATGAATGCGCGCCCCGCGTGCGAGCGCGTGTTCATACTCTTCGAGCACCAGGGTCGCTGCACCTTCACCGACCACGAGGCCGTCGCGGGCGACATCGAAGGGACGCGGCGTCAGATGAGGCTCGTCGTTGCGCGTGCTGGTGGCGTAGAGCGTGTCGAACACGGCGACGGCGGGCCCGGACAATTCTTCCGCGCCGCCCGCGAGCATCAGCGTCTGCTTGCCGGCCGCGATCATCTCGTAGGCGTAACCAATCGCCTGGCTGCCCGAAGCACACGCGCACGATGTCGGCACAATGCGGCCCTTCAGGTCCCAGAACAGGCTCACGTTGACCGCCGTGGTATGCGGCATCATCTGCACATAGCTGTTCGACGTCACGTCGCTCATTGAACCGGTTTCGATCATCTTGCCGAATGCGCGAATTGGCTGGACCGATCCGGAGGACGATCCGTAGGCCACGCCCATGCGGCCGTCCTTGATCGTGAGGTCGTCGGCGAGACCTGCATCGGCCAGCGCCAGTTCGCTCGCGCGCACGGAATACAGGGACACGGGTCCCATCGAACGGGTTTTCTTGCGCGGGTAATAAGCGGGCGGGGTGAAGGCGGGCAAGGGGCAAGCGAGCCGTGTATGCAACAGCTCGAAGTAATCCCACTCGGGCATACGGCGCACGGCGTTGCGGCCGCTCCTCAAGTTTGCCTCGATCTCGTCCCAGGCGTTGCCGAACGCCGTGACGCCACCCATGCCGGTAATGACTACGCGCTTCATCAGATCATCCCGCCATTGACGCCGATCACCTGCCGCGTGATGTACGAGGCCGCATCCGACATGAGAAAACTCACCACGGACGCAACCTCGGCCGGTTGCCCGACACGGTTCATCGGCACCGTCTTCAATGCCTGTTCGAGCGGTACATTTTCAAGCATGCCGGTGTCGATCAGCCCTGGCGCCACGCAATTCACGGTGATGTTGCGCGTCGCCAGTTCGACAGCGAGCGCCTTCGTAGCGCCGATAAGCCCGGCCTTCGCCGCGCTGTAGTTCACCTGACCGCGATTGCCCATCACGCCCGAGACCGAGGCGATCGTCACGATGCGCCCGCCCTGCTTTGCACGAACGAGCGGCATGGTCAGCGGATGCACGACGTTATAAAAAGAGTCGAGACCGGTTTCGATCACGATGTCCCAGTCTTCTTCGGTCAGCGCCGGGAACGCCGCGTCACGCGTCACACCCGCGCAGCAGACGATGCCGTAATACGCGCCATGGCTCGCCACATCGGCTTCGAGCACTTCGCGGCATGCGGCACGGTCGCGCACATCGAATTGCAGCACCCGTGCCGTGCCGCCTTGCGCGGCAATGCCGGTCGCAACAGCGTCAGCTTCAGTGCGGCCGCTGCGGCAATGCACGGAGACCGTAAAACCGTCTGCCGCAAGTTGATACGCTATCGCGCGGCCAATGCCACGGCTTGCGCCCGTTACAAGAACACGCCGGCTCATGATCCGACACTCCCCTGGATGAACGACTGAAAATCAGCCGGTTGATACACCTTGATGACCGCCTCGGCGCAGCACACGTTGCCGTGATCCCGATGCGGGTCGTGATGGATCGAGCATTCGTACGCGCCGTGGCCTTCTTCACCGCGTAGCAGTTCCTTCACTTCGATGCGCAACCGGGCACCGCATGCAAACACCGGCATATGCGCCTCATACCGGCGTGATCCGAGCAGCACGCCGGGACGTGCCCGACCGCCTGCGCGCATGGCGAGCAAGGCGACGTGCGCGGCAATTGCCTGCGCCATCAGTTCGATGCCTATCCACGCCGGCATTGCACCGTCGGCAACGGCATACCAGGCATCCGCTCGCACGCTGGCATAAGCGCTCAGGGTTTCGTCCGTGCAGGCGCTGACGCCGTCGAGCAACAGCATCGTGCCCCGGTGCGGCAAGATTGTTTCAATGGAGCCAAAGCTGTCGTTATTCATAGGGGTCGTCACCGTCATCACCGGCCGAGGATCAGGCTGACGTTGCTGCCGCCGAACGCAAACGAATTGCTCATCACATACTGCGCGCCCGCCATGCGCGGCAGATAACGCTCGCTTTCGACCAGATCAAGCCGCGGCAGCGCCGGGTCGGCCTCGCCGTCCCACAGATGACGCGGTAGAGCGACACCGTCGCGTGCCAGTGTGAGCCACGCGAAGCCGAGCTCGGTCGCGCCCGCTGCGCCAAGTTGATGCCCGGTCAGCGGCTTGGTGCCGCTGGCCGCGACGCCGCGCTTGAACACCCGCGCCATCAGGTGCGCTTCCATGTCGTCGTTCTTGCGCGTCGCCGTTGCATGAAGGTTCACATAAGCAATATCAGCCGGCGCAAGACCGGCGTCCGCCAGGGCGGCGCGCAATGCAATTTCACCGCCCGTACCTTGTGGATCGGGTGCGGAAATGTGATGCGCATCGCTTGATTCGCCGATGCCCGCAAGAACCACCGGGCCTTCGTCGCGGCTCATCAGGAACACGGCCGCGCCCTCGCCCACGTTGATCCCGCAGCGATTGCGGCTCATCGGATTAGAGCGGACCGCACTGGTCGATTCGAGCGACGCGAAGCCCTGCACGGTCAATTCACATAGTGAATCCACACCGCCGACCACGACCGCATCGCACAGGTGCAACTGGAGTAACCGGCGCGCGGAGACGAACGCCTTGGCGCTTGAGGTGCACGCGGTCGAGATCGTGAATGCCGGGCCGTGGAGGTTAAGCGCTGCGGCGGCGAACGGCGCCACCGTACCAATTTCGACTTGCCGGTAGTCGAAGTTCACCGGCAACTTGCCTGCCTGCGCCTGATACACGAATGCGGCCTCGGCCGCTTCAATGCCCGATGTACTTGTGCCAAGCACCACGCCAACCCTATGGGCACCGTAACGTTCGCGCGCGGCCTCTACCGCCGGCGCAATCTGCGCAAGCGCAGCGAGCAGCAGCCGGTTATTGCGGCAGTCGTAACGCGCCAACGAGTCCGGAGGCGCGAGATCGAGCGGCACGGTAACACTGCCGGTAAATGTATCGCCGATGCCGGTATGGATCGTCCCCATGCCGGGGGAAATACCGGCTGCAAGCGCCGGCACGATCGAGTCCAAACTATCGCCGAGCGCATTGATCAGTCCCAGCGCATGCAGATAAACCCGTGGCCCGTTCATGCGGCCCTCCTTCGTTCCGATGGCATGCCGATCGGCGCAAGCAGCACCGACACCGCGATGCCAGTCCCAAGCGTCGCGCCGAAACTCCTCAGCGCGGGCATCGCGCTCATGGCGAGCAGGCCGAAGGAAAGCAGAGTCGTTGCCGCCGACAGCAGCACGCCCGTCCATACCGCGCCGAGATCGGCGTCCGCACGCGCGGTGCCCTCGCGCAGGAATACGGCATAGTTTGCGCCCACACCCAGCACGAGCATCAATGCCAGCCAGTTGAACAGATTCAACGGCACGCCTGCATAGCCAAACACAGCGAGCGTCACGCCCACCGCCAGCAACACCGGCAGCGTGACGACAATGCCGCCTAGCGGCCGGTAGCGCGCCATCATCAGCAGGAGCACGCTTAGCAGCGCGCCCGCCAGCCAGATGCCGCTGTCGACACGATAAGCGCCGAACAGCGTCGACACGCTCGCGGCTTTATCGACAAAGCTTACGCCTGGCAATGCGTGTGCCGTGGAGATCAGCACAGGCTCGTTCGCCGGCGTCACGCCTTGCGGGATCACGACGGCGGCATAACCGCCTGACGCTGATGCCGCGTCAACTCTTCCGAGCCACAGATGACGGAACGGCTGCGACCACGGCGCCGCAAGCCAGCTATCGACGCTCAGTACCGCACGGTCCGACTTCGCATAGGCCGCGAGCCACGCGTCAGCGACTTCATCGCGGAAACCGGCTTGAAGAAGTGTCGCGCGTAACGCGGACGGATCATTGAATACACGTTGACCGAGCAGGGTATGGTCCTCGTTTTGCCGCTTCGCAGACGGGACGAACGACGTTATCGACTGCCAGCTGCTCAGCTTCGCAGCGCCCGTCAAACCGTCGAGCTTCGCGTCCAGCGCTTCGGCGCGCTCCAGCACTACCTCCGGCGTCTCGCCGCGCACGACGAAGAACTGCGTGCTGTTGTCGAAGCCGACCGCGTCGCGGACCTTTTGCTCCTGCGCCATGAGCACGGGGTCGCGCTGGATCAGCAGATGGATGTCGTCGTCACTCGTGAGCCGCAGCCAGCCCGGCACGGCAACAATCAGCAGAAGAGCCGCCACGCCCCACGCCCGTCGTCCGCCGATCACTGCACGCCATGCACCAAGCAGACGGGCCGCCCCGGCGAATACGCGCTGCGGACGGCGCTTGGGCGCACGGACCAGCAACGCGGGCAATAGCCACAGCACTGACGCAAACGCTGTGCAGATACCCACGATCGCAAAACAAGCGATCTGCTTGAGCGCGGGAAAGGGCACCCACGTGAGAATGGCGTACCCCAACAGGCTTGTGGCGAGCGCGACCGTCAGCGCGGGCCGCACGGCGCGCACGCCACGCTGTGCATCCCAGTCGCGCCCGGCACCGAGGTAGACAACAAAATACTGAATCGAATAGTCGACTGCCTCGCCGATCAGGCTCGCGCCGAATACGAGCGTCAGCAGATGCAGCTTGCCGAATATCAGCATGGTGGCGGCGAGCGCGCAGACAATGCCGAGCGCGGTCGAAACGAAACCGAGCAGGATCAGCCGCGGCGAACGGAACACCCACAACATCAGCAACGCAATCCCGCAGAGCGACGCGACACCAATCAGATGCACTTCCCGCTCCGAGGCGGCGCGCGCCGCTTCCGCGTAGAAAACAGCGCCGGTGCGGGCCAGGGTCACATCGGGAAAACTCTGCCTGAGGGTAGCTTCGCTGTGCGCCACGGCTTCGTGGACCGCATGCTGGACCTTCGATTCATATGCCGAACCCGGCAACGTCGCCATGACCAGAACGCTGGTTGCATTGCCTTGATGCGCCACCAGCAAACCGTCTTCAACCTCCAGGTTCGAGGTCGCCAGCGGCAAGCCCGCAAGCCAGTGTTCGAGCCAGCCGAACGGATCGTCCGCAAGCTGGGTCGCGAGGCCGCTGCGCAGCGGGCTATAGAGGCGTCGCGCGAGCGTGTCGTGCAAGGAGACCGTGCCGTCTGCGAGCGCGGTGCGATCGGCGGGTGCAAGCAGACCGAATCGATACGGCATGTACAACCCGGCAATCTTCGACAAATCGAATGGCGGCAGCTCCGCGGTCACCGAGCCGAACGCTTTGCTTGCCGACAACGTCGCGCCAAGTTCTTGCGCCGCGTCTTTGGCGTGCGCTGCGTCATGGCTCGTCACAAGGAAAACCGTCCGATCACCCAGCGCGGTCGCGAGGGTATCGACGGCTTTTTCAGCGACCGGATCCGCTTCCGTTGCGGGTAACAGCGCAAGCAGGTTCGTCTGCAGCGGCGACGGCCCCGCAAATCGCCACACGCAATAAAGCGTTGCGACGAGCGCGAGCAGCAACCACCCGGCGCGCATGCCCCACGCCGGTTTTGCGGCCTGTGATTGCGGAACCCGCATTTACGGCGCTCCGAACAGCGCGCGATCGGCCGGCGGCAACTCAGTCATCGCCGTGCTGTTCGCAAAGTCGATGCGCGTGACGTCGCCATTGGCGAGCGTAATGCGCAGCGCCTGCAAGTAGTCTGCGCCGCTCATCTCAAGGCCTTTGATCGATTGGGCGAGTTGCGGTTGATTCGGGGTCAGCTGCATACGCCATTGCGCCGGTGTGCCGTCCGCGTGCACGTCGAATTGTGCGTAGAGCGCCGAGAGATCGCCACCCAGCATCGCGCGCATCATCCGGGAAACCTGTGCGACGCCGCGCACGCCATTGCCGCTATTCGAACTCGTCCGCTGGCCGTTTGCGTTGACTTCGCTCACGCCGGTATCGGTGATGACATAGGTTGCTTTGTACGGAGTATCGATCTGCCAGATCACGCCTCGTTCGCGGAAAAAAACGAGTGAACCCGTGCTGACCAGCGGCTGTTTCATCGCGGACAGCGTTTGGGTTTGCGTGAACTGCGCGCGAACGCCCTTGGCCCGTGCAAGATGTCCTGCTATCTGCGAAACCAGACCCGTATTGCTCGCCGATGCAGGCTGCGCCGCAAACACCGGCACGGAGAACGCGATGAACAAAATGGCAATCGCATTGCGCCAAGTCAACGTGCCCATGCGCGCTCCAGTTTCTCGATCATCACGGGCGGCGACACGAACTGCAGTTCCTGCGTCGCGGCATGGATGGCAACCTGAATCGTATAGCCCTTCGTCAGCCGCCCGCCTGAAGCGGCATCGACTATCTCGTAGCCAATCTTCAATCGGTTTTCATATTCCAGCAATTGCGCGCGCACCTCGATCTGCTGCCCGTAGGTCGCCGGGCGCACGTACTTGAGATGCACTTCGACGATGGGCCAGAGATAACCCGACGCCTGCATCTCGCGATAGTCGTAGTCGAACAAACGCAGCAACGCCGCCCGGCCGATCTCGAAGTACTTCAAGTAGTGGCCATGCCAGCAGACGTTCATGGCGTCGACGTCGTGGAACGGTACTTCAACTGCCGCGCTCGCCGTCAGGACCCTGGGGGCCGCAGCTTCACTCATGCTGATCCTTTCCACCATAACCCTCGACCAGGTCACACGCAGCGATCCGTGCAGTCAACGCGCGCAGGTCGCTTTCGAGCGCGCGGTCTTCATCGACGAAAGGGGACCCAGCTGTCACGCTCTCCATGAACGCGTGCAACGGCGGGGGGATGGGTGTCGTATTGTTTAAACGCAGACGCAAGCGCGCAGCCTGCACGGCAGCAAGCGTATGGGCTGCGGCGACTTGCTCGGTCAGCTCCAGGATACGCAGGCAATCACGCGCGGCAATCGTGCCCATGCTTACCTTGTCCTGGTTATGTGCTTCGGTTGAGCGCGAGAACACGCTGGCGGGCATGGTCAGCTTGAGCGCTTCCGCCGTCCATGCCGACGACGATATCTGCACCGCCTTGAAGCCATGATTGATCGATGCCCGCTCAGGCGCTGCACCCGACAAGCTGCGCGGCAGGCCGTTGTTGAATTTATCGTCGACGAGCAGCGCCAGTTGGCGGTCCATCAAATCGGCAAGATTCGCGACCGCCACTTTCAGCGCGTCCATCGCGAAGGCAATATGGCCGCCGTAGAAGTTGCCGCCATGCAGCACGCGTTCAGCATCGGGATCGATCAGCGGATTGTCGTTGGCGCTGTTCAACTCGTTCTCGACATCGCGACGCACCCATGACAGCGCATCGCGCGCAACGCCGATCACGTGTGGCGCACAGCGGATGGAATAGCGATCCTGCAGGCGATGCCCCGGCGTGTCCTCGCGGCCGGCGAGATCCTCGCGTATCCATGCCGCGGCTTCGGCCTGCCCTGCATGTGGTTTGACTTCGAACAGCATGGGGTCGAAGTGCGCGGCGCGGCCGTCGAGCGCGACGGTGGACAACGCGGTCAGGCGTGTGGCAAGCCGTGTCAGGTGAGCGGCCCGGGCGAACGCGAGGCACGCCAGGCCCGTCATGACCGCGGTGCCGTTCATCAACGCAAGCCCTTCTTTAGGTGCTAGCGTGAGCGGTGTGTGACCAAGCCTGGCCCAGACGCTGCGGGCATCGCATAACTCGTCGCGAAACCGCACGTCGCGCTCGCCAACCAGCGCGGCCGCCACGTAGGACAAAGGCGTCAGGTCACCGCTCGCCCCCACCGATCCCTCCGATGGAATCCGCGGCAGCACGCGATGATTGATCAGGTCGGCAAGCCGTTCAAGCAGCACGTGGCGTACGCCCGAGAACCCGTACGCCAGGGAATTGAGCCGCGCGGCGATGACGGCAAGCGTCTGCGCGTCGTCGAGATGCTGGCCCATGCCGCAGCCGTGATAACGCAGCAATTGCAGGGGCAGGACTTCGACCAGTTCCATGGGTACATCGACCACGCATGAGTCGCCGTAACCGGTGTTGACGCCATAGACGGTTGCGCCCTGCAGAAGATGGCGGCGCAGGAAATCGGCGCCGCGTTCAATGCGTGCGCGCCAGGCCGGGTCGGCACTCAGCGCGACAGGCGTTCTCCCATTGGCGATCGATACGACTTCTTCAATCGTCAGCCGCCTGCCGCCGATGACGATGGCTTCTGCGGCGGTGCGCGCCAACCCGTCCATGTCGCCCATCCTGCCGCCCGGATCATGTTCGGCCATTCGCGCCTCTGGTGTCATTAGCATTGCCATTGGGACGCGCCCAGAAATCGAAGAAATTGAACCATTGATAAGGCGCCTTGCGGCAATAGTGTTCGAGACGCGACGCATAACGCTGTGCCCACGCGGCGAGTTGCTGCGCACGTTCCCCGCGCGGCAACTCGATGCGCTCCGCGAACGGCTCGAAGTAGAGCCTGTATCCCTGCTCTTCCTTGAGGCAGAAAAACAGGTACACGGGGCAACCGAGCGCATGGGCGAGCACATAAGGGCCCTGCGCAAACGCCGCTGTCGAACCAAGAAACTGCGCCTCGGTCGTGCGGCCGGCATCACGCGCGGGCACGCGGTCGCCGACGATCACCAGCAACTCGCCTGCCTCCACCCGATCCTGCATCATCATCGCCGTCTCGGGGCCGAAGTCGCTCACTTCGACAAGACGTTGCGCGAAATCGCTATTCGCCGATGCCAGCACGCTGTTGAAACGGCGTGCCTGTTCCGTGTAGACAACCGCGGTGATCTTCGCACGCGCGCCGCGCGTGGCAAGCGCCCGGGTCATCTCGAGGTTGCCGAGATGCGCGCCGATCACAAGTGCGCCACGGCCGCTCGCGCTCAACGCTTCGAACGCGGCCGGGTCCTCGAACTTCACGTCGTCCAGGCTGACGCGACCCGACCATGCAGCGAGTTTATCGAAGCCGGATCGCGCGAAGGCCAGCATGTGCTTATACGCGGACCACCATCCGGGCTGGGGCGTTCCATCCTGCGGCGCGGTTTGCTGAAGATGCATGAAGTAGCTGCGTGACGCAGCGCGAGCGCGGCTCCCCGTCAGCAGGAAATACGCGACGATCGGATGCAGCCACAACGCAGTGAAGCGCGTGCCGAAGAGACGACAGCTGAGCGCGAGCAAGGACATGCCGAGATGGCTGCCGCGTTCTGCGATATGCCACCAGTGCTGCTCGTTTTCATTCGATGATGCGGCCGACGCGCGCGGCATCAACTTGTGTGCAAGCAGCATTGGCAGCCGCATCAGCATGCCCGCGACAAGCCGCGTATGAGTACGGCTGATGCGCACGTTGTCCCACAGCACGTCGAAGTGCGAAACGCCATCGCTTGCATAGGTAACGCGCGTCGGGATCGAACGGAACGCTATGCGGCGCCAGTACAGCCGCACCACTATCTCGATGTCGAAATCCATGCGCGTCGGCAACCGGACCTCGTCGATCAGCGTGCACACGGCGTCAAGCGGATACAGGCGAAAACCGCACATCGAATCGCGGATCGTGAACGAGAGCGTTTCGATCCACACCCACACATGCGTCAGATAACGGCCGTAGAAACGCGCCTTCGGTACGGATTCGTCGTAGACGGGGCGACCGAGAATCACCGCGCCCGGCTCCGCACGCGCGGCTTCGATGAAGCGAGGCAGATCGGCAGGATCATGCTGTCCGTCCGCGTCGATCTGCAGGCCATGCGTGAAACCCGCCTTCCGCGCTGCCCGCAGGCCCGTCATCACCGCCGCGCCCTTGCCGGCGTTGAGGGGCAACCGGATCAACGTAAGCGTGTCCGCGTACTGCTGGCGAAGCGAGGCGAGCACATCCTGGGTGGCCTGGTCGCTGCCGTCATCGACGATAAAAAGCGGCAGCCCGTGCACGCTCAGATTCGCGACGGTCGCGCTGATCGCGTCCTTGTGGTTATAGATCGGGATGATGATGCACGGCCGGTTGGACGACACAAGGCTCATGCGGTCCCCCGATAAACAATGACACCGGACGCACAATCGCGGCGCCCAAGCCGATACACAAATTGCACGCGGTGACGCGACGCGTCATGCGTCAGCGTGAGATCAAGCAGCGCGCCCGGCGGCACCGGAGCCTTGAATTTCAACTGATCGATCGATGCCAGCGCACGCACGCCCGGCACTTGCTCGGCTGCCAGTCGCATTGCCCAGTCGACCTGTACAACACCCGGCAGGATCGGCAAGCCGGGGAAGTGGCCGGCGAAATGCGCGAGCGTCGGCGGCACGCGAAGTTCGTAGTGCAGCGCGGTTTCGCTGCGAACTTCCGAGAGCACTTCCACGCCGTCCGCACGGGCAGTGAACGCGCCGGCAACAGCGGCCGCCGGCAACTTGCCGCGGGCATCGAACGGAAGCGCAAAACGGAACCGCCAGGAACGCGGCAGCACGACGATATCGAAATACGCTGCAAGGTGACGGCGCAGCATCTTGGCGAGCACCACCCGCCCTCGTTCCAGAAATGCTTCACTGCCGGCTTCGGTCAGCGCCACCACCGCGCCGACACGCTCGCGCGACATCCCTTCAAGCGACACAACCGCAGCCTGTGCTACATACGGATGCAGCCCGAGGCGGGCTTCGAGTTCGGGCAGCGACACGCGCTTGCCATCGAGCTTGATCACGCGGTCGAGCCGGCCTTGCAGACGAAAGCGTCCGTCCGTGTCGAACGCGATGGTGTCGTCGGTACGATGCCAGTCGTCATGGCCCAGATGCGGCGAACGCAGGTTGAGCGCGCCGTCGTCACCGCGGTGGACCTCGATACCGTTCAACGCTTGCCATGCATCCGTCTGATCCTGCCGGCGCCATGCAATACCGCCCGTCTCCGTGCTGCCATAGATCTCGATGGGCGCCCCGCCGAAGGCGGCGGCATATTTGCTTGCCGTGTCTGCCGCAAGCGGGCCGCCCGATGAAAAAAACACGTGCGGTGCAGGGCTCAGGCTGGCGAAACCATCGAGTTCAGGCCAGCGCGATAGTTGCGCCGGCGTGGACACCACGACCGGGGATCCCGGCCCGCACTGCGCGATCCGCGCCTGCAAATGTTGCGGGTCAATGCTTAGCGCCCGGTCGAACGCGCGCCCGGCCGCGAGTGGCCAGAAAACGCGAAACAGCAGCCCGTAGATATGATGATGCGGGACGCTGCCGAGCACGGCCGCGTCGCCGACAAGCTCGCCCCACTGCGTCTCTAGCGTATGAACTTCGGCATTGAATTGCGCGAGCGTCTTGCGGATCGGCTTCGGTGCGCCGCTGCTGCCGGAGGTGTACAGCGTGAGCGGCGCGTGTGGATCAATGGATGCTGAAGGATTGACGCGCTCCGGCCGTGAGTCCAGCGCAGGCATGTCGGAATCATTCAGGACAGCATCGTAGGCATTTGAGAGATCGGCCAGATAACCGGGCGCTGCATGCGCTGGAATGACCGGTTCCTTGCCGCAGGCAAATAACGCAAACAGCACGCAGGCGAAGTTGAACGGATCGTCAATGCACAACGCATAGCGTTGCGCCGGCTGCTTGCCCAAATGCGCGGCGATGGCCCGCACTCGTGCAAGGAACATGGCGAAATCGAGTACGTCGGCACCGTCGCGGCAAACGGGCGTGCGGGCATCGCGCCTTGCCAGCAACACTTCATGCAACGCGATCATGCCGCCTCCGAGCGCGCGGCTCGCGGCAACACGGCCACGTAGCGCCACACGATCTCTCCAACCAGCAACACGCCGATCAGGCCATACGCGATCGCGCCGTTGTAAAGCGACCATGCAGCAGGCGTCCAGAACAACGCCGTATAGACGGAAAACGCACCGTTCAGAATGAAGAACACACACCACATTTGCGTGACCCGGCGCGTGTACCGCACCGCATGCGCGCCAAGCCCGGGGTTCCCCATGCGCGCGAATTTTTCGATCATGGATGGCCCGCGCACAAGCGTCGCACTGAACGCGACCAGCAGTCCGAGGTTCACAAACGACGGATACAGATGCAACAGCAACTCACTGCCGGACAATACGATCCCCGCCGATGCGCAGCTTAAAAGACCCACGACGCACCAGTCCGTCGCGCTAAGCTGGCGCAGCGACTTGGCGAACGTACCCGTCCCGGCCCAGCGCTGCAGCCAAAGCAAGGCAAATAGCGCAGCGCCAATGTAACGCGGCGAATCCCATCTCCAGGCACACAGGATCATCAACGGGTAAGCGACCTTCAGCGCAACTTGCAGAACCGATCGCAGCCAGCCAAGGGGCCTCGCATGCAAACCCGGGCCCTCAGCCTCCGGCCCCGCGGCACCCTGCTCGCCGGAACGTGAATGCTCCGCTTGCATCACCCCTGTTCCGCCAGCAGCGATTCCACCGCACCGATCACATCGCCGACCGTGCGCACCGACTTGAACTCTTCCGGCTTGATGCGCCGTCCGGTCATTTCCTGCAGCTTGATAGCGAGATCGACCGCGTCGATGCTATCCAGGTCGAGGTCCTCGTACAGATGCGCTTGCGGCGTCACGCGATCGGGCTCGATCGCGAAGTTCTCTTTGAAGATGGCGCGGATGCGCTCAAGGATCTCTGTCTCGGTCACGATTTACTCCCCTTGTCCCCGATATCGTTCGTGGCACTCAGCCCGCCTTGCTGGCTGGCGACCAGCGCGGCGAGCGTGCTGATTGAACGGAAGTGCTCTCGCGTGCGTTCGTCGTTCGCCGCAATCTTCAATTGATAGTGCTTGCGCAGCACGATGCCGATCTCGAGTGCATCGATCGAATCGAGCCCGATGCCATCGGTGTCGAACAGCGGCGCATCGTCGTCGATGTCAGCAGGGCTCAGGTCTTCCAGATCGAGTGCATCGATCAGAAGCTGCTTAATTTCCAGTTTCAAAGAATCCATAGTCGAACAGCCGCTGGTTAATGTGTGCCTCAATAGCGCTGGTCAAAGTGCGCGCGGCAAGGGCCGGAGAAGGAGCTTCATGCGATGCATCAGTTGACGCATCATGCGCCGTGAGCTGGTCGGCCGCGACTGGCTCAAGCACGCTCACGCGAATGCGGAACGCCCGCGACGGCACGTGATACCACCGCATCTGCTTGGTGAAGGCCGGCGGGTCGCAATCCATCAGCACGGGCAGGATCGGCGTGCCTGCCTTGAGGGCGATATGCGCAAAACCCCGCGAGAATGCGTGCAACCGGTTCGGCCCGGGACTACGCGTGCCTTCCGGGAAAATGATCATGGTATAACCCGCAGCAATCTGGCGGGCGCTGGCTTCAACGAGTTCGATCGGGTCGACGTTGCTCACGTATTCGGCCGCCCGCACGATGCCCCAGAAGCAGGGATTACCCCAGTGCGCGTTCTTGACCACGCAGCACGCAGAAGGTGTGAGCGCGAGCAGCACGACTACGTCGAGGTAGGTTGGGTGATTGGCAACCACAATCACGGGGCCGGCGTCGCGCAAGGCGACCGCTCCCGTGACTTCCAGTTCCATCACGCCGATCCACTGCAAAACGGCGACCAGCGCCCGGAAGAACCAGTGAATGATGGTCGTGACCACACGCTGACGCGACGCGCGATGCGGCCACAGCCACGCGAGCGGAAACACCAGCACCGAGAACAGCAGTCCGCAGACGCCGAACACCACGAAGCTCATGCCCGTGGCAAGCAGCCGCCAGCCTTTGTTAAGCCGCGCGTTCATGCCAGCTCCAATGCCAGGTAGTACCGGCGTTTTGCCACGTGGCGGGCGCCCGTGTATTGAGACAGCGTTGGACCGCTTCGCTCTGCGTAAGGAAAGAGTCAGAAATGGCGGGAGGTGCACATGCCGGTTCCGGAGCGCCGCAAAGGCTCCCTGTACCCGACATTGTGCATGCAAGCTGTCCCGCACCGCATGCGTCCAGCAGGATCGCGAGCGCACCGCCTTGCACCTCGTCTTCAATCGTGCCGTAGGCGGCATCGGCCGGCTCGTCGGCATAGATCACCAGCACCGGGGACGACGGGTCCGTTTCGAACTGCGCATGCGCTTCGAGCAAGGCAAACCCAAGCGTTTCCGCCCCGGCGGAAATCGCACTGGCAGGCGAATGATCGCCGCGGGCGATGCCGAATATGCCGGTCATTGCATTGAGGACGGACAGGCTGAACGCAGTCGGGGAAACCGGCTCACCCGTGCTGATCGCGCGCAGGATCTCTGTCGTGCGCCGCAGTTCACCATGCCGCGAGGCGAACACCACCCGCACGCGCTCTTGCTCAGCCACGCAGTCATGGGCGACCTTCAGGGCGCTTCGGGACAGGCTGCTCAGGCGACGGCGGACCATCGGCTCGATGAAGCTGATATCGGCGGTCGCCGCAGCCGCGACGGCGGACCATCGGGCAACGGGTATGGTCCAGCGCAGATCGTGCATATGATGTTTACGATTTGAAAGGCACCAGTACCTCACCAGGATCCGCCTGCAGCCCATGAATAAACCCGCTCCCGCCAGAAGATGTTCAAACGGCTGTCAAGAGACCACCGGTAGATATACCGATTCCCATACGGACTTAACGGCAGTTTGTGCCGATTGTTTAATGCCATAGGGCGTGCATGACGGGGTAAATGAAGCGGTACATGAAGCGTGAAGCGGTACATGAAGCGGTTAAACGAATTATCCGTACTTGGACGGGCTCCGCGTTGAGGGGCGAATCATACTGAAAATTGCTTGTTAAATCAGCCAGAAAACCGGTTCGCGCATGCGTAAGTCTCACATATACGACGGAAATTCATAATTGATTGAGCGCCCCAATAGAAATTCAAGCGTGAACAATGCAAATCTAGCCGTCGCACCCTTTTTATCCAAATCGAAAAAGTTACCGAATGTATGTTGTTGCCGCTGTACTGAAGATCACCTGTTGTCCCTCCTCCGTTCACCAGTCGTTTATCCGGTCGTCCGGGTGATCCGCGAAAGCAGCCCTGTGGCCTCGCGATTGCGGGATCGGCATTGCGCGTTTTTTGCGGAACTGATGTCGGCAGGCCGCATGTGAGCGCTGCGCCCCCGGAGTTTTCGGCAGTCGCGACGCTCATCGGGAACAACGCTTCCTCCGGAACCTTACGGAGAGCATCGGAGGATTACGTTATGCCAAGCGTTCGGATAAGGCGCAAGTCGGTAATGCGTGACTTAATCGGTGCCTTGCCCGGCTTCGTACAATGCGTAACGTCTCTTACTCGATGGCGCAGGAGCGCGGTACTGCCGGTGAGATCAGAATGCCTCTCGTAAGGTAACGAAGTGCAGTCCCCGCTTTTTGGCGGCATCGAAGACTTGCGGCAATACAGAGAGCAAGACAGGTTGACCGTCGTCGGTAATGGCGGCGTCGCCATCATGGAGCAGCAGGATGTCGCGCGGCGCCAGATCGCGCAGCAGACGGCGTGCGACGATTTCCGGGTTGCGCTCGCGGGTATCGAAGCCGCGTCGTGTCCAGGCGGCCAGTCTCAGATCGAGCTTTTGCAAGACCGGCTCCAGCAGGACATTGCGCAAGCCCGCCGGTGCGCGAAAAAAAGCCGGCCGCTCGCCCGTCAGTTCAGTCAGCGTGCGTTGCGCCATATCGATCTCACGGCTTAGCGCGCCCATGCCCGTCACTGAAAATGTATGCACATGCTTCTGCGAGTGGTTCTCCACGCCATGCCCTCGCGCGACGATCTCGCGGGTCAACGCCGGATATTGACGCGCACGTTCGCCGATCAGGAAAAATGTGGCGCGAACCTGGTGCGCATCGAGGAGGTCGAGGACCTGGGGCGTGACGAGTGGATCAGGACCGTCGTCGAGCGTGAGCGCGATGGCGTTTGCATTGCGCGGGGTGGCGGGCAAGCGAGTCCAGTTGGCGCCGAGCAGCGTTGAGCGCGGCCATAATCCCGCTGCCGTCACTGTCGCGTGGTTGACCGCCGTGCCCGCCAGCCACCATGGCCACATCTCCGGCGCGGTGGCAAAGCCCGCCAGCGCAAGGGCATGCCAGGCCGCCGTGATCTTCAGCGCGAGGGGATATCCTGTCACAGGCCAGCGTCGCCCGGACGCCGCATCCGGATCGAGTTGCAGTCGCGGATGAAGTTTGAGCATGCGAGTTCCTTCTTTGATTCCAATAACGTTACAACGGTTTATACGCTAGTAAAACATGCCTCGGCGGGCCGGGTTGAACCACGGCCGGGCTTAGCTATTTCCGGTGGATGGTGCCTGAAGGCGTCGGCACTTGTTGTGCTCGCGTGAATTCTAGCGCCTGGCGGTAGCGTCACAGCGTTTTTACGGCGATATCGTCGTAGCGCCTTAGCTTGTAGATCGCTATGGAGACGATCCAGCTCACAATGAATATGCCTATGACGATGTAGCCCAACAATCCGAAATGATCGTTGAGGCTGCCGATGGAATCCCAGAACGGGCCCTTGAGCCCGAAGCTGCCCTGGAACAAACCCAGTACCTCGATACCGCCGATCAACACCGCGACCACCACTGAAACGAACGTGATCGTCATGTTGTAGTAGAGCTTGCGCATGGGCCGGACAAAGGCCCAGCGATACGCGCCGAGCATCAGGATGCCGTCGGTGGTATCGACCAGCGACATGCCCGCCGTGAACAGGATCGGCAACACGAGCACCGACAAGAACGACAGGCCATGTGACGCCTGCGCCGCCGATATGCCGAACAACGCAACCTCGGTCGCGGTATCGAACCCGAGCCCGAACAGGAACCCCACCGGATAAAGATGCCAGCTACGCGATACCAGTCTCAACAACGGCCGGAGCAAGCGCGAGAGGAAGCCGCGATTGTTCAGCAGCAGGTCGAGATCGGTTTCGACCAGCGGTTCCCCTCGGCGCACCGCGCGAAATGTCCTGATCACGGACGCCAGCACTACGAGATTCGCGATGGCCAGCACGAACAGGAACAGCGCCGACACGCTCGTTCCGATCAGACCGCCGACACCTCTCAGGTCATCGAAATGCGTCGTCAGCGCGGTCGCGGCGAACGCAACGCCCACGGTCAGCGCGACGACTACCGTCGAGTGGCCGAGCGAGAAAAACAAGCCGGCGCCAAGCGGACTGCGGCCGACCTGCAGCAGCTTGCGGGTGACGTTATCGATAGCGGCAATGTGGTCCGCGTCCACCGCGTGGCGCAGCCCGAACGTGTACGCCAAAAGCGCCGTTCCCAGCAGCGCGGGCTGCCCGTGAAAAGCCGTCAGCGCCCATGCCCACGCGACTATATTGAAGGCGAGCAGCAGCACATAAATACCGGTGATCTTGCGGCGCAGACCCGTTGGGCGGTCATTAAAAAGCTGAGACATTTGCTTTAGCATCACAAGCCCCGGATTCTTACCCTTCAATTTGCCCTTCAATACCATCCAGCCGCCGCGCCTCTCGCAGCCTAGCGCACCATTTCGCCGGCTTCAGCCATTGCAGCCGCTTCCAGCCACGCATACCATGCCTTCATCCCCTCCCCGGTTTGCGCCGACACCTGCAGGACTTCAATAGATGGATTCACCTGCCGGGCATACGCAATGCAGCGCGCTACATCGAAGCGCAAGTGCGGCAGCAGGTCGATCTTGCTCAGCAACATCAGGCGGCTTGCGCGGAACATGTGCGGATACTTGAGCGGCTTGTCTTCTCCCTCGGTCACCGACAGGATCACCACCTTCGCCTGCTCGCCAAGATCGAACAACGCGGGGCACACGAGATTGCCGACGTTCTCGATCATCAGCCACGCATGCGAAGGCGGATCCAGTTGCGCCAGCGCGCGGGAGACCATACCGGCATCCAGATGACAGCCCGTGCCCGTGTTGATCTGCACCACGCGGCAACCGGTCGCGCGAATTCGCTCGGCGTCGTTGAGCGTCGCCTGATCGCCTTCGATGACCTGGATTGTTCGGACGCTCTGCAGATCCTGGAGATCGCGGATGGTGCGTTCGAGCAGCGTGGTCTTGCCCGCCCCCGGCGAGCTGACCAGATTCAGTGCGGTGATATGGCGGCTCGCGAGCCAGCCACGGTTGTGTTCGGCGAGTAACTGGTTCTTCGCGAGCACGTCTTGTTCGAGCGTGATCGTGGTGCCGTGAATGGCCGCGGCTATCGCTGCTTCGTGCTCGTTCTCATGCCTGTGCACGTGCCCGTCGTGTGCATGAACGTGAGCTGCATGAACATGCCGATGGGCGCGCGCATGCAGATGCGCAGCCACGCTCACGCCTGCTGCACCTCCCGCGACCTGCCGCCACGAACCCGGCTCACGCACCGCGCCGCTTTCCCCTTCCGCCGGCGTTTCAATCCGCTCGCCGGTCTCAGGGTCTGTGATCACCGTGCCGGCACCTTTCGAGCAACCGCATGTGGTACACATCAAACCACCTCCATCTGTTTTATCTTCAGCTCGCTGCCGGCCAGCAGTTCGAGGTTGACGCTTCCACACGCGCAGCGCGCGAGCAGGTCGGTCATCTCCACACTTGCGCCGCAGTCCAGGCAACGCGCCAGACCCGGTGTCTCGACAATATCGAGCGCCGCGCCTTCAAGCACGGTGTCTTTCGCGCAGACATCGAAGCAAAAACGGATCGCGTCCGGCATCACCGCCGACAACCGGCCGATCTCCAGCGTCACGCGCAGCACCCGAGCGCCCATCGCGCGTTCGGCGCAGAGCTCGACGACACTATTCGCAATGCTCAGTTCATGCATGATGCTGCGTCCCCTATGCCTGAAGCTCCCTAACAGATCCGCGGCAGTTGCTCGCCCGTCAGCATGTCGACGATTCGCTGTCCGCCGAACACCGTATGCAGCACCACAATGCCCGCCGGCTGCGCAACGACCTCGCCGATCACAGCCGCCCGCGTGCCGCTCGGGTGCGCATGCATCGTCGCGAGTACGCTTGACGCGGCGTGTGCCGGGACTATCGCAACCAGCTTGCCTTCGTTCGCCAGGTACAGCGGATCAAGCCCAAGGATTTCGCAAGCGCCCTTCACTTCCTCGCGGATAGGCAGCGCGTTTTCCTGAATGCGAATCGCGACACCCGACGACACCGCGAACTCGTTCAGTACCGTCGCTACCCCGCCGCGTGTTGCGTCACGCATGCAATGGATGTCCTTGCATGCACCCAGCATTGCGTCGACCAGGGACCCGAGCGGCGCGCAATCGCTTGCTAGATCGGACTGCAATGCAAGCTGCTTTCGCGCAACCAGGATCGCTGCACCGTGATCACCCAGAAAGCCGTTAACGATCACCACGTCGCCGGGCCGCGCACGCCGCGCCGATATATTCACGCCGGGCGGCACGACGCCCACACCCGCCGTGTTGATGAACAGCTTGTCCGCGCAGCCGCGTTCAACCACCTTGGTGTCGCCGGTAACAATAGACACGCCCGCTTCGATCGCGACACGCTGCATGCTTGCCGCCACGCGGCGCAGAACATCAACCGCCAGGCCCTCTTCAATCACCATCCCGCACGATAGAAACAGTGGTTTTGCCCCCGACATGGCAAGGTCGTTGACCGTGCCCGATACCGCGAGCGTCCCTATGTCGCCGCCCGGGAAAAACAACGGGTCGACGACATAGCTATCCGTAGTGAACGCCAGCCGGTCGCCAAGCCGCACGAAATCCGCGAGCGAAAACACCGCCTGGTCTTCGAGCGCGGCGAGCGCTGGGTTATTGAAGGCGGTGACAAACACGTCCTCGATCAGGTCGCGCATCGCACGGCCGCCACCGCCGTGCGCGAGATTGATCGTGACATCGCGTAGCCTGCCGATCCGGTCGTTCATGCTCCCGCCCCAGGCTGAACCGTTTCCGGCGTAACACGCTTGTGTGCGAACAACGCCGATGTATCGATTCGTGCATAACGATAGTGTGCGGCGCACGCGCCTTCGCTCGATACCATCAACGAGCCGAGCGGCGTTTCCGGCGTGCAGGCGGTGCCGAATACCTTGCACTGCTGCGGCTTGATCACGCCCTTGAGCACCTCGCCGCACTGGCAGGATTTCGGATCGGCGATCTTCAGGTTGGCGACGGGGAACTTGCGCTCCGCGTCGTAAGCAGCGAAGCGTTCGCGTATCCGCACGCCGGAATGATCGATCGACCCCAGGCCGCGCCACTCGAAAAATTCGCGCAACTCGAACACTTGCCCGATCGCCGACAGCGCCTGCGCATTGCCGTCCTCCGGCACGATCCGGCCGTACTGGTTCTCCACTTCACAGCGGCCTTCGGCGATCTGCCGCAGCACCATCCACACCGATTGCAGCACGTCCAGCGGTTCGAACCCGGCGACAGTAATTGGCCGCCGGTAATGCTCCGCAATGAACCGATACGGCCGCGTGCCGATCACCATGCTCACGTGTCCGGGTCCAAGAAAGCCGTCGAGATGCAGGTCGGGGGAATCGAGAATGGCCTTGATCGTGGGGATGATCGTGATGTGGTTGCAAAACAGCGAAAAGTTATTGATGCGTTGGGCGTGAGCCAGCAGCACGGTCATCGCGGTGCTTGGCATGGTGGTTTCAAAACCCAGCCCGAAGAAGATCACCTCGCGATGCGGATTCGCACGCGCAATCGCAAGCGCATCGAGCGGCGAATAGACCATCCGCACGTCGGCGCCGTCCGCCTTCGCTTTCAGCAGGCTCTTGCGCGAACCGGGTACGCGCATCGCGTCGCCAAAGGTCGTGAAGATCACTTCGGAGCGCTCGGCGAGCGCCACGCAGTCGTCCACGCGGCCCATCGGCAACACGCAGACCGGGCAACCCGGGCCATGGACGAACTCGACCTCAGCTGGCAGCATCTGGTGAATCCCGTACCTGAAGATGGAATGCGTATGACCGCCGCAGACCTCCATGATCTGCAACGGCCGTTCAAGGCCGCCCCGGTTGCGCACGATCCGCTCGACCAGCCGATGGATCTCGAGCGTCAGCGTTCGCGCTTTGTCGGGATCGCGGAATTCGTCGACGTATTTCATGACACGCGCTCCGCTGCCGTCGTGTCAGGGACATTCAGGCTGCCGCGTTCATCGGCGAGCAGCGTATGAACCAGGTCCCACAGGATGTGATAAATCGCGACGTGGGTTTCCTGAATACGATGAATGCTGTCACTCGGCACTACAAGGCAATGGTCGAGCGCACCGGGCGCCGCCATCTTGCCGCCGTCGTGCCCGGCCAGGCCAATGGTCACCACGCCCATCTCGCGCGCTTTCGCGAATGCGGCGAGCAGGTTGTCGGAATTGCCGCTCGTCGACACCCCGATCAGGCCGTCGCCGCGACGCGCCTGCGCCACCAGTTGCCGGACATAGATATGCGTGAAGCCGACGTCGTTGCCCACGGCCGTCATCATCGCGGTGTCGGCGACGAGGTTGACCGCGGTGAGCGCCGGCCGCCCGGCCGTCACCGGATGCAGGAACTCCACCGCAATATGCGCGGCGTCGCAACTCGAACCGCCGTTACCCATTGAAAAGAGCCTGCCGTCATGGCGATAAACATCCGCAATCGCATGCGCCACAGCGACCACTGCGGCGGCGTTATCGGCGAAGAACGCGCGCTTGGCTTCAATGCTTGCCTGCGCCTTCTGCGCGACCGATTCGAGCAGCGCGGCATCGAGTTTCGCCGCGTCCTGACGCCCGCCGTGAAGAAACGGATACAGACCCTGTAGCGCCGTATGCTCAGTCATGGCGCGCTCCATCATGGTGGTTTAACGGCTCACGAGGTGGCGGCTCACCACCGCCTTCCATCATCGCGGCCATCTCCGCCTGCGCCTCGCCGAGTTCACGCAACAGGGCAAGCGTGCGCATGGCTTCGGCTTCGTCGAGACGGCTCATCGCAAAACCGACATGCACCAGCACCCAGTTGCCGACACAGGCGGACGGCGGCCGTTCATCATCGACGATGAACGCGATGTTGATGATCCGCTGCACGCCTCCTACATCGACTAATGCGAGGTCATTGTCCGCGTCGCTGATCTCGACGATCTGTCCCGGGATGCCTAGGCACATGACGTACTCCGTGGTTCAACAAACGCGGGCGCAAGGGCACGCGCGGCAGTGATTGCCGCTTGCCCCAGCGCAATGCCACCGTCGTTGGACGGTACCTGGCGATGTGTCAGTACATTGATTCCGCATGCCGCAAGACGTGCGTTGAGTTGTTCGAACAGCACGCGGTTCTGCATGACCCCGCCGGATAGTGCGACGGTACGAACCTGCGTGAACCCGATCAGACGGATAGTCATCCGAACGATCGCCATGGCGAGCCCTTTGTGAAAGCGGGCGGACATTACCGGTACGGGGGTGGCGCGCGACATGTCGTCGAGCAGCGCGATCCACATGGGCTTTGGGTCGATCAACAGCAAAGTACCCTTTTCCACGATGTCAAACGGATACGCCAGCGCGTCGTCTTCATCATGTAGCGTATGGGTATCGATCAACGCTTCGAGCTCGATCGCCGCCTGCCCTTCGTATTGAACGCGTTCGCGGCACACGCCGAGCGCCCCGGCGAGCGCATCGAACAAACGCCCCGCCGAGCTTGCAACAGGACTATTGATCCCGCCGTCGATCATCTGATCGAGCAGCATCAGCGGACGGTCAGCGAGAAAGCGGTGGAGGTCGAGCTTCGCGTATTGCTTCGCGAAACGCCGCCATCCGAGGCTCGCGGACAAATGCGCGTACGTGTTGCGCCACGGCTCATGGATCGCGTAGGCGCCTCCGGGTAGTGCGACCGGCGTAAAACTCCCAAGACGCTTGAAATCCACGTAGCCGCCTAGCAAAAATTCGCCGCCCCATAGCGTGTTGTCCTGGCCCATGCCGAGCCCGTCAAGCGCGATGCCAAGAACGTCAGTGCCCAGACCGATATCATTTTCCGCAAGACACGCTGCGACGTGCGCGTGATGATGCTGGATCTCGGCGAGCGGTAAATGCCGCTGCTGCGCGATATCGATACCGAGCTTGCGCGACAGATACTCGGGATGCAGGTCGACTGCGACGAAACTGGCATCGTGTTCGAACAGATGCTGATAACGCGCGAGCGATGTCATGTAGTCGCGATACGTCTCGCCATTCTCCAGTTCGCCGATGTGATGCGACACAACCGCTTCGCCATCGCGCAGCAGGCAGAACGTGTTTTTCTGCTGTGCGCCCATCGCGAGAACCGGCGGCGCAGCGGCAAGGTCGCGCGGTAAACGCAACGGCGCGGGAGCATAACCGCGCGAGCGGCGCAGCAGGCGTGATACGCCGCAATTGACCCGCGCGACCGAATCGTCTACGCGCCGCGCGATGTCGCGGTCGTGCATCAGCCACGCGTCGGCCATGCCTGCGAGCCGCTGGCGGGCTTCGTTGTTATCGATGCATTGCGGTTCGTCGGCGAGGTTGCCGCTGGTCAGCACGATCGGGCCGTCAAGCGATTGCATCAGCAGATGATGCAGGGGAGTCGAAGGCAGCATGAAACCGAGAGTCCCAATACCCGGCGCCACGCCCGGAAACGGGTCAAGCATGCCGCGCCCGATCGTCGACATCATCGGCATGATCACGATGGGCCCGCCAGGGCTTTCAAGCAGGACCTCGTCCGCTGCGCTCACCACGCAGTAGCGTTCGATCATTGCCACGTCGCGCGCCAGCAGCGCGAACGGCTTGCGCTCGCGACGTTTCAACGCGCGTAGTTTCGCAACGGCCGCGTGATCTGACGCGGCGCATGCAAGCTGAAAACCGCCCAGCCCTTTGATTGCCACAATCTTGCCGCGCTGGATAAATCGGCGTGTGGTGTCCAGCGGATCGCCTTCCGCAAGCGAACCATCGGCCTGCTCAAGCCACAGGCGTGGCCCGCAAAGAGGACACGCAACCGGCTGCGCATGAAAGCGCCGGTCGGCCGGATCATCGTATTCACTCGCACAGGCGGCGCATAGCGCAAAGGCGGCCATTGTCGTGTTCGGGCGGTCATAAGGGATCGCCTGGACAATCGACAAGCGCGGCCCGCAATGCGTGCAATTGGTGAACGCGTACCCATAACGACGGCTCGCCGGGTCGAACGTCTCGTCGATACATGCGCGGCAAGTCACCGCGTCCGGTACCACGCCGGTATGCGCACGGCCGCTCGTACTCGCGACAATCCGGAACCCGCCTGAAGGCGGAGGCGTCCCGTGCAATACACGTCGTTCAATGGAATCGATACGCCCAAGCGGCGGACAACCGCTGCGCAAGCGGTCGACGAAATCGTCGAGCGTACTTGTGTCGGCCCAAGCGTGGATCAGCACACCTTCGCCGTCGTTGCCCACGTCGCCGGTGATGCCGCAAGCGTGTGCAAGACGCCATACTGTAGGCCTGAAACCCACGCCCTGCACGAGTCCGCGCACACGAATCACCTCACCGGCCCGGAATATCACGGGCGGTTCGTCGCGAACCGGAGGCGGACACAGGCTCATGGCCGTGCCCGTCACATGTTGCGGATACGGATATAGCGGCGGATATCCTTCAGGTTCGCCGCAACGCCAACAACCAGCCCGGACAATAACAAGTACTTCAGCAAGAGCTTCATCATGCTCTCCAGTGGTCCTGCGACACGCTCCCGGCGTTGGCCACGGTGGTCTGCGCCTGCATGTTTCCGATCATTGTTTCAATGGTTTCCACGGCTTCCTCCACTGCCGCCGCGACGGGGTCGCTCAGTCCCATGCGGCCCTCCCGCCCGTCCTCCGTGCCGAGGCTTTCCGGCTCGCAACCCACCAGAACAATCCGGCCCACCTCTCCACCCATCGCCTGGACGGCTTGAAGGACTTGCGCCGGATCGAGATCGTGCGGCGAGATCATGACGGGCGAGACATCGCCTGTGACACGCTCATGGGTGTTCGCTGCGGAAGGCTCGATCACATACATCGTTCCGGGTGGTCCGTCGCGGTGCGTGGCATCGACGAGAACGGCCAGGTCCACGCCGTCCAGCAGCGCGTAGTACAGGTCGATTCCGCGGATTCCATAGTCGATCACGCGGACCTCCGGCGGCCACGCATCATTGCGTCTTTCATGCAGGCGCCGCACGACTTCGACGCCGAAGCCGTCGTCACCCAGGAAGACGTTGCCGACTCCAGCCACCAGGATCGACGTCATGACGGCCGCTCCTCGCGCAACGGCTCGATCTCATCAGGCGCGAAAAAGAAACGATGACCCGGCATGCGCGCAAGGCCAAATTCGCGTCCGGGATCGCAGTCGATCGTCACCGCCACATGGACGTGGTCCTCGAAGTCACGCTCGATCGATTCAATGGTCGCTATCTGGTCGCGCAAAGCCAGGTCGAAGATGTCGGCACGGGCGTGGGGATGCAGTACCACGCGCGAGCCAACCTGCAACGCCACGCCATCGACGTTGACGCAAGCAAGAGGAGGCATGGTGTCAAGCTCCGCCCATGGAGCCGCGTCTTCGGGGGCCTCGCCGGTTTCCTCGGATACATCGCGCCAGCCCGTATCCACGCGCACGTCGCGCAAGGTCCCGTGCAGACGCTGCAAGTCGCTCGCGGACAGGTTTTCCGTGCGCTCAAGCAGCGCGCGGGAACGTTCATCGCCTGCGGCCATCTCGCGCTTTTCGGCGTCGGTCATGGTGAGGATGCGCAGCGTCAGGATCTCATCGATCTCGGTGGCGTCGAAGAGATCGCCCGCGCTTTCCGGCGCTACCTGCGGGTAGTCGTAGAGGATGATGGGCGCTGCGAGCATGGTGTCGTGGCGTTCGCCCGAACCAACCAGTACGGGCCACAGCCCGATGTTCTTGCAATCCGCGACTGCTTCAGCCTGCTCGTCCGGCGGCTCGATCGACGAGACGAACTCAGCGCCCTCCACCGCCAGCACCGCATGGCATGACAGCAAGGCGAACGACGAAGCGGCATCGCGATTCAGGCGCCGCGGTTCGTCAACCGGTGTCACGTTGACTACGCGGACTGTGAGCCTGAAGGTGCGTTCGCCGATTCGCGTGGCGCAGCATTCCACCCGGCCTTCGATTGCAGCACGTGTGCGCACCAGCGCGCCGCGCACGCGCCCGTCCGTTTCCATTAATGGCTCTACCGCGCGCTTTCCGACCAGTGAAAACGGCAGACGCAGCCCCTCGATACACAATCCACCCAGCCTCAATGCAGGGACTTCGACATGCTGCTCACTGGCTTCCTGCCACGCGTCGAAGCGCCTGCCGCCCGCTTCCAGCGAAGCTACCGACCGCGACGGCAACTCATCCTGTCCAGTCCATGCCGCCGCAGGCTCGTTCAACTCACGCACGTCGCGCTCGATCAGATGCAGGAAACACGGCCGCACCGTTACGCGCGTTTCGTCGTCGCCTTCGATCACGCATTCGGTCTGCATCATTGATGCATCGCTGCCGGACCAGTCGGCCCACGTCTGCGGATACACGCTGCCAAAGGTCCAGCGCTGCCGGTTCTTCACCGAGGACGGCCTGTACGGATAAAGCATGTATCCCTCGTACAGCACGGCCTGAACAATCCCCTCGATGGCGTTCATTGCAAGCCTCCTTGAGCAGGCCATGCCGGTTCGGCGCGGCGCTCGTCCAGCAAGGCCGTGAGCGCTTCGTCCCAACCGGTCAAGCCTCGCTCTATGCGGTAACGCTCCAGCCGCTCGAAGACCCCGCGCTGCACGCACATCCACGAGGTGTTCGGATAGTAGTAATCGCGCATCGCTCGCCACGTCGCGACCGGCAGCCGGAAGGAGGCTTCCTTGTGCCACGGAACACGCGCGACTTGCAGCGTGCCGTCGCTTTCACGATAAAAAATCGTTCCGCTGAACTGCAGCATCAACGGGATTTCCCCGTCTCCCAGCGCATCGAAATACTTCGCCGCCGCGACATTGAAGTCGAACGTGCACGGCACCGGCAGATCGACCGTGCAGGCACCGGTGAATGACGGAACCGCCGCATTGGCGTGCGTCCACAGCAGGGTCCGCAAGGTCTGCGACCAGCGCTGCGGTACACCGAACAAATCGCTGAGCCGCGCCTGATCGACCGGCTCGTAAGTCCGCCGGGTCGCTTCTATCTGGATCTGGCAATGCAGCGCGAGGCTCGCGATTTCCTCGTGAGCGGCCGCCCCGTTCGGCGCGCTCTTGCTGGTCACGCGCAGCTTGAACACCAGCAGTGGCGACACCGAATGCAGCGCGATCTCCGCACCCTCGACGACGAAGTCAAGATCAGGCATTGGGCACTCCCTCGGGCAAACGCTCGCCGGCTTTCAGCGCTGCAAAACACGCACGGATCGCGCGCCACGCATCCACACCGCCCGACACTCCGCGCCAGCGCGCCCGAATGACACCGGTCAGCGCATAACACTGGTCGATGGGCACGCGGTAATACTCGCGCGCGCCTTCCACGCGATTCACCAGCAGCGCTTGGACATCGGGTTCGAGGGTATTGAGGACGGGGTTGTCGGCAACGAGAACTTGCCACGCGCTCAGGTCAAGCGAAGACTGCATCGCGCCGGCTGCACCCGGGTACATCGCGATCACGCGTTGCGCCGCCGAATCCCGGTAGAAAAACGCAATGCCGATGGGGATCGCCAACGCGTCCCATTGTTCGTCGCTCAGATGAAAGTCGCCAAGCCAGCGAACTTTTTCCGGCACCCGCTTATAGCGCGCGTTTTGCTGGTTGCCGAACAGCAACGCGCATGCGCGGCAGCAGCAACGCAGCGTTTGCTGCTCCAGTTCGAGCAGATGAGGATGAGTGCCGTCGAGTGGTTCGCCACACAGTTCACATAGCGCCGTCACCGGCGGCCGGGCGAACGTGCGCAGCGCAGCTGCCCAGCCACGGTGCGCGTGTTCTCCAGGTCGCCCATCCTCGCGTGCGTTCATGATGTTGGCAGTGTTGCGACAAACCGCAGCTCGTGGACATTGACGTCCGGCATCCCGTCTATTTCAATGCGCGCCACGTCCGGCGCCTGGTCGAAGATCGCCCGCTCGATATCGTTCTGCACATCGGCAGGGGTGACGTGCTTGCCGGTCAGCACGCCCGCCAGACGAACGCGCACCAGGTCCTCCCGTGCATCGACCAGTTCGATCCTTACGCCTTGCGCACCCAGCGGCGCCCGCAGCCCATCGATCGCTTGCTCGACGCGGCTGGCCAGGTCCTGCGGATGCAACCCGTGCAGCAACAACAAAGCGCTGACCTGTTTGTCCTGCACCAGCCGGGCGACGATCGGACCATCGGCGCCATCCGCCTCGGTCACGATCTCGGAGAGCCGCGCAAGACCGCTTGCGTGCAACTCGAGCACCACCTGCAACAACGCCTGCGCAATATCGCGCGCATGCGTGTCGTCCAGTGTCTCCAGTGCTGCAATCAGTTCGTCGATGCGCCGTTGTTGTTCTTCAAGCACGCGCGCGTCGCTCATGAGTGCCCTCCCGGCTTCATGCCCGGCGGAACGCCGAAGGTTGGCGAGTGCGCGACATCGATGGTCTTGCCATCCCCGACATACATATGCACGCCGCACGGCAGGCACGGATCGAAACTGCGCACCGCCCGCATGATGTCGATGCCCTTGAACTTGTCCGGCCCGTTCTCTTCGAAGATCGGCGTGTTTTGCACCGCATCTTCATACGGTCCGGGCGTGCCGTAGATATCGCGCGGATTCGCATTCCACGGGGTCGGCGGATACGGATGGTAGTTCGCAATCTTGCCGCCCTGGATCACCAGATGATGGGAGAGCACACCGCGCACCGCTTCGTGGAAACCGCAGCCGATGGCTTCATCAGGCACCTGGAACGGCGTGAAAGTGCGCGTATGGCCCGCATGCAATTCGGCTAGCGCCTTCTCCGCAAAATGCAGCGCACAAGCGGCCGCATAGGCCTGGAAATACGTGCGCGCGCGGTCGCGTTCAATCGCGTTGCTCCACTTCGGGATCTTCCATTCGAACTCGACTTCGGGTTTAAGGGCTGTCTTCGGCAAATAGATCTTCACGCTGTGACCCGTCGACTTCACATAGCCAATGTCCACCAGGCCCGCGAGCGCGGTCGTCCACAACCGCGCGATCGGACCACCGCCGGTATCGAGCGCGAGGTAGTCGCCGGTGCGCTTGTCGTACCAGCGCGGCGACATCACCCACGTGTAGTTGCCGTCGAACTTGCGTTTCTGCGGCCTCGGGATGGTCGTCTGGTTCCATGGATGTTTACGATCGACCGGATTGCCCAGCGGATCCTGCCGGACAAACGTCTCCTCATGATCCCAGTCTTCATAGAACGAACTGCCGAGCAGGATGCGGATATTCAGGTTGATCTCGACCAGGTCCGTGGTCACCAGTTCGCCGTCCACCACGACGCCCGGTGTGACGAACATGCTGCGGCCCCAGTCGGTCATCGTCTTGTAGTCGTAGTCGCATACATCCGGGTCCTGGAACGAACCCCAGCACCCGAGCAGAATCCTGCGGCGCCCGACTTCCTCGTAGCCCGGCAGTGCTTCATAAAAGAAGTCGAACAGGTCGTCGTGCAGCGGCACGACCTTCTTCATGAACTCCACGTACTTCATCAGACGCGTGATGTAGTCCGTGAAAAGCTGCACGGTCGGCACCGTTCCCACGCCACCGGGATACAGCGTTGACGGATGCACGTGACGGCCTTCCATCAGGCAGAACATCTCGCGGGTATAACGGCTCACATGCAGCGTCTCGCGATAGAACTCGCCCGTGAACGGATTCAGCGCGGTCATGATGTCCGCGATGGTCTTGTAGCCGTGGATCTGCGCATGCGGCGCAGCGGCTTTTTGCGCTTTCGCCCAGACGCCCGGATTGGTTTCCTTGACCATCTGCTCGCAGAAATCCACGCCCACCAGGTTGTCCTGGAAGATGTTGTGATCGAACATGTACTCGGCCGCTTCGCCGAGATTGACGATCCATTCCGCCATGTTCGGCGGCTTCACGCCGTAGGCCATGTTCTGCGCATACACCGAGCAGGTCGCGTGATTGTCGCCGCAGATGCCGCAGATCCTGCTGGTGATGAAGTGCGAATCGCGCGGGTCCTTGCCCTTCATGAAGATGCTGTAGCCGCGAAAAATAGATGATGTGCTGTAGCACTCGGCGACCTTGCGCTGCTCGAAATCGATTTTTGTATAAATGCCGAGACTGCCTACGATCCGCGTGATGGGGTCCCAGTTCATCTCGACCAGTTTGGCAGGCTCTGACGCCTTGCCGGACTTCAATTCAGGTGCCGCAATATCTGCCATGACCCCCTCCTGGATACCTCTGTCTCTCGCAGGGACCGCCGTGATCCTGATCAGCAGCCGTGCCCATGCGTGTTCCGCGCAGCCGTTCAGCGACGATAGCCGGTCGTCAGGGTAGGACGGTTATGCCGCCATTTCGGTTCGTCGTTGACGGTCGAATTGGTCAGCTTGCGCAGACTGCGAATGAGTCCGCCGTAGGACTTGATGAGATTCGACGAGAGGACTGCGCCCGGGGGCTGGTCCATGAACGGCATGAACTTGTCCGGGAACCCCGGCATGGTGCAGCCGATGCAGATTCCGCCCACGTTCGGGCAACCGCCCACGCCGTTGATCCAGCCGCGTTTTGGCACGTTGCAGTTGACCACCGGGCCCCAGCATCCAAGCTTCACAATACAGTTCGGACTCCCGTATTCCGTCGCGAACAGAGCCTGTTCGTAGGAGCCCGCGCGGTCGCAGCCATCATGAACGGTGCGCGTGAACAGCCACTTTGGACGTAGTGCCGCGTCCAGCGGAATCATGGGCGCGAGGCCCGCCAGTTGATACAGCAGGTATAGCAGCGTCTCCATGAAGTTGTCCGGCTGGACCGGACAACCCGGGACGTTCACGATAGGCAGGCCCGCTTTCGATTTCCAGTCCCAGCCAAGGTAGTCCGCCAGGCCCATGCAACCCGTGGGGTTGCCTTCCATCGCATGAATGCCGCCGTAGGTCGCGCATGTGCCCGCGCCGACGACAGCCAGCGCTTTAGGCGCCAGGCGATCGAGCCATTGCGGAATCGTGATGGGTTCATGCGTGTCGGGGTCCGTTCCCATGGCAGCCCAGTATCCTTCCCGGTTGATCTTCTCGTTCGGGATCGAGCCTTCCATGACCAGCACGAAGTTATCCATCTCACCCCGCGCCGCAGCATGAAACGGCGCCATGAACTCCGCGCCGTTTTCATAAGCCAGCACCGGATTGTGCAGATGAACCTTCGGTAGTCCGGGAATTGCGCCGAGCAGGACGTCTTCAATGCTGGGCTGCGTGGCGGCGGTAATCGATACGGAATCGCCGTCGCAGCCGAGGCCCGCGGTGATCCACAGGATATGGACTTCGTTCAGTGCAGGGGCGTGTTGAGTCTTGCGGCCATAGGGAATGGCGCTTTCCGGATCCATGATGGAACCTCCTCGCCTGCCGGCGAATGTGTGACACTCCCGCGGATTGCAACGTGCCCAATGTGGCTGTTGCCGGCCGTGGCGGGGAACCGCCTTTAGCGAACACACGGGCGCGGCGATCAATGAATTGTCGCGATGGCCTGTCTGTCCGCTCGTCTTTCCGGTGCGCGTTGGGTCGATAGTCAGATTGCAATCAATGCTATCGCCTGCATGACCGTGTTTTTTTATTCCCTTAAATATAGTTCTTAACGCCGGTCAATCAACCGGTTTCTGCGAATGTTTTCCCGCACGCCGCTGCCATAACGCGGCGCTTGCACCGAAAGCCGTTTTTTCCAACACGGGGCGAATAGGCTTGCGAATAGGCCTGCGAATAGGCGTGTTCAACCATCTGATTTGAATGCGGGTAGCAGCATGCTTTACCGCTACCCGTTTGAGCGAGTGGATATTTGCTACCTGATTGCGCGCCCTTGGTCAGGCGGATGTCTCGGCTCGGATTCCGGCTCGGATTCCGTTATCCCGAACTCGTGCGCCACGCGTGCCTGATGCCGGATCGCGTGCCGGCGGACACACCTGAAACAGCGAACAGACACACGGTGGTCACGGACTTACCGCAAGCTTTGGTTCGCCATTGATCCGGGACACGCCGAGCTGCATCGGAATTTTTTTTGCCCTAAAATTGCCCGGGCTCTTAAGTATTGGTAAGTTATGCCGTAACCCACGTAATGGAGTGTGATCTTAGACTGCCTCCGGCTCAGGGATCCATCCTGAGCGCAAAGCGCTCCCCCGCAGCGGAGCGCCTCTCCAGAGGCACGTATGTCGCACGCAACCCAGCCACTGTCCCGCGTGGCATTGATCCTGTCGTCGGCCCTCGGCGACTCGCTGCTGATGATGACGGTCGCACGCAACCTCAGGCTGAACGGCGTGGCGGTCACCGTGTTCGGCCAGCAAATCAATAACATGCGTAGCTGGTTTCCCGGCACGGACATCGAACCCGAACTGCACCTGGACGATTGCGCCGAAAAACTCGCCCGCTTCGACACCGTAATCCAGCTTCACGCCAACAAGCCGTTCGTGAACCTTGAGCGGCTGCATCCGAAAGTCATCGTCCTGGCCCATCTGTGCAGCGCCAATTCGACGGAGTCGATGGCGGAACGCCTGACGCGCTTCTGCCGCGACGAACTGCGCCTCGCGCTCGTCGACAAAGGCAACGGCATCACGCCCCTGCCCGGCCTGACGCATCGCCAGCGCTCGCTGCGCGTCGCTATTCACCCGATGGCAAGCACGTCCGACAAATGCTGGCTGGCGTCACGCTTCATCGGACTCGCGATCAAGCTGCGGGACAGCGGCTTCGACCCGCAGTTCGTCGTGGCGCCGGAGGAGCGCGCGCACTGGACCCACATTGAACAATTCGGACTCACGCTCGCCGATCTCGGACCGCTCGATCAGGTCGCCGCGTGGCTCTACGAGTCCGGCTGGTTCATCGGCAACGACTCGGGGATCGGGCATCTGGCGTCGAGCCTGCAGATCCCCACGCTGTCGCTCTTCATGCGCCGTGGCACGGCACGCACATGGCGTCCCGGCTGGGGCGTGGGCCAGGTGCTGATCGGCAGCGCGTATCTGCCGACCGGCCGGCTCAAGGAGCGTTACTGGAAATACATGCTCTCGGTCAACAAGGTGTGCGACGCCTTCGACCGTCTGCGTGCGCTCACCTCCAACGCATGAATGCACGAACGCACGAACGCATGACCCATTCCACCAATCTCTCGTCGGCTCTGCGCGCCCCGGTCGGCCGGGTAGCGTTCGTCACGTCCAATGCGATAGGCGACACGCTGGTGTCGATGGTGATCGTAAGGAACCTGATGGACAACAGTGTCGACGTCACCGTGTACGGCACGCCCGCGCACACGCTTCGGCACTGGTTCCCCGGCGTCGCCATATGCGCGCTTCCGCAGGACGGCCTGACCACCACGTTCGCTGGTTACGACACGGTTTTCCAGATGCAATGGAACCAGCCGCTGCGCGATCTCGTCGATGTCCATCCTCACGTGGTCACGCTGCACGACGTCGAGTTCGGCAACCGGCCGGGCTGCATGGCGCAGCGCTTCGCTGACTTTTGCCGGGATGACCTGGCGCTGCGCGAGCCGGTGCTCGATAACGGGATTACAGCGCCTGCGGGCCTCGTGCATCGCAGGAACAGCAAGCGCGTCATGATTCATCCCGAGGCCAGCACCGAGGACAAACGCTGGTTCTCGCACCGGTTCGTGCGGCTTGCCCAGCGTCTGCGCAAGCGCGGTTATGACGTGCAGTTCGTGATCGCGCCGCATGAGCGCGAACGCTGGCGCCATCTAGCGGCATTCGATATTCCCGCGCCCCGTTTTGAGAACCTGCACGAGCTTGCTTGCTGCGTGTATGAGTCGGGCTGGTTTATCGGCAACGACTCGGGCATTGGCCATCTCGCGTCGAATCTTGGCATTCCGAGCCTGAGCCTTTTCCGGCGTCGCGGGGTAGCCGAGCGGTGGCGGCCCGCGTGGGGCGTGGTCGATGTGGTCTTGCCGTGGCAGTGGGTGCCGACCGCGTATCTGAAAGAGAAGCTATGGCGGCAAACGCTCACGTGCAACCGCGTGCTCGCAGCGTTTGCGCGGCTGACCCGGCAAGCCTCCCGCACCCTAGGTTAGAGGGAGCGATCAGAGGGAACGCTCAGAGAGAGTGAACCACGCGGCGGCTAAGCGTAACTGTTCACTGCTTCGGCGCGTTTCCAGGCGGGTTCCGACGGCATGACATCGAGTTCGTCGAAGTCGATAGCGCCGGCGCTCAGCCCGGCTGGAGTGAAGACATAACCACGCCCGCGAATGGTCTGGATCAGGCGCGGAGTGGACGGGTCGGGTTCGACAATCCGCCGCAGCCGGCAGACCAGCACGTCCAGCGAACGGTCGCAGTGCCCTTCGCCGGCGCCGCGCAATTTATCGGCGATGATCCGTCGGGACAGCACCTCGAGCGGATGTTCGGCGAAGAGGCGCAGCAATGCGAAGGTGCTCGAATGCAGCGCGACGGGCACGCCGTCGCGCGTCAGCATGCGGGCGCGGAAGTCGATGACAAAGTCCCCAATGTCGCACCGCCCCGTGGCATCGACCGGCGAGTTCGATTTGTGCGGCGCGCGGCGTAACACGTTCTCGACCCGCGACAGCAGTTCGCGTGGATTGCAAGGCATCCTGACGTAATCATCGGCGCCCAGTTCAAGGCATACGATCAGTTCCACCGAGTCAAGCGTGTCTCCGATCACGATCACCGGCGTGTCATGGCCGGCCTGTTCCAGCTCGCGCAGGACGGCCGACGCCCTCATGTCGGGCAAGCCGTCCCGCAGCACGATCAGCGCCGGGACGTCGTGCTGCATGCGTCCGATCAACGCGCGGCCGCTGCTGAGCGTATGGACGTCCAGGTAGCGGCTTTCCAGCACATCGCGAAGATTCCCGTGGATTGCCGGATTGGCTTCGACAAAAAAGATGCGTGTTTTCATCTGTGTTTCCTGAGGAACTTCCTGGGCGTCATCATGAGCGCCCGCAAACGGGGCGATGCGTCGCCCGCTATCGTCATGCCGCTAAGCACGCGGCAACACCACCCGCGCCGGCAACTCGCGGTCGTCCGTCACGAGGTACTGCGGGCCGTTCCTGTGCGAGCGCATGCGATGGCGGATCTCGTCTTCCGACGCGTCGCCCGGTACCGCAAGACATGAATACTGGCCTTCGCGATTGACCCATTCCACGATCCTGCAGCACACGCCCCAGGGCCGCGGCAGCGTTTCCGACACCCGGGCGCCACGCAGCTTGATGACCCGCTGCGCAGCGCTCGCGGCCGTGGCCTCGGGCGCTTTCGGTGCGGAACGCGTACCCCTTTCCCGGGGCGGCGCCGCAACGCGTCCGAAGACCTTCGACGGGGTGTGCTGCACGCTCGACGCGGTATGCATGTGTTCTCTCCAGAATCGACAGTGAATCGGCGGTTGAATAGGTGGATGAGCAGGTGAATGAGTCGGTAGCCGAGCGGGTCGGAATGAATGACGCTATCTGCGGGATCAGATACTAGTCAGGCATCACGCACTGACAATGAACAAAAGAAGGAGAAATCGTGGAGGTTGGCCGGGAACGTCCCTGGAACGTGGGACAGCTCCCCTGTTTCCACTAGAATCCGCGAATGCACAGCGAAACACATGGCGAACCCCTCGGCGCACAGGCAGTCTCACCCACGGCCCAAACGCCGCTCGGCAGCTCGCGTAATATTTGGAAAGCACTTGGAACCCGCTCCCGGGCACGGGCGGGCAAGATTCGCTTTGGCATTACGTGGAAGATGTTCCTCGCGGTGCTGATCGCCTGCCTGACCATCTCGCTCACAATGGGATACGCGCTGCGCCTGAGTTTCGAGAACGGCTTCCTGCATTACGTCCGCGCGCGCGACGCCGGACGGCTGAACGCCGTCATGGCGAAGGTGACTGCCGAATATGCCGCTCACGGCAGCTGGAATTTCCTGCGCCAGCATCCCGAAGAATGGGTAACGCTGCTCGACGCCGCCCATGATCAGGCCCTCAGGCAGGAGATGGTCGAGGCGCAGACAAACAAGCTGCCGAGCTGGCGCACCTTCCCCGGCAGCGCCAGCGTGCAGCAAATGCTCGGACCTTTGTCGGGTAAGGAAGAGGGACCGCATTGGGGAATGCGGCTGCCGGCCCCGGCGTTCGCCGACTCCGGGGTGGCGGCAAGCCGCGACCGCGGGGTCGGACGGGATGTGACGTTCGACGAATCGCCCTATGACCGTCCGCCTGCGCCGCGGCCGCCGCCAGGGCGCGGCGGACGTGGCGCTCCCCAGCCTGCCACGCTCTTCGACGCCAACCATGACCTGGTCGCGACCACGGACTCCGAACCCCCGCCTGACGTCGCCTTGAAGCCGGTGATCTACAACGGCAAGATAGTCGGCTGGGTCGCGGCCAACGCGCCCAACACGCTCTCGGACGCCGCCGATATCGCGTTCCAGGCACAGCAGGCGCGGGCCACGTGGGAGATTGCCGGCGTGGCTGTGATCGTGGCGGCACTCGTTGCCATGCTGCTTGCGCGGATCGTGCTGGCGCCGGTCAAGCGCCTGATGATCGCAACCCACCGGCTCGCGGGCGGCGACTACACCACGCGCGTGGCAGCCGGACGCCGGGATGAACTGGACCGGCTCGCGGGCGACTTCAATGTACTCGCGGATTCGCTGCAGCGCGCGGAACGCTCGCGCCGGGATTTTATTGCCGATATCTCGCACGAATTGCGCACGCCGCTCGCGGTGTTGCGCAGCGAACTGGAAGCGATCGAGGACGGCGTGCATGCGTTTGACCGCCATTCGCTGGCTTCGCTGCAAAACGAAGTCGCGATGCTCAACAAATTGATCGAGGACCTTTACGAGTTATCGTTGAGCGATGTCGGTGCGTTGAGCTACCGGAAGGTGCCGGCCGATATCGGCCAGCTGGTGCGCGCATCGGTCGACGCGATGCGGGAGTCGTTCAGGGCCAAGCAGATCGCATTGAGCCTGACGCTGCCGGAAGCGTCCGGGGATGGGTCGGCGAATGAGTTGGCGAATGAGTTGGCAATCGAGTCAACGGGCATGGTCTTCCAGGTCGACCCTGCGCGCTTTGTGCAGTTGCTTAAAAACCTGCTGCTCAATTCGTTGCGCTATACCGATCCGGGCGGAAGCGTGTGTGTCTCGGTGAGCGTCGGCCCGCGCGGCTGGCAGCTCGATATCCAGGATTCCCTGCCGGGCGTGCCTGCCGAGGCGTTGCCGCATTTGTTCGAACGCCTGTATAGAGTCGATGAATCGCGCAGCCGCCAGAGCGGTGGCGCAGGCTTGGGCCTTGCACTGTGCCGGGCCATTGTGACCGCGCACGGCGGGACCACGGTTGCCAGGCCGTCACCGCTTGGCGGTGTCTGGATAACGGCACATTTTGAACCGGAAGGAGTGGCGGCATGAGTACCGAGCGACGCGGCGTTCGTATCCTGATCGTCGAGGATGAGCCGAAACTGGCCGCGGTCATGGCGGACTATCTGCATATCGAAGGATTCGAAACGACGTCGATCAGCGACGGCGCCGAAGTGATCCCGTTCATTCGCACCACCCCGCCCTCGCTGATGCTGCTCGACCTGATGCTGCCCGGGCGCAACGGCATGGATATATGCCGCGAGGTACGCCAGTTCTCCACGCTTCCGGTGATCATCCTGACGGCACGTGTGGATGAAGCGGATCGTCTGCGCGGGCTCGAAATTGGCGCGGACGATTATGTCTGCAAGCCCTTCAGCCCACGGGAAGTCGTCGCGCGGGTGAAGGCAATCCTGCGCCGCGCCGCCCCACCTGCTGCCGCCGCACCCGTGGCAACGGGCCTTGAGGTGGACCAGCAATTCCATAGCGCACGGCTCGACGGCGAGGAACTGAAGCTCACGCCGGTCGAGTTGCGCATGCTGGCTTTGCTGATGAAATCGCCGGGCAGGATCTTCCCGCGCGACTACCTCCTCAACCAGCTTTACGACGACCACCGCGTGGTGACCGATCGCACGATCGACAGTCACATCAAGAACCTGCGCCGCAAACTGCAGGTCGTGCGTCCCGACAGCGAACCGATTGTTTCGGTCTACGGCGTGGGGTATCGGCTGGAACTTTAGCGGGCGCCTCGCCTTTAACGCTTTAGCGGATGCCCTTAACGCTCGGCTTTAGTGAGCACTCAAGCGCCAGCGGGTTTGCTTTCTTCAATGAACGCGCGGATGACATCGCTGAAGTTGCGGTCTGCCGCCAGCCCCAGCTTTTCGCCTCGCTGCGTCTCCCATGCACCCGGCCAACTGCCGACAATCTTTTCGATCTTCGGGTCCGGTTGCCAGTCGATCAACGCAGCCACTTCCTCCCCCGCCACTTCCTTCAATGCATCGACCATTTCCGTCACGCTGACCGACAATCCCGGCATGTTGACGACCGGCCATGTGCCGAGCTCGGCCTGTTCAAGCTCGCAACCGGCGATCAGCGACTCGATTGCCTGCTTTGGCGACAGCAGCCACAAACGCACGTCGCCGCCGACCGGGCACACCGCGCGCTCGCCATTCAACGGCTCGCGAATGATGCCGCTGGCAAATGACGATGCCGCAGCATTGGGCCGGCCCGGACGCACGCTGATGGTCGGCAGCCGCAGCACGCGGCCATCGACAAAACCGCGTCGCGAATAATCGCACAGCAGCAACTCAGCAATCGCCTTTTGCGTTCCGTAGGATGACTTCGGATTCAGCGCGGTATCGTCGCGGACGACGTCGGGCAGTGTGCCGCCGTACACCGCGACCGAACTCGTGAACAACACCCGCGGCGCGTGGCCAAGCGAGCGGCACACATCGAGCAGCAGGCGCGACGTGTCCAGATTGATACGCATGCCCAGTTCGAAATCCGCTTCCGCCTGACCGCTCACGATCGCCGCCAGATGGAAGATCGCATGAGTGTCCGCGCCAATGCACCGTTGCAGCACGCTGCGATCCGCAATGTCGCCGGTCTCGGCGCGCACGCGCTTGTCGCCCAGGTCCGGTGGACGCACTACGTCGAGCAGCGTGAGTCCCGTGATCGGCTTGCCCAGCAGCGTGCCGCGTTCGAGAAGACGGCGAGCGAGCCGTTGTCCGAGGAAACCGGCGCCGCCGGTAATGAGGATGTTCATGTTGTTGCCCTCACGCACGTTGCAGATAAGGTTTGATCCAGCCGAGCCCGTCGGAGGTGGCGGCTTTCGGCCGGTATTCACAGCCGATCCAGCCCTCGTAGCCGAGCGAATCGATCAGGTCGAACAGGTACGGATAATTCAGTTCTCCCAGGTCCGGCTCATGCCGCTCCGGCACGCCCGCGATCTGGATATGGCCGATGCCCGCATTCGGACGTTTCATGTCGCGCCGGAGTTTGACCGCTAGGTCGCCCTCCACGATCTGGCAGTGGTAACAATCGAATTGCACCTTGAGGTTCGGCGCGCCGATCTCCTCGCAGATCGCCTGCGCGTCGTCCTGGCGGTTGAGGAAAAACCCGGGGATATCGCGGGTATTGATCGGTTCGATAACGATCGTGATGCCCGCCGCGCGTGCGGCGTTCGCCGCCCGTTCAAGGCTCTTCAGATACACCGCGCGATGTTTTTCGCGCGACTGTTCCGGCGTGATCAGACCCGCCATCACATGCAAGGTCTTGTTGCCGAGCACGGCGGTATAGTCCAGCGCTTTATCGAGTGCGCGTGCGAATTCGTCCTCGCGTCCCGGCAGCGAAGCGATCCCGCGTTCGCCTGCCGCCCAGTCGCCCGGCGGTGCGTTGAACAAGGCCTGCGTGAGGCCGTGTTCGTCAAGCCGCGCCTTGATTTCGGCTGCGGCGAAGTCATAGGGGAACAGGAACTCCACGGCCTTGAAACCATCCTTCGCCGCGGCGGCGAAACGGTCGAGGAACGCGTGCTCGGTGTACATCATCGTGAGATTGGCGGCAAAACGGGGCATAACATCGACTCCTTGAATGAGTTCAGCGATTCACAAGCTTGGCAGGCACGAGCCACGTGGCAATGGCGCCGATCACCAGCATCCCGGCGAGCACATACATGCCCGTCGCCGTGCTGTGCGTCAGATCCTTGAGGTAACCAATCATGTACGGGCTCGCGAAGCCTGCCAGATTGCCGATCGAATTGATCACCGCAATTCCGGCCGCTGCTGCTGCGCCTGACATGAAGGCCGTGGGCAGCGACCAGAATAATGGCACGCATGTCAGCACACCGGCGGCGGCAACCGAGAGCGCGATAATCGATATTGCCGTATTGCCCGAGAACGATGCGGCCACCGAGAAGCCGACTGCTGCGGCAAGCGCCGGCACGATCAGGTGCCAGCGACGCTCACGCCGCTTGTCCGCGCTGTGGCCCAGCACGTTCATCACCACGATGGCGACCAGAAACGGAATCGCGCTCAGCAAGCCGATATTGAACGCCCCGCTCACGCCCGTCGAATTGATGAAGGTCGGCATCCAGAACGTCAGGCCGTATTGCCCGGTGACGAACGCGAAGTAGATCAGCGACATCCACCACATGCGCCTGTCGGCGAAAAGCGCGCGCAGGGAATGTTTGGTGCTGTCGCCGGCATGCTGGGGCTGCGCGCTGATTTCATCTTCCAGCAAGCGCTTCTCGCGTTCGCTGAGCCACTTCGCGCTGCGGATGTTGTTGTCGAGATAAAGGATAGTCGCAATGCCGATCAACAGCGCCGGGACCGCTTCGATCAGGAACATCCACTGCCAGCCTTCGAAGTGCCGGCTGTCCGAGAACGTCTGCATGATCCAGCCTGACAATGGATTGCCGAAGATGCCCGCCACAGGAATAGCCGACATGAACACCGCAACAATCTTCGCCCGCCGGTGCGACGGGAACCAGTACGTCAGGTAAAGGATCACGCCGGGATAAAAACCGGCTTCGGCCAGCCCGAGCAGGAAACGCAGGACATAAAACTGCGTAGGGGTCTTCACAAACACAAAGAGCGCCGAGAGAATGCCCCACGTGATCATGATCCGCGCGATCCAGATACGCGCGCCGATCTTGTGCATCAGGATATTGCTTGGCAGTTCGAACAGAAAATAGCCGAGGAAGAATACGCCTGCCCCAAGACCAAATACGGTCTCGCTGAAACCGAGATCCTGCGACATCTGCAGCTTCGCAAACCCCACATTCACACGATCCAGGTAGGCCACCACATAGCACAGCATGAGAAACGGCACGATGCGCCAGAACACCTTCGAATAGGTGCGGGTGAGTTCCTTGTTGTCGTAGGCAGATGCCGCAGGCGTGCGCGGGCCGCCAGGCACAGCTTGGTCAGGGGTCATGCTTGGTCTCCGGGAAGCAGTTTCGTGTTCGTCGATTCAGCGATTCTGTTGCGTCAGTGAAGTGACTTGGGGCCTTGGGCGCTACCAGCGCACGTTGAAGGTCTTGCGCAGATCATCGATAGCCGCTTCGTCGAGCGGCTCGGGAACCGGTGCGTTGATCGAGCGCGCAAGGAGCCAAAGCCGTGCGGTTTCCTCCAGCTCTTCCAGCGCGTATGACGCGTGGCTGACCGATTTTTCCCAGACGACGGGACCTAGCCTGTCCAGCAGCACGGCCCGCACCGTCGACGCCAGCGCCGCGACCTGTTCCGCGACGGCAGGGTCGCCCGGGCGCCGGTAGGCGATCAATGGCACATGCCCGACCTTCATCACGAAGTACGGCGTGATTGGCGGCAAGACGTCATCGCGGCGCCAGATACCGGAGAGCGTCAAGGCGACCAGATGCGTGGAGTGCGTGTGGACGACACCCTGCGCCTCACTATTGTTCTCGTAGATCTTGCGATGCAACGCCAGCGTCTTCGACGGTTTGCCGCCGGACACGTGGTTACCCGCTGCATCGACCTTCGCAATATCGGCTGGATCGAGTCGGCCGAGGCAGGCGTCAGTCGGCGTGATCAGCCAGCCGTCGTCAAGCCGCGCGCTGATGTTCCCAGCCGTGCCAACGGTATAACGGCGCTCGTAAAGACTCGCGCCCGTCTCGCAGATTTCCTCGCGTATACGGTTCTCGTTCGTCGCCATGATCACGCGCCTCCGTCGAGCGCCTTCAGCGCCTTCGCGAAGAAATCCTGCGTGCCGAAATTTCCCGACTTCAATGCGAGCGCCAGCGGTTCTTCGCCAATGGATTGCGTTGCCGGCACGCCCGGATCGATCTGAGCGCCAATGCGCAGCGACTTCACGCCAAGCGCCTGCACGACCGCGCCCGAGGTCTCGCCGCCCGCAACAACAAATTTCCGCACGCCCGCAGCGCGAAGCCTGGCTGCAATCGACGCCAACGCCTGTTCGACCAGATGTCCGGCTTTCTCAACGCCCAGTTCCTTCTGCACGGTCTTGACTTCGTCGGGCGTGGACGTGGCATAGATCAGCACGGTTTCACCGGCATGCTTCGCCGCAAATTCAATCGCCTGTTCGACCACGGACTCGCCACGCGACAGCGCAAGCGGATCGATTCGAAGGCTCGGCTTTGTCGCGCGCCACTCGGCGACCTGCTCGTTGGTCGCCTTCGACGCACTGCCCGCCAGCACGACCGCTCCGCCTTCGACCCTGGGCAGGTCCGACGCATGGCTCGCTTCAGTCAACAGATCCGCCGCGCGGAAGTTATCCGGCAAGCCGAGTGCGATGCCCGAGCCGCCGGTGATCAGCTTCAGATCCGCGCACGCTTTGCCCAGCACGTGGAGATCGGCATCCGAGACTGCGTCGGCGATGGCCATGCGTACGCCGTCGTTACGCAACAAGGCGATCCTGTCGCGCACGGCTTGCGGCCCCTTGGCGATCACGTCATAAGCGATCAGCCCGACCTTCGATTTCGTCTGGCGTTGCAGCACGCGCACGAGGTTCGGATCGGTCATGGGCGTGAGCGGATGGTTCTGCATGCCCGACTCGCTCAGCAGCACGTCACCCACGAACAGGTTGCCGCGAAAGATCGTGCGGCCGTTCTCCGGAAACGCGGGACACGCGAGCGTGAAGTCCTCTCCCAGCGCGTCGAGCAGTGCATCGGCGACCGGGCCGATGTTGCCTTTATCGGTGGAATCGAAGGTCGAGCAGTACTTGAACACGAACTGCCGGCAACCCTGCGCACGCAGCCATTCGAGCGCCGCCAGCGATTGCTCAACCGCTTCTTGCGCGGGGATGGTGCGCGATTTCAATGCGACGATCAGCGCGTCCGCTTCAATCCTCGTATCCGATGCCGGCACACCAATGGTCTGCACAGCACGCATGCCGCCGCGCACGAGCATGTTGGCAAGATCGGTCGCGCCGGTGAAGTCGTCGGCAATGCAGCCAAGCAGGGCCGTGGTCATTGTTGGACTCCTTTCGGCACGTCGATGCCCGGGAAAATCTTGATCACGGCCGAGTCATCTTCGCCGCCGTGCCCGGCCGTCGACGCCATCATGAACATCTGGTGCGCCGCGGCCGACAAGGGCAGCGGAAACTTCGACGAACGCGCCGTATCGAGTACGAGACCGAGATCCTTCACGAAGATATCGACGGCTGACAGCGGCGTGTAGTCTCCCGCAAGAATGTGCGGCACGCGGTTCTCGAACATCCACGAGTTGCCTGCGCTATGCGTAATGACGTCGTAGAGCGCGTCCGGGTCCACGCCTTCGCGAAGCCCAAGCGCCATGGCTTCGGCCGCCGCGGCTATGTGAACGCCCGCCAGAAGCTGGTTGATGATCTTCACTTTCGAGCCTGCGCCATGCTCACCGCCCAGCCGGTAAACCTTGCCCGCAATCGCTTCGAGCACATCCTCGCAAGCTTCATACGCGGATGCGGGGCCTGAGGTCATCATCGTCATTTCGCCGGATGCGGCGCGTGCCGCGCCACCGGACAGCGGTGCATCGAGCATATGCAGGCCGGCTGCTTCCACACGCTTGCCGAGTTCGATGGCAAAGGCCGGGGACACCGTCGCACAGGCCAGAACCACGCCGCCGGGTTTCATCGCGGAGACGGCGCCGCGTTGACCTGCTTGCAATTGCGAGCCAAACAGCACGGTCTCTGTTTGCGCCGCATTGACAACGACCGTCACCACCACCTCGCACTGGCCGCCCAGCTCGGCAGGCGTGGCGCAGGCAATGCCGCCCTCGCCCGCGAACGCGTCGAGCACTTGAGTACGCACGTCGCACGCATGAACCTTGAAGCCCGCGCGCAACAACGAACGCGCGACGCCCAGGCCCATTGCGCCCAAGCCGATCACTCCCACATTTCTGGACATTTAGTTATCCTTTGAATCAACCGGTCAGAAAATGCCGGCTTCCGCGAGGCGGCGAGCGGCGTTGTAAAGGTGGGTCTGTGCGGCATTGCGCGCAGCCATGGGGTCGCCCGCGCGAATGGCGGCCGCGATCCGTGCGTGTTCTTCGCGGACTTGCCGCGAAAAGTCTTCTCGCAGCGCTTCGTTGCGGCGCGTAACGAGCGTGCCGGCTTCGAGATACTGGTTCAGGAATGCCAGCGTGGTCAGGAAATACGGGTTGCCGGTGGCGCTGGCAATCGCCCGATGAAACTCGACGTCCTCAGTCACGCCGTCCTCGCCTTGCGCAACAGCAACATCGATCTGCGCCAGCTTTGCTTCGATCACGTCCATCTGCGCATCGGTCCGGCGCATGGCCGCCTCCGATGCCACTTCCGCCTCGATCGCCCGGCGCAGCGCCAGGATCTGCACGACCGCGCCCGGTTCGACCGCTTGCGCGTAGTCGATCCGCAGAGGCCTGATCCCTGCCCGCTCGACAATAAACACGCCGCTGCCCTGGCGCGGCTCGACCATGCCTTCGTTCTTCAGCCGCGAGATCGCTTCGCGGATGACCGTGCGGCTGACCCCGAACTCCTGCGCGAGCACGGCTTCAGTGGGCAACTTGCCGCTCTTTACGAAGCTGCCCTTTTCGATTTGCAACTGAAGCTGCTGCGCGACCGTGTCGCTCAAGGCTTGCGCAGGAATCTTCTCGAACATGCAGTCTCTTATTTGTTGGGTGATGTGGTCATCATACAAATTTGCAAACTTATTGAGATACTAGAGATAACCCTGAGAACGGCCTGCGTCATGGGCGGATTTCTCTTGCTGTGCAATCTGATCGCAATTTTTCTCACATAGGCGTGAGAATTGTTCGTTTGGCGTGTTCCGGCCCCACGACTACGATGACAGCCATACAGCGAACCACCACGTGTTCTCTTTTATCGTTTCACGCCGGACTGAACCATCTCGCGCCACGGCACCGTTACGATGGTTCCGCGTCGCGACCCCACTGCGCTCGACGCCCTCAAATGAATCCTATAAACATCGTCCAGTTGCTCATCCTCGCCGCTCTGTGGGGAGGCTCGTTCCTTTTTATCCGTGTCGGCGTCACCGACTTTGGCGTCGCGCCGTTGATGGCGTTGCGCGTGGGCATCGGCGCGTTGTTCCTGCTCGCCGTACTACTCATGCGCGGGTCCGCGCGCGGCTCCTTGCGCGTCATGCGCACCCATGCATGGCCGCTTTTTGTTGTCGGCATCCTGAACTCGGCCGCGCCGTTTTGCCTCTTCGCCTTCGCGGAACTCACGCTGTCGGCGGGCGTGACATCGGTGATCAATGCCACCACGCCGCTATGGGGTGCAATCGTCGCATTCCTGTGGCTGAAGGATCGCCTGAGCGCGTTGCGCATTGCAGGGCTCGTGATTGGTTTTGTCGGCGTGGTCGCGCTGGTCTGGAATCAGATGGATGGGGGCGCCAGCACAGGAGCGAGCGTGACGCCGGCGGCCACCGCACTTGCCGCGGCCGCTGCGCTCGGCGCCACGCTGCTGTACGGGATTGCCGCGAGCTTCACGAAGCGCAATCTCACCGGTGTCGATTCGCTCGTCGTCGCCACCGGCACCATGTCCGCCGCCACCGTCGTGCTGCTGCCGTTCGCGGTGTTCTGGTGGCCGGCTACCCCCATCTCGGCGCAGTCGTGGGAAGCCGTGATCGCGCTTGGCGTTGCGTGTACCGGCATCGCCTATATGCTGTTCTTCCGGCTGATCGCGGCAACCGGCCCCGCACGCACGATCAGCGTCACGTTTGTCATCCCGATCTTCGGCATCCTGTGGGGCGCGCTGTTTCTCTCCGAGCACGTGTCGCCCGGAATGATCAAGGCGTGCGTGACTATTCTCATCGGGACCGCGCTTGCGACGGGCGTGATCAAGTGGCTTCCCGGCATGGGTGCGCGACGCCGGGCTTCTGTGAAGTAGAACGGGCGGGCGTACTTTTTCTTGAAGCAAGTTCTATGAGAAAGGAAAAGCCCATGTGGAAAGCATTCAGATATGACGACGAGAGGCCGCCCGTGCGGCCTTTTGTCGATTAATTGCGGGCCTTTCTCGCGCGTAGCACGTCCCGTCCCCTCGATGCGAAAGACGCCAGCCTTGAGAGCGTTTTGCTAATCCATACGTCCAGGACCCGCGGATGAAATTCGTCGATTCGACCGATTTCCCAAACAGTAGCGGTCGTTGTTAAAGACTGATATTTCATGCCGCGCAAACCAGCTCCAGCCAGCGCCCTCTCGAAGTACGTTTCATTGAACCCCAGCTCGAGCCAACCGTGCTTACGTACTGCCCAAAGCGATTCCCCGTCGAGACGTAATCCCCAGGCGATGCGGAATCTGCGGGTAATGGGTTCCCCCAGAAAGTAGATGCGCCCATTTATCTTCAGGGTTTTTTGCAAGGCCCGCAGCAAACGCATGTGATCGGCGCAATGATGAAAACATTCGAAGAAGACAACCGCATCATACGGTTCGGAAACAGACTCGGCCCACATGAAGTCATCGTTGATAACGCTCAGCGACACATGAGCCTGGGCGGCACGGCGTTCCAATAATTCGCAAAATCGCTTTTCGATGTCGACAGCTGTGACCTGAAATCCCGCCTTGGCAAATGCGATAGTCGTATTGCCCCATCCGGGCCCAAATTCCAGGATCCGGCCGCCGCTTGGGATCTTCATTCGACGCATCAACGAACCGATTGCAAAAAGCTGGTCTCCTACTACCTGCGTGCTCCCGGTGCTATAGGGAAACGGCCTGACAGCGACCGCGTCCAAATCAAATTTCGTTTCTTCGTTCTGAAGTCGGTACGGTTGTCCGGATATCTCTTCGTAAAGCTTAAATTGAGCAGTCGCGTACGCCATGCTGAATGGATCTTCGTCAGCCTTGGAATATTTCATCTTGAAAGTGCGGAACAACGCTCTCAGCTCCGTATCGCTGCTTACAGCATCGCATTTGCGTATTTCCTCGTCTAATTCGTCAACAGTTTTTAATATCTTCATGAGGCAATGTAGAGGGTGTTCGATGTCGTGAAAATGCTTCCCGTTCGCAGCGCGCCATGCCACAAACCAAGACAGCTCCTGATTGTATTTTCCGCCAGTTTCACGTGCGCCCAAGTCCGCGATTGTCATTTTTTGGCATATTAATGAAAGATTCAATGACAACGCAGCTACGATTAAAGCGCTTTAAAGCTCCCCGTTATCAAACTGCCCAACGCTTTGAAAGACTGAGTCGGAGACGCTGGTCACCTATAAGATTAGAAGGAAGAAAATGAAAAAACTGCTGCTTATTGTCATCAGTCTCTGGTTTTTGTCGTTTGGAAGTGTCTCTGCCCGCAACCTCAATCCGGGAGAATCTCTTCAGCAGGGTGCACAACTGTGGTCAGATAATAGCCAATACGTTCTGACACTCCATGCCGACGGTAATCTGGTAATGTACGGACCATCAAGCACCGTGTGGGCTACAAAGACTGGCGGGAAAGGTGCGACGGTCGCAGTAATGCAGACCGACGGTAACTTTGTCCTTTACAACTCTGCTAACAAAGTAGTGTGGAGTACCGGGACGTTTCGCCCCAATTCAACGCTAGCGGTACAGGACGACGGTAACATCGCCATCTATTGGCAACGGCCAATATGGGCGAGTAATACCCAAGACCCCAACAATATCCAACCGGGTAGCCAGAATCGTGTGCTCTCCTCCGGACAATCGCTTCAGGCTGGGCAAAGCGTCTCCGCTGGAGCTTACTTCATTATTTTGCAGTCTGACGGTAACCTGGTTCTATACAAGAACGGCGGCGCATTTGTCTGGGCTGCATACACGCAAAACAGGGGCGTCACTCATGCTGTTATGCAAAGTGACGGTAATTTTGCGGTTTATGCCGGGTCAACCCCGGTATGGGCCACATATACCGGTGGTAACAGTGGATCCATCTTCGCATTCCAGACCGACGGTAATCTCGTAGTTTATGCACCCACACCTATTTGGGACCTGAGGAATGGCCTTCACCATCCCGATTACAAAGACCATAGGGGCCCAGGCCGAGGTTTTTGCATTGGAATTTGCGGAGGGGCACCGTTTTCGTTTTCGTTTTAGGTGATAAATAGTCAACTGACAGAGTTTCCGCTGATATTTTTTATCGCAGCAGATGAATTTTATGCAATCTGCTTGCGCTGATTTTATTCATTGATACAGCGTTTGAAATATTGGATTGGTGAATGTAGCCAAGCGTTGAATGCTTCTATTGCGATTAGAAAAAACTTCGAAATTTTCCACCTTTATGTCGGGGTTTGGCGGCATGCACGCAATGAAACCGCTCGTTTTTAAAGCTGTTAAACCAGCTTTCAATGGGGATCAACGCGTGCGTCACTATTCTCATTGGTACGGCGCTTGTGACGGGCGTGATCAAGTGGCTGCCCGGCATGGGTACGCGGCGCCGGGCTTCTGCGAAGTAGAACGGGCGGCCGTACTTTTTCTGTCGCGACCGGACCGCCCGGTCGCTACTCACACGTTCACGATCACCTCGAAGCCGCCGTAGATCAGCCGTTTGCCGTCGAAAGGCATCGGGTTCGTGTCGGGTTGCGATCTGGGATCGGCCATTACCGCTTTCATCCCTTCATCCCTCACCTGACGCGACGGCCAGGTGACCCATGAGAACACCACCGTCTCGTCGTCCGCGCGCTTGACCGCCATTGGAAACGACGTCAGCTTCCCTTCCGGAACATCATCCCCCCAGCATTCGACCACATTCAACGCACCGTTTTCCTTGAAGACGACCGCAGCCGCCTCGGAAAATTTCCTGTACGTCTCGCGATTGGCGGTCTGCACCGCGACGACAAATCCATCTACATAAGTCATGAACGCTCTCCATTTTCGATATCGATAATTAGGGGCACAAAGCGACGTTGTTCAGGCCGGGTCGCGTTGCATTGCCGGATCACCGCCCTGGCATCACGGCCCTATCCACACGACGCACAGCACGCCGAGAAATCGACAACCCTCATCGATTATTTTTTGAACCATCGCCCACCCGTGTGCGACCTGGACGCCGGCGGCGTATCCTTTTTCGAATTCGAACACCGTTTGCCCGGGAGCCAAACCATGCCACCTGTCACTCGTTTCGGCGACCACGTCCGGCTCGAATTGCATCCGATGGATCCGCGCGTTGCAACGGTCGTGCTCGACCGGCCGGAGCGTCGCAATGCGGTCGACCGGCAGGTCGCCGATGCCCTGCGCGCGGCCTTTGAAACCTTCGACGCCGACAACTCCCTGGCGGTCGCTGTACTGTGGGGAGCGGGTGGCACGTTCTGCGCGGGCGCGGACCTTACTGCGCTGAATGACGACACGCGGCGCAACGAGATTCATGCCAACGGCACAGGTCCCGGACCGATGGGACCCACGCGAATGATGCTCGGCAAAACTGTCATTGCCGCAATCTCAGGGCACGCTGTGGCAGGCGGCCTGGAACTCGCGGCGTGGTGCGATTTGCGGGTTGTCGAAGAGGATGCGGTGCTGGGCGTTTTCTGCAGGCGTTTCGGCGTACCCCTGATCGATGGCGGAACGCTGCGGCTACCTCGGCTCATCGGGATGTCGCGTGCGCTGGACCTGATTCTTACCGGCCGACCTGTCGATGCCAGCGAGGCGCTGGCGATCGGTCTCGCGAATCGCGTGGTGGAACACGACGGCTCGCGCGCAGCCGCTGAAAAGCTTGCCCGTGAGTTGGCCGCGCTGCCACAAGCGGCAATGCGTGCCGACCGGCGCTCGGTCTATGACAACGCGTTCGGCGATGATCTGACCGGCGCACTGCGCCACGAAGGCGCGGGTGGCTATGCTGCGGTGTTTGCAGAAGGACTTGCCGGCGCGGACCGCTTTGCCGCTGGTGCAGGCCGGCATGGCGCATCGAAATGAGCGTGTTGCTCCAGGTTTAACGAGCGGATATTTCCTGCAAAGACTCGGCTCTAAAAAACTCAAAGGGTAATTTTCTTCAATACAGGGACTCGTGCCGCCTATACCTTCGGTCTTCAGGACTTCCCTAATGAGGGAAGCGGCTTAGTAGACGAGAGGTAGTAGATGAGCATTTTCCTTTCCATGGCGGCCTTTGCGCTCGCTGCATCCATTTCACCCGGACCTGTCAATATTGTCGCGCTGGGCGCCGGCGCACAGTACGGACTTGCGGCAAGCATGCGGCATGTTACCGGGGCGACCTTTGGCTTCGCGTTGTTGCTGTTGTTCACCGGTTTGGGCTTGCATGAAGTGCTAAGCCACTGGCCGTATCTAACCAGGATCATTCAATGGGCAGGAGTGGCGTTTTTGTTTTTCATGGCTTATAAGCTCGTCGTTGATGACGGGCAGCTCGGCGCGGACACGGCATCGAAAGGCCCGTCGCTTGTCTCCGGCGCTGCCATGCAGTGGCTTATTCCATTTCTAATTCAATAGTGAATCAATCATCCACGGCCACGCGACGATGGAATGAACCCGTTGGTGATCCA
>NZ_FCOK02000052.1 GCF_001544555.2 Caballeronia udeis | reverse complement strand
ACTTGCCTTCAACCGGCACGTTCATTTGCTTCGATGTCGCCGTGACCGTGCTTTTGGCCGTGTCGACCTGGGCTTGACCAAAGGCGGAAACCGCCGCGACCAGCGATGCGGCGGAAACGCCTGCAAGCAACCAACGGGAAAATTTCGCGTGTTTCATGTATGTCCTAAGGTCATCCGGAAAATCGGTTGAGCCGCTATTGAAGAGTCAAACGCAATCCGGCGCAACCCGCGCGCAGGAAACTCGCTATCAACAACAAGGAATCAATCACGTCTTATTTCCGCTGAATGCGAACACACACGGCGCTTATCGAAGGAATGGAAGCATGCGTGCGAGCAAACCGTCGCGGTCGACGAATTGATGCTTCAGCGCCGCCAGGACATGCATGATCACGAGCACGAGCAGCGTGTAATTCAAATAGATATGGACCATCTTGAGCGTGCCTTTCAGCACGTTATCCGGTCCGATGATCGTCGGCAGCGGCACCAGTCCGAGATACACGACCTGAATGCCGGCTGCGGAGCTGTAGAGATATCCGGAGGCCGGAATCACCAGCATCAGCGCGTAGAGCAGAAAGTGCGTGAGATGTGCCACCCCTTTCTGCCACGCGGGAATGCGCCGCGGCATGGACGGAGCGCTATGCGTGGCGCGCCAGAGCACACGTACGACCGCGAGCGCGAAAACGGTTACACCGATCCATTTGTGCCAGGAGAAATATTTGAGCTTGGTTGGGGTGAAACCGGGAATGTCGGTCATGATCCAGCCAAGATAGAAGCCGCATACAATCAGCAGCGCGATCAGCCAGTGAAGGCCGATCGCGGTCCGGCTGTAGCGCTCGGAGTTGGCGAAATTCGGGCTGCGTTCCATACGTGGTCCACCGGAAAGAGTGCGAGATTGATGACTTGACCCGAAGCGGTTGTCGCGGATCAACCGCAACAACCCCGGCGACAGGGTCTCAAGGCCGCCATCCTACCCGAACAAGTAAAAGACGGCTTTTTGCTAAAGAAATAGTTGCCGATCCGTCGACGCCCGCGTTACAAATCTGGTATCGGTGGCTTGCTGACACCGTGAGCGGGCCGCGCGGACGAAGCATTCCGCGCGGGCAAAAACCGGTCACAGGCTGAATTGCAGGCCGATTGCAAACCGACCCGCGCCCCGTAAGGCCGCATATCAGGGAGCGGAGAGACCCGGTTACCGGCCGGGGAAATAGCCTGCGATCCCGGTCACGGTACACCTTCCGCGCGGCGGCCTCGCCGTTTGTTACCATGCCCGCAGGCCCGGCCCTTGCTCTTGCAAGCAGCCGCCCCGGTCCAAAAGTTTCAAGACACTAAAACAACACGCCAGTACGAGCCCAGTATTTCGCCCATGGAAGAAGACGATCTGATCGCATGCCACGAATGTGACACGCTGTTTCATAAGCGCGGGCTGCCTTCCCGCAGTTCCGCGAAGTGCACGCGCTGCGGCGCCACGCTCTATCAGAGCGTGTCGTCGAATCTGGACAAGCTTTGCTCCATCACGCTAGCCGCGTTGATCACGTTTTTGATCGCGCAGGCGTTCCCTATTGTCGAACTTGAAACGAACGGCATCACGTCGCAAACGACCCTGATTGGTGCAATCTTCGCGTTGTGGGGCGAGAACATGGAAGTGATCGCGACCATGGTTTTCTGCGCGACCGTCCTTTTTCCGCTCACCGAACTGGTTGCCATGCTGTATTTGCTCGTGCCCTTGCGCGCGGGTTTCATTCCGGCCGGCTTCAGCCAGGTGCTGCGCGCGATCCAGTTCGTGCGGCCGTGGGGAATGATCGAAGTGTTCATGCTCGGGATACTCGTCACGCTGGTGAAAATGGTGAGCATCGCCCGCGTGATTCCCGAAGCGGCGCTATTCGCGTTCGGCGCACTGACCTTGCTGTTTGCGGTCATTCTCACCTTCGACCCGCGCGCGCTGTGGGAAATCGCCGAGCGCGTGGGAGGTCAGGGACCGCTGCGGTACACGCCTTTCGGCGGCCTTCGGTCCGGCCCGGTATCGGCTCATCCAGCCGATCCGCATTCCAGCCCCTCATCCGACTTGATGCGTCCGTTCGCGCCGCAGCACGGGACGCCGCCCGACACAGCCGCTCCACCGACGAAACCATGACCAATCAGCCCGATCCCGATACTGCCGGCACTTCCGACACACCCGAATCGCCCGAGCCGATATACACCACGGCCAAGGAAGCGGGTCTGATCGCCTGCCACGCGTGCAATCGCGTGCAAAAGCGCGTGTTCACGGTCGAGCGTCAGCTTTGCGTGCGCTGCGGCTCGCCGCTGCATCGGCGCAATCCGGACTCGGTCGCGCGCACCTGGGCGTTGCTGTTGTCCGCCGCGATCCTGTACATTCCGGCGAATTTATATCCGGTGCTGCATACGTCGTCGATCGTCGGTTCAGAAGACGACACGATCATGAGCGGCGTGGCGATGTTCTGGAACGATGGCGACTATCCGCTCTCCGCGATCATTTTCATCGCCAGTATTCTTGTGCCGATGCTCAAGCTCGGCACGCTGGCGTTTCTCACCTGGGCCACGCAATCGGGCTCCAAGTGGCGTCCCCGCCAGCGTACGACGTTGTACCGGATCGTCGAAAAAATTGGCCGATGGTCAATGCTCGATGTCTTTGTCGTGACGCTTACCGTGGCGCTCGTGCGCTTCGGTTCACTCGCCGTCATCACGCCGGGGCCGGGCGCGCTCGCGTTCGGCTGCGTGGTGGTGCTCACCATGCTGGCCTCCATGCAATTCGACCCGCGACTGATGTGGGATCACATCGAACCTTCAGGAAAGAAACATGACTAGCCCGCAAGGTCCTGCGAACAACACCGTCAAGGGCCCGAACGAGCCGTCGCGAAATGCAGGCGGTGGCGGCGGCTTGCCGCCCAATCTCCCGGAACCCGTGATCGAGCCGCGCAGCCGCTGGATACCCTCGCTTGTCTGGGTGATTCCGCTGATCGCCGCGCTGATCGGCGTTGCGCTGGTGGTGAAATCCGTGTCGGGACGCGGACCGACGATCACCATCAGCTTCGCGAACGCCGAAGGCCTGGAAACCGGCAAGACCAAGGTGAAATACAAGGACGTCGATGTCGGCACGGTCAAGGAGATCACGCTGTCGAAAGACCACTCACGGGTGCTCGTGGACGTCCAGTTGACCAAGGTCGCCGAGGACTTCGCGGTAAAGGACACACGCTTCTGGGTCGTGCGCCCGCGCGTGGCCGCAAGCGGTGTGACCGGGCTCGGCACGTTGCTTTCCGGCGCGTATATAGGCGTGGATGCCGGGAAATCAAAAGAGGACGAGACCCATTTTGTCGGGCTCGAAACGCCGCCCGCCGTGACCGGCGATCAAAAAGGACGGCAGTTCACCTTGCGCGGCGAGTCGCTGGGTTCTATCGATATCGGCTCGCCTATCTACTACCGGCGCGTGCAGGTCGGGCAAGTGGTCGGCTTTTCGCTCGACAAGGACGGGACCGGCGTCACCATGCAAGTGTTCGTCAATGCGCCGTACGATCAGTATGTCGGCACGAATTCGCGCTGGTGGCACGCAAGCGGCGTCGACCTGCGGCTGGATGCAAGCGGCTTCAAGCTGAATACGCAGTCGCTTGCGACCGTCGTGCTTGGCGGTATCGCGTTCCAGACGCCCCCGAATCAGGAACCCGGAGCGCAGGCGCCGGACAACATGACCTTCCGCCTCGGTTCGGACGAACAGGACGCCATGCGTGATCCGGACGGCCAGCCAATCCGCGTGGTCATGAATTTCAACCAATCGCTACGCGGCTTGTCGGTGGGCGCACCCATCGATTTCCGCGGCATCCTGCTCGGCAGCGTGACGGGCATCGGGATCGAATACGACCCGAAATCGCGCAGCTTCCAGATGCCGGTGACCATGAATATCTATCCTGACCGGTTGGGCAAGCGCTTCCGGGATTCCGTGCCGCGCCAGAACACGGTGGCTGGACAGGAACTGCTCCAGAACCTGGTTTCGAACGGTTTGCGTGGACAGTTGCGTACCGGCAACCTGCTGACCGGCCAGCTTTATGTCGCGCTCGATGTTTTCCCGAAAGCGCCCAAGGCCACCGTGAACGCCAGCGCCGATCCGCTCGAACTGCCGACCGTCCCCAATACGCTCGACGAACTGCAACTGCAGGTAGCGGATATCGCGAAGAAGCTGGACAAGATTCCCTTCGACGACATCGGCAATAACCTGAACAGCGCACTGAAGAACGCGAACAGCCTCTTCAAGCAACTCGATACGCAGGTTGCGCCCGAAGCGCGCAATACGCTCGTCGCCGCGCAGAAGACCTTCGGCGAGGCGCAAAGCACGCTGCAGCAGGACTCGCCGCTGCAGACGGATGTTCATCAGGCGTTGCAGGAACTGACGCGGACGCTGCAATCGCTCAACGCGCTGGCCGATTATCTGGAACGTCATCCGGAGTCGCTTGTGCGCGGGAAACCAGGAGATAAGCCATGAGCTTGGCCAGAATATTGAGGGTCGCCGGCGGGGTGTCGGCGATAGGTCTGGTCGCCGCGCTCGCCGCGTGCAGCAGTTCGCCGACCAGCCGCTTTTATACGCTCAGCGGTAGCGAAACCGGAACCGCGACGAGAACGGCTGCGCCTGCTTCGTTCTATCTGGAAGTGTCCTCGGTGGACATGCCACCGCAAGTCGCGAAGAACCAGATGGTCGTGCAGGATGGCTCGGCGCAAGTCCGTGTGCTCGAGGACGAGCGCTGGGCATCCCTTCCCGCCGACGAAGTCCGGCGCGCGTTGTCGGCGGACTTGTCGCAGCGGCTGGGCGCCATCGACGTCTACGGCACGCCGCATCCCGAGGGCGTACCGGTGTATCGCGTGAAGGTGAATGTGCAGCGCTTCGAATCGTCGCCCGGCCGGCGCGCGCTGATCGACGCCGTGTGGAGCGTGCGCGGTGTGAACAACCAGGCCGTCCTGGCCTGCCGGACGCTGGCCGAACAACCTGTCGACGCCGGGTATGACGCGCTGGTGGCGGGGCATCGGCGAGCTGTCGATCAACTCGCCAGCGAGATTTCCGCCGGGGTTCGGACCGTGAGTTCGGTGCCGGTACCGGTCGCAGCTTCGGCGAGCAAGGCCGGAAAAGTCGCGGCAATTGTGCCGGTTGTACTTCCCTGTCCTGCTGCCGCCATGTCCGCGAACGCGGTTTCGCCTGCACAATGAACGCGGCTGATACGGTTGGGCGTCATACCTCAAGAGCATTCTCAAGAGGATGCGGCGCGTAGGCCCAGGTACCTGTCACGGGTATGACCCGGTGCCACCAGACTGCAACCCGGTTGTACCGAAAGGAGCCCCGGTTTTTTGTCGCCCGACCACAACGCCGCCATCCTGAATTTGCAGTCGGCGTGCGTCCGGGCGGTTAATATCCATCTCCGTGACTACTTTTTGCAGAAACGACAACACAGATGATGAAACTGATCGGTTCGCTCAACAGTCCGTACGTCCGCAAGACGCGGATTGTGATGGCAGAAAAAAAAATCGACTGCGAACTGGTGCTCGAAAACGTCTGGGCATCCGATTCGAAAATCCATAGTTTCAATCCGCTCGGCAAAGTGCCGTGCCTGATCCTGGACGATGGCGAAGCCGTTTTCGATTCGCGCGTGATTTGTGAATATGTCGACACGCTCACCCCGGTCGGCAAACTGCTGCCGCAGGAACGCCGCGAGCGTACCGAAGTGCGATGCTGGGAAGCACTCGCCGACGGCATGCTCGACGCCGCCGTCCTGATTCGCCTGGAAAGCACCCAGCGCGAGGAAGGGCAGCGCAACGACGCGTGGGTAGCGCGCCAACAGCGCAAGATTGACGACGGCCTGAAGGCTATGTCCAAAGGCCTCGCCGCCAAGAACTGGTGTTCGGCCAATCACTTCACGCTGGCGGATATCGCCTGCGGCTGCGCGCTCGGTTATCTCGATTACCGGATGCCCCAGGTGAACTGGCGCGAGGAGTTTCCCAATCTGGACAAACACTTTCAGCGTTTGTCGCAGCGCCAGTCTTTCATCGACACATTGCCCGCCTGAAGCAGTGAGAATGACTTGAAAAGCCCCACGCGCCTGACGGCGCGTGGGGCTTTTCCATGCTGGTGATCGCCTGCTTACTTCGCCAGCGCCTTCTTCAGTACGGTATTCGCCTGATCAATTGCAGCGCGCGTGGCCGGTGTGTTGGCCAGCGCGTTCAGCATCACGAAGTCGTGGATCGTGCCGGCGTAGCGCACCGCCGTCACCCGGACGCCAGCCTGTGACAGCTTGCGCGCGTACGCTTCGCCTTCGTCACGCAACACGTCGTTTTCGTCGGTGATGACGAGCGCCGGCGGCAAGCCCGCCAACTGATCAAGCGATGCGCGCAACGGCGACGCCGTGATTTTTTCCCGATCAGCCGCGTTCGGCGCGTAAGCGTCCCAGAACCACTTCATCGCGTTTTTGGTGAGCCACGGACCGTCGGCGAATTCGTTGTACGAGCCATCGTCGAAATTCGCATCGGTGACCGGGTAGAACAGCACTTGGTACCGCAGCGCCGGGCCGCCCTGTTCCTTCGCCATCAAGGTGACCGCCGCGGCCATGTTGCCGCCGACACTGTCGCCCGCCACGGCCATGCGCGTGGCATCGACATTGAATTGTTTCGCGTGCGCCGCCACGTAACGCGTGGCGGCGTAGGCTTCTTCCGTCGGCACCGGGAATTTTGTCTCGGGCGAGCGATCGTAATCCACGAAGACCACTGCGGCCTGCGCGCCGTTCGCGATCTCACGGATCAGGCGGTCGTGCGTATTCTTGTCGCCCAGTACCCAACCGCCGCCGTGGAAATACATGATCACGGGCAGCACGCCCTTCGCGTGTGCCGGCCGCACGATGCGGATCGCGATCTTGCCCGTTGGCCCAGCCTCGATCACCCGGTCTTCAATCTGCGCCGCCTCTTTCGACACCGGATGCGACTGGGCGCCGGCAAGGACGTTGCGAGCGTCGGCGGGCGACAGGGTGTAGATCGGCGGGCCTTTTTGCGCTGTGAGTGCATCGATAAACTGCTGCGTCGCAGGTTCGAGCACCGGCGCGGCTTGTGCAACAGCGCTTGCTCCGAGCAAAGCAGCAACAGCGGAGGTGATGGCGAGGGACTTGAGCTTGTACATGGTTCACTCCTGTTAGTGAAGGTACGGCGGGTTAGGGCCCGGTGCGAAAACCGGGTTGCTGCAGTTGGGGTAAGACGGGTAATGCCTGGTGAAAACGAAGCACGTTGAAAAACCTCACCTGAAAAAGATTCAACCAACCAAAGATTCAACCAACCAAAGATTCAACCAACCATGGAATTTATCTACTCATAGATAGACAAATCGACGAAGTAAACTCAGATCAAACTAACCTCTTTGTCAGTTTCCTTGCTCGCGACAGCAACGACGACAACGTCAATGCAATCCAGCACATGCCCGATTCACACGGATGCCTGACCCATTAACTGCATCGGTCCTAATTCGCCGCGAGCCAGCCTGGTTGGCCAAATCGCAAAAACGCCGACGCAGATCTTTCATTTGCACACCGGATCGCGCCCGTGGCTCTCTCGTCGATGCCTTTTTGATGACGGTAAAAATAACGTCGAAATAAACCGCTTAGGCATAAAATCGGCAATCAAAATCTACCTATCTGAAGATAGATAAAGCGCGTAAATTACCGATAAGTGCTAATTTTGAGACACGCTTAATCATTCTTGACAATTATCTCAACGATGACGAGTGGACGGCCGCAAACATGCCCTTTCAATTCATTCGTAAAGCGTTTTCACCCACATCGTGAATTAACGTTTCACAGTCTGCGTCACTTCATCCAGACGTACCTTAGTGTGAAACAAACGGCAGGCCAGCAAACTTCCCTGATACGCCGCGAACAATGCGCGAGCCGTCACTTCCGGCTTTCCGTTCGTTCTCAGGGTTTCCTGCTTCTCACCTTCCGCCAGCACCTTTGCCAGCCAGGTTTCGTTAGCTTTGAAGAAAGCCTGGACCGCATGGCGAACATCTTCGGGAAGCGATTCAATATCTGCGGCGAGCATTCCGCAAAGACAAACCTGATCGCCCTCGCCCACTATTTTTCCGAACAGCTTTACATACCGATCCAGCTTTTTCTCGGCGGAGGCGGAGCTATCGATGGCGTAAATAGACGACATCACGTCCGCGCTGTACGTATTCACCGCTTCGAGCACCAGATCTTCCTTCGACGGGAAGTAATAATGAATACTCGATGTCTTCACGCCCACCAGCGCCGACAGATCCCGATAACTGAACCCGTTGTAGCCGCGAGTCATCAGCAAAACCTGGGCGTGATCGAGCAATTGTTCGCGCACAGTATTTTTGTCGGGGACTTTGTCGATATTCATTTCGGTTCTGGCTCGCTACTTCCACAGTATTGTTGTGCTGATGCTGCCTGGTTGCCGCAGCGTTGCTATCGATCAACTTCTCTTGCCAAGCTCATGCAGCGAGACTCATGGCACTAAACTCATGCAGCAACATCCATGCAGCAACATCATGCAGCAACATCCATGGCGCTAATTTATCTACTAGAAGATAGATAGTCATGAATTTTCGACATGAATTTTTGCTATGAACCTTCAACGTGCGGGCTCGAATTTTTTCCCTCTGGACTGCTCAGAGCGTCTCGAGCCTCACCGGGTATGTACCGATTTTTTGTGAATTACTGATTTGAGCGCGTTTTCTGGCCAATTCAGCACAACAAAAAGCGGGCCGCAGCCCGCTTCCAACCAGCGCAATGTACTGAGGAAAAGCCTATCGCGCGGTGAGCAGCGCGGCTCCCGCGTCGCGCCGCACAGGCTGTGCAGTTGCCGCCGATTCAATGATCCCGCCGCCCAGGCACACATCGCCCTGATAAAGCACGGCCGATTGTCCGGGTGTGACGGCCCATTGGGCGTCGTCGAAACGGAGTTCAAAGCGACCATCCACCGGACCCGACGCACCCATCACGCAAGGCGCATCCGACTGCCGGTACCGCGTCTTGGCCGCGCAAACGGTGCCTTCGACCGGCGCGGCGCCCGCGACCCAACTGGTATTGCCGGCCACGAGCGAGTGCGACAGCAGCCACGGATGGTCATGCCCTTGCACGACGTAAAGCGTGTTGGACGCCATGTCCTTCCCCGCGACGAACCACGGATCGCCGCTACCGTCCTTGCTGCCGCCAAGCCCGATGCCCTTTCGCTGACCGAACGTATAAAACGCCAGCCCGACATGCTCGCCGATCACCTTGCCATCGGGCGTTTTCATCGGACCGGGTTGCGTGGGCAGATAGCGGTTCAGGAACTCGCGAAACGGCCGTTCGCCAATAAAACAAATGCCCGTGGAATCCTTCTTCGCCGCATTCGGCAAGCCGATCTGCGCCGCGATTTCGCGGACCTTCGTCTTGGGCATCTCGCCAAGAGGAAACAGCGTCTTGGACAATTGCGCCTGATTCAGCCGATGCAAAAAATAAGACTGATCCTTGGTCGAATCCGTCGCCTTCAGCAGTTCGAACAGCCCGTCGCGCTCACGCACGCGGGCGTAATGCCCCGTCGCGATGGTCTCGCCGCCCAGCGACATGGCGTGGTCGAGGAAGGCTTTGAACTTGATCTCGGCGTTGCACAGCACGTCCGGATTCGGCGTGCGGCCGGCCGAATATTCCCGCAGGAATTCGGCGAACACGCGATCCTTGTATTCGGCCGCGAAGTTGACCGCTTCCACGTCGATGCCGATCAGATCCGCCACCGACACCACGTCGATCCAATCCTGCCGCGTCGAGCAGTATTCGCTGTCGTCGTCATCTTCCCAGTTCTTCATGAACAGGCCGATCACGTCGTAGCCCTGCTCCTTGAGCAGCCATGCGGTCACCGACGAATCCACGCCGCCCGACATGCCCACCACGACTTTCTGTTTTCCGGCCTTGCTCATTTTGCTCTCTGCGTTACTTGCCTGAATCAGGTACCTGAAGCTGAATTCAAACCCTGATCCTGCACCGGCGCGACCGAATGCGTATGAATGAAGTCGAGCGGCACGCGCCGCCCGGCGAGGTAGTGATCGAGACATTCCAGCACGGCCGGCGACCTGTGCCTGTCAGCGCAGGCGCGCAATTCGTCGGCGGTAAGCCACATGGCCCGCACGATGCCCGAATCCAGCGCGCGGCCCGGCACTTCTCCCGACGTCGTGCCGCAGAACGTAAACCGCAAATACGTGACCGACCTTCCCGGCCGCTCGAAGTGCGTGAAATACGTGCCGACAAGCGCCTCCGGCTCGAAACGGTGCGCCGTTTCCTCGAGCGTCTCGCGCTTCACGGCGTCGACAAGTGTTTCTCCTGCTTCCAGATGTCCGGCCGGCTGATTAATCTTGAGCCCGTCCGACGTGTGCTCCTCGATCACGAGAAAGCGCCCGTCCCGCTCCACAATTGCCGCGACCGTCACGCGCGGTGTCCATCGTTCTGGTTTCATGGAACGGTATTTTACCGTTTTGCGCGTTTTTCCGTCGCCCGCGGGGTTCGCGCAGGTTGTTGTCCGATGGCGTCATTTTTCGCGAAAGTTTCGGTTACAGTGACGATCAGTCGCAAATAACAGCTTAAATAACCGCTTAATCACGTGCGCAGGAGCGTTGCTGCAAACACGCGAGCGACTGCACACGGCCAAATCAAAAACTAGAACGTGAGGAGGATTGAAGATGCATATCGGAGTGCCTGCCGAAACGCGGGCGAACGAGGCGCGAGTCGCCGCCACGCCGGAGACGGTCAAGAAGCTCGTGTCGCAAGGTCACCGGGTCACGGTGCAGCGCGGCGCGGGCGTGCCAGCGAGTTATATCGACGACGCCTTCGCCGCTGCCGGCGCTGAACTAGTCGATGCGAACACCGCGTTCGCCGCCGATCTCGTCCTCAAGGTTCATTCGCCCAACGAAGCCGAGTTGCCGCTGCTGAAGTCCGGCGCGGTGATTGCCGGCATGCTCGATCCCTTCAACGCCGAGAACAACGCGCGCCTGGCTGCCTCCGGGATTACTGCGTTCGCCCTGGAAGCCGCGCCGCGTACCACGCGTGCGCAGAGCCTGGACGTGCTGTCGTCGCAGGCGAATATCGCCGGGTACAAGGCCGTGCTGGTCGCCGCCAACATCTATCAGCGTTTCATGCCAATGCTGATGACCGCCGCCGGTACCGTGAAAGCGGCGCGCGTGCTCGTGCTCGGCGCGGGCGTGGCGGGCTTGCAGGCTATCGCCACGGCCAAGCGGCTGGGTGCGGTGATCGAAGCCTCCGATGTCCGTCCGGCCGTGAAGGAACAAATCGAATCGCTGGGCGCGAAATTTCTGGAAGTCGCCTACGAAACCGATGAAGAACGCGAAGCCGCGGTCGGCGTGGGGGGTTATGCCCGTCCCATGCCTGCCAGCTGGCTCGCACGGCAATCCGTGCTGGTGGCCGAACGTGCGAAACAGGCTGATATCGTCATTGCGACCGCGTTGATTCCCGGCCGCCCCGCGCCTACCTTGATTGCGGCGGAAACCGTCCAGCAGATGAAGCCGGGCTCGGTGATCGTCGACCTGGCGGCGGGACGCGGCGCCGAATACGAAGGTCGTCGCGGCGGCAATTGTCCGCTCACCGAAGTCGATCAGGTCGTGACGAAACATGGTGTGCATCTGGTCGGCTACACCAATCTCGCCTCGATGGTCGCCGCCGATGCCTCCGCCCTCTACGCCCGCAACCTGCTTGATTTCATCAAGCTGATTGTGACGAAGGAAGGGACGCTGAACATCGATATGGCCGACGATATCGTCGCCGCGACGCTCCTGTGCCGCGACGGCCAGGTCACGCGCGGGATCAAAGGAGACTGACATGGAACTGGTAAATCACACGGTCATCAATCTGATCATCTTCGTGCTGGCGATCTATGTCGGCTATCACGTGGTCTGGAACGTTACGCCCGCGTTGCACACGCCGTTGATGGCGGTGACCAACGCGATTTCGGCAATCGTGATTGTCGGCGCGATGCTTGCGGCCGGCCTGACGATTGGCGATGCCGGCAAGTTCTTCGGCACGCTCGCGGTTTTATTGGCAGCCGTCAACGTGTTCGGCGGGTTCCTGGTGACGCGGCGAATGCTCGAGATGTTCAAGAAGAAAGCGCCGAAGCAGATTACTAACGCTTCGAAGGGGGCCGCGCAATGAGCATGAGCGTTGTCACTCTCCTGTATCTCATCGCCTCGGTGTGTTTCATCCAGGCGCTCAAAGGGCTGTCGAATCCGAAGACGGCTCGCATTGGCAATACGTTCGGCATGGCCGGCATGGCGATCGCGATTCTCACGACCATCGCGTTGATCGTGAAGCAGGCTTCGGCGCTGGGATCGGATCTGTCGCTCGGGCTTGGCCTGCTGTTCGGGGCGCTCGTGGTTGGCGGTGCGGTTGGCGCGTACGTCGCGGCGAAAGTCGAGATGACGAAGATGCCCGAACTGGTCGCGGCGATGCACTCGCTGATCGGTCTGGCCGCGGTATGTATTGCATACGCCGTTGTTTCGGAACCCTCAGCGTTCGGTCTCGCAGCCGTAGGCGAACCCATTCCCGTGGGCAATCGCGTGGAGTTGTTTATCGGTACGTTCGTGGGTGCAATCACGTTCTCCGGGTCGGTGATTGCGTTCGGGAAGTTGTCCGGCAAGTACCAGTTCCGGTTGTTCAAGGGCGCGCCGGTCGTGTATGCCGGGCAGCACATGATCAACCTGCTGCTCGCCCTCGCGATGCTCGGGTTTGGCATCATCTTCATGCTGACGCAGTCGTGGTTGCCGTTCGTGATCATGACGCTGATTGCGTTCGCGCTCGGCGTGCTGATCATCATCCCGATCGGCGGTGCGGATATGCCGGTAGTCGTGTCCATGCTGAATTCGTATTCGGGCTGGGCGGCGGCGGGTATCGGCTTCTCGCTGAATAATCCGATGCTGATTATCGCCGGGTCGCTGGTGGGCTCGTCGGGTGCGATTCTGTCGTACATCATGTGCCGCGCGATGAACCGCTCGTTCTTCAACGTGCTGCTGGGCGGGTTTGGTAACGAAGGCGGCGCGGCGGCAACGGGCGGTGCGCAAGAGCAACGTCCGGTGAAATCCGGTTCCGCCGATGACGCCGCGTTCATGCTCGGTAATGCCGAAACGGTGGTGATCGTGCCGGGGTATGGGCTGGCCGTGGCACGCGCTCAACATGCGCTGAAGGAACTCACCGACAAGCTGATCGAGAAAGGCATCGACGTGAAGTACGCGATTCACCCGGTGGCGGGTCGTATGCCGGGGCATATGAACGTGTTGCTGGCCGAAGCCGAAGTGGACTATGAACTGGTCCACGAGATGGAGGACATCAACGGTGAATTCCAGCAGACGGACGTGGTGCTCGTGCTCGGGGCGAATGACGTGGTGAACCCGGCGGCGAAAACCGATCCGAAATCGGTGATTGCGGGCATGCCGATTCTGGAAGCGTATCGGGCGAAGACGATTATCGTGAATAAACGGTCGATGGCGGCGGGTTACGCCGGGCTGGATAACGAGTTGTTCTACATGGACAAGACGATGATGGTTTTCGGTGATGCCAAGAAAGTGATTGAGGATATGGTGAAGGCGGTGGATTGACACTCGCTGTCGGGTAAAACGGAACGCCGGTGTGCTCGCGAGAGACACCGGCGTTTTTGTTGATCCGTCGTACCCGGCTGCGTATAGCCCGTCCGCTTCTCTCCCCCCGCGTACAATATCCCCCTTCGATTCCCAAATAAGCACCGCCCCATGGCCACTACTTTCCTTTTCGACTGGTTTGTCCCCTGCCCGCGCGGTCTCGAGGCCCCGCTTGCGGCCGAACTCGGCGAAATCGGGGCAAAGCACGTAGATGGCTCGCAATTCCGCACCGGCAAGGAAGTCCCCGGTGGCGTGCATTTCCGCGGCTCGTGGGCCGCCGGCATGGCTGCCAACCTGCATTCGCGCATCGCGAGCCGCGTGTTGCTGAAACTCGCTCAAGGCCCGTATCGCAGCGAACACGACATCTACGAACTCGCGTATCAGCAGCAATGGGAAAAATGGTTCTCGCCGAACGAAACCATTCGTGTCGACATCACCGCGATCAAGTCCCCGCTACGCAGTCTCGAGTTCGCGACCTTGCGCGTGAAAGACGCCGTGTGCGACCGCTTGCGCGAGTTGACGGGCAATCGTCCGAGCGTCGACACAGCCCAACCCGACGTCCGCGTCTTCGCGTTCCTCACGCTGAACGAATGCACGCTTTACCTCGATACCTCGGGCGATCCGCTCTTCAAACGCGGCTGGCGGCTGGACAAAGGCGCGGCTCCGTTACGTGAAAACCTCGCGGCAGGAATTCTGCGCCTGACCGGCTGGACGCCCGGCACTGCGCTTTATGACCCGATGTGCGGCAGCGGCACCTTCCTCGCCGAAGCCGCTCAAGTCGCGCTGAACATTGCGCCAGGCGTCGAGCGTCGTTTCGGCTTCGAAAAGCTGAAGCAATACGATGTAAACGCGTGGCAAAAGCTGAAAGGCGCAGCCGTCGATGCCAAACGCGCCGCGCAGTCATCGCGTGCGGACATCCAGATCTACGGCAGCGACATTTCCGGCGACATGCTCGACAAGGCGTACTCGAATCTCGAACGCGCGGGTTTGCCGGAGCTTTCGCTGAAACAGATCGACGCGCGCCATATGACACCACCGTCCGACACCCCCGGGATCCTCGTCGCGAATCCTCCTTACGGCGAGCGGATCGAAGTGCGCGGACGCGGCCCGCGCGGCGAGCTTCGCGAACCAAAAAACCGTGGTCACGACGAGGACGAGGACGCATTCATCCGCGCGCAACCCGATCCCGCCGACCAGGAGTTTTTCATCTCGTTCGGCAACGCGATGAAACAACGCTTTCCGGGTTGGCGCGCGTATGTACTGACATCGGATCGAAAACTGCCAGGATTGCTGCGACTGCGTGAATCGACGAAAACACCGCTCTTCAACGGCGCGCTCGAATGCCGGTTGTTCCGCTTTGACCTGATCGCGGGCAGCGTGCGGAATCGGCCGGCAGCAGCGGAACCCGCCGCCGATCAGGCGCCCGGCGCGAAGGAGTGAAGCATCGCGGAGGCAGCGCTACAATCGCTGAATGAACTCATCGACTGAAGCCCAATCCTTATTAGCCGTCGACGTCTACCGGAGCCGCCGTGACCGCGTCCTCGCGGCGCTGCGGGAATCGGGCGGCGGCGTGGCAATCGTTCCGACGGCGCGCGAGGTCATGCGCAACCGCGACGCCGACTACCCGTTCCGCCACGACAGCTACTTCTATTACCTGACGGGCTTCACCGAACCGGAAGCAACGCTTGTCCTCAACGCCGGCGCCGAGGCGGACGAGCCTGCAGCCATCCTGTTCTGCCGCGAGAAAAACGCCGAGCGCGAAACCTGGGAAGGTTTCCGCTACGGCCCTGAAGGCGCACGCCTCGCGTTGGGTTTCGACGCGGCGTTCCCCATCGATCAACTCGATACGGAAATGCCCCGCCTGCTCGCCGATAACCCCGCGCTGCACTACGCGCTCGGCAGTTCCGCCGAGCTTGACGAGCAGGTTCGCGGCTGGCTCGCGGCGGTTCGGGCGCAGAGCCGGACCGGCGTGAAAGCACCTACGAAAGCGATCGATCTGCTGCCGGTACTCGACGAAATGCGCCTCATCAAGGACGCGCACGAACTCGGGATCATGCGGCGTGCGGGGACGGTCTCCGCCGAAGCACACCGGCGCGCGATGCAAACCTGCCGCCCCGGCATGCACGAATACGAGATCGAAGCCGAGCTGCTCTACACGTTCCGCCGACGCGGCGCGCAAGCGCCCGCGTACGGCACGATCGTCGCGGCCGGCGCGAATGCCTGCACGCTGCACTACCCGGCGGGCAACACAATCGTGCGCGAGGGCGACCTGATCCTGATCGACGCCGCGTGCGAGCTCGACGGTTATGCGTCCGACATCACGCGCACGTTTCCGGCGAGCGGACGGTTCACATCGGCGCAAAGGGAAATCTACGAGATCGTGCTGGCCGCGCAATATGCCGCCGTCGACGCAACCCGCGAAGGCGTCAGCTTCGACGCGCCGCACGAAGCCGCCGTGCGTGTGTTGTCGCAGGGTTTGCTGGACACGGGGATCATCGACCGGAATAAATTCGCGACTGCCGACGATGTCATCGCCGAGCGGGCTTATCAGCGTTTCTACATGCATCGGACAAGCCACTGGCTCGGCATGGACGTGCACGATGCCGGCGACTATCGCGACGCCCACGCGCAACTCGACGACCAGGGCGCACGCGCGTGGCGCACGTTGAACGCGGGCATGACGCTGACCATAGAGCCGGGTTTGTACATCCGCGCCGCAGAAGACGTGCCCGAACGGTACGCGAACATCGGTATCCGGATCGAGGACGATGCCGTCGTCACAACCGATGGCTGCGAGTTGATGACGCGCGAAGTGCCGGTGGATGCCGACGAAATCGAAGCCTTGATGCGCGATGCGCAAACGCCAGATGCAAATTGAAACCGCGGAAACTATCGGCCACGCACCGCCAGCCGATTATCACTTCGATATCGCCATTGTCGGTGCCGGTCCGGTCGGGCTCGCGCTCGCGGGCTGGCTGGCGAAAAGGAGCGCAACGTCGCGCTTATCTGTGGCGTTGATCGACGCACGCGAGCCTGGGGCTGCGTCGGCTGATCCGCGGGCCATCGCGGTGTCGCATGGCAGCCGCGCGATGCTCGAGTCATCGCTTGGTTTTCCCGCCGATGCCACCCCGATCAAACGCATTCACGTTTCACAACGCGGCCAGTTCGGCCGCACGCTGATCGATCACGATGAACACGGTTTGCCTGCGCTCGGCTACCTCGTGCGTTACGGCTCGCTTGTTACAACCCTCGCTCAAGCCGTCAGCAAAACCAGCGTGCACTGGTTCACGGAAACCACGGCATCCACACCCTTGCACGACCACGATGGCGTCACGCTCCCGATTCATTCGGCAACCGGCGACCGCACGATCCGCGCGCGCATTCTGGTGAACGCCGAAGGCGGGTTGTACAAGGAGACGGACGCTTCTTCCGCGCTTTCCGCCGAGGTCAAGAACACACGCGATTATGGCCAGACGGCTATTGTCGGGACCGTGAGCGTATCGTCGCCGCAGCCCGGCGTCGCGTGGGAACGCTTCACGCCCGAAGGGCCGATCGCGCTGCTGCCATGCGGCGGCGCGCGCCAGGCGGACTATGCGCTTGTCTGGTGCTGTGACCCTGAAGAAGCGGCACGCCGCTCGCAACTCCCCGACGATGCATTCCTCGCGGAGCTGGGCTCAGCCTTCGGCGAGCGCATGGGCCGCTTCACGCGCATCACCGGCCGCGCGATGTTCCCGCTCGGGCTGAATGCATTGAATGCGCTGGTCGACCGGCGCACGGTCGCTATCGGCAACGCGGCGCAAACGCTGCATCCCGTTGCAGGGCAAGGACTCAATCTGGGCTTGCGCGACGCCCACGCGCTCTGCGACGCGTTATCGACCAACGGCCCGGCCACCGTCGCACTGAGTCTTTTTGCTCAACGGCGCGCATTGGACCGGCGCATGACGATTGGCGCAACCGATACGCTCGCGCGTCTTTTCACCGTCGATTTCGCGCCACTCGCCGCGATGCGCGGATTGGCGTTGAGCGCGTTGGAACTGGTCCCGCCGGTAAAAACCGTGCTGGCGCGACAGATGATGTTCGGACAACGGCGCTGACTCGGGAAATCCATGCGGTCAGCGCGTACCGATCAGGTCAAACATGCTTTCTCCGCACTGCATTCATCTGCCCATAGTTGAGCTTTTCCTCTATGACGTTCGCGATATTCATAGAAGATTTAACAACTTGCGCGACGATTGGACTTAATTGACCCGGCACGTTCGCGTTAAAATAGGCGTTTCCTTAAGCGCTTTTGCGTCCCTGCATGTGGGACGCCGCGAGTTTTATGCCCATTTCCACACCGGCCATCGGCCCCCACATTTTGCGCAACAACTTGTTTGTCGCCCCCATGGCCGGGGTGACGGACCGCCCGTTCCGGCAGTTGTGCAAACGTATGGGCGCGGGTTACGCGGTGTCCGAAATGGTTGCGTCGAATGCGCAGTTGTGGAAAAGCGAGAAAACGCTCCGCCGCGCGAATCACACCGGCGAGGTGGAGCCCATCTCCGTGCAAATCGCAGGCGCTGATCCGAAAATGCTGGCCGAAGCCGCGCGTCACAACGTCGCGAACGGCGCGCAGATTATCGACATCAACATGGGCTGCCCAGCCAAGAAAGTCTGCAATGTGGCGGCCGGATCAGCATTGCTGCAAAACGAAACGCTGGTCGCGCAGATCGTGCAGGCCGTGGTGAACGCAGTCGGCGTTGGCCCGGACGCGGTGCCCGTCACGCTGAAGATCCGCACGGGCTGGAATCGCGAGAACAAGAACGCGCTCAACATTGCGCGCATTGCACAGGACGCGGGCATTTCCATGCTGACCGTGCACGGCCGCACGCGCGCCGATCTCTACAAGGGCGACGCGGAATACGAGACCATTGCCGCCGTCAAAGCGTCCGTGCGCATTCCGGTGGTGGCCAACGGCGACATTGCCACGCCCGAAAAAGCGCGTCACGTGCTGGCCGTAACCGGTGCGGACGCGATCATGATTGGACGTGCCGCGCAGGGGCGCCCGTGGCTCTTTCGCGAGATCGAACATTTTCTGGCAACGGGCGAACATTTGCCCGCGCCGCGTATCGACGAGATCCAGCAACTGATGAATGAACATCTCGAAGATCACTATGATTTCTATGGCGAATTCACGGGCGTTCGTACAGCGCGCAAACACATCGGCTGGTACACTCGCGGCCTTTCCGGCGCCAACACGTTCAGACATCGGATGAACACGCTGGATTCCACACGAGAACAATTGCTCGCCGTGAACGAATTCTTCAACGCTCAAAAGGCGTTGTCCGACCGTCTCGTCTATGTCGAAGAACTCGACGCAGATAGCGGCCGCGGCGGCAACGACGAAGCGGAAGAATCGTGCGACGGGCAGAACCACACAGACCGACTAGCCGCATGAGTAGACATCACATAGAACAATGCGTCCGCCAGAGCCTGGATAATTATTTCCAGGACCTGGACGGCTCCAAACCGCACGACGTCTACGAGATGGTGATTTCGTGCGTCGAGAAACCCATGCTGGAAGTTGTGCTGAAGCAAGCCGAAGGCAACCAGTCGCTCGCGGCGGAGTTTCTCGGCATCAACCGCAACACGCTGCGCAAGAAGCTGCAACAACACGGCCTCATCTGAAGCATTAGATTTAATCCGGACCGTCGCGGCGTACGGCGGTCGACCCGAATTTCCTGATTCCCTCGACTCCCCTACCGGCCTCCGCCGTTCCCATCATGATCAAGCAAGCGCTCCTTTCCGTTTCCGACAAGTCCGGCATCGTCGAATTTGCGAAATCGCTGTCGGAGCTAGGCGTCAGCCTGCTCTCCACCGGCGGCACTGCAAAACTCCTGGCCGATGCCGGTCTGCCCGTCACCGAAGTCGCCGACTACACCGGGTTCCCGGAGATGCTCGACGGCCGCGTGAAAACGCTGCACCCGAAGGTTCACGGCGGCATTCTGGCGCGCCGTGATCTTTCGGAGCACATGGCCGCACTCGAACAACACGGCATTCCGACCATCGACCTGCTGGTGGTGAACCTGTATCCGTTCGTGCAGACGGTATCGAAGGAAGAATGCTCGCTGGAAGACGCGATCGAAAATATTGATATTGGCGGCCCGACCATGCTGCGTTCGGCAGCGAAGAACCATCGCGACGTGACGGTAATCGTCGATCCGTCGGATTACGCGACGGTCCTCGAGGAAATGCGCGCGGCGAAAAACACGGTCAGCTACACAACGAACTTCAAGCTTGCCACCAAGGTGTTCGCGCACACCGCGCAATACGACGGCGCGATCACGAATTACCTGACGAGCCTGACCGACGAACTGCAGCACAAGAGCCGCAACACTTACCCGTCGACGTTCAACCTCGCGTTCACCAAGGTGCAGGACCTGCGTTACGGCGAGAACCCGCATCAAAGCGCTGCGTTCTATCGCGACCTGACGACGCTCCCCGGCGCGCTCGCGAACTACAAGCAGTTGCAGGGCAAGGAACTGTCGTACAACAACATTGCGGACTCCGACGCTGCGTGGGAATGCGTGAAGACCTTCGACGCGCCGGCCTGTGTGATCGTCAAGCACGCGAATCCGTGCGGCGTAGCGACCGGCGCGGATGCGCACGAAGCGTACTCGAAGGCACTGCAGACCGATCCCACATCCGCGTTCGGCGGCATCATCGCGTTCAATCGCGAAGTGGATGAAGCGGCGGCGCAGGCTGTGGCCAAGCAGTTCGTGGAGGTGCTGATGGCCCCCTCGTTCAGCGATGCGGCCAAGCAGATTTTCGCTGCGAAGCAAAACGTGCGTCTGCTCCAACTCGATCTCGGCGACGGCCACAACGCATTCGACCTGAAGCGCGTGGGTGGCGGCCTGCTTGTCCAATCGCTGGATTCGAAAAACGTCCAGCCGCATGAATTGCGCGTGGTCACGAAGCGTCATCCTACGCCGAAGGAAATGGACGATCTGCTGTTCGCGTGGCGCGTCGCCAAATACGTGAAGTCGAACGCCATTGTGTTCTGCGGCGGCGGCATGACGATTGGCGTGGGCGCGGGCCAGATGAGCCGCGTGGATTCGGCGCGTATTGCCAGCATCAAGGCGCAGAACGCGGGTTTGTCGCTGGCCGGATCGGCAGTGGCATCGGACGCGTTTTTCCCGTTCCGCGACGGCCTCGATGTCGTGGTCAACGCTGGCGCGACCTGCGTCATCCAGCCGGGGGGCTCCATGCGCGATGACGAAGTGATCGCTGCTGCGGACGAGCACAACATTGCAATGGTGCTGACCGGAACGCGTCACTTCCGTCACTGAGTACGTTTCACCTTCGGATAGCCCGGTGGCCGGCAGGCGCACCGGGCTTTTTACTTTCCGCGCCGCGCTGTTAGTATCGCAAGCACTACGTTCCAACGGCACTCCATGAGAATTCTCGGTATTGACCCGGGCCTGCGTGTGACTGGTTTCGGCGTCATCGACAAAACCGGCCAAACGCTGACCTATGTGACCAGTGGCGTCATCAAGACCGCCGACGCGGATTTGCCGTCGCGTCTCCACACGATCTTCGAAGGTATCTCGACGCTTGTCCGGCAACACGCGCCCGACCAGTCCGCGATCGAAAAAGTGTTCGTCAACGTCAATCCGCAATCCACGCTGCTGCTCGGCCAGGCGCGCGGCGCAGCAATTTGTGGCCTGGTCGCGAGCGGCGTGCCGGTCGCCGAATACACGGCCTTGCAGTTGAAGCAGGCCGTGGTGGGCTATGGCCGCGCCACGAAAGAACAAATGCAGCAAATGGTCGTCCGCTTGCTCGCGCTTACAGGGGTGCCAAGTACCGACGCCGCCGACGCGCTCGGCATGGCCATCTGCCACGCGCACGCCGGCGGTGCGATGACAGCACTCGGCGAGATCGCGCCAACGCTGGCTAAAAAGGGCCTGCGCGTACGGCGCGGCCGCCTTGTCGGTTAACTCCACTACAAGTTCCTCACCATGATTGGTCGCATAGCAGGCGTTTTGCTGGAAAAAAATCCGCCGTACTTGCTCGTTGATTGCGGCGGCGTAGGCTACGAAATCGCCGTACCTATGAGCACCTTCTACAACCTGCCGAACAGCGGCGAAAAGGTCGTGTTGCTGACCCAGTTGATCGTTCGTGAAGACGCGCATTTGCTGTACGGATTCGGCACGCAGCAGGAGCGCACGACCTTTCGCGAACTGCTCAAGATCAGCGGGATCGGGGCACGCATGGCGCTGGCCGTGCTGTCAGGCATGAGCGTTCAGGAACTCGCTCAGGCAGTGACGATGCAGGACGCCGCTCGTTTGACCCGAACGCCGGGTATTGGCAAGAAGACGGCCGAGCGCCTGTTGCTCGAGCTGAAAGGCAAGCTCGGCGCGGATCTGGGCACGGCACCGGGCACGGTAAGCGGGCCGGACCACGCGAGCGACATCCTGAATGCATTGCTGGCACTGGGTTACTCCGAAAAAGAAGCGCTTCTGTCGGTCAAGAATGTTCCGGCCGGCACGGGCGTCTCCGATGGCATCAAACTGGCGTTGAAGGCGCTCTCCAAGAGCTAGTCAGACCAGTCTCCCACGCGACCGATCCGGCCAACAGTCGGCCGATCGGCCAGCTTTCGGTGTTCGAGCCACGCGGTACAATCGACACATGATAGAAACCGACAAACTCGCTGCCGAACGCATCATTTCGGCTACTCCCGTCTCGCCGAACGAGGAAGTGTTCGAGCGCGCGCTGCGGCCGCGCCAGCTCGAGGAATACGTCGGGCAGGAAAAGATCCGGAGCCAGCTCGAGATCTTCATCGAAGCGGCGCGGCGTCGCTCGGAAGCGCTCGATCACGTGCTGTTGTTCGGGCCGCCGGGTCTCGGCAAGACCACGCTCGCGCACATCATCGCGCGGGAAATGGGCGTGAATCTGCGGCAAACGTCGGGACCGGTACTGGAACGCGCCGGCGATCTCGCCGCGCTGCTGACAAACCTTGAAAAGAACGACGTACTTTTCATCGACGAGATTCACCGGCTGTCGCCGGTCGTCGAAGAAATTCTGTATCCGGCGCTCGAGGATTATCAGATCGACATCATGATTGGCGAAGGTCCGGCCGCGCGCAGCGTGAAGCTTGACCTCCAGCCCTTCACGCTGGTTGGTGCCACCACGCGCGCCGGCATGCTGACTAATCCGCTGCGGGATCGCTTCGGCATTGTGTCGCGGCTCGAGTTCTATACCGCGAGCGAACTGGCGCGAATCGTTACGCGCTCGGCATCGCTGCTAAAGGCGGATATCGTGCCGGAAGGTGCGTTGGAAATAGCCAAGCGGGCACGTGGCACGCCGCGGATCGCGAACCGGCTGCTCAGGCGCGTGCGCGATTTCGCCGAGGTAAAAGCGGACGGCAATATCACCGCCGAAGTAGCGGACGCCGCGTTGAAAATGCTCGACGTGGACCCGGTCGGCTTCGACCTGATGGACCGGAAACTGCTGGAAGCCATCCTGCACAAGTTCGATGGCGGCCCGGTCGGGGTCGACAACCTCGCCGCGGCCATCGGCGAGGAGCGCGACACCATTGAAGACGTGCTCGAACCCTATTTGATCCAACAGGGATACTTGCAGCGCACGCCACGCGGACGCGTTGCCACGTTGCTTACCTATCGCCACTTTGGCCTTGCCGCCCCGGACGCCGGCCCGGTCCGCGAGCTGTGGGACGCCAACACCGAGAGCTGAGTCAACAGCTGCAATAGCCGACACAGCCTGATAGCCGATACGCAGCAATGTGCGATCAAGCAAGTCCGCCCCGTGACGATTCATCCGGCTTAGCCGGCCGGATGCACAAGCACGTACGCTCCAGGCTTGCCGGCGGTATCACTAGCCAAACGAGCCCGGCGCCGCGCCGCGATGAAGCCTGACTAGCGTGGCACTTCCTTCAGGTCGTCGTCGCTGCCGGGAGAAGAGAGATGCTTGACGTCGCCCCAGGACACGACCTTCGCTTGACCGTTCTCAAACTCCACCACGTTGATGCTCGAATTCAACAGCGGCCAATCGCGCGGCTCCTCAAGCGGCAATCCACGCACGAACCGGTAAATGCAGTCCAGCACGCCACCATGCGCGACGACCGCGACACGTCCGTCCGGATGCGCGGCGACGATAGGTTCGACAGCGCGCAGCACACGTTGTGAGAATGCTCGTTGCGACTCTCCGCCAGGCGGCGTGAAATCCGGGTCATGACTCTGCCAAACCGCGTATTCGGCCGGATACTTCGCGCGGATCTCTTCACCGCTATGAGCTTGAAAGTCACCGTACAACCGTTCACGCAGAACTTCACTCAGGTTCAGCGGCAAACCAAGTGCATCCGCGAACGGTTTGGCCGTTTGCTGGGCACGTTGCAGATCGCTGCAATACACCGCATCGAGCCGGGCACCTGTCCTTGACTCCTGCAGGAGACGCTGCGCAAGCTGCCCGGCTTGCGCCATGCCACTCGCAGCCAGCGGAATATCAATATGCCCCTGAATGCGCTTGATGCGATTCCAGTCTGTTTCGCCATGCCTGATGAAGAGGACTTGCGTGGTCATGGGATACGTGAAACTCCGGAAGGAGCACCCGGCCGACAGGTGCAGTGACAAAATTCAGGAACGTCTCGGGGACGTCTCAGGAACGTACTTGCAGCCAGAACGTAACCGGCCCGTCGTTAACCAGCGAGACCCGCATGTCCGCGCCGAACTCGCCCGTCTCGACAATGGGATGCGCGGCGCGCGCCTGCGCCACGAAGTAGTCGAACAGCCTGCGGCCTTCCTCGGGCGGCGCGGCCGGCGTGAAGCTTGGCCGTAGCCCGCTGGAGGTATCGGCGGCGAGGGTGAATTGCGACACGAGCAACACCCCGCCCGCGCGCCCGTTGCCGTCTATATCTCGCACCGGCAGATTCATCTTGCCGGCAGCGTCGCTAAAAACGCGATACGCGAGCATCTTTGCCAGCAGCTTGTCGGCAACCGCGGGCGTGTCGCCACGCTCCGCGCACACCAGTGCCAGCAAGCCGGCATCGATCGCACCCGTTACTCGCTCACCCACGCGCACGTCGGCTCGCAAAACACGCTGGATGAGTGCGATCACGCGCTTACGCCGTCAGGGTGACGCGCGCGAAACGGCGTTTGCCGACCTGCACGACAAACTCGCCCGCCTCGATCTTCAAGCCCTTGTCAGACACCGTCGCGCCGTCGATCTTCACGCCAGCCTGCTCGATATTGCGGAGCGCCTCGCTAGTCGAAGGCACCAGCCCGGCTTGCTTCAGCAACTGCCCGATGGCAAGCGGTGCGCCGCTGAGCGTCACCGACGGAATCTCGTCCGGCACCCCACCCTTCGCACGATGGTTGAAGTCTTCCAGCGCCCGTTCCGCGTCAGCAGGCGAATGGAAACGCCCGACAATTTCCTGCCCGAGCAGCACTTTGAAATCGCGCGGATTACGACCGCCCTCGGCTTCGCTCTTGAAGCGCGCAATCTCTTCGATGCTTCTAAACGACAGCAGCTCGAAGTAGCGCCACATAAGCGTGTCGGAGATGCTCATCAGCTTGCCGAACATGTCGGTGGGCTTCTCGCTGATGCCAATGTAGTTGTGCTTCGACTTCGACATCTTCTCGACGCCATCCAGCCCTTCCAGTAGCGGCATGGTCAAGATGCATTGCTGCTCCTGGCCATATTGCTTTTGCAATTCGCGTCCGACCAGCAGATTGAATTTCTGATCCGTGCCGCCGAGTTCGAGATCCGCGTTCAGCGCAACCGAGTCGTAACCCTGCATTAGCGGATACAGCAGCTCATGGATCGAGATGGGCATGCCGCCCTGATAGCGCTTCGTGAAATCCTCGCGCTCAAGAATTCGCGCGACCGTGTAGCGCGACGCGAGCTTGATCATGCCGTCGGCGCCCAGCGGCATGGACCATTCGCTGTTGTAGCGAATCTCGGTCTTCTCACGATCCAGCACAAGCGCTGCCTGCTCGAAGTAGGTCTTCGCGTTCGACTCGATCTGCTCGCGCGTAAGCGGAGGACGCGTGGCGTTACGCCCCGACGGATCGCCGATCAGCGACGTGAAGTCGCCTATCAGGAAGATCACCGTATGGCCGAGGTCCTGCAACTGACGCATCTTGTTCAGGACAACGGTATGGCCAATATGGATATCAGGCGCGGTCGGGTCGAGGCCAAGCTTGATGCGCAGCGGCTTGCCGCTCGCGGCGCTGCGAGCGAGCTTCTGCGCGAACTCAGCTTCGATCAGCAGTTCGTCACAGCCCCGTTTCGCGATGGCAAGCGCAGCCTGCACTTCGTCGGTGAGGGGCAAGGTTTTCGCAGCCGAAGCCGGAGAGTCGTTCGGTTCAGTGGTCATGCTTGCAACTTTTTCGGGTGATTTATTCGGGGCGCTAACAGGCGCGTATCAGGCAACAGCCGCGGCTTCCAGGCTCGTTCACAGTCGCGTTCGAACATGGAAAATCGTGCGGCATTCGCTTGTTCAGGCAACGGATTTTACGTGATGTCGCCAGCCTTCGCCCCGTTTTCCCCGTGTGTTGACCGTTTGGCCATGTTTCGAACGGCCTGGCTCCGCAAGCGCAGCGCGAAACATAGCCAGATGGCCAGCGGCTTAACTAGCCGCCTCGATGCGTGGATAATCGGTCCATCGCGGCGTTTTGGCCGCACGAATTGCACCAATGCCCGCTCGAACAGCGGTTATTGGCGACCCCGCATCGAACAGGAGAGCAACGTGGCGCGACGGACCGAGGCGATCGAAACAGGCGGCATGGCGGACGGCGTGTACTTTGGGCTGATGTCGGGTACGAGCATGGATGGCGTGGACGGTATTGCCGTCCAGTTCACGGCCGGCAAACCGCCCGTTGTGCTCGGCGAGGCCCACGTCGGGTTCTCGCAAGGCCTGCGCGACGCGCTGTTCGCCCTCCAGGCTCCCGGCGACAACGAACTGGAGCGGGAAGCCCTTGCGGCGAACGCGCTGGCCACGCGCTACGCCGTGTGTTGTCACGAACTCGCGAGCATGAGCGGCTACTCCTCGGCGAAAGTCCGCGCGATCGGCGTACACGGGCAGACGGTACGGCATAGGCCGGAAAAAGGCTACACACGGCAAATCAACAATCCCGCGTTGCTCGCCGAAATGACCAACATTGACATCGTCGCCGACTTCCGTAGCCGCGATGTCGCCGCCGGCGGTCAGGGCGCCCCGCTCGTTCCGGCGTTTCACGCCACCATTTTCGGCAGCAAGGACGAGACGCGCGTGGTCTGCAACCTTGGCGGCATCAGCAATATCACCATTCTCGCGCCCAACGGCAGCGTTCATGGCTTCGATTGCGGACCGGCGAACGCCTTGCTGGACGAATGGGCGTATCGGCACCTGAAACGCCCCTTCGACGAAGGCGGTCGTTTCGCGGCACAGGGCCAGGTGCATCGTCCGCTGCTGAATGCGCTACTCAACGAACCATTCTTCGAACAGCAGCCGCCTAAAAGCACCGGCCGGGATCTATTCAACCCCGCGTGGCTGAACGCCAAGCTCGTCGGTTTTGAAAAGGTATCGCCCGAAGATGTGCAAGCCACGCTTGTCGCGCTGACGGCCATCACCGTCGCACGAGAAATCGAACGGCACGCATCCGACTGTCGCGCGGTCTATGTGTGCGGCGGCGGCGCGCGCAATCCGGTGCTGATGCAGGCTATCGAGCAGGCGCTTGGGGAAAGCGGCGTAGCCGGCGTCCCGGTGATGACCACGGACGCGCTCGGAGTGCCGCCGCAGCAGGTTGAAGCGTTGGCGTTTGCATGGCTCGCGATGCGCTGCGTGGCCCGTAAGCCGGGCAACGTCTCGACGGTGACAGGCGCCGCGGGAGAACGGGTTCTGGGAGCGATTTATCCGCGGTGAGGGCAGCCCACCGCCAGCAACCTGTTGTCCGCGAAGACGCTATCAGCGCAAAAGAGAAGATGATGGCTCGCTCAAGCGTGCTGCCGGAACCTGGCCCGTTACGTCATAAACTTAATTCCTCCCCGAAACACACGCCGAGGCAAACGCTGGCGCACCAAACAAAAACGGAGCCCGAAGGCTCCGTTTCGCATTTGCATTACGCCGTGTAATCTAATCAGAATCACGCCGAGAACGACGATCCGCAACCGCAGGTGCTGGTTGCATTCGGATTCTTGATCACGAATTGCGCGCCGTTCAGATCGTCTTTGTAGTCAATCTCAGCGCCAACGAGGTATTGATAGCTCATCGAATCGATCAGGAGCTGTACGCCAGCTTTGTCCATCACGGTGTCGTCTTCGTTGATGGCTTCGTCGAACGTGAAGCCATACTGGAAACCCGAACAGCCGCCGCCCTGCACGAACACGCGCAGCTTCAGTTCCGGATTGCCTTCTTCGTCGATCAGTTGCTTGACCTTGTCAGCTGCTGCGTCGGTGAAAACAAACGGCAACGGCATTTCGGTCGTGGGGGTGTCGGTGACAGCGTTCATTCGAACTCTCCAAAAAAGCTTCTAGTGCCTATTGTAGGGCTGATCTCAATATCGTGCTGGAAGCCCATGTAATCAATAGGCTATCGCTCCAGACTATCCCGAATTTGCCGCGGCTGCCTGGAGTATCACAGAAGCATCGCGGAAAATTACCGCAACCTTTGAGCATCCGCTACGAAAAAAGCCGCCAGCGCATACACGCAGGCGGCTTTTCGAGCCATTTCGCCGTAATAACGACGAAACCGCCAGACAGCTTAACGCTTCGAGAATTGTTTCCGGCGACGTGCCTTGTGGAAGCCAACCTTCTTACGTTCAACTTCACGAGCATCGCGGGTAACGAAGCCGGCTTGTGACAGCGTGGGCTTCAGCGTTGCGTCGTAGTCCATCAGCGCGCGGGTGATGCCGTGGCGAACTGCACCCGCCTGACCCGTTTCACCGCCGCCGTTCACGTTGACCTTGATGTCGAACGTGGTGGCGTGGCTCGTCAGTTCGAGCGGCTGGCGCACGATCATCAGCGACGTTTCGCGCGAGAAATAATCAGCAATGGGCTTGCCATTGACAATGATCTCGCCCGTACCGGACTTGATGAACACGCGAGCAACGGCGCTCTTGCGGCGGCCCGTACCGTAATTCCAATTACCGATCATATGGGCTCCCTTTAGATCTCGAGCGCTTTAGGCTGTTGAGCCGTATGCGGATGCGTTGCGCCAGCGTAGACCTTGAGCTTCTTGATCATCGCGTAGCCGAGCGGACCTTTCGGCAACATGCCCTTGACCGCTTTCTCGAACGCACGGCCCGGGAAGCGTTCTTGCATCTTGTTGAACGTCGTTTCGTAGATGCCGCCCGGATAGCCCGAGTGACGGTAGTACTTCTTGTCAGTACCCTTGTTGCCCGTGACGCGCAACTTGCTGGCGTTGATGATGACGATAAAATCGCCAGTGTCGACGTGCGGGGTGAACTCGGGTTTGTGCTTGCCGCGAAGTCGGGCGGCCACTTCACTGGCGACACGTCCGAGAACCTTATCCGTCGCGTCAATCACGTACCATTCACGCGTCACCTCATGGGCTTTTGCGGAAAACGTCTTCATGATCGATCCAAAAAATAATTCTGCCCTGCTTTGTCCCGCTTGTATGTTCGTGCGCATCGAGGCGCGTGCGGGCTCTCCCTGTTTCTCGTCCACGGGCATGGTGCGGATAGAGAACTTTGAATTATAAGGGAAATTTTGATGTGAAGTCAAAACTTGCCTGTTCGGCAACGAATGTCCATCCTGCCGGCACACAAATCGACGTTAAAACAGACGAAAAGGCGGACGAAAAAAAGCCCGAGCCTTGGGCTCGGGCTGAATCCACCTAGGAGGAGGTGGAGGAGACGCTGTGTGTTTGTCGGACTGCGACAACCAGTAAGAGCAAGTATATGAAGTGCTTTTGTGCAAAGCAAGTAAATTTGCATTATGGGATTGAATTTCATAATGCAAAATATAGAAACAACCCGTCATTAGATTGTTTATTATTTACAATCAATCACTTAGATAAAATTTAAAAGCATCACAGGGCAAATTGCGATCGAAACTCCTCACTCATGGTAGGGAAATCTCGTATTTGTCTTACATATCGCAATGCAACAATGCTTCGTTGCAAACGCAAACGCGCGCACTGCTGCGATTCCTACAATCAGCTAAAACGCTACAATCAACGCGATTAGACAAGTGTCTTATGGCACCGGAGTTTTCTCATGGAATGCAAAGTTAGCTGGATGGGACAGGACGGCATGGCGTTTGCCGCGGAAACGGGTAGCGGCCATCTGGTCACAATGGACGGCGCGCCGGAAGGCGGTGGTCGCAACCTCTCGCCGCGGCCTATGGAAATGGTCTTGCTCGGCACGGGCGGCTGCACGGCGTACGACGTCGTGATGATCCTGAAGAAAAGCCGCCAGGAAATTGCGGGCTGCTCGGTGACGCTCAAGGCCGAGCGCGCAAGCGAAGACCCGAAAGTGTTCACGAAGATCCACTTTCACTTCACGGTAACGGGCAAGAACCTGAATCCCGCAACGGTCGAACGCGCGATCACGCTCTCGCACGACAAATATTGCTCGGCGTCGATCATGCTGGCGAAAACGGCCGAGCTGACGCATTCCTTCGATATCGTCGCGAGCTGAATTCCGGGCATCGAAGAAGAAACAAGAAGCGAAAAAAAGCCGGCGTCAGTACTGACGCCGGCTTTCTTTTTGAATCTCACAAAGCAGGCCGATAAGCCGGATTCTGTGCACGCCTCACGCCCGAAAGCGTAACGCGCGTGGCAGCCATTCCTCTAGTCGCGCCATTACTGACGCGCTCAAGCTTCCTACCCGCAGACGAGACGGAGGCACCGTCCTGCATCGCGAAGATGCGCGCCTGCCTACTTGGAATTGCTCCGGGTGGAGGTTACCTTGCCGGTCTGCCTTGCAGCAGCCGCGGTGCGCTCTTACCGCACCGTTTCACCCTTACCTGATCCCCGGACTTCCGCCCGGGGCCATCGGCGGTTTGCTTTCTGTTGCCCTGTTCCGCGTGTCGCCACGGATGGCCGTTAGCCATCACCCTGCCTGGTGGAGTCCGGACTTTCCTCGCCCTCTCCGGCCGAAACCGGAAAAGCCGCGGCTGCCTAGCCTACTTTGCGACGCCGATTTTAGCATGGGGTCAGCGCGGCCTCGCTGTCAGGCTCATTGCGCAGGTTTTGCCCGCGATCGACGGCCGGACCGGAAGACCTGAGGGTCATTGTAGAAAGACGGGGTTTCGTTTTCGGGCCACCAGCCCGGCACACCCAGCACGGGCAGCGGCGTGAAATATCGGCTGGAAATGGCTTCGCTGTTTAGCCGTTCAGATACTGCGTGGTCGAGGATCGCGCGACGCTCGCCATCGGTAGCAGAGAAATACGCTGGTTCAACGTCTACGATCCACGCATGCCCTGTGCACGCTTTATATGGTGCAACGAGCTTTTCGAGCAACGCGTGACCGAAGATGCGCGCCTCGCATCGAAGACCCCAGGATGCGCGTTGCTCAACAAGCAGCGTGTGCCAGTCGAATGCGCGAAGCGCGGCGGCGAGCGACGCGTCTGCACAGGCAAAGAGGATCGCGTTTTCGTCGAAGAGCGTGAGGGCGTCGCGCGCCGCGCCTCGAGTCGGGCCGATACCGAGCACATCGATTTCCGCAGCCTGCCGGGCGTTCAGCGCCGCCTTGATGCGCGGATACTGAAACCATATCGAGCCATTGAAGAAATCGTGCAGGTTGTGGCGCGTGGGCACACAGCCGGTCCCGGCGATATGCCCTTCATACGATGCGCCCGCCGGCAACTCGTCCTGCGCGATGAACGACAGCGGCTTACCTCTTCCGGTTGTGCGCGGGTCGCGGTGTGCGTCGGCATTAAGTGTGGAAAGATAGGCTGAGTAGCTAACGAGTGCAGCCTGGCGCCAGCGCTCACCGCGCTCGGCAAGCGGCGCCAGCCACGGACAAGACCAGTCGATGTCCATAAAGCGCTGCGCCGCGCAGGCATCGAATGGCAGGGACGCTGGTTCGGCGTTTTCGGGCTTCAATGAATTTTCCCGGTCGGACATACGAGTCGCCAGAATGGCGCGCGGGTTACGTCCAGCAAAAACCGGCGCGCCCCGGCAATCGTCACTCCATTCGCCAGCCAATCGATTCGCCACCGCCCAGCGGCACGATTTCATCATCGCCTGCCATGAATTCCGCCGGCAGCGTCCAAGGTTCCCGGCGCAGCGTCACGCGCTCGGTTGCACGCGGCAAACCGTAGAAATCCGCGCCGTGGAAACTCGCGAAACCCTCGAGCCGGTCGAGCGCGCCGGCCTGATCGAAGGCTTGCGTGTAGAGCTCCAGAGCGTGCAGCGCCGTGTAGCAACCCGCACAGCCGCACGCATGCTCCTTCAACCCCTTCGCATGCGGCGCGCTGTCCGTGCCGAGGAAAAACCGCGGATTGCCCGACGTGGCCGCCGCGAGCAGCGCCACGCGATGCGTCTCCCGCTTGAGCACCGGCAAGCAGTAGTAATGCGGCCGGATTCCGCCAACAAACAGCGCGTTGCGGTTGTACAGCAGATGGTGCGCAGTCAGCGTGGCGCCGGTCGGGCCGTCGGCATCGCGCACGTAATCTGCGGCGTCCTTCGTCGTGATGTGCTCGAACACGACCTTCAGCGCGGGGAAATCACGGCGCAACGGCGTCATCACGCGGTCGATAAATACCTTCTCGCGATCGAACATGTCGATGGCCTGGTCCGTTACTTCGCCATGCACGAGCAGCGGCAGGTCGTGCTTTTGCATGGCCTCCAGCGTTTTTGCGCATTTCGCGATGCTCGTGACACCGGCATCCGAATTGGTCGTCGCCCCCGCCGGATAAAGCTTCACGCCATGAACAAAACCACTTTCGCGGGCGCGGCGAATTTCATCGGGCGGCGTGTTGTCGGTGAGATAAAGCGTCATCAGCGGCTCGAAACGCGCACCCGGGCCGTCCTTGGGCAACGCCGCCAGGATGCGCCCGCGATACGCCGCCGCCATCTCGGTCGTCGTCACCGGCGGCCGCAGGTTCGGCATGATGATCGCGCGGCCGAACTGCCGCGCCGTGTGCGGCAGCACAGCGGCCAGCACAGCGCCGTCGCGCACATGCAAATGCCAGTCGTCGGGACGTACGAGCGTGACGGAGTCAACAGCGGAGTCAACGGAAGATGCGGAAGCAGGCGTGGAAGCGGACATTGGCGTGATAACGATGAAAATAATCGGATGACGAAACGCAGGGGCAGTGGTGGCCGTGAAAATCAAGAAGCATGAACGCGCACGGGAAACATAAGCGGGGCCGAAGCGCGCTTCAACCTGCGCAACACCTATTCGCTATAAATATCGGCCGGCCGGTTCAGCGAATCAAGTGCCGACACTGTGCGCTGAATGAAGCTGCCAGCGGCAGCTCCCAGCCCACTCGGTCAGTTTTTCTCCCGCAAGCCAGCCCATACCGTGGAAATTCCACAACGATGCCACCCTGCAGTCGAAAGCCGCGATTTTTTGGCGGTTTCGTCGGTGCTATGCTTTGGCTAGCCGTATTGTAACGGTTAGCTCCATTCACCCAGTCTGCAGCCTCAGCAATGTGCCAACTTCTCGGAATGAACTGCGCGGAACCAACGGACGTGACTTTCTCGTTCACCGGTTTCGCGGCGCGTGGCGGCGTTACCGACCATCACGCGGACGGCTGGGGCATTGCGTTCTTTGAAGACAAGGCGTGCCGTCTTTTCATCGATCACCAGTCGTCGGCCAGTTCACCGCTCGCCGAGATGGTAAAGCGTTATCCGATCAAGTCGAAAAACACGATCGCGCATATTCGCAAAGCCACGCAAGGTCACATCCTGCTTGAAAACTGCCATCCGTTCATGCGCGAGTTGTGGGGACGGCATTGGATTTTCGCGCACAACGGCGACCTGAAAGATTTCAAGCCCTGTCTGAATGGACAATATCAGCCGGTCGGCACCACGGACAGCGAGCTGGCATTCTGCGCCTTGCTGCAAGGCCTGCGACGCGAATTCCCTGGTTGCCAGCCGCCGCTGGACGAGCTGTTCGCGGCGCTGGAAAAGCTGACGCGTGAGATCACGCAATTCGGCGTATTCAATTTTCTGATGTCGAATGGCCAGGCGCTGTTCACGCATTGCTCCACGCATCTGTATTACCTCGTGCGCAGCTGGCCGTTCTCCACGGCGCATTTGATCGACGCTGATATGTCAATCGATTTCGCGAAGTACACCACGCCGGAAGATCGCGTCGCGGTGATCGCCACCTCGCCGCTCACTGACGACGAAATCTGGACACGCTTCAGGCCGGGCGACCTCGCGTTGTTTCAGCACGGCGCGCTGCTCAGGACGGTCAACGTTCCGGTGCCGGCGGACGTCGCGGAGAAAGCACGCGAACCGTTGTGCAAGGTTTGCGTTGAATCGGTGCTGCGCGCGGAGACCATCGAGACGACGGCGGATGTGGAGACTGAACTCGGGATAGAGTAAATGCGGAGTAAATGCGGAATAGTTTGAAGTAGTTTCGCGGCTGAAGGATCACCTGAACTCACGCTTGTTCCACTCTCCAGGGAGCTCATGCAATGTCAGGAAAATTCGTCATCGACAGAGCCCGCAACGGCCAGTTCTATTTCAACCTGCGGGCCGCCAATGGCGAACCGATCCTCAAGAGCGAGACGTATGTGACGCGTGCGTCGGCAGAACATGGCATTGCGTCGGTCAAGGCAAATGCGCTGATCGACGAACGCTACGAGCGCAAGACGGATAAAAGCGGCGCGCCTTACTTCAATCTGAAGGCCGGCAACCACGAGATCATTGGCGTGAGCGAGGCATACAGCAGCGCGGCGGCCAGGGATGCCGGGATTGAATCGCTGAAGAAGAACGCGCCCGATGCGGTGACACAAGACAACACGAAAGCCGCCTCGACCAGCCACTAGCGCCGGACCTCGAAGACAAAAAATGGCCGCTCCGGCTCACGCCGGAACGGCCATTTTCACGTTGTGCATGTTTCAAACAACGCGCCAGGTTGCCCGGCGCCAGCCAGGCAACCTGCATCAGCAATCAGTGCAGGATCTTCGCCAAGAAGTCCTTCGCACGATCCGACTTCGGGTTCTGGAAGAACGCGTCCTTCTGGTCGTCTTCCACGATCAAGCCCTTGTCCATGAAGATCACGCGATGCGCCACCTTCTTGGCAAAGCCCATTTCGTGCGTCACGCACATCATGGTCATGCCTTCCTGCGCGAGTTCGACCATCACGTCGAGCACTTCGTTGATCATTTCCGGGTCCAGCGCGGAGGTCGGTTCGTCGAAGAGCATGGCGATCGGATCCATCGATAACGCCCGCGCAATCGCCACCCGCTGCTGCTGCCCGCCGGAAAGCTGACCGGGGAATTTATCGGCGTGAGCGGAGAGGCCCACGCGTTCCAGCAGCTTCAATCCCTTTGCCGTTGCTTCGTCCTTCGAGCGCCCCAGCACCTTGATCTGCGCCAGCGTCAGGTTCTGCACGATCGTCAGATGCGGAAACAGTTCGAAGTGCTGGAACACCATGCCGACTTTCGAGCGCAGCTTCGACAGGTTGGTTTTCTTGTCGCCGATCGACTGACCGTTGATCGTGATCTCGCCCTTCTGGAACGGCTCGAGTCCGTTCACGGTCTTGATCAGCGTCGACTTACCCGAACCCGAAGGGCCGCACACCACCACGACTTCGCCCTTTTTGACTTCCGTCGTGCAATCGGTCAGCACTTGAAACGGGCCATACCATTTCGAAACATTCTTGAGTGAGATCATCGAGCGACCTTTTTCTGAAGACTTTTGACGAGACCGGATGCGACCAGGCACACCACGAAATAACAAGCGCCGGCGAACAGCACCATCTCGACGGTCGTACCGTCGCGATCGCCCACATTCGTTGCCGTGCGGAAAAAGTCCGCGAGGCTGATCACATACACCAGCGACGTATCCTGGAACAACACAATAGCCTGCGTGAGCAGCAACGGCACCATTGCGCGAAACGCCTGCGGCAGAATGATCAGCTTCATCGCCTGCATGTAAGTCATGCCAAGCGCGAACGCCGCGTTCACCTGCCCGCGCGACACCGCCTGAATGCCCGCACGGATGATTTCCGAATAATACGCGGCCTCAAATAACGAGAACGCGACCATGGCGGAGGCGAGCCGGATATCGACTTCCGCCGATAACCCCAGCACATTTTGCAGGAATTGCGGCACGATCAAAAAGAACCACAGCAGCACCATCACGAGCGGGATGGAACGAAACAGCGTGACATAACCCTTCGCGAACCATTCGAGCGGCTTGATGCCCGACAGGCGCAGCAGCGCGAGCACGGTGCCCCACAAGATCCCGAACACAAGCGCGAGCGCCGTGATCTTGAAGGTGATGATGGCGCCGGTCCACAGCGTGGGCAGCGAACTCAGCACACTGCTCCAATTGAAATGATGCATCACTTGCCTCCAATGTAGCCGGGCAACCGGGTCTTGGCTTCGACCCAGCGCATCAGTTGCATGACGACCAGATTGATCAGCATGTAGGCAAGCGTCACGGCAATGAACGACTCATAGGACTGCGCGGTGTAATCCACGAGCTGTCGCGCCTGAGCCGACAATTCCAGCAAACCGATGGTCGACGCCACGGCCGAGTTCTTGAACACGTTCAGGAATTCGGACGTGAGCGGCGGCACGATGATGCGGTACGCGACCGGCATCAGGATGTACCGGTAGGTCTGCCACTCGGTGAAACCCATGGCGAGACCGGCGGCGCGCTGTCCGCGGGGTAAAGCCGCAATGCCCGAGCGCACTTGCTCGCACACGCGTGCGCCGGTGAACAACCCGAGGCAGATGATGGATGACGAATAGAACTGCACGTTTGGCGGTAACTGCTTGAACCAGTTGCCGATGGAAACGGGCAGCAACTCCGGTATCACGAGATACCAGATGAAGAATTGCACGAGCAGCGGGATATTACGAAAGATGGCGACATAACCCGTGCCGATGGCGGCAAGCTTCCTGTTCGGCACGGTACGCAGAATGCCGAACAACGAGCCGACCACGAGCGCCACGACCCATGACGCGAGCGACACGGTAACGGTCACCCAGAAACCGGAAATAAGCCAACCGAGATAGGTTGTCGGCTCGCCGGTCGATACGGGGCTTAGGAAAACGCCCCAATTCCAGTGGTAGGACATGGACTCCCTCCAAAAGAAAACGGAAGAAGCAGCGCTCCTTCCGTTTCCATCAATCAAGCAGAACCGAGATTAGTCGATTGCCTTGTCGTTCGGGTTCTTGAAAAGCGCCTTCATGTCATCGCTTTCCGGGAAGGCCAGATTCAGACCCTTCGGCGGAATCGGGCTTTCAAACCACTTCTTGTAGATCTTGTCGCCTTCGCCCGAGGTTTCTACCTTGGCGATGGCGTCATCGACTACCTTCTTGAACTCCGGATCGTTCTTGCGCAGCATGCAGCCATAAGCTTCACGCGATTGCGGCGTACCGACAATCACGAAATCGCCCGGGTTGCTCGACTTTGCACGTTCGCCGGCCAGCAATGCGTCGTCCATCATGAACGCAACGGCGCGTCCCGTCGACAACGTCAAAAACGAGTCGCCGTGATCCTTCGCGCTGATGATGTTCATGCCCATGTTCTTGTCCTGGTTCATCTTGCGAAGCAGGCGCTCGGACGTGGTGCCAGCGGTCGTCACAACGGTCTTGCCCTTCAGGTCGTCGAAGTCCTTGATCCCCGAATCCTTCTTGGTCATCAGGCGCGTGCTGATCACGAAGATAGTGTTGGAGAACGCGACTTGTTGCTGACGTTCAAGGTTGTTCGTGGTCGAACCGCACTCGAGGTCGATCTGGTTACCCGTCACGAGCAGCAAGCGGTTTTGCGACGTAACCGACTTCTGTTGAATCTTCAGGTTCGGCATGTTGAGCTTTGCCTTGACGGCGTCGACCACCTTCAGGGCAAACTCATACGAATAACCAATGACCTGTTGCTTGTCGTCGTAGTACGAGAACGGAATCGACGACTCGCGGAAACCCAGGTAGATGTTCCCTGAATCCTTGATCTTCTTGAGCGTATCGTTGTTTTGCGCTTGCGCGCCCGATGCGAAAAGACCCAATGCAGCGAGCAGCAGCGCGGCTTTTTTAATCTTCATAATGGTTGATCTCCTTGGCGAAAACGGCGCAATTTTAGCAGGGTAATAAATTTGAAAGAATGAATGTTGTCCACAGTTGTTATTTTTGAGACACCCGCTGGCAGGTCCGCCTGAGCGGGTTCCAGCGCTTTCAATTGACCTTGGTTCTGCCCTAATTTTCTTGTGCTTTTTACGCGAAAAGCCCGTCGACGTCCCGAAGGACGCCGCCGGGCGTCTTGATGCTTTTCAAGTTAGCGCCGCTTCACGCAAGCATGCGCTCGCAAACGCTTCTGATGCGTGAAATCACGGATATAAGCCACGCATTTCGCGCGCTTGCAGAATTCGCGTACAGGCAACAATAAACGCCGCCGTACGCACTGACACCGAATGCTCGCTCGCCACTTGCCACACGGCCGCGAATGCTTCGCGCATCACGCGTTCGAGTCGCTGGTTGATTTCGTCTTCAGTCCAGAAGAAGCTCGAGAAGTCCTGCACCCATTCGAAGTACGACACCGTCACGCCGCCTGCATTCGCGACCACGTCGGGGATCACGAGAATGCCCTTGTCGTGGAGAATGTCGTCGGCTGCCGTTGTGGTCGGGCCGTTGGCGCCTTCCACCACGATCTTCGTCTTGATCTTCGGCGCGTTTTCTTCCGTGATCTGGCCTTCGAGTGCGGCCGGAATCAGGATATCGCTTTCAATGGTCCAGAACTCGTCCTTCGATACCGGGTCCGCGCCTTCGAAACCAGCCACGCCGCCATGTTTGCCGACGTGATCGAACAACGCGACGGCATCGATACCTGAGGACTTGTACAGCGAACCGGTGTGATCCTGCACCGCCACCACTTTCGCGCCGGCTTCCTGGAACAGCCGCGCAGCAATCCCGCCGACGTTACCAAAACCCTGCACGGCGACACGCGCACCTTCAATGTCGAAGCCGATCCGGCGTGCCGCTTCCGAACCCACGACAAACACGCCGCGGCCGGTTGCTTCCTTGCGGCCGAGCGAACCACCGAGCGAGATTGGCTTGCCGGTCACAACACCGGTTGCCGTCTGGCCCTGGTTCATGGAGTACGTGTCCATCATCCACGCCATGATCTGTTCATTCGTGTTGACGTCCGGCGCGGGAATGTCCTGGTTCGGTCCGATGATGATGCCGATTTCGCTCGTATAACGACGTGTCAGGCGTTCGAGTTCGCCACGCGACAACGTGCGCGGATCAACGCGGATACCGCCCTTCGCACCGCCGTACGGCACGTTCACGGCTGCATTCTTCACCGACATCCACGCCGACAACGCCATCACTTCGGAAAGCGTAACGTCCTGGTGATAACGCACACCGCCCTTGCCCGGACCACGCGACATGTTGTGCTGGACCCGATAACCTTCGAAGTGCGTGACCGTGCCGTTATCGAGTTCGATAGGGCAATCGACGATCAGGATGCGCTTCGGGCGCTTGAGGGTTTCAACCCAGCGCGACAGCGAGCCGAGATACGGCGCGACGCGATCGACCTGCTGGAGATAGTTGCCCCAGGGGCCGAGATGGGTGGAATCGAGATAGGAGGGAATGGTGTGCTGAACAGCGGGAACAGCAGAAGCGGTGCGGTCTTGTTGCGGCGATGACATCGAAACCCCAGCGTTGTGTGGAATGGCTTCATTGTCGAAAATTCGGATATTGAAATCCAATGCCGTTTCATCATTGCGTTATGTTTATCTAGCATAACGCCTGTGAGGCTCACGTGATGGGGGTTTCCGCAGGTCTCGACAGCTCCTCGCCCACTGCTTCCCAAAGATTACGCATCAACGCTTGCCGGGGATCATCGCCCTTCGATGCCATTTTGTCTCGATACAAGCGGATTTCCATCGTGAGCGTGAACCGACCCGCCGGTGTTCCGCGGGTTCCCCGGTCGAGCCGGATCAGACTGCCTTCGTCGACCTCCTTGGCCACGGCGCTATGCGGCAGGAAAGCCACGCCATGACCGGCCAGCGCCATCGCCTTGAGGCCTTCGGCCATGTCGGTTTCATACACCTTGTCGAGATAAAGACGCACCGCCGAGGTCGCGATGATCACCTCCGTCATCCGGCCAAGGTAAGCGTTCGGCGTGTATGAGAGATACGGCACGGGGGCGTCGGCGGTAGCGGGCAGCGTGTAGCGCGCGCGGCCGCCCTTGTTCACGGACGAGAACGGGCTGATGGGTTCGGTGCCAAGCGTCAGCATGTCGTAGCGGGCGGGATCGAGCGCCATCGGATGGCTCGGATGGTGATAACCCATCACCAGGTCGCAGCCGCCTTCCACCAGCGACAACACCGCGTCGTGCACGTTCAGCGCGCGCAAACGTGTATTGATGCGCCCAAGCCGCGCTTCTATATGGTGTAGCCAGCGCGGGAAATAGGTCAGCGAGAGCGTGTGCGGAACCGCGAAATCGATGGTCGCATCCGGCACGCCCGTCTGCCCTCGCAACAGCGTGCGCGCTTCGTGGAATTGCGAAAGCATCGCGAGCGCCTGCTCGTAGAAGACCTGACCGGCTTGCGTGAGGCGCGTCGGGTAGACGGAGCGATCGATAAGATCCGTGCCGAGCCACGCTTCCAGCGCCTGGATCCGGCGCGAGAAAGCCGGCTGCGTAATGTGCCTCAGCTCAGCCGAACGGCTGAAACTCCGCGTCTCCGCGAGTGAGACGAAATCTTCGAGCCATTTCAGTTCCATGCAGCTCCTTCGGCCTGGTTGGGGATGCTCCCTGAACGCCCGGGCATTTTACCGTTCGCTCGCAGCGGCTTCATGCAGGCCGCTTCATGCAGGTCGCTTCATTAACAACCCAGCGCCCCGCACCATTCTCACGCGGCTCGCACACGCGCGGTGCTGCACCGCAGCGATAGCAGTGCGTGCAGCGTCACGTCAGGGCGAGCTCGATCGGGTCAAACGCCGGCGCCTATCGTGGTCATCCGGCGCAAAGCCGCATTGATGTTCGGTCTGCGGTTATCGGCTTAAAAGATGGATTTCGTTGGCATGATACTTGCAAATTGCTGTCGGCCGAGCGTCGACCGCGGTTCAGACCGGTTGATCGATGCCTCGGCACAGCCGCTCCATGCCCAGGATCCCGATGAAAAACCTGCTCACCTCTTTAAAGAGCGGCAACTGGCGCTCGCTGGTTGCCTGCTTCCTGTATTTCGATACCGGTTTCACCGTCTGGGTGCTGTATGGGCCGCTTGCGCCGTTCATCAGCAAGGACATCACGATGACCGCCGCCCAGCAGGGCTTTCTCGTGGCGGTGCCGGTTCTGGCGGCCGCGATCCTGCGCGTGACGCTGGGCAACCTGTACCAATCCACCGATGGCCGCCGCGTTGCGTTAATGGGTGTCCTGCTCTCGTCCATCCCGACCATTGTCCTGCCGCTGTTGTCCGGTACGCCGTCGTACTCGTTGCTGCTGGTGCTCGGCGTATTCCTCGGCATGGGTGGCGCGAGCTTCGCGGTCGCATTGCCTATGGCCGGCAGCAACTATCCGCCAAAGGTGCAGGGCCTGGTACTGGGACTGGCTGCAGCGGGCAACATTGGCGCGGTGCTGGACGGTTTCCTGTTCCCCCATCTCGCCGATGCCTTCGGCTGGAAACTCGCCACCGCCGCCGCATTGCCGTTGCTGGCGATCACGGCCATTGCGCTATTCGCGTGGGCGTCGGATGGTGGTCAGAAAAGCGGCAGCACATCGCGCGCAATGACCAGTTTCGCGATTACGCTCGTCGGGCTGATCGTGATGGTGCTCGCGGTGCACGGCGGTGTGTTCGGCGGCGGGCGCACCGGTGTCTTGCTGCTGCCTGTACTCGGCGCGCTGCTCGCCATTGCCGTGCTGCCGAAGCATTACCGGGCGGTGCTCGGCGAGCGCGATACGTGGGTTGTGATGCTGATCTACAGCATCACGTTTGGCGGCTTTGTCGGCATGTCTTCGTATGTGACGTTGCTGCTCACCAATCTCTATCAGATGCCAAAGATTGAAGCCGGTCTCTTCATGGCAATGCTCGCGTTCCTCGGCGCGATCGTGCGGCCGTTCGGCGGTTATCTCGCCGATCGCGTCACGGGCGTGCGTGCGCTGCTCGTGTTGCTGGCGGTGATAGCTATTGCCGACTTTGCATTTGCCGTCTGGATGCCGCCGGTAGCGGGAGGTATCGCGTTGCTGGTTTGTCTTTACCTGTGCTTCGGGCTGGGCAACGGTTCGACGTTCCAGCTCGTGCCGCAGCGGTGGAAAGGTAAGACGGGGTTGTTGTCAGGGATCGTGGGCGCGGCTGGCGGGATCGGCGGGTTCTATCTGCCCGTGATCATGGGGATGGCTAAGGAAAGTACCGGCAGCTACCAGATGGGTTTCGCGACGTTCGGCGTACTCGCGGTGTTCGCTTTCGGCTTCCTGCTGGCGCTGCGCTCGCAATGGCTGCGGTGGGCCGCGCCGGGAGTGGTAGCGGTCGGGCATGGCGGCGCAACGGCGATGGTTCACGCGACGGAATGAGGTCTAGTTCCCAGTCGACCTCACCGGCTCGATAGTCGCCTAAGAAATCGATCACCTGCATTCACCGAAGAAGCGTCCTTGTCACCTAATGGCATGGACGCTTTTTGCATGACCGATACAGATAGTTTTGTACGTATTTGTGTCACTTTAAGACTTCTCGTATATCAATCTTTGCCTCTTCCATACATTTTGTCGGCGCATCACTCGTTGAAGCGTTGCGCATTACAAAAAGGGAGGAGTCACATGTATTCGTTGTTACTAAACACCTGTACGCTTTCCGCGCCGGTGGATGGCGTAGTCTCAGAAGTGTTACCACACGTTCGCCAAACGACGCCTTGGCGCCAACGAGGCGGCCATAACAGGCACTCGAAGCGGTCGGGCAGATACAATTCCGATGCTGGGAGCTTTGAAAGTATCAAGGCGATTTTTGCTTCGCTCCTGGGCGACCGAAGGTGCACGCCATGATCATCAGCCCACCATACTTGCCCGATGCAGGTCACACATCCAATGACGAAAGCTCGACCGACCCGATGATGGACGCGGTCGATACCTATGAGGCACCGGATGGTATGTATCCAATTGCCTTTGATCGGCGTTGGCATCCGGGTATGCATTTGGCGCCAAAGATTTACAACGAGCGCATTCGCGCGATTGCGGATGGCGAAGTGGTTGCGTACCGAGTGTGTCAGCGTGCCTACGATGGCGGTGGCGGGATCTCGGACAGCAACGCCGGTTTCGTGTTGCTCAAGCATACGACCGAGACCGGCGAAGGTCGCACTCTGACGTTCTATTCGCTCTATATGCATCTGCTGGACCTGAACGGGTATCAGCGCCTTGGCGCCGATGGAAAATTTCTGCCTGAGTTTCTGCGCACGCCTTCGCCAGATGCCGGTCTCGCTTCTCTGGTTGTTCCTCCTGCGCAATCGGGTGGCGGCAAGAAAGTGCGTCGAAAAGATGTACTGGGGCTGCCCGGGCGCTGTCACGGTCGCGCACACCTGCACGTCGAGATTTTCATGACCAAGCAGGATTTCGAGGCGTATTTCGGACACACCCAGTTGGGCCGTGAACAGATGTCTACGCCCGCGACAACCGATTATTGGGGCACCAGTTACTACGTTATTCCACCGGGACAACCGTTCTATCCGGTGCCACCCGGCTCAGATTCAAAGGGCCATCTGCATGGCGTTGCATTCGATACATTACTTACCGGCAATAACGAAGACACGCTGTACGTGGAGTCGTATTTCCATAAGGGCAGCAAGTACACGACAGTCTCGCGCGACGCGGGTCACGGGCGGCTGGAAGCGCTCACTGAGATGCCGGTACGCGAAGCGGATTACGAGTACAACCTGTACAAGCGAGCGATGGCTTTGTATCCCGACTGTCCGAGCGACGGCTACGAGATGCTGCGCTTTGGTCGGATCCTGAGCGCGCAGGTCACGCTTGCACCAACCGCGCGAAGCACATGGATGCGAGTAGCGTTCGCTAAGGACCAGGAAGGTTATATCGATGTCAGCCAGGCTTCGATTTTGAAGCTCTCGGATGCCGACTTTCCGTTCTTCAGCGGCTGGAAGAAGATCAGTGAAGGTGTTGGATTGCATAGCGATGACGGACTATGCGACATCGATGCGCTGAAGAAGATCCTCAGCGATACGAAGGCCCGAGAAACGGCTGCCGAAAAAGCGGCGCGTGCGAACTACGACAAGGACGACGAGTTGGTTCGCTACGTCAAGACGCACAAGCCGATTCGCGACGCGTTGAGGGGTTTCGTATGTGAGGCGCCCAGCGAATGGGATGGTTCACACAACGATGCGAAATTCCGGAAGCTGAAGGAGCCAGGTGAGTTTTATGACGGCAACGAGGCAGGGTATGCGAAGTTCATCAAGCTGCTGGAGTCGTTGCAATTCTGGGATAAAACTGGACTACCGGCTGGGGAAAAATTGTGGTTCTTCCATCCGATGGCTTTCATTCGGCACTTCAGAAAATGTCCATGGCTAAGTGAGAGGGAGTTTAAGCAGCTCGTACCAAGGTACGCGCCGCGCAGACACGCAGGCGTGGTGCTTTGGGAGCCAATCAGCGCTCGATTCGCCGACGGTATCATATTTAAGACGCAGCGCATTCCGCTCAATTGCATGGCTCGAAAATTCGGCATTGACACGCCAGAACGAATCGCCAGTTTCTACGGGAACGCCTTGCAGGAGACGCAATGGCTGACAAAACTTTCGGAAGCTAATCTCGATGCTCGGTATGCGCCTTGGGACGGCCGTGGGTTTCTGCAGTTGACTTGGCCGAGCAACTATATGACCTATTGGGATTTTAAGGGCCGCAGCAAACAGATACCGAACGCGGTAAGGGCTGGACTATTGGCCGCGCAAGAGGAGACGAATAAGACTCGAAACAATGAGGCGCTTAGCGCTGTTGAGGCACGGTTAACCCCAGATATGCTGAAATGGCGCGAAGACGCGGGTGATGTTCGCGCGGCCGACCCTACCGAAACAGCGGGGTTTTACTGGGCGAGCCTACGCATGGCGCTCCACGCCGATCAAGTTCATGCGTTAGAGCGGATTGGTATTGGTACAAGCAAAGGACCGAAATGCTACTACCGTAGCCCCAGCTTCTGGAAAGCATCGGCAGCGGTGAATCTGCCCGGCGCACTTAACACGTTGTACTCAGCAAAGCTCAACGGTTTCGAAGCCCGCTGCATTGCTTACGCCGCGGTTCTGGCAATCACGGGAGAGCATCCCTTTCCGTTAGGTAACGGCAATTTTTCGAGTTCTCCTGACGGAGATATTCTTGGGCAAGAAACGTGAAAACTAATCGAAAAAGATCGGGAAGTGTCTTGAGGCGAATTCAATTTTTGGCAGCTTGGCTCAGCGTTATCTCTACAGTGACCATTCCCATAGCGGCGGTTTCGGCCGAGTCCGTGGTCGAGCTGAAAAAAATAGTCATTAACACGGACGGGAACGTCTGCCCCATTACGATTAAGGATCCATACCATGGCCGTTTAACCGCGACCAGATATGTGACCAATAGTCTCTATAAGCCCGGAAGCCATCAAGGAGAACTGTTTCTGCAGTTAAGTTGCATCAGTTCCGACGACACCGAACAAATCAAACATATGTTGTCAGCAAGATATGACGAGCGCCGACAGCAATGGAAAAGAGACGTCGACGGACTGTTGCCTGTGGAACAGCGCACGACGCACAATTTTCCGGTGAGAGCGGTCAATAGCGAAGGCTTCGCCGTCACCTATGACGCAATCAATGGAGACCCAAAGATGCGCTCCCGAGCCTTCGCGTTTTGCCTGCGCCACCCTCCAGTGATGCTCTGCGGCAGTTCGACTCAAATCGCTCGCCCCTACTATAAAGAGAGCGATCTGTTGCCTTTTGCGTTGACCTTGGTGAGGTCAATATCGTTCATCGATGGTCCACTGAAAACCAATTAATGCCTACCCGTATCGAGACATGACATCAGTGAGATCGTCTGTCCAGGTGGCTGCACGAGCAAGCCTGCGTCGATCAGGTTCGAGGGGACTGAGGACCTCGATATTCCGTTGCCAGTCCTTTTGCCGAATGATTGACTGGCGCGACGACGTCGGCGAAAGCAGTCTGGAAAACGTCAGCGTCGGTGAACCTTCCAGGAGCGATCAATACATTGTATTCAAAACAACTGAACGGTTTCGAGGCCCGATGCGTTGCCTACGGCGTGGTATTGGCTGTAACAGGAGAACATCTCTTCCCGTCAAACAACGGTGAACTGGTGAGCTTCCCGGACGACGAGATCCTGAGGATAGAGAAATGACTGGAGGCCAAACCAGGACTCAGTGTGAATTGAAAATGATCAAACTACTTCTCTTGGCATATTTCGGGATCCCAATTGTGGGAGGCATCCCAACAGCGGCAGTTGCCGACGACGTTGTGACGGTGCGACGACAAATGCTTGTCAGCACGGATGGTAATACCTGTCCGATAACGTTTGAAGATCCTTACGGTGGCCGTGCGACCAACAGCAGATATGTAACCGATAACCTCCATAAGCCCGGAAACCACCGTGGAGAGCTGTATCTACAATTCAAATGCATCAGTTCCGGCGACACGGACCAAATCAAACATACATTGTCAGCAGGATATGACGAACGGCAACAGAAATGGACACGAGACGTCGACGGGCTGTTGCCTGTGGAAAAGCTCACCACACGCAACTTTCCAGTCAGAGCAGTCAATAGCGACGGCTTCGCCGTCACGTACGATGCTATCAATGGAGATCCAAAGACACGTTCCCGAGCGTTTGCGTTCTGCCTGCGTCGGCCGCCCGTGATGTTGTGCGGCAGTACACCGGACATTGCTCGCCCCTACTACCGCCAAAGCGATCTGTTACCGTTCGCGCTCAAACTGGTGAGATCAATCGAGTTCGGTGACAGTCCGAGCGTTCGCAGCGGTAAAAGTGATGACCCTGCCGGAAATCCACCCATTTCTCCATAAAAGCCGGAATTGATCGGTGCAAAGGGCGCCTTTCTCATACGCCCTTTGCAGTTATCCGGTAGCCAGGTCAACTCAAGCCCGCGCCGACTCCCCCACCTCCACCGCGTCATCAGCGCCCTCTTCCGGCTCTGCTGCCTTCTGCTGTTGCAGCGCCCACATCTGCGAGAAGAGCCCACCGGCGCGCACCAGTTCCGCATGCGTCCCGCGCTCCACAATCCGCCCGTGATCCATCACGATAATCTGCTGCGCGTGAACCACCGTCGATAACCGATGCGCAATGATCAGCGTCGTCCGTTCCCGTGCAATCAGGTCAAGTTCATGCTGAATCGCGCGTTCGGATTTCGAATCAAGCGCGGACGTGGCTTCATCGAAGATAAGAAGCGGCGGGTTCTTCAACAGCGTCCGCGCAATCGCCACGCGCTGTTTCTCCCCGCCCGACAACTTCAACCCGCGCTCACCCACAGGCGTCTCATACCCCGCCGGCAAACTTTCGATGAACTCATGAATATGCGCCGCCCGCGCCGCTGCGATCACTTCATCGCGTGAAGCCGATGGCCGGCCGTACGCAATGTTGTAGTAGATCGAATCGTTGAAGAGCACCGTATCCTGCGGCACGATCCCGATCGCCGCGCGCAGCGAATCCTGCGCGACATCGCGGATATCCTGGCCGTCCAGCAGAATCCGCCCGCCTTGTTCACGGTCGAGATCGTAGAAACGAAACAGCAGACGGCCGAGCGTCGACTTGCCCGACCCGCTATGGCCGACCACCGCGGTCGTGGTCCCCGCCGGAATGGTGAAATCGATGCCATGCAGGATCGACCGCGTGCGCTCGTACGAAAAACTCACGTTCTCGAACCGGACCTCCGCGCCGCCCACGACCAGCGACGGAGCGTTCGGCACATCCGGCACTTCACGCCCGGCGCCGAGCAGGGTGAACATGCGGTCCATATCGGTGAGACTCTGCTTGAGTTCGCGATACACCACGCCCAGGAAATTCAGCGGGACATACAACTGCAGCATGAACGTGTTGATCAGCACGAGATCGCCGAGCGTCAGATGCCCCGCAATAACGCCTTGCGTCGCGCGCCAGAGGATAAACACGAGCCCCGTGCCAATGATGAACTGCTGCCCGAAGTTAAGCACCGAGAGCGAACGCTGCGAGCGAATGGCCGCCGCGCGATAACGCTTCAGGTTTTCATCGTAACGCTGCGCTTCCCACTCCTCGTTGCCGAAATACTTCACGGTTTCGTAGTTCAACAAAGAATCGATGGCACGCGAATTCGCCTTCGAATCGAGTTCGTTCATCGTGCGCCGGAAGTGCGTGCGCCATTCGGTGAGCTTGATCGTGAACACGATGTACGTCACCAGCGCGATCAACGTGACGATCGCGTAATACGCCTCGTATTTCGCGACAAAGAATCCGAGCACGAGACCGACTTCGACGAGCGTCGGCAGGATGCTGTAGAGCGAATACGAAACGAGTTGCTGAATGCCGCGCGTGCCGCGTTCTATATCCCGCGACATGCCGCCGGTCTGCCGCTCGAGATGAAACCGCAGCGATAACGAATGCAAATGCCGGAACACTTTCAGCGCCAGTTGCCGCACGGCGCTTTCAGTGACCTTCGCGAACAGCATTTCGCGCAATTCGGTGAAGAGCGAAGTGGACAGGCGCACGATCGCGTACGCCACGACCAGCAAGCCCACACCACTCACCAGGATGATCGCGGCGGACTCCTGCGCGCGTCCGAGCGCGGTCAGATGCTGGATGGAACTCAGGCTGTCGATGACCTTTTTCATCACGATCGGCACGCCCAGATTTGCGACCTTCGCCCCGATCAGGCAGGTCAGCGCGAACGCAACGCGCCACTTGTACGTGGTCAGGTACGGCAGCAGCGAGAGAATGGTCTGCCAGTCGTTACGCGGGCCTTTTGCAACGGGAACCGGTTCGGAGGGAGAATTGCGGCGCATGGATTCAAGGTCTGCAGAAGTCCGCGCCGCAGCGGCACAAGGTGCCAAACGGTGCTGGACGAGCGAGGTATCGCGGGACGGGCGCCCATCTCAAAATGCGGGCTTTCCCGTACAATTCGATGTTTCCCGGCGTGGGCAGCGCGCGGACATTGATCAGCCAAGCCGCTCGCCAAACGCCGTAAAAACACGCGGGAACGGGTGGGACTATCTCAGACTCACACCTGACTCGTTCGAGCGCAAAGCAACATCGTTTAATCCTGCATTGTCGCAGAAGGCGCCACGGCGCGCTGACCGCCGGCATCCCGTCACTCTTTCATGGAAATCCGCCCGTGACCCAATCCCTGCAACTCCCGAACAAACCGGTCGCGCTGCGCGTGGTGCCGCAACCGTCCGATGCCAACGTCCACGGCGACGTCTTCGGCGGCTGGATCATGGCGCAGGTGGACATCGCCGGATCGATCCCGGCCAGCCGGCGCGCGAACGGGCGCGTGGCGACCATCTCCGTGAATTCGTTCGTGTTCAAGCAGCCGGTGTTTGTCGGCGACTTGCTGAGCTTTTATACGGGTATCGTGAAGACGGGCAACACGTCGGTGACGGTATCGGTCGAAGTCTATGCGCAGCGCATGAGCCTGACTGAAGACGTGGTGAAGGTGACGGAAGCCACGCTCACCTACGTTGCCACCGACAGCGACCGCCGTCCGCGCGCACTGCCCTCGCTCGACTGATCGGACGGGCTCTGGCGCGCGCCGAGCTGAAGGGTGGTCAGGCTGTTCAGCAACAGCGCGGGAATGTCCGCGGCCGGCAGCGGCTGCGAGAAGAAAAATCCCTGCATTTCGTCGCAGTCGCGTGCCACGAGGAAGTCGAGCTGCGCCGCCGTCTCCACACCCTCCGCGATCACCCGCAACTCGAGCGAATGCGCGAGCGCGATGATCGCTGAAGTAATCGTTTCATTGCCTCCCGGCGAGCCAATATCCGCAACAAACGAGCGGTCGATCTTCAACCGGTCCACCGGAAAGCGCTTCAGGTAACTGAGGCTTGAATACCCGGTTCCGAAGTCGTCGATGGCAATGCTGATTCCGAGCGCCGCCAGCTCCGACAAGGTGGCGACGGTGTCCTCCCCGTTGCACATGATCGCGCTTTCGGTAAGCTCGATTTCGAGGTACTGCGGCGCAAGACCCGTTTCCGCCAGCACCGACGTCACGAGCACGCGGATATCGCGTTGCTGGAATTGCCGTGCCGACAGATTCACCGACATCCGCGCGAACGGCAAGCCCCGATCCTGCCATGCCTTGTTTTGCCGGCACGCCTCGCGCAGCACCCACTCGGACAATTGCCCGATCAGCCCGGATTCCTCGGCCACCGGAATAAACGCGCTCGGCGAGACCAGCCCGAACTCCGGGTCCATCCAGCGCACGAGCGCTTCCATGCCGACAATCCCGCCTGTGGTCAGATCGACCTGCGGCTGGTAGTGCAGCAGGAATTCGTCGTCGCGCAACCCACGCCGCAAACGCCGCTCGACGTCCAACCGCGCGCCGACGCTCGCGTTCATTTCGGGCTGGTAGAACTGGTAGGTGTTGCGCCCCATGTCCTTCGCCCGATACATCGCGAGATCGGCTTTCTTGAGCAAGGTTTCGGCGTCGTCGCCATCTTGCGGAAACAGGCTCGCGCCCATGCTGCAGCCCACGTACATCTCCGTGCCGTCGAGCCATACCGGGTCCGAAATGGCGGTCCGCACGCGCTCCATCCAGGCAATCAGCGCGTGTTCGCGGTTCATGTCGGGGAGCACGACGACGAACTCGTCGCCCCCGTGGCGCGCGACCGTATCGCCGGAGCGGCCGCAACGCGCCAGCCGCTCGGCGACCACCGCAAGCAAACGGTCGCCGACACTGTGGCCGAGGCTGTCGTTGACGTTCTTGAAACCGTCGAGATCGACGAAAACCACCGCCAGCGCGGTGGCCTGCTGGCGCGCCCGGTCAATCGCGTGTTGCAGCCGGCTACGCAGCAGGTTGCGGTTCGGCAGCCGCGTGAGCGTGTCGTAGTTCGCCTGATATTCGAGCTGCTCCTGATAGCGGACCACCTCGGTGACGTCGTTGATCACGCCGACGTGATGCGTCGTGTGTCCATGCGCATCCGGCACGGGCGCGATGAACAGCTTGTTCCAGAACAGCACGCCATCCTTACGATAATTGCGCAGCAGCGCGCTGACCTCACGGTTCTCAGCAAGACCCGCCCGGATCGCGTTGAGACCCTCCTGGTCGAGGTCGTCGCGCTGGAGGAACCGGCAGTCGCGGCCCACGATATCGGCCGGGTCGTAGCCCGTAATGCGCATGAACGCCGGATTCGCGTATTCAATCACGTTGCCCGTGGCGGTCGCATTGGTGATCAGCACGGCGTTGACGCAGGCATCCAGCGCCCGGCTTTGCAGGCGCAGAGCCAGTTCGGCGCGCTTGCGCTCGGTCGTATCGTCATACGAACCCAGCACGCCGATAATGCGCCCCTCCCCGTCGAGCAGCGGCATCTTGCTGGTGATCGAGGCGCGCACCTCGCCTTCGCGCTCAACGTCGCATTCCAGGTCCATCAGTGGCTGGCTGGTCGCAATGACCCGGTGGTCGTCGTCACGAAGTTGCGCGGCCGAACGCCACCAGGGCAGGTCGGCATCCGTCAAGCCAACCACCTGGTCCTTGCTCGCGAGACCGGCATCGCGGGCAAACGCCAGATTGCAGCCCAGATAACGCGAGTCGCGATCCTTCCAGAAGATCCGCTGCGGAATATTGTCGATAAGCGATTCCAGCATCTGCTTCGAACGCCGCGCTTCGGTCTCGGCATTGATGCGGTCGGTGACATCGTTGGCCAGCATGAAAATGCCCGGATGCCCCGAATAAGTCAGCGCGTGCGACGAGATGTCGGCGCTCACTTGCGCGCCGTCACGGCGCTTGTGCCGCCAAACGCCGGCAGGCCGCTGCGCGCCCGGCTGGCGCGGCTGACTGTCCGTATGGCTGCGCGCATGGCGCGCGAGAAGTGCGGCGAAGCGCTCGAAGTCGTCGTCGGCGTGCAGGTCGCGCACGCTCATCGACAGGAATTCGAGTTCGTTGTAGCCGTAATGGGCAAGCGCCGCCGGATTGACCGCCACAAAGCAATACGTCGCGGCATCGACAATCCACATGGGCACCGGATGTGCGTCGAACAGATCGCGGAAACGCTCGTTGCTGCGTTGCATCGCGCGGGCAATGCGCAACTTGTCGTGCGCCGACTTCTCGTGGCGCGCGAAGGTGTAGATCAGCGCGCCGCCGCCGGCAAGCATCGTGAGGATCAGCAGGCCAACGGCGCGGCTGGATGCCAGCGCGGATTCGTTGAGCGCAGCCGCGAGCGAATCGGCTTCCCTCGCACGCAGCACCGTGAGTTCGACATCGAGTGATTGCTGATCTTCGGCGAGCCGGCGCACCGCTTGCTCGGCCCAGTCGCGGGATGAGCCGGGTGCGTCTGCGTCGGCGCGTTCGTACGCCGATCGAGCGTCGCGTTTCGCGACACGTGCGCTTTCGCCTAGCAGGTAGAACGCACCGTGCATGTCGGGTTCGTATTCGAACTGGGCGCGCAGGCCGCTTTCCAGCGCGTCGATATGCGCTGCACGCGCCTCGCGAACGTCGGCTGGTGTCAACACCCCGCTTGCCTTGTACCAGCTGATTTCCGGGAGACTTTCGCCGAGAGCGCTGCGGTACGCGTCGAGATCGCGCATCAGGCTGAGTGAGCGCTGCGTGCGGGCGTCGGCATCGCTTTGGCGGTCGATTTGCTGGTACGCGACGAACGCGTTCGCCCCCATGGCGATCAGGACCACGGCCAGGTTCACCAGCAGACGGCGGGAAAAGAATGAATTCATGGGTTCGATCGCCGTCCGGGACGCGGGGCTGGGAAGACGGGGCGCGCGTCTTCGCATCGATTTCCGTGCATCGATAGCTATTTATCGGCAGGCGCTGGGGGGAATTTAGGGCAGGCGCTTAAAAAGCGCTCTTTTGAGGGAATTTCGCTCGTGTGAGCAGAGAGCGCGGCATGCGCGTCCGGGTGGTTTCGCTCGCGCCCAGGTTTTTGCCGGCAAGCCGCTGCCCTCGCCTCTTAACATCCGGCGGCCCACGTCCACAGGCGCGAGCAAAAGCCTAGTCGGCCAGACCGAACTCCCGCATCGCTGGAACGAAGTCGTGGTTCACGTCGGCCTTGCGCGACAGCTTCGCCAGCGCATAACGTTGGAACCGCGACAGCTCCGACCATCGCCCAAGACTGGGCAAGCCGATCCCGCATAAACTGCTCTGGCGAATCACGGTTTCCGGCACGACGTCGGTATGCGCCCAGATTGGATCGCGATCGGGCGTGAAGGTCTCGGGCTTTGCGTCGGCATGCGTTCGCAGCATCTCGGCGAGCGCCTGGTCAAAATTTGGTTCGATAGCAGCGTCGTCTTCAACAGGAAAGCGCGCGAGCAGTTCCCGGTCGCCGTGTGGCAGTCTTCTCCACTGCTCAAGCGAAATGCGCTGGCCGAAGCGGTCCAGGTTAAAGCGGACGACGAGCGGAATGAAGCTCAGATTCTCCGTCGACTCCTGTTCGAATCCGAACAGGAGCGGAGCGTCGTAAAGTGCCATGGCAGGTGCCTCGTTGGCGTAATGGACAAGGAAAGCAGGTGAGGCCGCGGTAGGTTATCGTAGGGCCTTGAACGGCTTGTAGTGTGTCTGTTGCCCCATAAAGCAGCAAGCGTTATGCCCGAATTTATCTCGTAAAAGCTGATGGGAAGCGGCTAAAACGCGACATCGAAAGCAATCAGCAAGTGAGCATGCAATGAATGACACAGACACCGATGATCAACCCGGCTACGTACAGCGCCCGGTGCGGCGTCACCGGCTAGGCGAAACACGCGACGCCGACGACGACGTCGGCCAGGAATGGCCCGTCGCGCTCGTCTACAACGGCATTTCGCACGCGGTCATGATGTGCACGCCGCGCGACCTGGAAGCGTTCGCGGTGGGCTTTTCGGTGACCGAGGGCATTGTGGAGCGCGGCAGCGACATTCACGACATCGAGGTATTTTTCCGCGATACCCCCGCCGGCGACACATTACCGCACGCCGAAGTGCATCTGCAGGTAGTGCAGCAGGCGTTTGTCGCGCTGAAGCAGAAGCGCCGGGCGCTGGCCGGGCGCACGGGCTGCGGGGTGTGCGGGATCGAGAGTATCGACTTGCTGGATCTGCAGCCTGAACGCGTGCCCGACACCGGCTTCCTGGGCCGTCTTGCGGACAACGCCATCGCCCATGCCGCACATGAATTGCCCGCGCATCAGCAGTTGTCGAAGCTGACGGGCGGATTGCACGCAGCCGCCTGGTGCGACGAAAGCGGCGCGGTCAAATATGCGTTCGAGGACGTGGGCCGCCATAACGCGCTCGATAAACTCATCGGGCATCTGGTGCTGCAACGCGTGGACACCACGCAAGGTTTCGTCTTCCTTTCAAGCCGGGCAAGCTATGAACTCGTGCGCAAGTCGGCGCGGGTCGGTGTGCCCATGCTTGTCACCATCTCCGCGCCTACATCGCTGGCTATTTCCATCGCCGAGAAAGCCGGCTTGCGGCTGGTGAGTTTTGCGCGGGAGAACGGGTTTGTGGAGTATGGCCGCGTGGGCGGCGCCGCAAACTGACCGCCAAGCCGTGCCGTTCTCTGACACCCGACGTCGATCCCCTGGCGTCATGAAATAGCCGCTGTCCACGCCGGGTCCCGACCTGCCGCACATTCGGCGCGGCTCCGGCATGCACACACGCCGGAGTCTTCGATCCCACCGCCCCCTGCGACAACATTTCCTTGTTGATCGCACAGCCGTTAAGCCCCATCGATCTCTCACGTTGCATGCCCTTTTCCGCGTGCGCGCCGCAATTTGCCGTCGGCCGGGAGGCCCCGACGCGCGATGCGAACGAGCAACGCTCGCATCGCGCGACTAGGGAAAGCCATGAGACCGAATCGGAGATTGTGAATTGATTCCTCACACAAATGAAAGCGACCTGAAAGTACGCAGGACTTACGATGCCTCCGCTTATTCATAAACACTACAAACTATTTGTGGAGGAAGACATGAACTTACTGAGAACAGGAGTGTGCGTACTGGCGGCCGCTGGTGTGTGCTTCACGGGAACGGTCCACGCGCAAGCCCCTCCGGGATATCCGGCCACCTATCAGACCGTTATCGACGACGCCAGGAAAGAAGGCAAGCTCATCATCTACGCTGCCACCGACACCTCCGTGATCCGCTCATTGCTCAAGGATTTTGAGGCCATGTACGGCATCAGGATCGAATACAACGACATGAACAGCACTGAACTGTATAACCGCTACATCAGTGAAAACGCGGCGAGCAGCGCGAGCGCCGACGTGCTGTGGAGTTCAGCCATGGATCTCCAGATGAAGCTGGTGAACGACGGCCTGATGGCAAGCTATGCGTCACCGGAAGCGTCCAGCATTCCGCAATGGGCCCAGTACCAGCAGCAGGCTTTCGGCACGACCTATGAGCCGCTTGCGATTGTCTACAACAAGCGTCTGGTGCCCGCCGGCGACGTGCCGCAGACGCGCGCTGCGCTGATCAATTTGTTGCAGACCCAGTCCGCGAAATACAAAGGCAAGATCACCACCTACGACATCGAGAAGGCGGGCGTGGGCTTCAATGCGCTCACGCAGGACGCACGCGTGAATCCGCAGATGACCTGGCAGCTTGTGGATGCAATCTGCGCAACCGGGCCCAAACTGCTCTCGAGTACAGGCGCGATGATGGAGCGAATTTCATCGGGCGAAAATTTGATTGGATACAACATTCTCGGATCGTACGCATTCTCAAGGGCGAAGAAAGATCCCTCGATTGGCTACGTTTATCCGAAGGATTACACGCTGGTGGTGAGTCGCATCGTGACGATTTCGAAGAAGGCGAAGCATCCCAACGCAGCGAAATTGTGGGTCGATTACCTGCTTTCAACACGCGGCCAGACCTTGATCGCAAACCAGGCCAATCTGTTCTCGATCTCCGGGAACGTCACCGGTGAAACCTCCATGGTCGGTCTCCAGCAACAGCTCGGCGACTCGCTCAAACCCATCCCCATTGGCGCAGGATTGCTGGTCTATCTGGATCAGGCGAAGCGGCTCGAATTCATGAAGCGCTGGCAGCAGGCCATCAAGCGTTAAACCGAACCGGCTTTGTGCCCGCGCGCTCGCGTGGGCGATTGTGGGCAATACCCACTGCCACCATTTTCTTGATGCGCTTTTGACGCGCAGGGGAAACGCATGCTCGATTCAAGAACAACCGTTTCGCCGCCGGTTCTGATGCCCGACGGCGAACGCAAAGTCCCTCATCTTCCCGCTGGCGGATGGCGCGGATTGAGCGCGATGTTTCGCTGGGCCGTGATCGCCGTGCTGACGATAGTGGTGCTGATGCCACTATCGTTCATCGTGTTCCAGAGCCTTCTGAACACGCCTTTCTTCGACGCCAATCGAAGCTTCGGCATCGGTGCCTTCCAATTCATTTTCAACGATCCCGACTTCTGGCTGGCGCTGAAAAACTCGTTGATCATTGCAGGCGGCATGCTGTTTATCGCGATCCCGCTCGGTGCCGTGCTCGCGTTCCTGATGGTCCGCACCGATTTGCCCGGCCGTCGCTGGATCGAACCCATGCTGCTCACGCCAGTCTTCATCTCGCCGATGGTGCTGGCTTTCGGCTACGTCGTCTCCGCGGGTCCGGTGGGGTTTTATTCGGTGTGGTGGAAGACCTTGTTCGGAGTCGAAGAGGCACCCTGGTCGATCTACACAATGTCCGCCATCACGCTGATCGTAGGACTGACCCATGTGCCGCATGTCTACCTGTACTCGTCGGCGGCGCTGCGCAGTCTCGGCTCCGACGTCGAGGAGGCGGCGCGCGTTGCGGGCGCCAAACCCTTTCGCGTCGCGTGGGACGTCAGTTTGCCCATGACCATGCCCGCACTGCTGTTTGCCGGCGTACTGGTGTTCTTTCTGGGTTTCGAGGTGTTTGGATTACCGCTCGTACTCGGAGACCCGGAAGGTCATCTTGTCCTCGCAAGTTACCTCTACAAACTGACCAACAAACTTGGCGTGCCGTCGTATCACCTGATGGCGGCAGTCGCGGTGTGCATCATCGGGATCACGTTTCCGCTTGTATTGCTGCAGCGGCATTTGCTAAGGAACGCTAACAAATTCGTCACGGTCAAGGGCAAAGCCGATCGTCAGTCCGTTTTACCGCTTGGGCCATGGCGCTGGATTGCGTTGACGATCGTCGTCCTGTGGCTTTTTCTTACCGTATTCGTGCCGCTGTCGGGCATCGTGCTGCGCTCGTTCGTCACGAATTGGGGCGAAGGTGTCGGTCTTGTCGATGCCTTCACGCTCGCGAACTTCACCGATCTCTTCGAGCAGGACAACCTGGTCCGTGCGATTTTCAACACGCTCGGCATCGGGGTGATCGGCGGAGCGCTCGCAGTGGCCTTCTATGCGATGGTCGCATTCGCGGGTCATCGGCATAACGACTGGGGCACCAGGCTTCTCGACTATCTCGTACTGCTGCCGCGCGCAGTACCGGGCCTGCTTGCCGGTCTCGCGTTCCTGTGGATCTTCCTGTTCGTTCCGGGCGTCAAGGAGCTCAAGAATTCGATGTGGAGCATCTGGATCGCATACACGGTCGTCTGGCTCGCCTACGGCATGCGGTTGATTCAAAGCGCCTTGCTGCAAGTAGCGCCCGAGCTTGAAGAAGCTGGGCGCAGCGCGGGAGGCACGCGCACCCGCGTGAGCCTGGATGTGACGCTGCCGCTCGTGCGTTTTGGTCTGCTCAGCGCATGGCTGTTGATCTTCATGATTTTCGAGCGCGAATATTCAACCGCCGTTTATCTGCTTTCGCCAGGCACCGAAGTCATCGGCGCGCTGCTTGTCTCCATGTGGGCAGCGGGCGCAGTCGATCAGGTCGCAGCACTCTCAGTCATCAACATTGCAATGGTCAGCGTCGGTCTTGGCGTGGCATTGCGTTTTGGAGTGAAACTTCGTGGATAAACTCATTGTCGAGCACCTCTTCCTCAGCTACGGAGCCAATCCGATCCTGAAGGGTGTTTCGTTTGAATTGAAGGCAGGGGAAGTCGTGTGCTTGCTGGGCGCGTCCGGAAGCGGCAAGACGACGCTGCTGCGAGCGGTAGCCGGACTTGAACAACCGTCCGATGGCCGCATCGCGCTGGATGAAAAAGTCTTCTTCGATAGCACCAGGAACATCGACTGCCCGGTCGAACAGCGCTCGCTTGGTCTTGTGTTCCAGTCGTATGCGCTGTGGCCACATCGCACGGTGGCGGAGAACGTGGCGTATGGACTGAAGCTGCGCAAGGTCTCTTCTTCAGAACAAAAGCGCCGCATGCAGAGCGCGCTCGACCAGCTTGGCCTCGGGCAACTAGCGGAGCGTTTCCCTCACCAGTCATCGGGAGGACAGCAACAACGCGTAGCCATTGCACGAGCGCTGGTCTATAACCCGCCCGTGATCCTGCTCGACGAACCGCTTTCCAATCTCGATGCAAAGTTGCGTGAAGAAGCACGCGCCTGGCTGCGAGAGTTGATTGTGTCGCTGGGTCTATCAGCGTTGTGCGTGACCCACGATCAGACCGAAGCCATGGCCATGTCCGATCGAATCCTGCTGCTGCGCAACGGACGTATTGAACAGGAAGGGACGCCGGCCGAACTCTACGGCTCGCCGCGCTCGCTTTACACAGCGGAGTTCATGGGCAGCAACAATCGGATTGATGCAAAGGTCACCGCAATCAATGGTGATCACGTGACGCTATCGGGCGAAGGTTTCGAACTGCAAGCGCATGCCAAGGAAGCCCTGCATGCGGGCCAGGCCGCGCAGGCCGTGATTCGTCTTGAGCGCGTACAAGTGGCCGACGGCCCTGGTGCAAATCGCTTACAAGCGCAGCTGGTCACGTCGATGTATCTCGGCGATAGATGGGAGTATCTCTTCCATCGCGGAGAAATGCGCTTCCGTGCGTTTGGTCAAATACCGCGCGCCGCCGGCGATCACTGGGTTGAGTTTCCAGCTAACGACTGCTGGGCATTTGCCAAGGCGAGCTAAGCGCTCGCCAACCAGCCGATGAACAAGCCGGCGTAAGCGCCGGCTTGTTCATCCGTTCCGGGCCAGGCATAAATCCTGGCCGATCCTCAATTAAACCGGCTGAAATCCGGCTTGCGCTTCTCAAAGAAAGCCGTGAACGCTTCCTTCGCTTCCGGCGCGGTCAGCATGTGCGCAAAGTGTTCCGCCTCCGTCGCCATCTGCGCGCTGACTTCTCCAGCCTGAGCGCCCTTCATCAACGCCTTGGTAGCCTTCAGCGATGCCGGGGGCAACGCGGCGAGTTTCTTCGCCTGGGCGAATGCGAAATCACCCACTTCTTCCGCCGATAGAACCTGATTCACAATCCCCATATTCGCCGCCTCGGCGGCATCGAACGATTCGCCCAGCAGCAGCTTCTCGGCCGCGCGCTGATAGCCCGCAATGCGCGGCAACAGCAAACTCGACGCCGCCTCCGGACAAAGCCCAAGCTGCACGAACGGCAACGCGAACTTCGCTGTGGACGCTGCGTAGACCAGGTCGCAATGCAGGAGCATCGTCGTACCAATGCCCACGGCCCCGCCCGCCACCCCCGCCACCACCGGCTTCTGCGCGGTGCTGATGCGGCGCAGGAACTGGAACACGGGCGCGTCCTGCGTCGCAGGCGGCGCCTTCATGAAGTCTTCGATATCGTTGCCTGCGCTGAACGTATCGCCCACTGCGCGAATCAGCACCACACGCACGGCGGGATCATTTTCGGCGTCGAAGAAAGCGTCAGCCATGGCCTGGTACATCGCGGCCGTCAGCGCGTTCTTGCGAGCCGGGCGGTTCATGGTGATGCTCAGCACGCCGTCGACGTGTTCGGTGATGATGTCCATTCTCGTCTCCTGAATGAAGAAACGGTCCGCGAACCGGATGGTGCACGAACCGTTGTTTTACGCTTTAGCAATAACCGGGTTTTGCCGTTTACATCCGTTCGATAATGCCTGCCGCGCCCATGCCCGTGCCCACGCACATGGTCACCATGCCGTACTTCAGGTTGCGCCGGCGCAAGCCGTGCACGACCGTCGCGGCACGAATGGCGCCGGTTGCGCCCAGCGGATGACCCAACGCAATCGCGCCGCCGAGCGGGTTGATCTTCGACGGATCGAGTCCCAGGTCCTGGATCACAGCCAGCGATTGCGCTGCAAACGCTTCGTTGAGTTCGATCCAGTCGATGTCATCCTGCGTCAGACCTGCAGCCTTCAACGCCGCGGGAATGGCTTCCTTCGGCCCGATACCCATGATTTCCGGCGGCACGCCACGCACCGCGAAGCTCACGAAACGCGCGAGCGGCGTCAGGTTGAATTGCTTCAGGATCTTCTCGCTGACCACGATCAACGCGCCCGCGCCGTCGGAGGTCTGCGAGCTGTTGCCCGCCGTGACCGAACCCTTTGCAGCGAAGACGGGACGCAGCTTCGCGAGCCCTTCCAACGTCGTGTCCTGGCGCGGGCCTTCGTCATTCCTGATCTCGCGTGCATTGACACGAATCTCGCCTGTCGCCAGATCCGGAAAACGTTCGTTCAGCGTGAACGCTGCGATTTCATCGTTGAACTCGCCGGTACGCTGCGCTTCCAATGCGCGTCGATGCGACTCCACCGAGAACGCATCCTGCGCTTCGCGGCTGATCTTCCAGCGCTCGGCCACGCGTTCGGCGGTCAAGCCCATGCCGTAAGCAATGCCGACGTTCTCGTCGCGATCGAAGATATGCGGCGACAGCGACGGCTTGTTGCCCATCATGGGCACCATGCTCATGGACTCGCAGCCGCCTGCAATCATCACGTCCGATTCACCGACGCGAATCCGGTCGGCGGCCATCGCCAGCGCCGTCACGCCCGAGGCGCAAAACCGGTTCACTGTCACGCCGCCCACCGAGTTCGGCAGGCCGGCCAGCAACGCGCCAATACGCGCCACGTTCAGGCCTTGCTCGCCTTCGGGAATCGCGCAACCAATGATCGCGTCTTCAATCAGCTTCGTATCCAGACCCGGTACCTGCGCGACCGCTGAGCGGATCGCGTGGACCAGCAGTTCGTCCGGCCGCGTGTTCTTGAAGATGCCGCGCGGCGCCTTGCCGATAGGCGTCCGGCTCGCGGCGACAATATATGCGTCCTGCACTTGTTTGCTCATTTTTTGGCTCCGTTGTCGGCCAGAGTTGGCGCTTTAGCGCCTTACTCTGGCCCCATGCAATTTCGCGGTCGGCCAGAGTTGGCGCTTTAGCGCTTTACTCTGGCCCCATGCACTTTTGCGGTCGCGCCCGTTAGTTACGAACCGGCTTGCCGGTCTGCAACATGCCCATGATCCGTTCCTGCGTCTTGGCGGTGCCGAGCAGGTCTATAAACGCGCGACGTTCGAGCGCCAGCAGCCATTCTTCATCGACGAGACTGCCTGCTTCCACATCGCCGCCGCATACCACTTCCGCAATACGGCTCGCAATCAGGAAGTCGTGGTCGCTGATGAAACGGCCATCGCGCATGTTCACGAGCGACGCCTTGATGGTCGAGATCGCCGAGCGTCCCGCCACGGGAATTTGGCCTGCACGCAACGGCGCGCGATAACCGGCGGCGGAAAGCGCCCGCGCTTCCTTCTTCGCGATATCGAGCAATTCGTGCACGTTGAACACGATCGTGTCCGATGCCTTCAAATACCCCATCGAGCGTGCTTCCAATGCCGATGCGGAGACCTTGGCCATCGCGGCGTTTTCAAACGATTTCTGCACGAATTTCAGCAGATCGCTGGTGGCATTCACGGCGCTGGCCGCGCTCGCAGCACGCAACGCTGCTTCTTTCAATCCGCCGCCTGCGGGCACGAGACCCACGCCCACTTCCACCAGCCCCATATAACTTTCTATGTGTGCAACACGCTTGGCCGAATGCAGCGCGAGCTCGCAACCGCCACCGAGCGCGATGCCCGACAAAGCCGCCACCACCGGCACGCTCGCGTACTTCACGCGCAACATGCCTTGCTGGAAGTTCTTCACAAATGGCTCGATACCCTTCGCGCCGCCCATCATGAACGCGGGCATGGCTTCTTCAAGGTTCGCGCCGGCCGAGAACGCCCCGCCCGGATTGCCGAGCTTCAGCGCGGACGTTTGCCAGATCACTACGCCCTTGTAATCGGCTTCCGCGAGTTCGATAGCCTTCGTCAGGCCTTCGATCACCGACGGTCCGATCGTGTTCATCTTGCTTTTGAACGACACGATGACGACATCGTCTTCGCCCGCGCGATCATCGACCCAGGCACGCACGGCGTCGGTTTCGAACAGCGTCTTGCCGTAGGTCTTGGGATCGACACCCGCTTCGCCGATCAGCGGTGCGCGGAACACCTGCTTCTTGTAGACATCAAGCGATGAACGCGGGATGAATTTGGCCGCAGCAGGTGACCACGACCCTTCGGCCGTATGCACGCCGCCCTTCTCGGCAACAGGACCGTCGAACACCCACGAGGGCAGCGGTGCTTTCGACAACGCCTTGCCGGCATCGATATCTTCCTGCACCCACTTCGCGACTTGCGTCCAGCCAGCCGCTTGCCAGCTTTCGAACGGACCTTCGTTCCAGCCGAAACCCCAGCGGATGGCCAGATCGATATCGCGGGCATTGTCTGCGACAGATTCCAGATGCACGCCGATGTAATGGAACACGTCGCGGAAAATGGACCACAGGAATTGCGCCTGCGGGTGTTCCGATTCGCGCAACAGCTTCAGACGTTCAGCCGGTGGGCGTTTCAGGATCCGGCCGACGAGTTCATCCGCCTTGCTGCCGCCATCGACGTATGTCCCCGTCTTCGGGTCCAGCACCTTGATCGCTTTACCTTCTTTCTTGTAGAACCCCGCGCCCGATTTCTGGCCCAGCGCGCCGTTCTTCACCAAGCCGCCAAGAACCGCCGGCGTTTCGTACAGCGGGAAGAAAGGATCGTCGGGGAGGTTGTCCTGCATCGTCTTGATGACGTGCGCCATGGTGTCGAGACCGACCACATCGGCCGTGCGGAACGTCGCCGATTTAGCACGGCCGAGACGCGCGCCCGTGAGGTCATCGACTTCGTCGAAACGCAGTCCGAACTTCTCCGCTTCCGCGACTACCGCAAGAATCGAGAAAATACCCACGCGATTGGCGATGAAATTCGGCGTGTCCTTCGCGCGCACGACACCCTTGCCCACCACGCTCGTCAAGAACGTTTCAAGCTGATCGAGAATCTGCGGCTGGGTGGTATCGGTCGGAATCAGTTCGACCAGATGCATGTAGCGCGGCGGATTGAAGAAGTGGACGCCGCAGAAACGCGCCTTGAGTTCGTCGGAGAAACCCTTCGACAACTCCGTGATCGACAGCCCCGATGTATTGGTCGCGAAAATCGCCTTCGCGCCAATATGCGGCGAGACATTCTTGTACAAGTCGTGCTTCCAGTCCATGCGCTCCGCGATCGCTTCGATCACGAGATCGCACTCTTTCAGCTTCTCAATGTCATCGTCGTAGTTCGCTGGCTGGATGTATTGCGCGTCGTCCTTCACGCCGAACGGTGCGGGCGACAGCTTCTTCAGATTCTCGATCGCTTTCAACGCGATGCCGTTCTTCGGGCCTTCTTTAGCCGGCAGGTCGAACAGAAGGACCGGCACCTGGGCGTTGATCAGGTGCGCAGCGATCTGCGCGCCCATCACGCCGGCGCCGAGCACGGCCACCTTGCGTATGTTCAGATTGCTCACGTTGTGTCTCCGGGAGAGGTATTCGGTAAGACGATGCGCCGCGTTTTTTTAACCGGCTAAAACGCGGCGCAGTGCAAAAGAGGCCTAGAACAAGGCTTCGTCGTAGTCCATCAGCGTCTTCGATCCGGCGCGCGCAGCGCGAATGGTCGATGCCGTTTCAGGCAACAGCTTGGCGAAGTAGAACCGCGCGGTGGCGAGCTTCGCTTTGTAGAACGGATCGCCTTCGGCTTCCTTATCGAGCGCGATACGTGCCATGCGTGCCCAGAAATACGAGAACACCAGATGCCCGACGGTGCGCAGATATGGCACGGAGGCGGCGCCGACTTCGTCCGGATTCTGCATCGCCTTCATGCCGATTTCCATGGTCAGCTTCTGCACCTTGTCGCCAATGTCCGCGAGCGGGTTGATGAACTCCTGCATCTCCGGCTTCACGCCTTCTTGTTCCACGAAGTCGGTCACGAGCTTGCCGAATTTCTTCAGCTTCGCGCCCATGTCGCCGAGAATCTTGCGGCCAAGCAGGTCCAAAGCCTGAATCGAATTCGTGCCTTCGTAGATCATGTTGATGCGGGCGTCGCGCACGTATTGCTCCATGCCCCATTCGGAGATAAAGCCATGGCCGCCGTAGATCTGCATGCCCATGTTGGTGCCTTCGAACGCGTTGTCCGTCAGGAACGCCTTGATGACCGGCGTGAGCAGCGCGACGAGATCGGCTGCGTCCTTGCGCGCTGATTCATCGGCGTGGGACAGTTCCTTGTCAATGTTCAACGCAGCCCAATACGTGAACGCGCGACCAGCTTCGGCATAGGCCTTTTGCGTGAGCAGCATACGGCGAACATCCGGATGCACGATGATCGGATCAGCCGCTTTTTCCGGCGCCTTCGGGCCGGTCAGCGAACGCATTTGCAGGCGTTCCTTCGCATACGTCAGCGAGTTCTGATACGCGATTTCCGTCAGCCCCAGCCCTTGCATGCCAACGCCCAGGCGCGCCGCGTTCATCATCACGAACATGGCGTTCAAGCCCTTGTTCGGTTCACCGACAAGCCAGCCCTTCGCGTTGTCCAGATTGATCACGCACGTGGAGTTACCGTGAATGCCCATCTTGTGTTCGATGGAACCGCACTTCACGCCGTTGCGCTCACCGGGAGCACCAGCGTCAGTCGGAATGAACTTCGGCACGATGAAGAGCGAAATGCCCTTCGTGCCGTTCGGCGCACCCGGCAACCGGGCCAACACCAGATGCACGATGTTCTCGGCCATATCATGCTCACCGCTGGAGATGAAGATCTTCGTGCCGCTGATGGCGTAGGAACCGTCGCTGTCCGGTTCGGCCTTCGTGCGAAGCATTCCCAGGTCCGTGCCGCAATGCGGTTCGGTCAGGCACATGGTGCCGGTCCAGGTGCCGTCGACAAGTCTCGGCAAGTAGGTTTTCTGCAGCTCCGGTGCGCCATGTGCGTGAACGCATTCATACGCGCCGTGCGACAAGCCGGGGTACATCGTCCAGGCCTGGTTAGCCGAGTTCAGCATTTCGAACAGCGCGTTGTTCACGAACGCGGGCAGGCCCTGGCCGCCGTATTCCGGATCGCAACCCAGTGCCGGCCAGCCCGCTTCCACGTATTGCCTGTAGGCCTCCTTGAAACCCGCCGGCGTGCGCACGACGCCATCGCCTTCGTACGTGCACCCTTCGCGGTCGCCAATCTGGTTCAGCGGAAAAAGCACCTCGGCGCAAAACTTGCCGGCCTCTTCGAGAACCTGATTGATGGTGTCCGCGTCGAGGTCGGCATGCTTTGGCATGTCCTTGACCTCGGCTTCCACATTGAGCAATTCGTGCAAGACAAACTGCATGTCACGTAGCGGCGCTGTGTACTGTCCCATTTTTTCTTCTCCAAGTGTCCAGGAAGCTTGGGCCTTGGTCGCCGCCGAATCTGCCGTACAGCAGCCCTCTGCTGATCCGCCCGACGCCTAATGGCCGTTGCTTTGATACGAAACAATCGTCTTTTCCAGCGCGTCCCGCGTCAGTTGCACCGCGTCCGGCAGGTGCAGGAAACGGGCATCATGATGCAGGCCGAGCGTGAAGCTATAGAGTTCGAACAGCATCAGCCCCGGATCTGTGTCCGCCCGCAGATGCCCTTCGTCTTGCGCCTGCCTGATCGCACGCGTGAGCGCCGCTCGCCAGGTGGTCACGCTGTGTACAAGTTGCTCGCGGACCGCACTGTCGGCGCGATCGTCATACTCCACCGCGCCGCTGATGTAGATACAGCCCGTTGTCACTTCCTCGATGCGCTTTTCCATCCAGCGCGCCAGCATTGAACGCAAGCGCGGCAAACCGCGTGCTTCGCGCAGGCTCGGGTAGAACACTTCGTCTTCAAAGCGCCGGTGGTATTCCTTGACCACTTCCACCTGAAGGTCCTCGCGCGAGCCGAAATGCGCAAACACGCCGCTCTTGCTCATTTGCATCCGTTCGGCCAGCAAGCCGATCGTCAAACCCTCAAGTCCGTCCCTGCTCGCCAGGTCCAGCGCAGCATCGAGGATCGCGACTCGCGTCTGTTCGCCTTTTCGCATGATCTTTACCGTTTTCGTTGAATCGAAATAAAATCGAACGGCCGTACTATTGTTATAGCTGGCCGCTCATGAAACAAGCTTTTTATTAGAAACCGGGGTCTAACTTCTGACCACATCTATCGGACGAGTCTCAGTTTGTCCCGGTTTGTGGGCGGACAGCCAGTCGGGGCTGCCCGGGTTTGACCGCGCAGCGTTTTTTACGCCTCAATCGTAGCGGCCGATGGTGAGCATTTTCATCATCGTGCGATACGCGTTGTAGGCGAGCCAGTTAAGCAGACGCTCACCAACCGGGCGCGCCGCGTATTGCTCAACCGTGATCGGCCGGCCGTCGTGGAAAGCGGCCAGGATCGCGTCGCGCAGCTTCACGATCTCCTGTTCATGGTTCACCAGCACCATGTTCGCCTCATTGTTCAGCACAAGGCTCAATGCGTCCAGATTCGATGATCCGACCGTAGCCCAGTTCGAGTCCACCACGGCCACTTTGCCGTGCAGTATGGTTTTCTCGTACTCCGCGATCCGCACCCCGTACTTAAGAAGATTGCGATACAAAAACGGCGTGGCGTAATCGAGCGCGACAAATTCCTTTCGTCCGATCACCAGCGTGACCCGCACGCCACGCTGCGCCGCGCGGGCCAGCGCGCGGCGCAGCTTGCGCCCCGGCATGAAATAGGGATTCGCGAGCATCACTTCTTTTTTCGCGTGTGATATCGCCGCGAGATACGCCTTTTCGATTGCGCGCCGGTTGAGCAGGTTGTCACGGGCGACGAACGCCACGCACGGCCGATCGACCGCGTGAATCAGGCCCCGCCGCGCTCGCAGGCGCGCGCGCAATGCGCTGCGACGGGTCCTCGACGAAACGCCCGGCGCAGATTTCTGGTTCTCCGGCTGCGGCGCCAGCGGCTTCACGCCGAGGCGAATCCGTTGCCATTGGATGTCGAAGGCTTCTCGCACGTCCTTGACCACGGGGCCTTGCGCTTCCAGCGCAAAATCCCAGCGCGCGTGCTCGAGATGGACGCCGTTCTGGTCGAAGTCATCGACAATATTGATGCCGCCGCAGAACGCAATGTGACGGTCGATGACCGCCAGCTTACGATGCGTCCGCGAAAATCCAAGCTGCCCGAACAGGTGCGGGTTGTACACGCGATGTTCGACGTTCGCCTGCGCCCATTCATCGAAGAGCGGAAGTTTCTCGGTACCTATGCCGTCGGTGATCACGCGCACGTGTACGCCCCGCCGGGCCGCGTTCATCAGCGCGGTGGAGATGGCACGGCCAGCGTCGTCGTCGCTGAAGATGTAGGTTTCAAGCGAGACGTCGTGCTGCGCGGCGTTGATGCGTTCGATCAGCGCCGGGAAAAATTCCACACCGGACTTGAACAGCCGCACCGTGTTGTTGATGGTGAAGCACAGCCGTGCCGGGCGGCGTCCGCGAAACAGGGCTTGCTTGAGTCGGGCGAACCGCCGTTTGGGCGTGCCGAAACCCATCACCGGTTGTGCTCCGCGAGACGCTCGGGCAATTGCAGGATCGCCTCACGATTCGACGATGAAAAACACTTCGCCGCCGCCTCACGAAAGGGCAGCCAGAGAAAAGCGGTGTGCTCGCGCGGCGCGAGCGTCACCTCCATGCAATGCGGGACGAGCAGGCTGAACTGGTGTTCGACGTTGCGCACGACGCCTTCGGCATACCGATGCCGCCATTCGGGATAGATGTCGTATTCAATCTGGTGATGCCAGTCGATCAGCGAGCGCTCCGGTACGGCCGCGCTGCCGACCACGATCCCTGTTTCCTCCGCGACTTCGCGCGCCGCCGTCAGGACCAGCGGTTCGTCGATGTGATCTATTGAACCCGTCACGGACTGCCAGAAACCCGGCCGGTCGAAGCGCTCAATGACAAGCACGTCAAGTTCGGGCGTATGAATGACAACGAGGACAGACTCGGGAATTTTCGGCGGTTTGGACATGATGGGAACGTTGCGGCCTTTCTAGGAGGCTGGCCGAAGAATGTAACCCAAAAACGGGAAAAGTCGCACCGGGCTCCGGTTTCGTTTCGTCTGTTGCAAATGGGTGACGGGGTGGGCGAGCGACAGCGCGAAATGTGTCGAGGGACATCAGTTCGATCACTCCGCATCCATTTAATTGCTGCCGTCGGTCAAAAATCATTGCAAATGCGCTTTCGAACAACGCACTGCCTTACCTTACTGAGCCGTACACGCCAACTCATTCGCGCGTGTGCCTTGCTCACCATACGTAACTTGCGTATATTCAATGAAACTGACTTTTATCGAATTGCCCGCGTTCAGCCGATACCGAAAGCACTATCTTGATGATGACGAATATCGCAGGTTATTCCATTTCTAATTCAATAGTGTAATAATAAGCACACCTTCCATGTAGAGGTGCGCGCGATGGTTCGTCAAGCGAC
>NZ_FCOK02000051.1 GCF_001544555.2 Caballeronia udeis | reverse complement strand
TTCGTACTCTCTACTGCGAAAGATCGTCGACATTTAGCCGCGCAAAAACCTCCCCAACGGGTTCCGCTGACGGATACAGTGCTTGCTTCGACGTTCTGAAATCCTAGATGCGTCGGTCAACCGACATCCCGCGCTGGAACGACGTTCGCTGCTCATTGTCCGGATTCGTTGTGTGGCAGGATCATTTCAATTTCATGTGAACGAAAATCGGGTCGATCACGTAGATGTCGATACCCATCGAGATGGCGTCGTTCGGGCACTCGGGCTCTCAAACGTCGCAATTGTGTAGAAACGTCTTGCTGGTGATAGCCGGCCATGCTTATCTGGACTTTGCGCGCTGCACAATTTGCAACACGTGTGCAACTCAGCCGCAGCAAGCAAACATGATTTTCGGGCAATCATGCGCGAGCGTCGGAAGGCTGAAAAAGCTATAATCTATTGTTTTTCTAGGAAAGTTGGTGGCAGCATGGCCCTGTTCATTACCGACGAGTGCATCAACTGCGACGTTTGCGAGCCCGAGTGCCCGAACGACGCCATCTCGATGGGTATCGAAATCTACGTGATCGACCCGAACAAGTGCACCGAATGCGTCGGCCACTTCGACGAACCGCAATGTCAGCAGGTGTGCCCGGTGGAATGCATTCCACGCGATCCGGCGCATGAGGAAAACGCCATCCAGTTGATGGCGAAATATCACGCGTTGATGAAAGCGAAGGGCGCCTGATTTAACATCGAGCGCCCAGCGTCAAACATCAGGCGCCCTTTACGCGCGAGGCCTCAGAGCAACGCGCGCAGCCCCGCCAGCAACGCATCGCAGTCGGCGTCGGTGCCAATCGTGATGCGCAGATGCTGGTCGATTCGCGGCAGCTTGAAATGCCGCACGAAAATCTCCTTCTCCTTCAGGCGCGCGGCCAGCGTGGCGGCATCGTGCTCCGGATGGCGCGCGAATACGAAGTTCGCGGCCGATGGCACTACGTCGAAGCCTAACGCCTGCAAGTCTGCCGTCAGCCGTTCGCGGCTCGTGATCACCTTCGTGCAGGTTTCGCGAAACCAGTCGTCGTCTTCAACGGCCGCGATTGCCGCGGCTTGCGCCAGCCGGTCGAGCGGGTAGGAATTGAAGCTGTCCTTCACACGTGTCAGCGCCTCGATCAGCGCCTCGTGCCCGAGTGCGAACCCCACGCGCATGCCCGCCAGCGAACGCGCTTTCGACAACGTTTGCACGACCAGCAAATTCGGATTTTCATCGATAAGCGCCACCGCCGATTCCGCGCCGAAATCCACATACGCCTCGTCGATCACCACGACCGAATCCGGATTCGCCGCCAACAACACCTTGATCTCGGCGAGCGGCAACGCACGGCCCGTCGGTGCATTCGGATTGGGCAGCAGCACGCCGCCGTTGGGCGCGCGATAGTCGTCCACATCAATACCAAAATCCGCGTTGAGCGGCACGGCATCGAATGCGACGCCGTACAACTGCGCATACACCGGATAGAAGCTGTAGGTGATATCGGGGAAGCGGATTGGCTTGTCGTGCTTGAGCAGCGCCTGGAAGGTGTGAGCGAGGACCTCGTCCGACCCGTTGCCGACGAACACCTGGCTCTCGTGCAGGCCGTGATGCTGCGCGATGGCCGCGCGCAACGCGTGTGCTGTCGGGTCCGGATATTTGCGAAGCGAGCAGCCATCCTCGCCGAGTTCGCGCCGGATTGCATCGACTACGCGGGGCGAGGGCGGATAGGGGTTCTCGTTCGTGTTGAGCTTCACGGGACGCGCCAGCGCGGGTTGTTCGCCCGGCACATATGGCGTCAGCTTATTGACGATGTCGCTCCAGAAACGGCTCAAGGTTCGCTCCTTAATTGTCCCTTACTTGTCCTTTCGGGACGGGGTGATGCGAGTTCACTACTGCACGTTGCATTGCGTTCAGCCGTTGCGATGCAGGTTCATCATCGCGCGTTCCATTTCGTCGTTGATCGCAAACGGCATGACGGCGAGCGCACGTTCGATCGACGCATCGATCACGTCCTGTTCCTCACGGCGCGGCGGTTTCAGCACAAAATTCGCCACATCGGGTTTCGCGCCCGCTCGCGAGGCTTCGGGAATCAGGTCACGCGGATGTCCGATGCCAATCCGCAAGCGCCAATATTGTTGCACCGACAAATGCGCGGAAATGTCCTTCAGGCCATTGTGCCCGCCGCTGCCGCCGCCGAGCTTCAGTTTCACCGTGCCGGGCGGCAAGTCGAGTTCATCGTGCGCGACCAGGATCTCGTCCGGCAGGATCTTGAAGAACTGCGCCACGGCCACGACCGATTGCCCTGACCGGTTCATGAAGGTCTGCGGCTCGAGCAGATGAATCTCTTGACCATTGAGCCGGCCACGGCCGTAGTGACCGTGAAACCGGCGCTCGTCACGTAGCGATGCTCCGGCGTCGCGCGCCAGTTGATCGACGAACCAGAAGCCGGCGTTGTGACGGGTCGCGGTGTATTCGGCGCCCGGATTGCCGAGCCCGACGATCAGTTTGATCATGTTCAATCTTGGCGGCATAGCAACATCGACCGCACCAGAAAAAGGCCAAAAAAAACCCGCCGGAGCAGAGCAACGGCGGGTCACTTCGTCCGCCCTTGCGGGCGGACTCAAGCGGACAGGCTTCAGCCAGACTTATGCAGCCGGCTTGTCGCCTTCGCTCGGAGCAGCAGCGCCCGAAGCAGCTTCGTCGGACACGACGGCAGCCGGGACGGTTGCCGAAGCGATCACCGGGTTTTCTGCGTCGAGGTGAGCGACCAGCGCCACGCCCTTCGGCAAAACGATGTCCTTCACGTGCAGCGTGTGACCAGCTTCAATCTTCGCCAGATCGAGTTCGACGAATTCCGGCAGATCGGCCGGAAGGCATTCGATTTCGACTTCGTTCAGAACGTGCGAGATCACCGCGCCACCAATCTTCACAGCCGGATTCGTTTCTTGATTCATGAAGTGCACCGGTACCTTGGTATGCAGCTTCTTCTTCGAATCAACACGTTGGAAGTCAACGTGCAGAACCATTTGCTTGAACGGATGGTATTGGACGTCGCGCAGCAGAACCTGTTGCGACTTGCCACCAATTTCCAGGTCGAGAATCGACGAATGGAACACTTCTTTCTTCAGCGCGTGCCAAAGTGCGTTGTGATCGAGCTCAACAGCTTGAGCTTCAGCGTTCGCGCCATATACGATACCCGGGGTCTTGCCCGAGTTACGCAGGCGGCGGCTCGCACCCGTACCTTGCAGATTGCGCTCAAAAGCGACTACTTTCATGATTCAACTCCATAATCTGCCCGCGACCAGGCAGTGAAAACGGGGCTGTCCGCAATCGCGTTCAGCCCCAGAGCAGCGGTCCAGGCCTTCGTTCGCCTGAACCGATTACGCGGTTCAGCAGAGCTTTGACGCCCCGCTAAACCGCCAATACTTTTTAACCTTCCGCGAACAGCGACATGACCGAGTCGCCGCGACGGATACGCGAGAACGTTTCGGCCAGCAATCCCGCGCTCGACAAAACGCGCACCTTCGTGCATGCGCGGGCTTCGTCGGAGAGGGGAATGGTGTCGGTGACGACGAGTTCGTCCAGTTCCGACGCTGCAATCCGTTCGCCTGCGCCACCGGACAAAACCGGGTGCGTGGCATACGCGAACACTCTCGTTGCGCCGCGTTGCTTCAAAACCTGTGCTGCCTTGCAGAGCGTGCCGGCGGTGTCGACCATGTCGTCCATGATCACGCACGTACGGCCTTCCACTTCACCAATGATGTTCATCACTTCAGCGACGTTCGCCTTCGGGCGACGCTTGTCGATGATCGCGAGATCGGTGTTCAGTTGCTTCGCGAGAGCCCGGGCGCGGACTACACCGCCCACATCGGGCGACACCACCAGCAGGTTCTCGTAGTTCTGCTTGCGCAGATCGCCGAGCAGCACGGGCGTGGCGTAGATGTTGTCGACCGGGATGTCGAAGAAACCTTGAATCTGGTCGGCGTGGAGGTCCATGGTGATGACACGATCCACACCGGCAATTTCCAGCATGTTCGCCACGACCTTCGCCGAGATGGCGACGCGGGCCGAACGGGGCCGGCGATCCTGACGGGCATAACCGAAGTACGGGATGGCTGCAGTGATCCGGCCAGCGGATGCGCGCTTGAGCGCATCGACCATGATCATGAGTTCCATCAGCGTGTCATTGGTCGGCGCGCAGGTGGACTGCAGCACGAATACGTCCTTGCCGCGCACGTTTTCCTGGATCTCGACCATGATTTCGCCGTCGGAGAAACGGCTGACCATTGCTTTGCCAAGAGGAATTCCAAGGATTTTGACGACTTCCTGTGCAAGCGCGGGATTCGCGTTGCCAGTGAATACCATCAGGCCGTCACTGCTCATCGTGCACCTGTTTCTTGGCTGGGGCGAGAGGGAAAACGCGAGAAATTATGGCAGGGGAAGAAGGATTCGAACCTTCGCATGCTGGAATCAAAATCCAGTGCCTTAACCAACTTGGCGACTCCCCTACACTAACTTTGAGTTCCGCCGGGCAGTGTAGGACAAACCCGACAAAACGAAACTTTACGACGCGAAAGTGAAGAGAGGATGCGAATCCAGACTTTCGGTCACTTTACTTTTCCAGCTTGCCGGGAGTTTGGCTTGCGCCATCTCAGCTTCGGCTTTGCTACGAAAAGCGGCAAACACGCTCGCTCCAGATCCGGTCATTCGCGCAGGTGAAAGATTCGAAAAACACTCAATCACCGTGGCTACTTCCGCGTACTTCTCAACCACAACTGCCTGCATATCATTTCGGCCGAAGCTGTCAGGCCAATCTGCGTCAGAACTATGTTGTGCAAGGAAGTCCGTAATTGTGAGGACTTTTGAGTCCCTTGTCAACGCTTTCTCTGAAAAAATCGCAGCGGTTGGAACATGCACCGCAGGAGTCACCACCAGGAAGAAGCGTTTAGGTAGATCGACGGCCTGCAGCGCCTCGCCCACCCCTTCGGCAAAAGCATTTTGCCCGAAGACAAAAAACGGCACATCGGCGCCGAGTTTCAGCGCCAGGTCCTGCAACGCTTGTCTCGACAATCCCACGCCCCATAAGCGATTCAGAGCTAGCAGCGTAGTCGCGGCGTCAGAACTGCCGCCGCCGAGGCCAGCGCCCATGGGCAGTATTTTATCAATTTCCACGTCTACGCCAAGGGGGCAGCCCGTTGTCGACTGCAGCAGGCGTGCAGCACGTACAACGAGGTCATCCGCTTCGGGCACGCCGGGAACGTCGGTTTTACGCGCAATCACGCCGTCGTCGCGACGGGTGAAGTGCAGCAGGTCGCCCCAGTCGAGCAACTGGAACACGGTCTGCAATGCGTGATAGCCGTCCGCGCGACGCCCGGTGATGTGCAAAAACAGATTGAGCTTGGCCGGCGCGAGACAGTTGCGCAGGGAAGCATCGCCCAGCGGGCGGGCTGAGCCCGGCGATGAACTCGATAAAGATGACTGCATGCGATTGAGCTAAGGCGTTACTGGTCGAGGACGAGCTTGATGTCGAGCGGCGGGTCGGCGCGCGACAGATTCACACGCTTTACGCCAGTTGCGGGCGCATCGGCATAGGCCAGATAGTCGATGGTCCAGCCGTCCTGCTTGATCTCCTTCAGGCGGCCATTTTCCGACGACGCATCCATGGTCGTGCGCGCCCGCGAGGTGGGTGCCGGCGATGGCTGCAGCCAATACCGCAAGCCTTCCACCGGCAGCGCGAAGCCAAGGGTGGAGCGCATGAGCTCTGAGACGTTATCGGCGGTCCGCGGTTCGTGGTTCGGCAATTCGAGCGTGGCGGACGACGGCGACGACGTTACGATAGCCAGCGTTTGTCCAAGCGGATTACGCAATTGCAGCGTGACGGTGTCTCCGGTTTCCTGCCAGTCGAAATTGCCGTACGCGTTGCGTTGCTGGCCGTTCTGGTCGTCGTACTGGACCGCGAAACGGCCGTGATAGGCACGGCTGGTCTGCGCAGTCACCGCGGTTGCTGCATTCGAGGTAGTCGGCATGCGGGGGGTGACCGCGCACCCCGACATCACCACCACACCCGCTGCCATCAAGGCCAGCGCGCCGCGACGTGCGCGCCGGCCGCCCAGGAAATGCGTTGCAATCAAGTTCAAAGGTCGTTCACCTGGAATCGTTTGAGCGTTTTCAACAATGTGTCGTTGCCGGGTTCGAGCTTTTGCGCCTGACGCCATGTATTGCGCGCCTGGTCCTGCTGCCCCGACTTCCACTGCACTTCGCCGAGATGAGCGCCGATTTCGGCGTTCGGCTGCAGGTCATAGGCCTTCTTCAGGATGCTCGCAGCTTCCGCGTCATTGCCCATCCGATACTTCGCCCAGCCAAGACTGTCCATGATGAACGCGTCGTTCGGCGCAAGCGATACCGCCTTCTCGATCAGCTTTTCCGCTTCGTCCAGCCGCTCGTTGCGATCGACGAGCGAATAGCCGAGCGCGTTATACGCTTGCGCATTGTCCGGCTGCTCTTTCATCAGCTTGCGCAACTGCGCTTCCATGGTGTCGTAGTGGCCGTTCTTCTCGGCTGCCATGGCGTAGTCGTAGGCAATGTCCGGGTCATCCGGGAAAGCCGTCGATGCCTTCGACAAGGCCGCTTCCGCCTCCGGATACCGCTGCGCCTGGAACAGGATCGCGGCGTCAGTACGTGCGAGCAGCGCGAGGTCACGGGGGTCTGACGTCTGCAGGCTACCCAGCAATTGCCGGGCTTCATCGACCTTGCCGTGCGAGGCGAGGATCTGCGCGCGCGTGACTTGCGCCGGCAAGTACTGCTGGCTCTCACGCGGAATCTTGTCGAGCCACTGGCTCGCGGCCGCGTCGTCCTTCTTCTCCAGCGCCAACTGCGCGAGATAGATGTAAGCCTGTCCCGGATCGGCGCCGGGCGTGCTTTCAGCCGCCGCCGCGTATTGCTTCAGGTAGTCCTGCGCCTTGTCCGGCTGTTTCTTCTGAATGTTGATCAGCGCGAGCGCCATCAGCGGCGTCAAATCTTTCGAATCGTTCTTGCGCATGATTTCGAACTGCTTCTGGGCGTCGTCGAGACGATCCGCAGACAGATACAGTTGCGCCAGCGCAAGGCGCGCGTCGTGCGACTTGGGATCCTTCTGGAGGTACTTCTCGAACGAAGCAATACCTTCGTTGCGTTCGTTCGGGCCCATACGCGCGAGCGTCAACGCCGCGGGCAAGTAGTCGGGCTTCAATTTAAGCGCTTGTTCAAGCGATGCCTTCGCGCCGGGCAGGTCGTCGGCGGCAATTTGCTGCCGGGCGAGCGCCAGTTGCGTTTCCGGCCGGTCCAGGTCGTTCTTGACCAGATCCTTCAGCACATTCAGCCCGCCCACGCGATTCGGTCCGCGCGACAGCAATATTTGCAGCGAGATGATCGCGTCGCCGCGCTGCTCCGCGGGTACCTTCGCAAGTTCGGTCTCGAGGATCGGCTTGGCTTCGTCGGGCTTGCCGGAGAGGATCAGCAGCGACGCGCTCAGTTGCGCGGCACGTTCCGAATTCGGCGAGAACTGCTGCCAAAGCTGGACTGCCGTCAGCGCGTCGTTGGGACTTTGTGCGGCGATTGCAATCTCGGTTGCGCGCTGGGCGAAACGCGGATCGTGCGTGTCGCGAGCGAGGGCAAGATAGGTCTGGTACGCCGGCGCTGCCTGATTGCGTTGCAGCGCGACTTCTGCCGCCAGTACCTGGAACACGATCTGGCTGGTCACAGGGATGTTCGGCAGGTCCTGTACTTCCTTGCCAGTGGGCGGCGCGGTGATCAGGTCCGCCGCGCTGATGGCGGATTGATCGTCGTCCGGCGCGGGAGATTGCGCGGGGCTCTGCGCATAGGCAGGCGCGAGTGCAAACACAGCCACCGCGAACGCCACGGCGGCCGCGAGTTTGCTCGGGTAGACCGGCTTACCGCGTGTAGCGCTCGTTTGAGCGGTCGCTGCACGCTGCTTCGAAAACAACTTTACGAAGGACAAGTTCATGGAAATCCGATCAATGTTTCAGTCGATTGTAACGCGCTCGCTACAATACGCGCACATCCCACAGCAAGTTGCAGACCAGTAAAACATGCCAGAGTTGCCGGAAGTCGAAGTAACCCGACGCGGGATCGAACCGTTCGTCTCCGGACGCCGGGTAGAGCGTGTCGATGTCCGTACACCGGCGCTGCGCTGGCCAATTCCGCCGCATCTCGCGAAGACGATGAAGGCGCTGAAAATCGAAAAAGTCGAGCGACGCGGCAAGTACCTGTTGTTCGAAACCTCCGAAGGGTGGCTGATCGTGCATCTCGGCATGACGGGGACGCTACGGGTACTGCGTAACGTGCCGCGTCCGCCGGATGCGGCGAAGCATGATCATATAGACCTGATCTTCGATGACTTTATTTTGCGCTTTCGCGATCCGCGGCGCTTTGGCGCAGTGCTCTGGCATCCGCGCGAAGACGGCGATGTCCTCGACCATCCGCTGCTGGCGGGACTGGGTGTAGAGCCTTTCACCGCCGAGTTTTCCGGCGCGTTGATGTACCGGCAGACGCGCGGGCGCAAAGTGTCCGTCAAGCAGGCGTTGCTCGCGGGCACGATGGTCGTCGGAGTGGGCAATATTTACGCGTCCGAGAGCCTGTTTCGCGCGGGTATCCGGCCCACGGTGGCGGCCGGTCGCGTCTCGCTCGTGCGTTACGATCTTCTCGCCGACGCCGTTCGCACGACGCTTGCCGCGGCGATCGAAAAGGGCGGCAGCACGTTGCGCGATTTCGTGGGCAGCAACGGCGAGTCAGGCTATTTCCAACTCGATTATTTCGTCTATGACCGCGCGGGCCAGCCGTGCCATGTTTGCGGAACGGCCATCAAACAAATCGTGCAAGGCCAGCGATCCACGTACTTTTGCCCGCGCTGCCAGCGCTAGCCGCCATGCTCCAGCTCACTGACTTCTCCACGCGTCTGATCGCATGGCAACGCGTTCACGGCCGACATGACCTGCCGTGGCAAAACACCCGCGATGCCTACCGGATCTGGTTGTCCGAAATCATGTTGCAGCAGACGCAGGTATCGACGGTGATTCCGTACTACGCGCGTTTTCTCGACCGTTTCCCGGACGTGAACGCGCTTGCCTTCGCCCCGCTCGACGACGTCATGGCGCTCTGGGCCGGCCTCGGCTACTACTCGCGCGCGCGAAATCTGCATCGATGCGCGTTTGTCGTATCGACGGAGCATGGCAGCGAGTTTCCGCGCAGCGTCGACGCGTTGGCTGAACTGCCGGGTATCGGGCGTTCGACGGCGGCGGCCATTGCGTCGTTCGCGTTTGGCGCACGTGCGACCATCCTCGATGGCAACGTGAAGCGGGTGCTCGCACGCGTGTTTGGCATCGACGGATTTCCGGGCGAAAAGCGCGTGGAAAACACGATGTGGACACTGGCCGAATCGCTGCTTCCCGATGCCGCGCACAAGGACGAAGTCACCGCCTACACGCAAGGGTTGATGGATCTGGGTGCAACGCTGTGCGTGCGTGGCAAGCCGGATTGCGCGCGCTGCCCGTTCGCCGCCGATTGCGTGGCGAACGTGACTGGAAGGCAAAAGGAATTGCCTGCATCCCGCCCGAAAAAAGCGGTGCCGACGCGCAAGACCTGGATGCTGGTGTTGCAGGATGGAGATAGCGTCCTGCTTGAGAAGCGCCCGCCGACAGGCATTTGGGGCGGTCTATGGAGCCTGCCGGAAGCCTCCGGTGAAGAAGCGCTCGCGGCAGTCTCACACAGCTTCGGCGGTTCGGCCGAGCTTCAGCGGCTCACGCCCTTCACGCACACGTTCACGCATTTCAAACTGGATATTGAACCGCGTCTCGGACGGGCGAACGGTGTGCCCGACGCGGCCGATAACCAGACCGTGTGGGCGCCGCTAGCGAATATTGACGCGTATGGTGTTCCTGCGCCCGTCCGCAAATTGCTCGACGCGCTGCAGGGTTCGCTGATTTGATATAGCGAGATGTTAAAGCGACTAAGACGACGTTAAAGCAGTTGATGCTGCTGCATATAGTGATGCACCACATCGATCCGCGCGGCCGCGTCTTCAAGCTCCATCAGCTTTTGCCGGGCGCGCATGGGGATCGGCAGGATCTCGGACAAGCGGTTGGATACCCAGGTCGGATCGTCGAGAAGGAAGGGCTCGGTGAACGGCAGATCCTTCGGCTCGCGCGCCTTGATTGCATCGATGATCCGTTCCAGCACTTCAGCGCACGCGCCGAACTTCACCAGCGCTTCCGTGCCGTCCAGCGGCGTGTCGTCGCCAATGGTTTCCGCCACGCCCACCAGCAGGTTGCTCGCCTCCACGCGATGCGACAACAGCCGAAACCGCGTCGTGCCGCGGGCATGGACCAACAGCATGCCGAACGTGTCCACGTCGCATTGCGTGATCTCGGCCAGGCAGCCGATGCTCTCGGGCACCGACGGATCTCCCGGCGACGCAATCTCATTGCCGCTTTTCAGCAGACACACGCCGAACGGCGTGCCTTCGCGCAAACACGCACGCGCCATGTCGAGATAGCGTGCTTCAAAGATTTTCAGGGGGAGATGGCCGCCCGGAAACAACACGGTGTGCAGCGGAAACAGCGGCAGGTCGGCGAGAAGGGGATTGGTAGACATCGCGCGCGCTTCTTTAAAAGGCCGCCCGAAGGCGATCAGGTTGGCAAGGGCACGACGTGTCCATCCACAGCGATGGGTGCGTCGCGATGCCGCACAATCACATTGGCCTTGTCACCGAAGCGCGCGGCGAGCGCCTGGGCGATGAATACCGAGCGGTGCTGGCCACCCGTGCAGCCGATCGCCACCGTCAGGTAACTACGGTTGTCGTCACGGAATTGCGGCAGCCATTTGGCGATGAACGTGCCCACGTCATCGATCATCTGGTGGACCATGGGCTGGGCGGACAAAAAGTCGATAACCGGTTGGTCCAGGCCCGTCAGTGGCCGCAGTTCGTGGTCGTAATACGGATTCGGGAGCGTGCGGACATCGAAGACGAAATCGGCGTCGAGCGGCACGCCGCGCTTGAATCCGAACGACTCGAACATCAGTGTGAGCCCAGCCGTTTCCTGCTCGATGAAACTCTTTACCCACGCGCGCAACAAGTTCGCCCGCAGATTGCTGGTGTCGATCTGGTGGCCGAATTCGGCAAGACCCGAGACGAGCTCGCGCTCACGTTCGATTGCTTCGCCCAGCGAGGTCAGCAGCCCGACGTCGGCGTCGTGACCCGGCGAACCCGACAAAGGATGGCGGCGGCGCGTCTCGGAAAAGCGCTGGATCAGCGACTGCGTGCTGGCGTTCAGAAACAGCACGCGCAGGTCGAACGCTTGCGACAAGTCCTTGATGATCGCGGGCACTTCGTCGAGCGAACGGCTCGAGCGTGCGTCGATGGCAACAGCCAGACGCGGCTGCCCCTGTGTGTCGAGATACTTGGCGAGCTCGGGCAAAAAGCGCGGCGGGAGGTTGTCGACGCAGTAGTAGCCGGCGTCTTCGAGCGCGTTCAGTGCAACCGATTTGCCGGAGCCGGAAATACCCGTAATCAGAATAATGCGCATGAATAAGGACTCGTTCGCTCTGGGTAAAAGCACGCAAAAAATTCGGGTCCGGGCGGCGGCTGGGTGCTGGAGCCGCCGGTCTAGCCACATGAACCGGTCAGATCAGCTTGCCGGGGAACTGGCTTTCGGGGTCCTGCATCGCGAGGCGCTGACGATCCATGAAATCACGCAAGGTATCGATACCCCGCAATTGCAGGATCGTGTTGCGCACCGCCGCTTCCACCAGCACGGCCAGATTCCGGCCGGCCGCCACCTGGATGGTGACCTTGCTGATCGGCAAACCGAGCACGTCGACCGCCTGGCTTTCGAGCGGCAGGCGCTGGAATTCACCGTCTGGACGACGCACAAGCTGAACGATCAGCTTAAGCTTCATTTTCCGCCGAACAGCGGTTTCACCAAAGATGGTTTTGATATCCAGCAGGCCGAGGCCGCGGACTTCCAGCAGGTTCTGCAGCAGGGGCGGGCATCTGCCTTCGACAAAATCCGGACCGAGGCGCACGAAGTCTACGGCGTCGTCAGCGACAAGACCGTGACCGCGGCTGATCAACTCCAGCCCGAGTTCGCTTTTGCCAAGACCGGAGTCACCGGTCAGCAGCACGCCCATACCTAGAATGTCGAGGAACACGCCGTGCAGCGTGGCTCGCGGCGCAAGAATGCGCGACATGTACAGCCGCAGGCTGTCGATCACCGCTGCCGCGGACATGCGCGTGGTGAAGAGCGGCGTGGACGAGCGGGTGCAGCGCAGAACCAGTTCAGGCGGGGCGCCGACTTCGCCCGCCACCACCAGGAAAGGCGGTTCCAGCGCGATCAGTTCGGCCATGTTGCGGGACCGGTCTTCGTCGGACTGGCGCTGGTAGTAGTTGATCTCGGCGTCGCCGAGTACCTGGATACGGTTGGGGTGAATCAGGTTCAGGTGCCCGACGAGATCGGCGCTTGATGTTGCATTGGCGACGGTTTCAGTCGAAAAGCCGCGCTCCCAGCCTTCGTGACCCGTAAGCCAGCTCAGTTTCAGCGCGGCTGCGTTGTCGTCGAAAATGCTCTGGGCGTTGATGCTGGACGTATCCATGAGGCCGGAACTCCGTGAGAGGCCGCGAGCATGAGGCAATTGAAGAGCCGGGGTGGGTCTCTTCAATGCTCCGCTCAATAGGACTGATTGTGCGCTAGAAGGGCCGCTGGCGCGAGAGGGCCGTTCGGCCTGGTCCTCACACCCAGTCTGGCTTCAGGTCCAGCACGAGGCCCGGCTCAAGAGCTCAGGGCTGCCATTGCGTGAGCACCTGGTACAGCGTCTCACGGTTTTCTTCAGTATTCAGGCGTTCGCGTGCGTCCCGGTCGGACAGCAGTTGCGCTATCTCCGACAGGATTTCGAGGTGCTGTTGTGTGGCCTGTTCGGGAACGAGCAGAAAGATCAGCAGCGACACGGGCTGCCCGTCCGGCGACTCGAAAGCGATCGGCTCAGCCAGGCGCACAAAGGCGGCGAGCGGATGCTTCAGGCCCTTGATGCGTCCGTGGGGAATGGCGACGCCTTCACCGAGACCGGTCGAGCCGAGTCGCTCGCGCGCGAAAAGATTGTCGGTGACGATACTGCGGCCAATGCCGTTCTGGTTCTCGAAGATCAGGCCCGCTTGCTCGAATACACGTTTCTTGCTGGTGACGGACAGTCCGAGGACGACATTTTCGAGGGGAAGAAATTTGGCTAAACGATTCATGTTGGCAGGCAGATGCGTGGCCTGAATTCTCCTCATCGTGGCGGCTGCAGAACCTGCACGAAACGCTCACGGCGATTTTGGTAAGGAATGCGCGGGAGACCTGGGTCTCGCTTCACTCCGATTAACAACCCCGGTACCCGGTACTAACCTACTGACCGGACCATTATAGAACAGCGCAATCAGCGATGGTGCGGCGCGCCATACGCTCGACACGTTTGTTGTGCATAACGCAACGCTCGGCTGTTGCCCCAACTCCCCCGGTCGCGGCCAAAACCGCCCCGAACTGCCGGTGACAAAAAAAGCCGCCTGCTTTCAGGCGGCTCGTTCCGACTCATTCCTCTAACAGTTCACGGTGCCCGCACTACCTCATGGAACTCACGGCGCCGGAACTTCGCTCTCCTGCGGTTCGTGTCCGTACTTCATTGTGGCGTGTGCATGGCCCTGGATCTTGTCCTTGTGGCGGAGCACTTGCCGGTCCAGCTTGTCGACCATCAGGTCGATGGCCGCGTACATATCAACGTCACAACTCTCGATGAAAATGTCCTTGCCCTTCAGATGCAGGTTGATTTCGACCTTTTGGCGCTTGTCCTTTTCCCTATGATTGTCGACCGAGAGGACCACACTGCCGTCGATCACCTGATCGAAGTGCCGTAGCACTCTATCCAGTTTGGTGATCACATATTCTCGCAACGCAGGCGTCAATTCGAGATGGTGTCCACTGATCTGCAGATTCATAGTTGCTCTCCAAGCTGATGGCCGCCTGGACGCTATCACGCTGCTCAAACCGGTCGCTGCTTGCCCATACGTGGCCATTCTGTTCAACGGCAGTACGGATCGGGATCGCATCGGCCGGCTCGCTCGCGCTTTCGCGACGCGGCCGGTAAAGGCCCGCCGCGACATGCAGCGGGCTACAGAGACTTTCGCAAGTTCACTGCCGGGATCTTCAGGGCTTCGCGATATTTGGCCACCGTGCGGCGCGCCACCACGAATCCCTGTTCTGCCAGCAACTCTGCGATGCGGCTGTCTGAAAGAGGAGATTTCGAGTCTTCAGCTCCTATCAGTTGCTTGATGAGTGCCCGGATCGCCGTTGACGATGCCGCGCCACCCGTGTCGGTTGAAACGTGTGATCCGAAGAAGTACTTAAATTCCAGCGTCCCGAATGGGGTCAGCATGTACTTACCGGTTGTCACACGTGAGACAGTGGATTCGTGTAAACCCAGCGTATCAGCAATCTCCCTCAAAACCAAGGGCCGCATTGCAATTTCGCCGTGCGCAAAAAAGTTCTTCTGACGCTCCACAATGGCTTGTGCAACGCGGAGAATCGTCTCGAATCTTTGTTGAATATTCTTGATCAGCCAGCGCGCTTCCTGAAGCTGCTGACGCAACGAACCACTCCCCGGATCGCCGCGATTGTTGCGCAAAATATTCGCGTAGAGGTGATTGATGCGAAGCCGCGGCACGATTTCCGGATTCAATTCTGCGGTCCAGCCGCTCGCCATCTTGCGCACCAGGATGTCGGGAACAACGTAATCCGCTTCGCTCTTGCCAAACGCAGCGCCGGGAAACGGTTCCAGTGAACGGATCAGCAAATGGGCGTCGCGCAATGCGTCGTCCGAGGCTTTGAGCTGCTTTCGCAAACGCGTGAAATCGCGCGCCGCAAGCAGTTCCAGATGGTGCATCACAATATCGAGCGCCAGCGTGCGGACGGGCGATGGCTCAAGCCGCAATAACTGGAGCTTGAGACATTCCGATGCGGAACGTCCGCCCACTCCCGGCGGATCGAAACTCTGCAGCAATGCCAGCGCCGCGCTCAGTTCGTCGACATCGACTTCCAGTTCATCCGGCAGATCCCCCTTCACTTCCTCGAGCGACGACGTGAGGTAGCCGTCTTCATCGAGCGATTCGATCAGGAACGTGATCAGCGCACGATCGCGCTGATTTGCCTTCGTCATGCGCAGTTGCGACGTCAGGTGATCGCGCAGCGTGGTAGTGGACTCGTGGATTTGCAGCGGCGGCAGGTCGTCGTCGTCGGAACCGCTATTCGAGCGGCCGTAATCTTCCAGATTCCACGAACTCGAATCCGGCCCGTTATCCGACGAGCTCATGCCGTTGTATTCGTCTACGCCCTGGGGCTCGCCGTTTTCCGAGCGGTCGGTCGTCGTCGTGCTGCTGCTCGACGACGTGCCGTTGCTCATCATGGGGTCGGGCGCGTTCACCGACGCCCCCGACGTGATCAGCGAGCCGTCCGCCGCCACGCGCAGCGGGCTGGTGGTCCAGTCGTCCTCGTTCTCGAGCAACGGGTTTTGCGCAACAGCCATTGCGACTTCCTGCTGCAGTTCAAGCGTCGACAACTGCAGCAGCCGGATGGACTGCTGCAGTTGTGGGGTCAGCGCAAGATGCTGCGACAGGCGAAGTTGGAGGCTGGCTTTCATGGCAAGGTTTTAATCATTGTAGAGAGTTTGCCACGGGCGCGACACCTCGCGGGGATCGACCAAAAACAAGCGTGCCGCCTCGCGGGCGGCACGTAAGATTTGCTGGCGGCGTGGGACGCCGCCCACAACGGTTTTGCAAGGGCGCAGGACGCTGCGTCCCCGCGTTCACATGCGGAAATGTTCGCCGAGATAAACGCGCCGCACGCTCTCATTTTCGATGATATCGCTTGGCGCGCCTGCTGCGAGCACGCTGCCGTCGCTGATGATGTAAGCATGGTCGCAGATGCCGAGCGTCTCGCGCACGTTGTGGTCCGTGATCAGCACCCCAATGTTGCGCTGCTTCAGGAACTTCACGATCTTCTGAATTTCGAGCACGGCGATCGGGTCGACGCCGGCGAACGGTTCGTCCAGCAGGATAAACGCAGGATTGGTCGCTAGCGCACGGGCAATTTCCACTCGCCGCCGTTCGCCGCCCGAGAGCGACAACGCCGGGTTTTCACGTAGATGCGCGATCTGAAGTTCGTCAAGCAACGCTTCCGCGCGGTCCGTAATGGCCTGTTTGGAGAGCGGCTTGTCGCTCTCGTCCATTTGCAGTTCAAGCACTGCGCGAATGTTCTGCTCCACGCTCAGCTTGCGGAACACCGACGCTTCCTGCGGCAGATACGAGAGCCCAAGGCGCGCGCGCTTGTGAATGGGCAGCAGGCTGATGGACGTGCCGTCGAGCAGAATTTCACCCGCGTCCAGCGGCACCAGCCCGACGATCATATAGAACGACGTGGTCTTGCCCGCGCCGTTCGGCCCGAGCAGCCCGACCACTTCGCCGCTTTTCACGTCGAGCGAGACGTCCTTCACGACCGTGCGCGAGCCGTAGCGTTTCTTCAGGTTGCGGACGGTGAGCGAACTACTCGTACCGGCCGGCTTACGATGAGGCATGGCGGGCGAATTCACGGCTGCTGCGTTCCTTGCATCTTGGTGGACGGCGTCAGGGTGGCTGGTGCGCCGGTCAGCGGCGCGGCGCCGCCGTTGCGCGGGGCGAGCATGGCCCGCACGCGGCCGGTCGGGTTGCCCGGACCGGCGACGTCAGGTCCGGCTTTCGCTGTATAGAAGTCTTTCTGGCCGTCGTAGGTAATCACGCTGCCGTGCACTTCGTCCTGGATCGTGGTGAGGCCCACGAGGCGGCGCACAACGGCACGCGTGGTCAGCGTGGTGAGATCCTGCTTGCCGTCGTAGTCGATCCGCACCGCATTGCCTTCGATATATTCGTCGAGGCCGTCGCGTTTCTGGCGGAAATACGAGAGGTTGCCGCCATCGGACGTGCCGGTCGCGTACTGATACCCCTGCGGATCCTGCGTTACCTCGACACGGTCGGCCTTGATGATGATCGTGCCTTTGGTCGCTACCACGTGGCCCGTGAAGATGTTGACCTGCTTCAGGTCGTCATAGGTCATGTTGTCCGCTTCAATATTCAGCGGCTTGTCGTTGTCGGCTCGTTCGGCGTGTGCGGCTGGCGCAAACGCTGCCAGGGGCAACGCCACGCATGCTGCCGCAATCCCGAATTGCACGACACGTGCGGCGCGGCGCGAAAACGCAGCGCGTGCTGCGCACAGACGGCCGGATTCGGGTCGGAGAAACGGTTTGTTCATGCAGTCACACTTGAATGGATTAAGCGCAATTCGTCGGAACTGCCGGGGTTATTTGGATGAGGTGCCGAGGGTGTCGGAGGCGGCTATCTGGCCGCGCACCTGCCCAAAAAGCTTCATTACCCGGGTCGCGTTGTTGTAATTCATGCCGTTGCCCGTCATCACGGACGGACCGCGCTGAAGTTTAACCGGCTTTTCTGTTTCGATGACATCGTCGTTCACAAGGATGCGAAAGTGCTCCGAATCGGCGGTCATCTGCGGGTCGCCGTAGCCGGCCACGCGCAAAATGTGGGCATTCTCGTACAGGTCGACAATCGAGACGTCGCCGTTCACGGTACCGCGCTCGGACGTGGCCGTCACGGTCGGCCGCAGCGGCTGGAACATGCGCATGGCGGGTTTCGTGAGGTCGCTGACTTCATCGTCCTCGTAATGCACCATCGAAATCGCGGTCAGGCGATATTGCGTCGTGCCCGTGGTGTCGAGTTCCGAGACCGAGAAGTTGGTCGCGAAGTAGTCGGGTGTGTGTTCCTTCGGGCGCTCCGGTTCCTGGGGCTTGGGCAGTGTAGCCTGCAGCATCCAGTAGGTGACGCCCGCGAGCATGGCCACCGCGACCACGGGCAGCGCTGAGGTCAATTTGGTAGGTCGTTGCATGGGATTCAGGCTCCGATAGCCGCGGCAAGCAGGCCGTCGTAGCGATTCTGGGCGCGCAGGATGACGTCGCACACCTCGCGCACCGCGCCTTCACCGCCGCGTTTGGCGGTAGCGAAATGCACGCGGTTCAGCACTTCCTCATGCGCGTTGGCGGGCGCCGCCGCGAAACCGCACAGCCGCATCACGGCGAGATCGGGCCAGTCGTCGCCCATGTAACCGCATTCGGTTGCCGCGATACCCGTGGTTTGCAGCAACTGGGCCAGCGCGACGGTTTTGTCGGCGACGCCCTGGTGCAGGTGCGTAATGCCCAACTCACGTGCCCGTGCCGCGACAATGCCGGAGTTGCGCCCGGTGATGATCGCCGTCTGCACGCCCGCCGCTTGCAGCATCTTCACGCCGTGGCCGTCGAGTGAATTGAAGGACTTCATGGCGTCGCCGTCGGCGGTGAAAAACAGGCTGCCGTCGGTGAACACGCCGTCGATGTCGAAAATCATCAGCTTGACGCGGCTCGCGCGGTCGTTTGCGCCGTCCGGCGTGACAGGCTTGTTCGACATCAGATTACCTTCTTGGAAAAGAGGTCGTGCATGTTCAGGGCGCCGATCAGGATCGCGTTTTCATCGACGACCAGCATCTGGTTGATGCGATAACGCTCCATCAGTTCCACTGCTTCCACCGCGAGATGGTCCGGACCGATCGTACGCGGATTACGCGTCATGACGTCGATCAGCGGCAGCGCGCGGAAATCGCCGTCGCGCTGAAGGATCCGGCGCAGGTCGCCGTCGGTGAAGATGCCTTCCACATGACGCTTTTCGTTGACCACGGCCGTCATGCCCATGCGCTTGGCGGTGATCTGGAAGAGGGCGTCGGAGACGGTGGCGTCAAGCGGCACTTCCGGTATTTCCGGCCCTACGCGCATCACGTCGCGCACGTAAGTGAGCAGGCGCCGCCCGAGCGCGCCGCCCGGATGCGAGCGCGCGAAGTCGTCGGGGCCGAAACCGCGGGCATCGAGCACGGCGACCGCGAGCGCGTCGCTCAATGCGAGCACGGCAGTTGTACTGGCTGTTGGCGAGAGATTCATCGGGCAGGCTTCTTTGTCGACGTGCGCATTCAGGTGCACGTCGGCCAGTTTCGCGAGGCTTGATTCAGGCCGTCCGGTGATGGCGATCAATTTTGCCCCGAGCCGCTTGATGATGGGCAGAATGGCAATGAGTTCCGAGGTTTCGCCCGAGTTCGACAGGGCAATGAACACATCGTCCGCGGTCACCATGCCGAGGTCGCCGTGGCTCGCTTCGGCCGGGTGAACGAAGAAGCCGGGCGTGCCGGTGCTCGCGAGCGTAGCCGCGAATTTGCGGGCGATATGCCCGGATTTGCCAATACCCGATACCACCACGCGGCCCTTGCATCCGAGCAGGAATTCGACGGCGCCGGTGAAGTTGTCGTCGAGTTGCGCGGACAGGCCGCGCACAGCGTCGGCTTCAATTTCGAGCACGGTGCGAGCCAGCGCGAGTGCCCGGTCGCCATTGATTTTCGCTATCATGCGCGAAGTATAACAAAGGCATCTTTGCGCCGCGCCGGACACGGGGCGGCTTTCAGCCGCTCATCCGCCCCCGAAAGGCCGTGTGTTTTGTTGCGTGCATCGCCTGCACGCGTTAAAAAACACAAGATCCGGATGCGCTCGTCGAGCCGCCATCCGCCGACAAACGAGGACGCTAGACGGATGACTTCCCCGCTTGAAATGACGTTGCTGTTGCTGCTGTGTTCAGTGGCAGGGGTCGTCGTATTCCGCTTTTTCAACCTGCCGCCCATGTTGGGCTACCTGGCGGTAGGGATCATCGTCGGACCGCACGCTGCGGGCATCGCGCCGGATAGCGACCGCGCGCAGCATCTGGCCGAATTCGGCGTTGTGTTCCTGATGTTTTCGATCGGGCTGGAGTTTTCGTTATCGAAATTGCGCTCGATGCGACGGATTGTGTTCGGCCTCGGCGCCAGCCAGGTGGCCGGGACGATTGCGATCGCGCTGCTGTTCGGGTGGATCGCGAACTTCTGGACAGACATGTCGTGGGAAGCGAGCATCGCGCTGGGCGGCGCGTTGTCGATGTCTTCTACCGCCATCGTTTCAAAAATGCTGGCTGAGCGGCTCGAACTGGAGTCCGAGCATGGCCGGAATATCTTCGGCGTGCTGCTGTTCCAGGACCTGGCGGTGGTGCCGCTGCTGATCATCATCGCCGCGTTCGGCAACGGCAATTCGAAGGAGCTGGCGTTCTGGCTTGTGCTCGCAGCGGTCAAGATCGTGGTGGCGTTGACGGTGCTGCTGTTCATCGGCCAGAAGTTCATGACGCGCTGGTTCAACATTGTCGCGCGCCGGCGCTCGCAAGAACTGTTCATGCTGAACCTGCTGCTGGTCACCCTCGGCGCGGCGTTCATCACCGATAAATTCGGCCTTTCGCTCGCGCTCGGCGCATTTATCGCGGGCATGCTGATCGCGGAAACGCCTTACCGGCATCAGGTGGAAGAGGACATCAAGCCGTTCCGCGATGTACTGCTCGGCCTGTTTTTCGTGACCACGGGCATGCTGCTCAATCCGCATGTGCTCTGGGAACATCCGTTTCTCGTGGCGTCGTTTTTCTTCCTGCCGATCCTGCTGAAAGCCGTGATGATCACCGGCCTCGCGCGGCTGTTCGGTTCGCCGCCGGGCGTGGCGATGCGCACCGGCCTCAACCTTGCCCAGGCAGGTGAATTCGGTTTCGTGCTGCTGAACCTGATTCTCGACAAGCACCTGGTCGAGCCGGTGCTGTTGCAAGCCATCCTTTCGTCCATGCTGCTTTCCATGCTGGCCGCGCCGTTCATCATCCAGAACGCCGACCGGATCGTGCTGCGGCTGTCATCCACGGAATGGTTGCGGCAGTCGTTGCAGATGACCCGTATTGCGACGCAAAGCATCAAGCAGAGCGGCCACGTGATCATTTGCGGCTACGGCCGTGCAGGGCAGAACCTGGCGCGGATGCTCGAGCATGAAGGGTTGTCGTACGTCGCGCTCGACCTGGACCCGGATCGGGTTTCAGCGGCGGCGGCGGCGGGCGAAAGCGTGGTGTACGGCGATGCCGGGCGGCGCGAGGCGCTGGTTGCGGCCGGCATACATCGCGCGGCCACCATTGCGATCACCTTCGCGAACACGCCTTCCGCGTTGCGCGTGCTGCACAGCATCCACGAACTCGAACCCACGTTGCCCACTATCGTGCGTACTGTCGACGACGCCGATCTGGAAAAGCTGATTGCATCCGGCGCGACGGAAGTGATTCCGGAGATCGTGGAGGGCAGTTTGATGCTGGCGTCGCATACGCTGGTGCTGATGGGCGTGCCGATGCGGCGTGTGGTCCGGCGCGTGGAGGAAATGCGCGACGAGCGTTACAGCATGCTTCGGGGGTATTTTCATGGCGCGGATGAGGACGACGACGAGCGGCGCGAGCAGGTCCGGCTACAATCAGTTCCCGTCGATGAAAACGCCGACGCAGTCGGCCGTACGCTCGACGAGCTTGGGCTGGTGGGCGACGGCGTGGAAGTGACCGCAATCCGCCGGCATGGAATTCGTGGCGTGGAGCCCGATCCCGACACCAAGCTGCGTGCGAGCGACATCGTGGTGCTGCGCGGTTTGCCCGAAGCGTTGCAGCAGGCGGAAGAGCGGCTGTCGCGCAATCGCCGTGCGGGCGCGGTAGCCTGACGTTTTCCAGGAGACATCAATCATGTCTGAGTTCCCAGTGCACTCGGTGCCCAATCCTGCCAGTTTTATCCGGGAGCGGATTCGCACTGTGCCGGACTGGCCGCAGCCCGGTGTGCAGTTCCGCGATATCACGCCGGTTTTGCAGGATCGGCGTGCGCTGCGTACGCTGATTGATCTGCTGGTGCAGCGCTATATAGATGCGCGGATCGATACGATTGCCGGGCTTGATGCGCGTGGTTTTATCATCGGGCCGATCCTGGCTTACGAATTGAGCCTGGGTTTCGTGCCTATCCGCAAGAAGGGCAAGTTGCCGTTCAGGACGTTCTCGCAGTCCTATGAACTTGAATACGGCAGCGCAACCGTCGAAATTCACGAGGACGCCTGCAAGCCGGGCGAGCGGGTGGTGCTCGTTGACGACCTGATTGCGACCGGCGGTACGATGATGGCCGGCAAGATGTTGCTCGAACGGCTCGGCGCGGTGGTAGTCGAGGGGGCGGCGATTATCGATTTGCCGGAGCTCGGCGGCTCGAAACTTCTGCGCGAAGCGGGTTTGCCGCTTTATACGGTTTGCGAGTTCAGCGGCCACTAAATTCTCCGAATCATCTGCCCATGCCTAATTTTCTTTTGTTTCTCGCGGCTTCCATTGCTATCACCGCGGCGCCCGGTCCGGACAATCTCCAGGTGCTTGCACGGGGTATTTCTCAGGGGCGTGCGGCCGGGCTGGTGGCGGCGCTCGGATTTGCCGCTGGCATTTCGTTTCACACGACGCTCGCCGCGCTTGGAGTGGCGGCGTTGCTCAAGTCTTCCCCAATGGCCTTTGAAGCGGTCAAGCTGGCCGGCGCGGCTTATCTGGTCTGGATTGGCATCAAGGCGATTCGTAGCAAGGGTTTGTCGACTGCGCATGAGCGGCCCAGCCAGCCGTTGGCCGTGGTGTTCCGGCAAAGCGTGATCGGCAATTTGCTGAATCCGAAAGTGACGCTGTTTTTTATCGTGTTCCTGCCGCAGTTCGTCAATCCGAATGGCGCGCAGAGCGTCATGTTGCAGATGTTTGAACTCGGCGGCGTGTTCATGTTGCAGACGGTGCTGGTGTTTTCGGTTTTTGGCGTCGCCGCCGGAATGATCGGGGCTTATCTGAAGCGGAGTCCGAAGGTGGGGGTGTGGCTTGACCGGCTGGCCGGGGCGACGTTCATCGGGCTGGGAATTCGTGTGGCGCTGAAGGATTAAAGGCGCTTTCGTTCATACCTGCTGCGAACGAAACCCCCTGTACAATTTCCGGCTTTCCGTCGTCGCCGGAGCCCCTCATGAGCTTGCCTGCCATCGTCGCCGCGCGTCGTTTCGATGCTTCGGCGCACCTGCCGTTTTATATCGACCGTGAACGGGTCGGCTGGATTCGCCGCATCGACGTGCCCGCGCTGCACTCATGGCCGGACGTGTTTCATATCGATCAAACGTCGATCCGCCTCGCCAATACCTTCTCCGATCTCAACGCACGCAGCGCCGCGCTTGGCGCAGTCATCGGCATGCTGGCCGCTGACGGCCGCATTCCCGGCTGGCGCAACGAAACCTACGCAATCCGCAATGCCTTCGACGCCGAGCCGCTTGCGTTCATCGAGCGAGCCGCATCGCGATTCTTCGGCACAATGACGTACGCCGTCCATCTGAACGGCATTGTTGAAGAGCCGGGCCGCGCGCCCGAACTCTGGATCGCCAGGCGCAGCGAAACAAAAGCGACCGATCCCGGCATGCTCGATAACGTGGTGGCCGGCGGTATCGGCTGGGGAATGGGGATCGAGGAAACGCTCGTGAAGGAGTGCTGGGAAGAAGCGGGCATGCAGCCGCAGCTTGCCGCCAAGGCCGTGCGCGGGCGCGAATTCTACGTGCTGCAATCTTTACCCGAAGGCACTCAGGCAGAGCTGATTTACGTTTTCGACATGGCCTTGCCCGCCGATTTCGCGCCGCGCAATCAGGATGGCGAAGTGGGCGAACACCGGCTTGCGCGCATTGATGAAGTCGCGCGATGGATTGAAGAAGGCGCAATGACGGTCGATGCCAGTCTGGCCACCCTGGATTGCCTGCTGCGCCGCAACTGGATAGACGAAGAAGCGTGCGAGGGCATGCCGGCGATTTACTTACCACCCGCGGTTTGAACACGCTGTGAACACGCGTTGGACGTGCTTTGAAACATCTCAGAGGAGTATCGGTTCATGTCGACCGAACATAGTTTTATCTTGAAGTTGTCGTGTCCGGATCGTCCCGGCATTGTGCATGCCGTGTCTGGATTCCTGTTCGATCTCGGCAGCAATATTCTCGATTCCGCGCAATTCGGCGATAGTCACACCGGCGAATTTTTCATGCGCGTGCACTTCCAGCAGGTCGGTGGCGACCCCGGTCTCGCCGCGCTGCGCACATCGTTCAGTACGCTCGCCGATGAATTCGGCATGAAGTGGGAGCTGCACGATGCGTCGGTGAAACCGCGCGTGATGATCATGGTGTCGAAGATCGGGCATTGCCTGAACGACCTGCTGTTCCGATATCGCACCGGCCAGCTCGGGATCGAGATTCCGGCGATTGTTTCGAATCATCGGGATTTTTATCAGCTCGCCGCCAGTTATGACGTGCCGTTTCATCATCTGCCGTTGATCGCGTCCACGCTCGAAGGGAAGGCTTCGCAGGAAGCGCGGGTGCTGGAAATCGTCGATCAGCACAAGGTCGATCTCGTCGTGCTCGCGCGTTATATGCAGATTTTGTCGCCGGAGATGTGCGCAGCGCTCAATGGCCGGGCCATCAACATTCACCACTCGTTCCTGCCGAGCTTCAAGGGCGCCAAGCCTTATTACCAGGCGTTCGATCGCGGCGTTAAGTTGATTGGCGCTACTGCGCATTACGTGACGACGGACCTTGATGAAGGGCCGATCATCGAGCAGGAAGTGGAGCGCGTGGACCACAGCATGGCGCCGGATCAGTTGACGGCAATTGGACGTGACGTGGAATGCGTGACGCTCGCGCGCGCGGTGCGGTGGCACGTGGAGCACCGGGTCGTGCTGAACGGGAGCAAGACGGTGGTATTCAAGTAGGGGGCGTTCGCGCTTGTTGAAGGGCACTGCGTTGCGGGTGGTTCCGGGCTAGTCCCGGCACCGCCGCCAAACAATCCCCTCCACTGGCGCGAGCAAAAATCCGACTGTCAAACCAGCCGCAAATACACCAGCTCGCGCTTGAGATAAGCATAAAAAATCGGCGCGGCAATTACGCCGGGCAGTCCGAAAGCGGCTTCCATCGCGAGCATGGCCAGCAGCAATTCCCAGGCGCGGGCCTCGATCTGGCCACCAATGATCCGCGCATTCAAGAAGTATTCGAGTTTGTGAATGATGATCAGGAAGGCCAGCGAAGCCACCGCTGTCCCGAACGACACCGACAACGAAATCCCCACAATGATCGCGTTCGAAATCAGGTTCCCGATCACCGGCAACAGCCCGACGATAAACGTCACCATCACCAGCGTCTTCGACAGCGGCAATTGCTCATGAAACACCGGCAGCGCGACGAGCAAATACAACGCCGTGAACGTGGCGTTGATCGCGGAAATCTTGACCTGTGCGAAAACGATCCGGCGAAACGCCTCTGAGAAACGCGTCACGCGCATCACGAGGGCAGTAGAAAGCGGCAGCCGATGCGTTGTCCGCGGCACCCCCACCGCGATAATCGCGCCCACGATCATGCCGATCAGCACATGTCCGAAACCGCGCGCCGCGTCTTTCCCGCCCTGCTGCAACATGGCGGCGTGCTTTTGCATCAGCTCGGTTGCCTTGTCCTTCATCTGCTCTGCATCGACAGGAAGGTAGTCCGCGATCCACTCGGGCACCTGCAAGCGGGCGTGCGAGGTGAGCATCATCAACTGATCGAGAAGTTTCTGGACGCTCGGAACATCACGCTGAAAATGATCGATGAGAAAGATCGTCGTGCCCGCCAGCCCCCCCACGATCACCGCCGCCACAATCACGACCGCGACCCAGCGCGCCCGCCCGCTCGTCATGGTTTTTTCAATCAGGGGCGCGATGGCGTGCACGAGCTGGTACACGAGCATTCCCGCCAGGAGCGCGCCGAGCAACTGCAAATGCAGCACGAGGAACAGGCCGGCAAACGCGGCGATATAGCTGCCAATCTCCACAGCCGACAACTTCGGCATGCTCATGTCACTCGTCAGCCGCACGGGCCGGACAGCGGGCCTCTCTTCGGCCGCTTCGTTGCGCTTTGCCATGAATCCTTCAGTCTCCTGCCGCTAACGGGTTGTGGATGGCCGCAGCCTGGACGGCGCGCGGCGCATGGACGCGGTGCGGGCGAATCATCTGTCATGCGGCCGATCTCGGCCTCTGCAGTAAAGGCGCAAGATACCGGCCGGTAAAACTGGCCTTCGATTGTGCGACGTGCTCCGGTGTCCCCTGCGCGATGATCTGGCCGCCGCCGGCGCCGCCTTCCGGACCGAGGTCGATGACCCAGTCCGCGGTTTTTATTACATCCAGATTATGCTCGATGATTACGACAGTATTACCTTGATCTCGCAGCCGGTGAATCACTTCGAGCAGCAGCGCGATGTCGTGGAAGTGCAGGCCGGTGGTCGGTTCGTCGAGAATGTACAGAGTCCGACCCGTATCGCGCTTGCTCAGTTCCAGCGAAAGCTTGACGCGCTGCGCCTCGCCGCCCGACAGCGTGGTCGCCGACTGGCCGAGCCGGATATACCCGAGACCCACGTCGAGCAAGGTTTTCAGCTTGCGCGCCACAATAGGCACGGGTTTGAAGAATTCGTACGCCACCTCCACCGTGAGGTCGAGCACTTCGTGGATGTTCTTGCCCTTGTACTGGACGTCGAGCGTCTCGCGGTTGTAGCGCTTGCCGTGACAGACGTCGCACGGCACGTAGACGTCAGGCAAAAAGTGCATTTCTACCTTGAGCACGCCGTCGCCCTGGCACGCTTCGCAGCGCCCGCCCTTGACGTTGAACGAGAAGCGGCCGGGATCGTAGCCCCGTTCCTTCGACGCCGGCACGCCCGCGAACAACTCGCGGATCGGCGTAAAGAGGCCGGTGTAGGTCGCCGGATTCGAGCGCGGCGTGCGGCCGATCGGCGATTGATCGACGTTGATCACCTTGTCGAAGTGTTCCAGCCCTTCAATTGCCTCGTAAGGCGCGGGTTCGGCGGACGAACCGTACAGATGCTGGGAGACGGCGTGGTATAGCGTGTCGTTGATGAGCGTGGACTTGCCCGAGCCGGATACGCCCGTCACGCAAGTCAGCAATCCGACCGGCAGATCGAGCGAGACGTGCTTCAGGTTGTTGCCGTAGGCCTCGATGATTCGCAGCCGCCGTTCGTCCGGCGGCGTGCGGTCGGTCGAGTAGCTGATGCTCCGTTTGCCCGACAAATACTGTCCGGTCATTGAATTCGGGTCGTTCTCGACGTGCTTCGCCGTACCTTGCGAAACAATCTCGCCGCCGTGCACGCCTGCGCCCGGCCCCATGTCGACCACGTAGTCGGCCATGCGGATCATGTCTTCGTCGTGTTCGACCACGATCACCGAATTGCCGATGTCGCGTAAGTGCTTGAGCGTGGCAATGAGCCGGTCGTTGTCGCGCTGATGCAAGCCGATAGACGGTTCGTCGAGCACGTACATCACGCCCGTCAGGCCCGAACCAATCTGCGATGCCAGCCGGATACGCTGCGCCTCGCCGCCGGAGAGCGTCTCGGCGCTGCGTTCCAGCGACAGATAATCCAGCCCGACGTTGTTCAGGAACGTGAGCCGCGCGACGATTTCCTTGATGACCCGATCGGCGATCTCGCCCTTCGCGCCGTCCAGGCGCAGCGTATGAAAGTAACCGAGCGTCTCGCGCAGCGGCCAGCCGCTCACTTCGTAAATGGCTCGCGCGTTCTCGCCCGTGCCGAGCTTGACGTTGCGCGCTTCGGTTCGCAGCCGCGTGCCTTCGCATACCGGGCACGCCTGGTTGTTCTGGTACTTCGCCAGTTCCTCGCGGACCGCCGCCGAATCCGTTTCCTTGTAGCGGCGTTCCAGACTCGGAATGATCCCTTCGAACACGTGCTCGCGGACCGTCGTGCGGCCGCGCTCGTTAATGTACGAGAACGGAATGACCTCTTTGCCGGATCCGAACAGCAGGATCTTGCGGACCTTTTCGGGCAGATCCTCGAAGGCGCCGTCGATATCGAATTCGTAGAACGACGCCAGGCTTTGCAGCATCTGGAAATAAAACTGGTTGCGCCGGTCCCATCCTTTCACCGCGCCCGCCGCGAGCGACAGCGACGGATGCGCGACTACCCGCTTCGGGTCGAAGAACGTGATCTGGCCCAGGCCGTCGCATTCGGGGCACGCGCCCATGGGATTGTTGAACGAGAACAGGCGCGGCTCGAGTTCCTGCAGCGAGTAGGAGCAGATCGGGCAGGCGAATTTCGAGCTGTACAGATGCTCTTTCTCGGAATCCATTTCGAGCGCGATCGCGCGGCCATCGGCGAGACGCAGCGCTGTTTCGAACGATTCCGCCAGCCGCTGCTTCATGTCCGGCCGCACTTTCAACCGGTCGATAACGACATCGATAGTGTGTTTGTCGTTCTTCTTCAGCTTGGGCAGCGACTCGATTTCGTAGATTTTCGCGACACCTTCGTTCGCCGTGCCCCCGCCCGAACGCACGCGAAACCGGATGAAACCCTGCGCCTGCATGGCTTCGAACAATTCGAGATGCTCGCCCTTGCGATCCGCCACCACGGGCGCGAGGATCATCAGCTTTGTTTCCTCGGGCATGGCGAGCGCGGCGTCGACCATTTGCGACACGCTTTGCGCTTCGAGCGGAATGTGGTGGTCCGGGCAGTGCGGCGTACCGACGCGGGCAAACAGCAGGCGCAGGTAGTCGTGAATCTCGGTGACGGTGCCGACAGTGGAGCGCGGATTGTGCGAAGTCGCTTTCTGCTCGATGGAAATTGCCGGCGACAATCCTTCGATCAGGTCGACGTCCGGTTTCTCCATCAACTGCAGGAATTGACGCGCGTAGGCGGACAGACTTTCGACGTAGCGGCGCTGGCCTTCGGCGTAGAGCGTGTCGAACGCGAGCGACGATTTCCCCGAACCCGACAAGCCCGTAATCACGATCAGCTTGTGACGCGGCAAGTCGAGACTGATGTTCTTAAGGTTGTGGGTGCGAGCCCCACGAATACGAATTTCTTCCATGAACCGGGCGGAAAGTAAGGGGGCTAAACCTGCTACTATAACGACTTTTCGAGGGCGCGTTGCCCGCGCTCATCGGCGTCAATCAAGCGTGCAGCGGGGTTGCGAAGGGTGCTGGCGGATTATTCATGCCGCGTCCGGGCGACATTCGAAGGACTTTTGCGAGCCGTCCGGACGCAGGGCAGATCCGGACGCAAGGCGGGTCCAGGCGCTTCAGCCACCCGTCTCATATAGTGCCGTTCCGGGCAACCACAAGGCGGCCGTGCTTGAGTTCCGCGTCCGCGCGCACGGCCAGACGCGTTTCCACATTACTTCGTCCCGATGTCCAATCCGTCTGCTACGTCCACACGTTTGAGCGCGCCAGAGTTGCGTGCGACCGTGTCGCTTGCCGCAATCTTCGCGTTGCGCATGCTCGGTCTCTTCATGATCATGCCGGTGTTTTCCATCTACGCGAAAACCATTCCCGGCGGCGACAACGTGCTGCTCGTCGGCATAGCGCTCGGCGCTTATGGCGTGACGCAATCCCTGCTGTACATCTTTTATGGCTGGGTGTCCGACAAGCTCGGACGCAAGCCGGTCATCGCGTTCGGCCTGGTCGTGTTCGCCATTGGCAGCTTCGTGGCGGCGGTCGGCCATTCCATGACGTGGATTATCGTCGGACGTGTGATCCAGGGCATGGGGGCGGTATCGTCGGCGGTGATCGCGTTTATCGCCGACCTGACTACGGAAGAAAACCGCACGAAAGCCATGGCCATGGTGGGCGCGAGCATCGGCGTCTCGTTCGCGGTGGCCATTGTCGGCGCGCCAATTGTGTTCGAGTGGGTGGGCATGAGCGGACTGTTCACGCTGATCGGCTTTTTATCGATACTCGCCGTCGGCGTGGTGATCTGGGTCGTCCCGGACGCACCCATGCCGCCTGTGCACGTGAAAGCGCCGTTTGCCGAAGTGCTGCACAACGTGGAATTGCTGCGCCTGAACTTCGGCGTGCTCGTTTTGCACGCTACGCAAACCGCGCTGTTTCTCGTCGTGCCGCGCATCCTGGAAGCGGGCGGCTTGCCGGTCGCAGCCCATTGGAAAGTCTATTTACCTGTGATGGGCCTTGCGTTTGTCATGATGGTGCCGGCCATTATTGCCGCCGAGAAACGCGGGAAAATGAAGGCCGTGATGGTCAGCGCCATAGGTCTTATCCTGATTGGCCAGTTGTTACTCGGCGCCGCTCCGCATACCCTGTGGTCAGTGGCCGCGGTTTTGTTCGTGTACTTCCTCGGTTTCAACGTGCTGGAAGCGTCACAGCCGTCGCTTGTCTCCAAACTCGCGCCTGGCACGAGAAAGGGTGCGGCGGCAGGCGTCTACAACACAACGCAGTCAATCGGCCTTGCCATTGGCGGGGTGATCGGCGGCTGGCTGTTGAAAGTAGACGGGCAAAGCGCTGTATTTTTCGCGTGCTCAGGGTTGGTTTTTGCATGGCTGATCGTGGCGGCGAACATGAAGCCGCCGCCGCAGAAGGTCCGGCGCACGGTTTAAGCGGTTTTAGTTTCCAGGTGAGTGCATTTCGCCGTGCTGGCGAAATCTTGCCGCAGCGTGGTGCATGAGGTTTGCGGATTTTGCAGCTCTTGCTGGACAGGTTGACTACCACCGCGTGTCGCGTTGCGAGCGCACCGCATCAGATCACATTGAATTGAATCAACAGGAGAAATCATGGCATCCGTCAATAAAGTCATTCTCGTCGGAAATCTGGGAGCCGATCCGGAAACCCGCTATCTGCCGAGCGGCGACGCCGTGGCCAACATCCGTCTTGCCACCACCGATCGCTTCAAGGACAAAACGTCCGGCGAGATGAAGGAGCTGACGGAATGGCATCGCGTGTCGTTTTTCGGCCGGCTGGCCGAAATCGTTAACGAGTACCTGAAGAAGGGCTCGTCGGTGTATATCGAGGGCCGGATCCGTACGCGCAAGTACACCGACCAGGCTGGCGTGGAAAAGTATGCGACGGAGATCGTTGCTGAGCAGATGCAGATGCTGGGCGGACGCAGCGGTGCGGGCGGTGGTGGTGGCGATGAAGGCTACAGCCGTGCCCCGGCCGAGCGCAGCAGCGGTGGCGGAGCGAGCCGCGGCGCTGCTGCGGGCGGACGTCCTGCGGGCGGCAACGCCGGCGGCGCAAGCCGTCCGAGCGCGCCGGCGGGTGGCGGCTTCGACGAAATGGACGACGACATTCCGTTCTGATTGGCGCCCACGCAGTTTTTGTTTAACGCAAAAAGCCCGCCTCGTGCGGGCTTTTTGCATGTGCGCACCTCGCGGAGGCGATTAGCTCGCCGCTGCCGCCTCTGCTCAATTTGCAGGGGATGGCGTGGTTCGACTACCGGGACCGGGCCGATAGGCGTTGCAATTGCGCCACTTAACGTCGTTCCAGCGCGCACCCGCCGAAAAACATAAAACCAAGAAAAAACGCCCGATGTGACGGGCAGGCGTGTCTTCGATCATTTCCGGATTTGGCCGGTATTTTCGAAGGGAAACGGCTGGTGGCCTCTTCGTCCCTCAGCTAAAGGCGACCAGACCTCTTGTTTTGTCATTCCATGACGAATTTCCAGAAATCTCAACGTCTGTCCTCCCCGTTAAGTCGGTACATATTGCCGTCCCCTGGTGGGGCTGGAGATTGCCGATTTCGAAACGAATTGAATAAACGTTTCTGAATCAAGCGGAATAGGACAATTCGTATTGAATCGTCCGGCAGTTGAAAACTACTCTGACCCACGTTGAATTGCGCGATACAGCCTGCAGGCCATAAGCCGTGCATTGCAGGCACGCAAGCCACGCAAAAGAGCGCTCCGGCCCGAGCTGCAATAAGACGAGTCTTGGAAGTAACACGCAGCGCGGCAGGAACATTGAGAGTGATCCTATATGGAGCGGTCTATCGCCGTGTTCTTATGTGCAACGGCGTATTACTCAATTGATCGTTGCCAGTTGGCGCGGATTCAACCTGAAGTGCAAACAAAAAAACTGAGAGGCAGCATTGAAACTGCGAATCGTTCTGGCAGACGATCATCCGTTCGTTTTGCTCGGCATTCGAGCGACGTTCAGCATGGATGAGAACCTGGAAGTCGTAGCCGAGGCTGCGAGCGCCGCGGAGCTGCTGAGGCTGCTGGCGTACACGCCGTGCGACGTGCTCGTGACCGACTTTGCGATGCCCGAGCAAGGCTTGCAGGCGGAAGACGGCTTGCGGCTGATCAAACGTTTGCGCCGGGACTGGCCGGCCATCAGCATTGTCGTGCTCACGAGCATGAGCAATGTCGCAATCCTCCGTTCAATTCTGGCCGCCGGCGCAATGAGCTTGCTCAACAAGGTCGAGTCCATGGACGAACTTGCGGCCGCGGTGAAGTTTGCGGGCGTTGGACGTCGTTACCTGAGCACCTCGATTGTGTCGGCGCTGGCCGTGGCCGGTGCTGAAACCGACGCGCTCGGAGATGGCCCGCGGCTTTCACCCCGGGAGATCGAAGTCGTGCGCATGTTCGCGAGCGGATTGTCGATCACCGAGATCGCGCGCTTCATGAAGCGCGACGTCCGCACGATCAGCCGTCAGAAACGTGACGCCATGAGCAAGCTCGGGGTGCAGAACGATCCGGGATTATTCGCATTCGCGCGCGCGCATGGACTGACGTGATGACACACATTGCGAAATGCTTTCGGACGCATCTTATGTCGATGACGGCCCGGATCAACGATCCTTCAGCGGGCTGGGCAAGCACTGGCAAATTGAAACCCGCCGCGAGCGGACGCATCACCTGGGCGAATTTCAGGTTAGAAGAGGTTAGTAAATGATTGCGTTCACTCAACGAATCAGATTGGCGGTAGCGGACGATCATCCATTAGTTGTTCTTGCCATCGAGCGCCTGATCGCCAATGTGCAAAACATAGAAATTGTGTGTCGCGCGCAGGATTCAACCGGGCTGGTCGAAGCGCTCGAAGAGCAGCCGTGCGATGTCGTCATCATGGATTTTTATATGCCGGGCGGCGGGTATGGCGATGGCATCGACCTGATCAAATACATCGTGGAACATCATCCGCAGGCGGCCATCGTCGTTTTATCGATGACAACCGACGCCGACCTGATCGCGCGTGCGCTCGACGCCGGCGCCAACGCGGTGGTCAGCAAGCAGGACCGGCTCGAACTGATCTATGTGGCGATCGTCACGGTGCTGGCAAACGAGGATTATCTCGGACCGTCAGTGCGTGCACTGCTCGCAGACGCGACCTCCGCCAATCGCGTGGATGAGATTCGACAGAAACTCACGCGCCGCGAACTCGACGTCATCGCCCGCTATGCGCGAGGCGGCAACGTCACTGAAATCGCGCGCGAACTGGGCCGCAGCGTCAAGACCATCAGCGCACAAAAATGCGCTGCCATGCGCAAGCTCAAGCTATCGACGGATGCCGAGCTTTACCGGTTTGCCTTCGACAGCGGCCTGGTCCAGGCACAACGGCTAGGGGCTTAGTCAACGGCATCAAAGGCCGTCGGGATACAAGTGCGAGTTTGTATCCATCAGGCTCAGGAGACACGTGAGCCATCACGTAACAGGCGGATAAAAAAATGGATTCGAAAATCCGGATTATCGTGGCGGACGACCATACGGTCGTACGGGAGGGGATCCGCATCTGGCTTGAGCGGGACCCACGAGTAAACGTGGTGGCTACTGCCGTCGATACCGAGTCGCTCGCAGATCGAACTGACCGCTTTCCATGCGACGTCGTGATATCAGACATAGGCATGCGTGGCATCGACGGGGAGAACAACGCCATAGCGTTTCTCCGGCGCTTTCTAAGGCAGGTTGAACGGCCGCGCGTGATCATTGTGACGATGATCGCGCAGCCGCAGATGCTGACGGGATTGCTGGAACTGGGTGTGGACGGCCTGATTGACAAGCGCGATTGCATGGAGGCGCTGAGCCAGGCAGTTATCGAAGTGATGAACGGCGTACGTTTCGTCTCAAAGCACGCGGGCACCCTGTTAGGGAACGAACTCGCTCATGCCAACGGTCGCGCCGGTGTATTGAGCGCCCGCGAATGGGAAGTGTTCCAGTTGTACGCGAGCGGCTTGTCGCTCATGAGTATCGCGCAACGTCTGGAACGTAGCGTGAAAACCATCGGTATGCAAAGGCGCAACGCGATGCGCAAGCTCGGGCTGAGAAGTGAACTTGAACTGCTCGACTATTTGAGACAGATCGGTCTCGCATAAAGTCTGTGCCCACTTCCAAGAAAAAGAACTCATCGTTTCTCAGAAATGTTTAGGAATGCTCTGATTAATTAGGTGCGCCTTTCGCTCCAGACTTGAACGCTTTACTTCGCCAGCGTCGTGACCCCGCCGAGCTTTTTCGTGCGACCGGGCGTACGTCGGCCGAGGGCAAATTCCAGACGGGGTGACGGCATGTTCAAGAAACTGATAGGCGAGTGCGTGGGCAGCTTTTCGCTCGTCTTCCTTGGCTGCGGCGCCACCGTGCTCGCGGGTAGTCGTTTTTCGCCCGCCTTGGGGATCGTCTTCCAGGCAGTGGCGTTCGGTCTTGCAGCGGCCACGCTCGTCTACCTTCTACGTTCGGTTTCCTGCACGCATTTCAATCCCGCGATCACCGTTGGTTTCGCTATCGCCAACCGTTTTCCCGTGCGGGACCTGGTACCCGCCATTACCGCTCAGGTTGGAGGCGCGAGCGCTGGCGCGTGGGTCTTGTATATCGTTGCTAGTGGGTCTTCAAGCGGCTCCCCCGCGCTCATCGCGTTCGGCGCCAATGGTTACGGAGCTTATTCGCCGGCTGGATATGAGTGGCACACAGCGTTGTTCGTAGAGGCGTTCATGACGTTCGTGTTCGTCCTCGTGAATCTCAAGGTCGCTTCCAGCAGGTACGCGCGCACCAGCGGCCCGGTGCTGATCGGACTGTCGCTGACGCTGTGCTCCTTGCTCGCCGTTCCGGTGACGAGCGCGTCAATGAATCCGGCTCGTTCGACCGCTACCGCGCTTGTCGTAGGCGGCTGGGCGCTCGATCAGCTCTGGCTGTTCTGGGCCGCGCCGCTTGCGGGCGGCGTGCTGGCGGGTCTCTTCCACCCCATCCTGCAACGTCGCGTCTCCAATCGGAGCGAGCATTCAATGCATGCGGGCGGTATCGACGGCGCTTTCGACAAACAGTCGTTGTAACGAGCGCGCCCGTCATGCCCTCCTCTTCTCCCATTCTCCGTCTTGTTCGTTGGTTGACGCTGTTCATCCTCATCTGGGCGGCGTCGAGCGTTTCAGCCGATCCGTTGCGCATTGAACGCGTGAAACAATCGTTTCAGGACTATTCGACATCGAGTCATGACGAATACCCGATTTCGCAGTCGGAGCCCCCGTCCCCAGGCGATGGTCATGAGCCGGCGCTGGTTTTGAGCGCGGACGAGCGTGCGTATTTGCGCTCGCTGCCGTCTTTAACCCTGGGTTTCGATGCCTACTGGCCACCGTTCACGTACCTGAATGCCTTCGGCGTGCCGAGTGGGATCGCGATGGCGTACACAACGTATCTGTCGAAGGCGCTCCATATCGATTTCAAACGCCGCGTGTACGAGGATCGTTCGGATGTGTCGGACTCTTTCGCTCACGGCCAGGTCGACATAATTGCCACCACCGACCGTGAGACGGCGCGTCGTGCCGGTGGCGTCACGACCGGGCCGATGGCGAATTATCAGCTGGTGCTCGTCGGGTGGCCGGGCGCAATGACGGGTATCGCGGACCCGACTACCCGGCGCTTTACCACGACGTCCCGTCTGGCGGCCAGTGGGAGGCTCGGTGATCTGTATCCAGACGCGCCGGTTCTTGAGGCGCCGACCCTGAACGCCGCGCTTGACCTGGTTTCCAAAGGCGAGGCGGATGTGCTGATCGAAGATCTCGTCGCCGTGGATATTGCGCTCGCCGCGCGTCATGAAGACGACCTGAAGGTCATCGGGCCGGCCGACGATTTCGAGCACATGAGTCTTGCGTTGCGTCCGGAGTTCAGCCGGCTCGCGCCGCTGATCGACCGCGCGTTGCGCGCCATGCCGGCCGCCGACAAAGAGCGCGTCCTGGCCGCACGCCAGGCCGAGTTCGACGGGCCGCCGCCGGGTGTCTGGAGCGTCACCGCCATGCGGCTGTTGCCCGCGTTGATCGCCATTGGCGTGGTGCTGGCTATCACACTGCGCGCGTTCGTCCTGCTCCAGCGCGAGATGGCGAAGCGAGTGGAAATCGAGCAGCGCCTTGCTACGCAATTGAGCTTCCAGCAGACCATGATGGAAGTCATTCCGTACCCGCTGATCGTGAAGGATCGGGAGAACCGCTATCTTGCGGTGAATCGTGCGTTCGAAAAGATGCTCGGCATGCGGCGCGAGGACATCATTGGACGCACGACGATCGAGGTGCAAGCCTGGGGTCCCGATAACAGCAAGCGCCTGCATGATCTCGTGGGCACGAGCATCGCAAACGGGCAGCGAAAGCAGATCGAAATTGCGTTTCACGATCGTGACGGTGTATTGCGTCACGGGCTGTTTTGGACCGGGGCTTTTGCGGCTGCGAACGGCGGGATGGCCGGGGTTGTCGGCACGATGATCGACATCACGGACATTCGCGCCGCCGAAATGCGGGCGCGTGAAAACGAACGCCGCCTGCACGATGTCACACGCTCGCTGCCGGCCGTTGTGTTCCAACTAAGGCGAGCGAAGGACGGCACCTATAGCTTCCCCTATGTAGGCGGCGACACGCGCCATTTGTTCGGCGCCGATCTCGCGACGCTCAGCGACGACCAGGTCGCAGGTTTATCGCTGATACATGCTGACGACAAACGTAGCGTGCGCGACGCGATCGAACGCTCGGCGATCACGCTCAAGCCGGTTCATACGGAGTTCCGCTCGATCGCTGACGAAGGCCGCCGCTGGATTCGTGCCGATCTCGTTGCACATCGCGAGGCGGACGGCGCCGTGGTCTGGAACGGTTACTGGGTCGACGCCAGCGTGGAGCGCGCGCGGGCCGACGAACTCGCCGCGGCGCGCGATGCGGCGGAAGCGGCCTCCCGCGCCAAGGATGATTTTCTCGCGATGATGAGCCACGAAATCCGCACGCCAATGAACGGCGTGCTCGGGCTCGTGGAGGTTTTCGAAAACACGCCGCTCAATCCTGACCAGTCGCAGATGCTCGGCATGATCCAGGATTCGGCAAGCGCTCTGCTGCAGATCCTTGACGATCTGCTCGACTACTCGAAGATCGAGGCAGGGCGCCTCACCATTGAATCGATGCCGATCGACCTGCGCGAACTCGTCGATAACGCCGTTGGTTTGCTCGCCGGACGCGCGCATGAAAAAGGCTTGCGGGTGCGGGTGGATGTTTCGCCTGATGTTGCCGCGAGCGTGCGTGGGGACAGCGTGCGGCTGCGGCAAGTGCTGTTCAATCTGCTTAGCAATGCCATCAAGTTCACGATGAAAGGCGAGGTCGCGCTAGCGGTGAATCTGGTTCGTAGCGCGCGGGGCGTGCAGACCGTGGAGCTGAGCGTGGAGGACACGGGAATCGGGATCGCGGCGGACGCGCAGGCGAGCCTGTTCGAGCCGTTCGTGCAGGCGGAATCGTCCACTACGCGCCGCTTCGGCGGCACCGGTCTCGGGTTGACGATCTGTCACAAGCTGGTCGAGCTGATGGGTGGGACGCTGGAGCTGCAAAGTCAGGTGGGCGTTGGCACGCGAATGAGCGTGCGGCTCGATATGCCGGTCGAAACAGCGAATTACCAGATCGACGGCTTGCGGGGAAAGAGCGGGATTATCGCGATCGACGATCAGCGGGTGGCGCGGGCGCTTGTTGACTACGGCCAGGCGCTCGGCCTCAAGCTGACCATCCGCTCGCGCGACGACGCTGCGCTGCGTGATCCGCACACCTTCAATGGCATCGATCTCGTGTTTCTTGGCGACACCCACCCGGAAGTGCTGCCGCTCAAGACACGCGTGATTCACGTCACGGAGAAACCGAAGCCGACGGGGTATCGCATTCTTGACGACGACATTCGCGTCAGTGTCAATCCGATCTCCTGGCGCGGCCTGGGCGCGGCGTGCGTGGCCGCGTTGACGGGGTTGCCGCAGATTGTCTCGCGAGCGACTCGCGGTATCGATACGAACATCGAGCCGCCCGATCGCGAACGGGCGCTGCGCACCGGGCGGCTTGTGCTCGTCGCCGAGGATCATCCGGTGAACCAGGAACTGATCCGCCATCAACTGGCGCTGCTCGGTTTTGCCTGCGACGTCGTGCAGGACGGCGTGGAAGCGCTCGCGGCACTGAAGCAGACGCAGTACGGTTTTCTCATTACCGATTGCCACATGCCGAACATGACCGGTTATGAGCTGGCGCGGCGCGTGCGTGCGAGCGAACTGGGGTTGTCGAAGAGATTGCCTATATTGGGCATTACCGCCAGCACCGCGCCGGAGGAGCTGTCCATGTGCCGCGACGCCGGCATGGACGACTGCTTCGTCAAGCCTACGCGGCTAGCTACGCTGCGAGATCATTTGAATCGATGGCGTGTAATGGAGAGCGTGACGGCCACGCCGGAGCCTGATGTTGTCGAGAAGCTGGACGTGGTCACCGCGGACGTGCAAACCGACGAAGTGGACCTAGGCTATATGACGCAACTGTGGGGCAGCGAGACCACGGTCAAGGCGTTGCTCGACGCGTTCGTGTCGTCGTTCCGTGACGATCTGGATACGCTCAGGTCGTTGCTGGACAGCGGCACCGTGGCGCAATTGCGCGAGTGGCACCATCGGGTGATCGGGGCCGCCAGCGTATTGCAGTATCGGCCGTTGCAGGTCGCGCTCGATGCATTCCGGCGCGACCTCCTCAATAAGCCGGATGCGGTATGGCGCGACGACGGTGCCGCGTTGATCGCGCGTTGCGAGGTGCTGCTCGAGCGCATTGAAGCGCAATGTTCAGCAATGACATGATGGTTTTGGGCGCTGGGAACGGATCCTGTGCTGCAATGCCAGTTCCCGTTCCGGCCGGATAAACGCACGAGAATTCAACACAGACGCTTCAGCCGGGCCTTGCAAACAGAACAGGCCGATGCCAACACACGTTGGATCGGCTCGTTTGTTCGTCGCGTGTTCTGTTTTGATGCCCGTTAAAACAACGCACTCACCGCCGAATCCTTCCTGAAATGCGCAAGCGCAAAATCAACAAACGAACGCGTTTTCGCGGAGACGTGGCGGCGTCCGGGATACACCAGCGACACCTCCTTGTCGGCGTTACTGACCGCGTAGTCCGTCAGCAGGCGCACGAGCGCACCGCGTTCAATGTCGCCGGCGACATGGCTTTCCGGCAGTGCCGTGACACCCATGCCGGATAACGCGGCTTGTTGCAACATCTGCGAGTTATTGACCGTGTAATCCGGATCGATGACGATATCTTCGTTCTCACCGGTCGCGCCCGTGAACGACCACGTGGACCCGTGTATGTCTGCGGACGGTGACAGGAACGCGTGAGCGGCAAGATCCGCGGGCCGTAGCGGTACGCCGCGTTTCGCGAGGTAATCCGGGGCGGCCACAATCACCGGCGTCACCTTGAACAAGGGCCGGTTGATCAATGTGCCGCTGTTCACCATGCGCGGTACGACAATCCCGACATCGAAACCTTCATCCACCAGATCCACCGGCCGATGCAGTAGCGTGAGACGCAACTTCACACTGGGAAACGCCTCGCGGTACTCGCACAACAGCGGGGTGAGTCCGAACAGTGAAAACGACGCAGATGCCACGAGCTTCAGCGTGCCGGAGGGATCGAACGACGTTTGCGACACAGTCGATTCAATCGCCTCGACCTGTTCTATGACCGCTCGGCAGCCTTCGGCGTAAGACGCGCCGGCTTCGGTGAGCGACACGCTGCGCGTCGTGCGGTTGAGCAGACGCGTATTGAGGTGCACCTCGAGCAGCGCGACGTAACGCGTGATGACAGCGTTCGATAAATCGAGTGCGGCCGCCGCCCGTCCGAACGACCCGGTTTCGGCGACCTTCACGAAAACGCGCATGGCTTGCAGATGATTCATTGACTGACCGATACCAAGAGATAGGTCCCGCACATGTAAAACTTCGGGGGCAGGAAGGACGCAAGTGGCCGCGCTCCGCTTCTCCTGCCCACTCGCACGCGCGATGCTATAGCGACGGAGTTTGCGAAGACATAGGAATAGGACGAAAACCGGCTAAGGCTCTTTTCTGTCGCGCGGTTGCTACTGTCGCAACTCTGCAACGAGCGCAACTAATTAGGTATCCGGATATTAAATCAAGATAACGTCAAAGCCTGACGAGTCATGCGTTTACATGTGTTGAGACTGCATTTTTCGAGTTATTCGAAAAGGTTTTTGTGCTCACCTGGATGGTTTGCCGAAAAGCCCACGCCCTAAACTTTGCTCAGCCGATTCACGGTGTCCGGTGAATTCCGGAGACGAGCCGCCTTGGTGTCACGCAGAAAGGCGTCGCGTTATGCAACCAGTCGAGTCGTCAGACTCATTAAAGGGATCACACATGAAAAAGACTCTGATCGTCGCGGCCGTAGCCGCTTCTTTTGCGACCGCCGCAAATGCGCAGAGCAGCGTTACGCTGTACGGCATTGTCGATGCCGGTTTCACGTACGTGAACAATGAAGTCGCCTCGAACACCGCCAAGGGCAGTGCTGCAGCATTCCGCATGACGAGCGGCAACCTCAGCGGCAGCCGTTGGGGCCTGAGGGGCGCGGAAGACCTCGGTGGCGGCATGAAGGCAATCTTCACGTTGGAAAACGGTTTCAGCGTGGTCAATGGCCAGGCGGGTCAAAATGGCCGTCAGTTCGGTCGTCAGGCATTCGCCGGGATCTCGACGGCTCAATTCGGCACGGTCACGTTAGGTCGCCAGTATGACTCAGTGGTCGACTATCTCGCCCCGATGACGGCTAACGGCAGCTGGGGCGGTACGTACTTCTCGCATCCGTTCGACAACGACAACACGGACAATTCGTTCCGCGTCAACAACTCGGTCAAGTACCAAAGCGCGAACTACTCGGGCTTCACGTTCGGCGGCCTGTATGGCTTCTCGAACCAGGCAGGTGGATTCGGTAACAACCGTGCTTACAGCGCCGGCGCACAATACGCTAACGGTCCGTTCAAGATCGCGGCAGCTTACCTGCAACTGCAAAATCCGAACACCAACATCACATCCGGTGCTGTGACGGACACTGGCGTCCTGGCGACCAATACAATGGCGGCAGTGCAGACGCAACGTACATACGGCGTTGGCGCGAACTATGCGATCGGTCCGGTGACGGTTGGCGGTGCATGGACGCAAAGCCGCTTCCAGTTCGTGATGGGCGATTCCACGGCGCGTTTCAACAACTATGAGCTGAATGGCCGTTATGCATTGACGCCGGCATTGTCACTTGGCGCCGCCTATACCTACACGGACGTGAAGGGTTACACCGCGGGGCGGAATAGCAACGACCACATGAAGTACCATCAGTTCGGCCTGCAGACGGACTACGCTTTGTCCAAGCGCACGGACATCTATGCTGAAGGCGTGGTGCAACTCGCCAAGCAAGGTGCTGAAGCGCAAGTCTATGGCACGAATAACGTCTCAGCCCATGGCAACCAGGTAGTGGTATCAACCGGTCTGCGTCACCGCTTCTAAATTGCTGAAAGTCTGACGTAGTAACGAAAGTAGTAGTGAAAAGGCGCCGCGAGGCGCCTTTTCGCATTTCCGGTCGCGCATCGACTCGGGGTTCATGCGCGCAGGCTTGAGACGAAAAATGCACTACCATGGCGCGTCGATGAGCCTGCGCTTATTACTCTCGTCCTTCGCGGCGGAAAGCAGATGACTCGTCCATCCGTCGGTGACCGGGAGAGTGCAAACATGTTCACGAGATTCAGTCTGCGTAACAGCGTGTTGAGTTTGAGTGTGGTGTTGATGTCGTCCGTAACATCATTGGCGTCGAGCGTGGCGTTCGCCGATACCGTCGCGTTGCAAGCGAATCTGCAGCCATCGAGTGAAGTGCCGCCTCGTGTGAGCAAGGGACATGGGCTGCTGAAAGCCACCTTCGACACCACGACCAAGATGCTGCAGTGGACCGTGACGTACGCCGATTTGTCGGGCCCGGCGACCATGGCCCACTTCCACGGCCCCGCGCCCGTGGGCCAGAACGCGAAGGTGCAGGTTGCTATCGACAAGGATGCGCTGCCCAGTCCTATCACCGGACGGGCTACGCTTTCCGAGCAACAGTCCACGGACCTGTTGGCCGGCCAGTACTATTTCAATATCCACACGGAGAAGAACCCGACCGGAGAGATCCGCGGACAAGTCATGCCGGCAAACTGAGGCCGCTCGGCTGACCGGGCAGTTTTGTGACACGCGGCTTGCCAAGGGATCTTATGATCGACGGGTCCCCCAATGAGGAGCTGCGATGAGTTGGCAAAGTGCGCTCGCGTGCTGGGTTTTACGGCGCTGGACGCGTCCTGAGACGGCGAAACCGGGAATAGACGCCGCAGATGTCGCACGCGCACGCGCGATGGCGTCCAAACGCGTGTGGTCGCCGAAGGTACCCGCTGGCTGGCATCTCGTTGAGCAGTACGGCTCGCACGATGCGCCCCTGCGCGGAGAGTGGCTGACGCCGGAGCAACCTTCCGGCATCACCATCCTCTATCTGCATGGAGGCGGGTACTACTTCTGCTCGCCCGCGACTCACCGCGGGATCGTTTTCCCGCTCGCCCGGCGCTCAGGCGCGCGAACCTTTTCCCTCGACTACCGGCTCGCACCCGAGCATCCGTTTCCGGCGGCGCTGTACGACGCGCTGGCGGCGTACAGAACACTTCTCGCTGATGGCGTGTTACCCGAGCGCCTGGTGATAGCAGGAGATTCGGCCGGTGGCGGACTCGTGCTGGCCACGCTGCTCGCTTTGCGCGACGCCGGTGATCCGCTCCCCGCCGGCGCTGTCACGCTTTCGCCGTGGACGGATCTGGCGGTGACCGGCGCGTCGATCACGACCAACGAGGGCCACGATCCCATGTTCCACGGCAGCGCGTTTGCACCGGCCGGGAAGTTATACGCGGGAGAAACCGACGTACGTCATCCGTACGTATCGCCGTTATATGGGCGGTTCGAAGGATTGCCGCCGCTGTTTATCCAGATAGGCGATACCGAAGTGCTCCTCGACGATTCCACACGCGTGGCAGAGAAAGCCCGGGCGGCGGGCGTGCGCGTCGAGCTCAACATCTGGCCGAAGATGCCGCACGTTTTTCAGATGTTCGCGCCGTTCGTGCCGGAGGCGAACCGCGCGCTGGAGCAGGCCGCGGGGTTCGTGCGCCGGGTGACGGCGCTGCGGGCCGCGGAAACCTCCTAGACGACCACAGCATCACTTCCCGCTCGTTATATCGATGGTCTGGAAAGCGCGCTCGACGGCCAGTTGGCCATATTGGCGCTCCAGCCGGCGCACCGTGAAATGTCCGTGCGCCGTTTGCTGGAAGTGATCGATGAATACCGTGTTGATCATGGCGCCAAGCACCGCACCGATTGCGGGAATCGACTTGGCGGCGACTTGTTCGCTCACCTGCACCGAGAACCGCGACGCCACGGTCTGCAAAAACTTGAGCAATGCGGTCGAACCGTGTCCGCTCAAGCCCTTCGCGGCAAGTTCGCTTGTTGCCTTCGATACCGACTGCGCCAGCGTTCCACGCACGATGAAATAGCCAATATCCGCGCTGTCGTCGCTCGAACTCGGGCCGCCCATGCCGAGCACCATCAGGCATTGCAACTGGGTGTCGATCAGATGCACGTCTTCACCTTCGCTGCGCGCAATGTCGCAGATCGAGCGAAACATCAGCGTGGTGGTGACCGGCAATTCGATCGGCAACGCGAACAACCCAAATGCGCCGCCTGCCGCGCCCGTCGTCGCTACGGCCAGTTTGTGCATCAGGTTGTGCGGTTTTTCCGGCGGCAGCACCACGCCGTCAATCGTGCTTTTACTCAGCGTACGCAGCGCGAGCCGCAGGCATTTCTTTAGCGCGGCCTGAGTCGCTTCGTCGATTTTTTCCTGCGCAACGTTCGGCATTTTCGACATCATCTTTTCGATGGGCGAGCCCACCAGGCTCGCAAGTTTCATCGTGAGCGACGGGCTTTCCAGTGCTTCCTTGGCGCGGCGCAGGGAGGCGAGATCTTCCTGCGAGAGGGGCGAAGCGGCGATTGGCGTCGGTTCCATGGCGAATTTCTAAAAGGTTGAGAAGGCGTCTGGCCTTGGATTAGAGCCTTTCACCGTGCTATGATTCATATTCTGTTGACAAGTCAATCATTGCGGTATCAAAAAATGGCCGTTCATACTGCCGCCCACCACTCAGCGGGACAAGTGCTCCCGTTTCGCGAATCGCTAATGGCGATGTTGGGCATCTGCTTCGTGACCATGCTGGTCGCGCTCGATCAAACCGTGGTCGGCACGGCGCTGCCTACCATCGTCGCCGAACTCAGAGGGTTCGATCTTTACGCCTGGGTCGCCACGTCCTACTTGCTTACATCGGTCATCACCGTGCCTATTTTCGGCCGGCTCGGCGACTATTACGGGCGCAAACCGTTCGTGATCGCGTCCATTGTCGTGTTCACGGTCGCATCCGCGCTTTGCGGCCTCGCCAACAACATGCTGTTCCTCGTGCTCGCGCGCGGCCTTCAGGGCATTGGCGGCGGCATGCTGGTGGGCACCGCGTTTGCCTGCATCCCCGATCTCTTTCCGGACTCAGTCGTGCGCCTTCGCTGGCAGGTCATGATGAGTTCGGCGTTCGGTATTGCGAACGCGGTTGGCCCATCACTTGGCGGGATTCTGACCCAATACTACGGCTGGCGCTCCGTGTTCTACGTGAATCTGCCCGTCGGCCTGCTGTCGGTGTTTTTCGTCTGGCGTTTCCTGCCGCATCTTCGGCATGTCAAGCATGAAGGCAAGATGCGTCTGGACTGGCAAGGCGCGGGCCTGATCGCGATTGCACTGGGTTCGCTGCAATTGTTTGTCGAAATGTTGCCGAAGCACGGGCTGTCGGCGGAGTCGTTGATGCTGCTGGTCGCGAGCGTTGCGTCCAGCTACGCGCTCTGGAAGTGGGAACGGCGTTGCGATTACGCCATTCTTCCCGTCGATATGTTCCGCAACAAGAGCCTGTCCGCGCTGTTTACGCTGGCGATTCTCGGCGGTTTCACCATGTTCTCGCTGCTGTTCTACGCGCCTTTGCTGTTTCAAGGCGGTTTTGGGATGTCGCCGAAAGACGCTGGCCTGATGATTACGCCGTTGGTCGTGTTCATTACGATCGGCAGTATCGTGAACGGCCGGATCGTGACGCGCGTGAAGAATCCCAATGCCATGCTGTTCATTGGTTTTGCGCTGCTCGCGGTGGCGTGTCTCGGCGTGGTGATCGCCACCCGCTCCATGCCGCGTCCGCTGCTGATGATGTTCATGGTGCTGGGCGGAATGGGGCTGGGTTTTGTCATGCCGAACCTGACCGTGTTCGCGCAACTGACGGCCGGGCGCGAGCATCTGGGGATTGCGACGGCGCTGCTGCAGTCGCTGCGCATGATTGGCGGGATGATAGGCACGGCCCTGACCGGCACGCTGATCACTCATCTGTACGCAAGCGGCGTGCAGCTTTCACTCGATAAAGACAATGCCGGCCACTGGTTCAGCGACCTGAGCGATCCGCAGATCCTGATCAATCATGACGCGCAGGCCACGCTGCTGTCGCAACTCGCGACTGCCGGCCATAACGGCGCAATGCTGCTTGAATCGGCACGCGAGTCGTTGGTTGCGGCAATTCACATTGGTCTGGCGGTGGCGGCGCTTGTCGCTGTGCTGTCAGTGTGGCAAGCGCGTCGCGTACCGCCGGTGCGTTTGAAAGGCGCGAAAATCGAACCGGCGATAGTGGCTGAATGAGCTCGATATCAGAAAGCAAGCACGTGCAGAGCGCCACGGGCACGGACGACGCGCAAACGCGCACCACTGAAGCAACCAGCATCAAAGTAGTCAGCCGGGAACCAATCAGCATGGACGAAACGGAACGTATCGCCTTCATACAGCAGTTCGGGCGCACTTATCGTGCGTTCATGCAGGCGTTCGAATCGCAGGTCGGCCATCCAATGCCGCGCTGGCGCATCCTGCTCGCGCTGCACGATCACGCGGGCGAGTTGTCGCAGAAGCGGTTGGTTGAGCGGCTGCGCGTGGACCCGGGCGCGCTTACGCGGCAGTTGAAGACGCTGGAGGCGCTGGGCTGGATTGCGCGCAGTGTCGACCAGCGTGATAACCGGGTATCGAACGTGATTCTCACGGATGCGGGTCGCGCCGTGACCGAAGCCGGCATGCCGCGCCGCAACGAGTTCCTTCACGAGACTCTATCGACGCTTCCGGATGATGCCGTCACGGCGCTTTCCGACGCGTTGCGCGCGCTGGAGCAACGGATTCAGGAAGTTGCCGCTGGAACAACGGCCGAGGTGAGCGGCACGGACAGTGCCGCTCTTCCTGACGAAGCCTAGAACGACGTTTCGATCACTTCCTTCACGCGATATTTTGTATCGACGACCAGAATCTGGCGCCATTTGTCGAACGTGAGGCAGGGGTGCGAGATGTCGAACGCGATCATGTCGCCGACCTTGATGTCGTCGCCCGGCTTGATCCGCAAGTACGCGTGCTGGTCCATCATGCCGAAGATTTCCCAGCCTTCATCGGTCTTGATGTCACGCGGCCATTGCGTACCAGGACGGAAGTGGCGAGCGGGTTCGGGCATGCCGGCGTCGAAGGCGGCATCGCGTTTTCCGAGGCCGATGATCACGCGATCCGGCTCCGGAATCGACTGCACATAGGCCCACAATTGCAGCGCCGGTTTCAACCCTTCGCCCATTTTCTTCGCGATCGGGTTGCGGGCGAAAATCTCGTTCTGCGCTTTCTTGTACACGCCCACGTCGTGCGTCAGATAACAGCCCGGGCGCAGGATCACTTCGATTGCATCGCTATTCGCTTTCGCGAATTCGTCGGCAACAACGTCGTACCACGCCGATCCCGCGCCCGAGAGGATCGCCGGCTTGCGTGCGATCTTGCCCTCGGCGACCAGCGCTCGCGTCACGTCCACCGCGTTCTGTAGAAACGCCCGTACCTTCGATTCGTCCTGCAGCACGCCCTCATACAGCTCGACGCCGGTGAGCTTCACGGCATTGGGCCAGCGAGCGATGGCTGCCAGCACCGCGTCGCGCTGCGCGTCGTCGCGAATACCGGTGCGGCCGCCCGCCACGCCCAGCTCTAGCAGCACGTTCACCTGCTTGTTCACGTCGCTGAAAAACGCGCCGAGCTGATCGACGTTGTCTGCCGAATCCACGAGGCAATGGAACTCGAAACCCGGGTCGGTCAGCAACTCCGCGATCATGCCCATATTGCGTTTGCCGACCAGCTGATTCGCCATCAGCACGCGATACACACCGCCCCGATAAGCCGCCCGCACCTGATGCGCGGTGGCCAGCGTAATGCCCCACGCGCCGGTCTCAAGCTGGCGGCGAAACAATTGCGGCGCCATGGTCGTCTTGCCGTGCGGCGCGAGCTTGACGCCGTATTCGGCCACGAAGGCCTGCATCCACTTCAGGTTGTGCTCGATCCGGTCCGCGTACAGCACGGCGGCAGGCAGGCTTACGTCCTCGTCCAGCAGGTTCCAGTCAAGGCGCGCGGCATCCGCCAGGTGGACGCTTACGCCCGGCACCATGCCCAGACCCTTGCCAAAAGGGTCGATTGTCGCGCTTTGATAGTTTGTAACTTTCATGTGCTGCTACTCCATCGTTCGTTTGTATAGAGTCAGGGGCTTGTACGGCTGTGTTCGATTCAATATCGAGATTGACGCGATAATGGTACAGAAAGTACGATGCGCAAGACATTGTTATTTAGTACCACGCTTGGGTCAAAGGATCTCAATGAACGTTTCGTCCGAACCGCCTGCTTTCGATATCGTCGCCCGGATCGCCGAGCGTGCACCCGAATTGCGCTCGGCGGAACGGAAGGTCGCGGCGCTTATTCTCGACGATTTGACCGGTGCTTCGCGCGCCAGCATCGGTGCGCTCGCAAAAAAAGCCGAGGTCAGCATTGCGACCGTGACGCGTTTTGCGAAGGCGGTGGGATGCCAGGACGTGCGCGAGCTCAAATTGCGGCTGGCCCAGGCGGCGGCGGTCGGCCAGCGCTTCCTGCGCGGTTCGTACGACGAAACCGGTGCGGACGATCCCGCCGATTCGCTCGCCGCCCGTATTTTCGACGATATCCAGACCACGCTCACCCACAATCGCGGCGCGTTGCGCGCAGCGCCAATTGCGGCGGCCGCCGCCGCGCTTGCCGATGCACAGATGATCTACGTGTTCGGCATGGGCGGTGGCTCGACCGCTCTAGCCGATGAAACGCGTTTCCGCCTCGTGCGGCTGGGGCGGCCGGTCGCTTCGTATCAGGACGGTTTGCTGCAGCGGATGGTCGCCGCGACGCTCTCGCGCGAGCACGTGGTGGTGGCGTTATCGGTGACGGGGCAGACGCCGGAGATGGTCGAAAGCTGCCGAATCGCCCGGGAGTATGGCGCGCGCGTGATTGCGCTGACTGCGCCCGCGTCGCCGCTCGCGCAACTGGCCGACTGGCTGATTCCGATCATCGCGAACGAAACCGATTTTATTTACAAGCCGTCGACGTCCCGCTACGCCATGTTGATGGCGCTCGACCTGCTTGTGACCGAACTTGCTGTGAAGCAGGGCGAGACGAGCCGCGAGCTTTTGCGGCGCATGAAACACGCGCTGGATGCTTATCGCGGCGGCGGTGTGGACGAGCGTCAGCCGTTGGGCGATTGATTGGGCTTCCGGGCAAACGCGCGAATTTTCAGGATCGAGGAGATAGAGCATGGCATCGGATGGAGAACACGTCGATACGCTGATCAAAGGCGCACGGCTGATCGACGGAACGGGCGCGCCGGCGGTTCAGCGCGATGTGGCCGTGAAGGATGGCCGGATTGTCGCGATCGGCGAGCTGGGCAACTGGACGGCGGACAACGTTGTGGAGGCAGAGGGCCGGGTGCTGGCGCCGGGTTTTATCGATGTCCATACGCACGACGACACGCACGTCATTCGTTCGCCGCAGATGTTGCCGAAGATATCGCAGGGCGTGACGACGGTGATTGTCGGCAATTGCGGCATCAGCGCGTCGCCGGTGACGCTGAAGGGCGAGCCGCCCGACCCGATGAACCTGCTCGGCGCGTTCGATGACTTTCAGTATCCGACCTTTGCCGCCTATGTCGATGCGGTGAATCATGCCCGGCCGGCCGTGAATGTGGGGGCGTTGATCGGGCACACGGCGTTGCGGAACAACCATATGGACCGGCTGGATCGCGGGGCGTCATCGGAGGAAATCGACGGCATGCGCGCGCAGTTGGAAGAAGCGCTGGCGCATGGTGCGCTCGGGTTGAGCAGCGGTCTCGCTTACGGTTCGGCATTCAGTGCGCCGCCGGAAGAAGTGATGGCGTTGGCGGAGCCTTTGGCCCACGCAGGCGCGTTGTACACCACGCACATGCGCACCGAATTCGACGCGATTCTCGATGCAATGGACGAGGCGTATCAGGTCGGCAAGCATGCGCGTGTTCCCGTTGTGATCTCGCATTTGAAATGCGCGGGGCCATCGAACTGGGGGCGCAGCACGGAGGTCTTGAAGTCGCTCGAAAAGGTGCGGGACGGGCAGCCGGTTGGGTGCGATTGTTATCCGTACAACCGGAGTTCATCGACGCTTGATTTGAAGCAGGTGACCGGCGATATCGAGATCACGATCACGTGGTCGGAGTCGCATCCGGAGATGGCGGGGAAGTTGATTTCCGCGATTGCAGCGGAGTGGGGCGTGACGCAGCAGGAGGCGGGCAAGCGCCTGCGGCCGGCGGGCGCGGTTTATCACAACATGTCGGAAGACGACGTGCGGCGGATCTTGTCGCATCCGGCGACGATGGTCGGTTCCGACGGCTTGCCGAATGATCCGCTGCCGCATCCGCGATTGTGGGGCGCGTTTCCGCGGGTCTTGGGGCATTACGCGCGCGATACGTCGCTGGTGCCGCTCGAGGAAGCGGTGCGCAAGATGACGGGGTTATCGGCGCGACGGTTTGGGTTGTCGGAGCGCGGTCAGGTGCAGGTGGGTTATCACGCGGACCTGGTGCTCTTCGATGCCGACAAGGTCATCGATACCGCCACGTTCGCCGAGCCTCGGCAGACGGCGGATGGTATTGATGCGGTTTGGGTGAATGGCGTGCTGTCGTATCTCGACGGCGCCGTGACGGGGTTAAGGGCCGGGCATTTTGTGGCGCGTGGCGAGGGTTCCAGACTCGACGCGCTCGGGCATTTTTGATTTTGGTTTTTTTGCTTGGAGAGTTTTGAAATGAAGCGATATGGCGTGGAAGGTGGAAAGGGGCAAGGCGGTGCAGTGATGCCGTTTTCCCGGGCGGTGGAAGCGGATGGCTGGCTTTATGTCTCTGGCCAGACGCCGATGGAAAATGGCGAAGTGATCGAGGGCGGGATCGTGGCTCAATCGCATAAGGCGATTCAGAACGTTTTCGCGATTTTAAAAGAAGCCGGATATGGCGCGGAGCATGTCGTTCGATGCGGCGTCTGGCTCGACGATCCGCGCGACTTTGCTTCGTTTAACAAGGTGTTCAAGGAATACTTCGGCGAGCATCCACCGGCACGCGCTTGCGTGGTTTCATCGATGGTGATTGATTGCAAGGTTGAAGTGGATTGCGTGGCTTATAAGAAGGCCGGCGCTTAAGCGCGTTGGCGTTGTTCGCACGGGTGGTATTGTCGGACCACCCGCGTGAAGAGCTTTTACTGCCGCGCCAATCGCGCGTTATCCGGCAATGGCAGATTGAAGTTCGTCCGAAACGGGTTGATATCCAATCCGCCGCGTCGCGTATATCGCGCGTAAACGGCCAGCCGTTGTGGCTTACATTCCCGCATGACATCCATGAAAATCCGCTCGACACATTGCTCGTGGAACCCCGTATGTTCGCGATAAGAAATGATATATCGCAGCAAACCGGCGTGATCGATCGGCGTACCGACATAGCGAATTTGCACGCTGCCCCAATCCGGTTGCCCGGTCACCGGGCAATTGGACTTCAACAGATTCGAAAATAGCGTTTCATCGACTGGCGATTCATCAAAAGAGGCGCGCAATAACGATGGATCCGGCGAATAAACATCAGCGTCCAGATCCAGCCGATCCAGCGACAACCCTTCGAACTCCTCCATCTTGAGCTTCACCGCAAACTCATAAGGCGCGACAAGCTGCACAGAAACATTCGCACCGCAAACAGCGGAAACATCCTTGCGAATCGCAGCCCGAACGTCGTCGACAGAATCAAACGCCGTCTGCGAGAAAGACCCGAGATACAGCTTGAATGACTTCGACTCGACGATATTCGGCGACTCCGCCGGCACGATGAACGTTGCCACCGCGATCTGCGGTTTGCCTTTTTTGTTCAGCCATGAAAGCTCGTAGGCATTCCAGATATCGGTGCCGAAAAACGGCAACTGCGCCGGCACGCCGATAGCCTCGCGGCCAGCAGCCCGCGCGATGGGAAAGAGCAGCGCCGGATCGTAACGTTCGCTGTACTGGACCGGCTTGCCAAGGGGAGAGTGTTCGGGCGTATTCATGATGCGTTCGATATGCCACTCGGAACATGCCCCGTCGCAGTCACGACGCGGGCCGATTCGCAATGGCCAATTTGGTCGTCGAAGAAGAAGTCGGGCTCGAACTTGCCCAGGAACGGGCCTTTGTCCAATCCACCGAGGAACATCGCTTCGTCGATTTCGATGTTCCAGGCCATCAACGTCCGGATTGCGCGCTCGTGCGCAGGCGCTGATCGCGCCGTGACCAGCGCGGTGCGAATGCGCATCCGCGTTGTCTCATGGCTGAGTTTTTGTAGCTTGTGAAGCGCTTCCAGCAGCGGTTTCAACGGGCCGTTCATCAACGGCAATTCCTTCTTGCCCACTTCATGTTCCACAAACGCCGGCAAACCCTGCGCCTGGAACACTTGCTCGGCTTCGTCGGAGAAAAGCACGGCATCGCCGTCGAAAGCGATTCGAATTTCGTCAGGATACCGGCTTGCGGCAAGCGGCGCTCGCGGCACGACTGTCGCCGCGGGAAACCCGGCCGCGAGGGCGCCGCGGACATCGGCGGAATTCGCGGACAGGAACAACGACGCCCGGAACGGCTCCAGATACCCAAACGGCGATCTACCGCGCGTGAACACGCCACGCTCAATCGACAAGCCGTGTTCCTTGCACGAACTAAATGTGCGCAGGCCGCTGATGGGATCGCTGCGCGACAGGATCACCACCTCCACGCGCCGCTCGCCGTCCACGTTCAACGCGAGCAGTTTCTCGATCAGCGAGAACGCGATACCGGGTTTAGCCGGAACATGAAGCCGGGAGCGCTGCAGCTCCTCGTATTCACGCGAATCGCCGGCTTCATAGACTTCGTTCTCTTCTTCGAAGTCAAACAGCGCCCGCGATGAAATCGCGACCACCAGCTTGTCGTCCAGCGTGAAGGCCATGCGCTCGTCCGCTCGTCAGGCCAGGAACAGCTTGTAGACGGGATTCGCGCCTTCGTCCCACCACTGATAACCCAATGTGGCGAGGAACTGCTCGAACTCGACGTTCTCCGACGCCGGCACCTGGATGCCGACCAGGATCGAACTCGTATCCGCGCCCTGGTTCCGGTAATGGAACAGGCTGATATTCCAGTTCGGCGCCATCGACGAAAGGAATTTCATCAGCGCGCCCGGGCGCTCCGGAAACTCGAAACGCAGCAGGCGTTCGTCCTGCGCCAGCGGCGAACGGCCGCCGACCATGTAGCGGATATGTTGCTTCGAAAGCTCGTCGTGACTGAGATCGACCGTGGCAAACCCGTGTTCTATAAACGCATTCGCCATCTGCACCGCTTCGCCGCGCGTCTTGATCTGCACGCCAACGAAGATATGCGCGGCTTTGGCATCCGCGATCCGGTAGTTGAACTCGGTCACGCTACGCGTGCCGACCAGCTCGCAAAACCGTTTGAAACTGCCGCGTTCTTCCGGAATGGTCACCGCGAACACGGCTTCCCGCGCTTCGCCCACTTCGGCCCGTTCGGCGACAAAACGCATCCGGTCGAAGTTCATATTCGCGCCGGACGTCACGGCGACCAGCGTCTTCGCTTCCAGCCCCTCGCGCTCGGCATACAGCTTCGCACCCGCAACCGCCAGCGCTCCCGACGGTTCCAGCACGCTGCGCGTGTCCTGGAAAACGTCCTTGATCGCGGCGCAGAGCGCGTCGGTGTCGACGGTGAGGACCTCGTCGAGCAGCTCGCGGCACAGCCGGAAGGTTTCCTCGCCGACCAGTTTCACCGCCGTGCCATCGGCAAACAGCCCGACTTCGGCCAGCGTGACGCGCTCGCCTGCCGCAATGGATTGCTTCATCGCGCATGAATCGACGGCTTGCACGCCAATGACCCGGATTTCCGGGCGCACGGCCTTCACGTAAGCCGCGACGCCCGCAGCGAGGCCGCCGCCGCCGATCGGGACGAAGATTGCGTGGATCGGGCCTTGATGCTGGCGCAGGATTTCCATCGCGACGGTGCCTTGGCCCGCGATCACGTCGGGGTCATCGAACGGATGGACGAAAGTCAGGCCGCGCTCCTCCTGGAGCTTCACGGCGTGGCCGTACGCGTCGCTATAGGATTCGCCGTGCTGGACGATTTCCACCGTCGGGCCGCCGAATGCGCGCATGGCGTCGATCTTGACCTGCGGTGTGGTGACCGGCACCACGATCACCGCCTTGCAGCCAAGCCGGGTGGCGGAATAAGCGACGCCCTGGGCATGATTGCCCGCCGATGCCGTAATCACGCCGCGTGCGAGGACGTCAGCGGAAAGCTGCACCATCTTGTTGTACGCGCCGCGAATCTTGAACGAGAACACCGGCTGGTTGTCTTCGCGCTTCAGGTAGACCGAGTTGTGCAGCCGCGCGGACAAATTGCGCGCGGGTTCGAGCTCGCTTTCGCGGGCGACATCGTAGACGCGCGCGGTCAGGACTTTCTTGAGGTAATCGGGGTGTGTCATTCCGGAGCCGTTCGCGCGGCTGTGCGCGCCATTTTTGAGAGCGAAAGGGTCAATAATAGCGCAGGGGCTCGCTGGCACGGGTTTCGGGCTTGACGGCGTTGACTCCGCCCGCAAGAGCCTGGGAGCCGCAACCCGACGTCAATCCCAAGCGCTTTGCCGGAAACCGTTGACAACAAGGCATCAACCCCGAGCGCTGCGCTCCGGCCCGGCGCCCGCGAAAAACCCCGTCGCCGGTGAAAAAACAGCCAAAAATCCGTCGAAAATTGGCATGCACAAAGCCCTTCAACCCGCTACCGGCTGCGAACGGCAAACATCCCGATGGGTTAGAATTCGCTTTTCGATACAGGATCGGAAGATGCAACGGCAGTCCCGGACCGGCTTTTTGACGCATGTTCCCCGCGGCGCTCCACGCGAATGCTGCGCGCCCTGCTGCGCTATCCACGCGGCTTCGGAACGGCATGCGCGTCATCAGCGATCGTGGCGCTGATTCCGGACCCTCCGAAGGTTTTGCATCGCTTGCCAACCCCTGCCGGCGAGCACCTTCACAAAAAAGTATCACTCGAAAATCTGCGCCTCCCCGCGCAATGCCGGCTATCGCGCTGCTCGTGACTTTATCGTCAGCACAAGCGCCGGCTCACCGAACTGTCGAATATGAACGCACCCCAAGCCTTCGATCCGAACGGCGCCGCGCATGCCGTGGCCCTGGATACCGAGCCGCGCCTGCGCGAAATTCCCTATAACTACACGTCTTTCTCCGATCGCGAAATCGTGATCCGCCTGCTGGGCGAGGAAGCCTGGGCCGCACTCGCCATCCTGCGCAGCGAACGCCGTACCGGCCGCTCGGCACGCATGCTCTACGAAGTGCTCGGTGACATCTGGGTCGTGCGTCGCAACCCGTATCTGCAGGACGACCTGCTCGACAACCCGAAACGCCGCGCATTGCTGATCGAAGCGTTGAATCACCGTCTGGGCGATATCGAAAAGCGTCGTAAGGCGGATCTGTCGCAGCATCAGGATGACGCCGGCCGGGAGCGCGCCGCACGCGTGGAACTGCTGATCAGCGCCGCCTGCCGCGCGGTGGAAGATTTCAAGAAAGAGTTCGAGCAAACCTACGATCTGCGCAAGAAGGCGTCGAAGGTCTTCAGCAAGGTCACCGAGAAAGACAACATCAAGTTCGACGGCCTGTCGCGGGTGTCCCACGTGACGGACGCAACGGACTGGCGCGTCGAATACCCGTTTGTCGTGCTGACGCCGGATACCGAGGCGGAAATCGCCGGCTTGATCAAGGCGTGCTTCGAGCTCGGTCTGACCGTGATTCCGCGCGGAGGCGGCACGGGCTACACCGGCGGCGCGATTCCCCTCACGCCGTTCGCGGCCGTCATCAACACCGAAAAGCTCGAACAGCTCGGACCCGTCGAAATGACGGACCTGCCGGGCGTCGACCATAAAGTCGCGACCATTTTCTCGGGCGCGGGTGTGGTCACACGCCGGGTGACCGAAGCCGCCGAACAGGCTGGTTTCGTCTTTGCGGTTGACCCGACGTCGCTGGATGCATCGTGTGTCGGCGGTAACGTCGCGATGAACGCCGGCGGTAAAAAGGCCGTACTGTGGGGCACGGCGCTCGACAATCTGGCCTGGTGGCGAATGGTCGATCCGCAGGGCAACTGGCTCGAAGTCACGCGCCTGGATCACAACTGCGGCAAGATCCACGACATTCCTTTGGCGCGTTTCCGGCTCGACTGGTTCGACGGAACGCGCGCGCCGGGCGAGAAATTGCTTCGCACGGAATCACTGGATATTTCCGGTAGCAAGTTTCGCAAGGAAGGCCTCGGCAAGGACGTGACGGATAAATTCCTGTCGGGTCTGCCGGGCGTGCAAAAGGAAGGTTGCGACGGGCTGATTACATCGGCGCGCTGGATCCTGCACAAGATGCCCGCTCATACGCGCACCGTCTGCCTCGAATTCTTCGGTCAGGCGCGCGACGCGATTCCGAGCATCGTGGAAATCAAGGATTACTTGTTCGAGACGTCGAAGCAGGGCGGCGCGATTCTCGCCGGTCTCGAGCATCTCGACGAACGTTATCTGCGCGCGGTCGGCTATGCGACCAAGAGCAAGCGCAACGCGTTTCCGAAGATGGTGCTGATCGGCGATATCGTCGGTAACGATCCGGATGCGGTCGCGCAAGCCACCTCCGAAGTCGTCCGCATGGCGAACGGCAAGAGCGGCGAAGGGTTTGTCGCGGTGAACGCCGAGGCGCGCAAGCGCTTCTGGCTCGACCGCTCGCGCACGGCCGCTATCGCGAAGCATACGAACGCGTTCAAGATCAACGAAGACGTGGTGATTCCGCTGAACCGCATGGGCGAGTACACGGACGGGATCGAGCGGATCAACATCGAGTTGTCGATCAAGAACAAGCTGCAACTCGTCGATGCCCTCGAAACGTTCTTCAAGACGGGCAAGCTGCCGCTTGGAAAGAGCGACGACGCCAATGAAATTCCGAGCGCCGAATTGCTCGAAGACCGTGTGCAGCAAGCGCTAGATCTGTTGCAGCGAGTGCGTGCACGCTGGAGCTTCATCGGCGAAAAGCTGGATCTGCCGTTGCGCGAAGCGCAGCACTATATGGTCCAGCTCGGCTACGAAGGGTTGGCCGAAAAACTCGCGGATCGCGTGGATTCGCAGCCGGGCGTCCGCGTGTTCGATGTCGCGCAGGACCGCACGATCCGCATCTCCTGGAAGCAGGAAATCCGCGCCGAATTGCGTCATATCTTCAGCGGCGGCGAATTCAAACCCATCCTCGAAGAAGCGCAGAACATCCATAAGACGGTGCTGCGTGGCCGCGTATTCGTCGCGCTGCACATGCACGCTGGCGACGGCAACGTCCACACCAATATCCCGGTCAACTCCGACAACTACGAGATGCTGCAGGACGCGCACGTCGCGGTCGCACGCATCATGAAGCTCGCACGCGATCTGGACGGCGTGATTTCGGGCGAACACGGTATTGGCATCACGAAGCTCGAGTTCCTGACCGAAGACGAAATTGCGGAGTTCCGCGAGTACAAACAGCGCGTTGATCCGCAAGGCCGTTTCAACGCGGGCAAGTTGCTCGCGGGCGCTGATCTGCGCAATGCCTACACGCCGAGCTTCGGCCTGATGGGTTATGAATCGCTGATCATGCAGCAGTCGGACATTGGTGCGATCGCGGATTCCATCAAGGACTGCCTGCGTTGCGGCAAATGCAAGCCGGTCTGCGCGACCCACGTGCCGCGCGCCAATCTGCTCTACAGCCCGCGCAACAAGATCCTCGCGACGTCGCTGCTGGTCGAAGCGTTCTTGTATGAAGAGCAGACGCGGCGCGGGGTATCGATAAAACATTGGGACGAGTTCAACGACGTCGCCGATCACTGCACCGTCTGTCACAAGTGCGTGACGCCGTGCCCGGTGAAGATCGATTTCGGCGATGTCACCATGAACATGCGCAACCTGCTGCGCAAGATGGGCAAGAAGAAATTCAACGCGGGCAACGCGGCCGGCATGTTCTTCCTCAACGCCACGAACCCGCAGACCATCAACCTCGCCCGCACGGCGATGATGGGCATTGGCTACAAGGCGCAGCGCCTCGGCAATGACGTGCTGAAGAAGTTCACGAAGAAGCAGACGGCGAAACCGCCTGCAACGGTCGGCAAGCCCGCGGTCACGCAGCAGGTGATCCACTTCATGAACAAGAAGATGCCGGGCAACTTGCCGAAGAAGACGGCCCGCGCGTTGCTCGACATCGAGGACAACAAGATTGTCCCGATCATCCGCAATCCGAAGACAACCACTTCGGATACGGAAGCGGTCTTCTACTTCCCGGGCTGCGGCTCGGAGCGCTTGTTCTCGCAGGTCGGCCTCGCCACGCAGGCCATGCTGTGGGAAGCCGGCGTGCAGACGGTATTGCCGCCGGGTTACCTGTGCTGCGGTTATCCGCAACGCGGCGCCGGTCAATTCGATAAAGCCGAGAAGATCGTCACGGATAACCGCGTGTTATTCCACCGTGTGGCCAATACGCTGAACTATCTGGACATCAAGACGGTGGTGGTGTCGTGCGGGACTTGCTACGACCAGCTGGCCGGGTATGAATTCGAGAAGATTTTCCCGGGCTGCCGGATTATCGATATCCACGAATTCCTGCTGGAAAAGAACATCAAGCTGGAAGGCGTGACGGGGACGCGCTACATGTATCACGACCCCTGCCACTCGCCGATCAAGACAATGGACCCGATCAAGCTCGTGAATGAACTCATGGGTTCGGCGAACGATGGCTACAAGATCGAGAAGAATGACCGTTGCTGTGGCGAATCGGGCACGCTCGCCGTGACGCGTCCGGACATTTCGACGCAAGTCCGTTTCCGCAAGGAAGAGGAAATCCGCAAGGGCGCGGCGAAGTTGCGCGACATTCCGCTCGTGGGCGAAGCGGGCGCGAACGGCATCAATCTGGCGAACGCATCGGCTGGAACGGCGGGTGCTGCACCGGGTTCGGTGCTAAAAGCAGGCGATGGCGCTCAATCCGGCGGAACCGACGTCAAGATCCTCACTAGCTGCCCGTCCTGCCTGCAGGGTTTGTCGCGTTATAACGAGGACGCAAACATCGAGGCGGACTATATCGTCGTGGAAATTGCCCGCAAGGTGCTCGGCGCGAGCTGGATGGAAGATTACGTGGCGCGCGCTAACGATGGCGGTATCGAGCGCGTGCTGGTGTAATAGCGGAACCGGGGCTTGTTTCGCTAGAGGAAAATGATGGACTGTGTCTTTTGCCGTGAAGACGGCGGCGAGGTCTTGTGGTCTGACGACTCAGTGCGCGTCGTCCTCGCCGATGAGCCCGAGTGGCCGGGCTTCTGCCGCGTGATCTGGCATGCGCACGTGGCGGAAATGTCCGATCTCGACAACGCCGCCCGCCTCAAGGTGATGACGGCGGTGAACGGCGTGGAGCGCGCGATCCGTCGCGTGCTCGCGCCGGCGAAGGTCAATCTGGCAAGCCTCGGCAACCAGGTTCCGCACGTTCACTGGCACGTCATTCCACGCCATTCCAACGATTCCCGTTTTCCGCTGCCTGTCTGGGCTCCGCGCCAGCGCACGGTGTCTCAGGCGCTGCTGTCCAACCGCCGCGCCCAGGCTACGTTGCTGCGCGAAGCGGTGCGCGCCGAAATGGTGCTGGCGTTCGGCCAGCCACCCGGCGAACCCGGCTGACCCAGGCGCGAAGGCGTACGGGCCTGACCGACTACCGACTCAATAAAGGCTCACCATGAGCGGATTGACTAAACAAACGCCGATTCCGACGGGCATTGTCGTGCATTCGAAAACGCGCGCTCTCGAGCTGCAATATCCGAACGATCAGACGTATCGGATACCCTTCGAGCTGTTGCGCGTATATTCGCCGTCGGCGGAGGTGCAGGGCCACGGTCCCGGACAGGAAACGCTGCAAACGGGCAAGCGCGACGTGCTGATCCTCGCGATCGAGCCGGTCGGCCACTACGCGTTGCAACTCAATTTCTCCGATGGCCACAATACCGGTCTTTATTCCTGGGACATCCTGCATGACCTCGCGGTCCGCCAGGATGAACTCTGGGCTGACTATCTCGCCAAACTGGAAGCGGCGGGCATCGACCGCGATACGCCAATGACGCCAAAAGCGTCCGGCGGCCACCGTCACTGAGCGGTTTTTATCTGTCGCGGCAATTTGTCGCGGCAACCGGCTGCAAGCCCGCTTTCGGGCGCGGCCAACAACACGAACAAGATGAGGACGAACGCGATGAGCAAGACCCACTTCGGTTTTGAAACGGTCGACGAACAAGAAAAAGCGAAGAAGGTGGCGGGCGTTTTCGATTCGGTCGCGAGCAATTACGACTTGATGAACGACCTGATGTCGGGCGGGCTGCATCGCGCGTGGAAGTTCTTCGCGATCGGCCAGGCAAAGGTTCGTCCAGGCTACAAAGTGCTCGATCTGGCAGGCGGGACGGGCGATCTGGCGAAAGCGTTCGCGAAACAGGCAGGCGAAAAAGGCGAAGTCTGGCACACGGATATCAATGAATCGATGCTGCGCGTCGGGCGTGATCGGCTGATCGATCGAGGTGTGATCACACCGACCCTGATCTGCGACGCGGAGAAGATCCCGTTCCCCGATAATTATTTCGATATTATTACAGTTGCCTTTGGACTTCGTAATATGACGCACAAAGATGGTGCGTTGGCCGAAATGTACCGGGTGTTGAAGCCGGGTGGCAGGGTGCTGGTCCTGGAGTTCTCGAAGGTATGGGGGCCTTTGAAGAAGGCGTACGATCTCTACAGTTTCAAGTTTTTACCGTGGCTTGGCGACAAATTTGCGAAAGATGCAGATAGCTATCGGTACCTGGCGGAGTCGATCCGGATGCATCCAGATCAAGAAACTTTAAAAGAAATGATGGAACGCGCAGGATTGGATCGAGTCGAATATTACAATTTGTCAGGTGGCGTGGTAGCGTTACACGTCGGGACCAAATTTTAGTGTTCCACTCTTATAAGGATTCGAAATGTCCGATTCGCGCTTACCCCAGACTCGGGGTTTCCTGAAGTCGTTATTCAGGAAAGCCGGGGTCGTTGCGCTGGCTGGCGTAATCATGGCCGGTGCTTTGATCGCTGAAGATGCAGAGGCGCGCCGCATGGGTGGCGGACGCAGCATAGGTCGTCAATCAACCACCGCAGCACAACAAAACCAGGCTACGCCGCCGTCGCAGTCCATGCAGCCGAGCCAGGCGGCCAACGCTCAGCGTGCAGCACCGCCGGCAGCGGCGCCCGCTGCTGCGGCCGCGCAGCCTGCGCGTAACCGCTGGATGGGGCCGCTCGCCGGTCTCGCCGCAGGTCTTGGCATAGCGGCGCTGTTGTCGTCACTTGGTCTTGGCGGCGCATTCGCCGGCGCAATGGCAAACATGATCATGATCGCGTTGATCGTGATGGCCGCTGTGATGGTGTTCCGCTTCATCATGAACCGCAGGAAAAACGCCAATACACCGGCTTATGCGGCCGCAGGTTCGCCGTTCGGCGGGTCGGCACGTAGCGAGTTCAACTCGCATGAGCCCAGCTATGTGCCGCAATCGGCGCCGGGTGGTTATGGCCCGTCCGCTACTGCGCTGAGCAGCCCGAACACGGTCGACGCCGCACCGCAGATCGAGGTGCCCGCAGGCTTCGACACCGAAGCGTTCGTGCGTAACGCGAAGGTTTATTTCGTGCGCTTGCAGGACGCATGGGACCGTGGCAATTCCAACGACATCCGCGAATTCACCACGCCGGAAATGTTCGCGGAAGTGAAGCTGGATATCGATGGGCGCGGCACGCAGCCGAACCGCACCGACGTCGTGCAACTCAACGCCGACATCCTGGGTGTCGAGGAGCGCGGCACGGAAAGCCTTGCCAGCGTGCGTTTCCACGGGCTGATTCGTGAAACGGAAGGCGCAGCGGCCGAGCCGTTCATCGAGATCTGGAACCTCTCGAAGCAGAAGTACGGCAACGAAGGCTGGTTGCTGGCCGGGATTCAGCAGGTCAGTTAATGGGTCTGGCGAAGGGCTCAAAAAGCCGGTCGCCCGGGTGTTGGAGGGTAGGCCCCATGGCTAACGTAATGCTGGCGGTGCCGGGTGCCAAACGATAACGCCAGTTGCAAAGGTAGAATAGAAACCCGCGCGAGTGACCGCTTGCGCGGGTTTTTTCATCTCAGAGCCGATGACGCACGCAGACGAATTCGCCCACCCCGCCGCACCTTCTGCCACCCAGGCCGCAGCCAGAACCGCATCGAAAGCGTTCGCGGCTGCTGTGAACCACGTGCTCGCGCGTGAATCGTGGGCACGCGAGCGTCTCACGCCTTACGCAGGCAAGACCGCGCGGCTGGCGCTTTCGCCGTTCTCGCTGTTGCTGATGGTCCAGCCGGACGGGCAGATAACCGCCGTCGATGAAACCGAAGCGCGCACTTTCGACGTTACCCTCTCCGTTCCCGCGGACGCCGTCCCGGCGTTCCTGCAAGGGGGCCAGGCGGCTGTGATGAAACACGTCCGCATAGAAGGCGACGCGGAGTTCGCGACCACGATCGCAAAGCTGGCTGAACATTTGCGTTGGGAGCCCGAAGAAGATCTGGCGCGCGTGATTGGCGACGGTCCCGCTCACCGGATCGGCTCGACCGTACGCAAGGTGGGCGAACAGGCGCGCCGCTCTGGGCGGAACCTGCTTGAATCGGTGGCCGAATACCTGCTCGACGAACAACCTCAACTCGTGCGCCGCAGCGCCCTCGACACGTTCAATGCGGAACTGTCGATCGCCCGGGACGCGCTTGCGCGCGTCGAAAAGCGCATCGAGCGACTCGAACAAAAAGCCGAAGCCCGAGGCGCGTCAGCGTCCGGCGCCGCGCCAGCGCGCGGCACGAGCAAGTAATGGGCTGAACCATGCGTCTTCTGCGTTTCCTCAAGATTTTCTTCACCGTAGTGCGATTCGGGCTCGACGAACTGGTAATGAGCGGCATCCAGGACCGGCGTGTCCGGTTGCTCATGCGCGTTACCACGTTCGGCCGCAGGTTCGACGTCGAACGCGGCGTGCGGTTGCGCCTCGCGCTCGAAAGTCTCGGGCCAATCTTCGTGAAGTTCGGGCAGGTGCTGTCAACGCGCCGCGATTTGCTCCCTGTCGACATAGCGAACGAGCTCGCCAAGCTTCAGGACCAGGTGCCGCCATTTGACTCGGATGTCGCTATCGCCATTGTGGAAAAGTCGCTGGGTTCACCCATTGACGTTTTGTTCGACGACTTCGAGCGTGTGCCGGTGGCGAGCGCGTCAATCGCCCAGGTGCACTTCGCCAAGATCAAGACCGGTGCGCATGCAGGCAAGGCGGTAGCGGTGAAGGTGTTGCGGCCGAACATGCTGCCGGTGATCGATTCGGATCTCGCGTTGCTGCGCGACATTGCTTACTGGACCGAGCGGCTGTGGGCGGACGGCAAGCGGCTGAAGCCGCGCGAAGTAGTCGCCGAATTCGACAAATATCTCCACGACGAACTCGACCTGATGCGCGAGGCTGCGAACGGCAGCCAGTTGCGGCGCAATTTTGCGGGCCTCGATCTGCTGATGGTGCCCGAGATGTATTGGGACTATTCAGCGCCCACCGTGCTGGTGATGGAGCGCATGGTCGGCGTGCCGATCAGCCAGGTGGAAGTCCTGCGGGCGGCGGGGGTGGATATTCCGAAGCTGGCGCAGGAAGGTGTCGAGATATTCTTCACACAGGTATTCCGCGACGGCTTTTTCCACGCCGACATGCATCCCGGCAACATCCAGGTGAGTCTCGCGGAAGAGACGTTCGGGCGGTACATCGCGCTGGATTTCGGGATTGTCGGCGCGCTGTCCGACTTCGATAAAAACTATCTGGCGCAGAATTTCCTGGCGTTCTTCAAGCGCGACTATCACCGTGTGGCCACGCTGCATTTGGAGTCGGGCTGGGTGCCGCCGAGCACGCGTGTCGAAGAGCTGGAAAGCGCGATCCGCGCGGTGTGCGAACCGTACTTCGACCGGGCGTTGAAGGATATTTCGCTGGGCCAGGTGCTGATGCGGCTCTTTTCCACTTCACGCCGCTTCAACGTCGAGATTCAGCCCCAACTCGTGCTGCTGCAGAAAACGATGCTGAACGTGGAGGGGCTCGGCCGGTCGCTCGATCCTGAACTCGATCTGTGGAAGACCGCCAAGCCGTATCTCGAGCGCTGGATGAACGAGCAGGTCGGCTGGCGCGGCTGGTATGAAAGACTGAAACTGGAAGCGCCGCAGTGGAGCAAGACGCTGCCGCAGTTGCCGCGCCTGATCCATCAGGTGCTGGCTGACCGGCACGTTCAGCCGGGGGGCGGCAATGACGAGCTCATGCGCATGATCCTGATCGAGCAGAAGCGCACTAACCGTTTGCTGCAGGCCTTGCTGATCTTCGGGCTGGCGGTGGGCGCGGGCGCTGTGCTGGTCCAGTTCTGGCAGGTATTTGCATCCGGAGGTTGAGAGCACCATGGTCGACAATAGCAAGCCCGCCGCGCCCGCCACCCCTCCCGACTTCCAAACCCGGGACCCGAATTCACCCGAGTTCTGGAGTGAACGCTTCGACCAGCGCTTCATGCCTTGGGATTATGCCGGGGTACCGGAGGCGTTCCAGGCGTTTGCCCTTGAGCATCGCAGTACGTCGCCGAACGTGCTGATCCCCGGCTGCGGCAGCGCGTACGAAGCGTTGTGGCTTGCGCGCGAAAACTGGCCGGTCAAAGCCATCGATTTCTCTTCAAGCGCCGTTGCGGCGGCGCGTGAGCAATTGGGCGAGTACGCCGGCGTGGTGGAGCAGGCCGATTTCTTCGCTTACAGGCCACCGTTCGAGACAGACTGGATTTATGAGCGCGCGTTCCTGTGCGCTTTGCCGCGGGACCGCTGGCAGGACTACGCCGTGCGAATGGCCGAACTGCTGCGGCCCGGGGCGCTGCTGGCGGGTTTCTATTTCCTCGGTGAGACGCCCAAGGGGCCGCCATTCGGTATTGAGCGGGGCGCGCTCGATGCTTTGCTGACCCCGTATTTCGAGCTCGTGGAAGAGCACGAAGTGACCGGCTCCATCGACGTCTTTGCCGGACGCGAACGCTGGCTCACCTGGCGTCGGCGTGCGCCGGAAGCCGGGCCTGCTGCCTGAATCCATCGTATCCCGGTCGCGCCTGCAACGGCTGACCCGCGCCTGACACATAGCCCGTATCTGCATCAAGCGGCTTGTGCTCGCGCACCTCGTGTTTCGATAAAAGAAACCTGCGCAAACCTGCCGTACGCCCTTGAAACCTAAGCCTGCGAGCCCAAAATTAAGGGGCCGCCGATGGTTTGCGGCTATAATTCAAGGCTTTGCAAGCGCCGAAACGTTAATCGTAGGAAGAGTGACATGCCGATCTACGCGTACCGCTGCGAGTCCTGCGGCTTCGAAAAAGACGCGCTCCAGAAAATGAGCGATGCACCGCTCACCCAGTGCCCGCAGTGCGGGAAGGAAACTTTCGTCAAGCAGGTAACGGCCGCGGGCTTTCAGTTGAAAGGTTCGGGCTGGTACGTCACCGATTTCCGTGGCGGCAACAACGGCGCCGCTGCTGCTTCCAAGAAGGAAGAGGGCGGTAAGAAGGACGAAGGCGCCAAAGCGGAAACGAAAAGCGAAAGCGCATCGGATTCGGGTAATTCGAGTAACGGGTCGAGCAAGGATTCGGGTAATCAGTCGTCGAAGACTGATTCGTCCACCGCAAGCGCGCCGGCAGCAAGCAGCACGACATCGGCTGCGGCGTCATCGGGCAAACCGGCGTCGCCTGCATCGAATTGACGCTCGCCGCTTGCGCGAAGCGCGACGCCTGCAACGCAATCTTGCCCGGCCTGCGCTGACAAGCGCGCTCAGTTGCACGATCTGCTCGATCTGTCCGATCGCACGCAAGAAGATGACCGCCCGAAGCCATGAATGTGCGTTGGGCGGCGAACCAGCCAAACCGCGAAATCCCAAGCGGGGCGGCCTTCCGGCTGTGTAAATGACGACCAAAAAGACTACGTTGAAATCCGTGTTCGCGACCGGCCTGCTGGTGCTGGTTCCGCTCGCCATCACGCTGTGGGTGATCGGGCTCGTGATCGGGACCATGGACCAGACGCTCCTGCTGCTGCCGGAATCCTGGCAACCCGAGCGGATCTTCGGCTTCCATCTGCCGGGCCTCGGCGCTGTGCTGACGCTCGCCTTCATTTTCGTCGTGGGCTTGCTCACGCAGAACTTCGTCGGCCAGAAACTGGTCGAGTGGTGGAATGTGATCGTGCGCCACATTCCCGTGGTCGGACCGCTGTATACCAGCGTTAAACAAGTGTCGGACACGTTGCTCTCCAGCAGCGGCAACGCGTTTCGCAAGGCACTGCTGATCCGTTACCCGCATTCGGGGTCCTACACCATCGGTTTCCTGACGGGTATTCCCGGCGGCGACGTGGTCAATCACCTGACTGAAGAGCATGTGAGCGTCTACGTGCCGACCACGCCGAATCCCACCTCGGGTTTCTTCCTGATGGTGCCGAGAAGCGAAGTCATCGAGCTCGACATGTCTGTCGATGCTGCGTTGAAGTACATCGTGTCAATGGGAGTAGTCGCGCCGTCCATGCCGCAAGCGCAGGCCGCGCCGCGCCGTCCCGTCGATCCGCCGCTGTAATGCCGGCGCGCTGCGAACAAGACCTTGGACTTGTGCGCGCGCACCGTTGATCAATGAATAACGAAAGACACAACATCATGTCGATGAGATCCGAATACTGCGGTCTGGTGACCGAAGCCCTGCTGGGCCAAAGCGTTTCGCTGTGCGGCTGGGTACATCGCCGGCGCGACCATGGCGGCGTCATTTTTATCGATTTACGCGACCGCGAGGGCCTCGTGCAGGTCGTGTGCGATCCGGATCGCGCTGAAATGTTCAAGGTGGCCGAAGGCGTGCGCAACGAGTTTTGCGTGCAGGTGAAAGGCGTGGTGCGCGGCCGTCCGGAAGGCACGGCGAATGCCGGGCTGACGAGCGGAAAGATTGAAGTGCTGTGTCACGAGCTGAACGTGCTGAACGCGTCGGTGACGCCGCCGTTCCAGCTCGACGACGACAACCTCTCCGAAACCACGCGCCTCACGCATCGTGTGCTCGACCTGCGCCGTCCGCAGATGCAGCAGAACCTGCGTTTGCGTTACCGCGTGGCTATTGAAGTACGCAAGTACCTGGACGCGCAGGGTTTTATCGACATTGAAACGCCGATGCTCACCAAGAGCACGCCGGAGGGCGCGCGCGATTACCTGGTGCCGTCGCGTACGAACCCGGGTCAGTTCTTCGCGTTGCCGCAGTCGCCGCAATTGTTCAAGCAATTGCTGATGGTGGCGAACTTCGACCGTTACTACCAGATCGTGAAATGCTTCCGCGACGAAGACCTGCGCGCAGATCGTCAGCCGGAATTCACGCAGATCGACTGTGAAACGTCGTTTTTGACGGAACAGGAAATCCGCGATCTGTTCGAAGCGATGATCCGTCACGTCTTCAAGGAAACCATCAACGTCTCGCTCGACGAGAAGTTCCCGGTCATGCTGTATTCGGAAGCCATGCGCCGTTTCGGCTCGGACAAGCCGGACCTGCGCGTGAAGCTCGAATTCACGGACCTGACGGACGCTGTCCGGGACGTCGATTTCAAGGTCTTCAGCACGCCGGCCAATTCCAAGGATGGCCGCGTGGCGGCGATCCGCGTGCCGCGTGGCGGCGAGATGACGCGCAGCGAGATCGACGGTTATACGGAGTTCGTGCGTATCTACGGCGCGAAGGGCCTGGCCTGGATCAAGGTGAATGACATCGCGAAGGGTCGCGATGGCCTGCAGAGCCCGATCGTGAAGAACCTGCACGACGCCTCGATCACTGCGATCATCGAGCGGACCGGCGCGCAGAATGGCGACATCATTTTCTTCGCGGCGGATCGTTCGAAAGTCGTGAACGACAGCCTGGGCGCGTTGCGTCTGAAGATCGGTCATTCGGAGTTCGGTCGTGCGAACGGCTTGTTCGAAAAGGGCTGGAAGCCGCTGTGGGTGACCGACTTCCCCATGTTCGAATTCGACGAGGAAGACAACCGTTACGTGGCCGCGCATCATCCGTTCACAAGCCCGAAGGACGAGCATCTGGAATATCTGGAAACGGACCCGGGCCGCTGCCTCGCGAAGGCATACGACATGGTGCTGAACGGCTGGGAAATTGGCGGCGGATCGGTGCGGATTTATCAGGAAGAAGTGCAGAGCAAGGTGTTTCGCGCGCTCAAGATCAGTGCGGAAGAAGCGCGGATCAAGTTTGGCTTCCTGCTCGACGCGCTTCAGTACGGCGCGCCACCGCATGGTGGTATTGCGTTCGGGCTGGACCGTATCGTCACGATGATGGCGGGCGCCGATTCCATCCGCGACGTGATCGCGTTCCCGAAAACGCAGCGCGCGACGGATTTGTTGACACAAGCACCGAGCGAAGTGGACGAAAAGCAGTTGAAAGAACTGCATATTCGTTTGCGTGCGCCGGAGCCGAAGCCGCAGTAAGCTTTAGCAGCATCATGGGTTGAAACGAAAAAGGCGCCGCAGGCGCCTTTTTCGGTTTATGGGGTTCTGCGATTGCCCGAAGAGCTCTCCGTCTGCGTCGGAGCTGGCGAATGCGTTATAGCGCGGCCAGATAGTCGAATGTCTCGGGGTGCTGCTCGACCAATTTGATCAGCACTGCGGCCTGAGCATTCGGCTTTGCAGTTCCTTGCTCCCAGTTCTCAAGCGTGCGCGGGTTGACGCGCAACCGGTGAGCCAGCACCGCTCGTGAAACGTTCATTTTGGTACGCATTTCCCTGATCTCGTCCGCCGAAACTTCCACTGGCGACGGGATCTCCATATCGATTGTCCGCAGAGTCACTTTGCCTTTGCGCTGATCCTCCAATGCGGTGACGCCTTGCTTCAATTCCGCAAATAGATTGCGTTTCATTTGTTTTTCCTCGAAGTCATTTCGGCGCCCAAAGCGAACGCCAATTCCCGGCGCTCGTCATTTGATAGGTCGTCCATTTCGTCTTTGCCGTAAAGCGTAAACAACCAGACCTGCCACCCCGAAACCCAGTAGTAATAAATCACGCGGATTCCGCCACGCTTTCCTTTTCCTCGCTTGCTACTGCCGAATCGAACCTTACGGAGGCCGCCCGTGCCTTTAATGACATCGCCTGCGGTGGGATGAGCCAGTAACTCTGCCTGTAATTCCATTTCTAATTCAATAGTGAATCAATCATCCACGGCCACGCGACGATGGAATGAACCCGTTGGTGATCCAGTT